>JABLXL010000024.1 GCA_013178005.1 Actinomycetota bacterium
CCCCCGTCAAGTTCCATTCCCCCTTCGCCTACATCATTCGTGACGAGTGCATGCATCGATCTGCTGATGATGCAGCTCCCCACATGGAAAAGAATTCGAAATATTGCATTCCAATGAAGTGGTGCTAAAACATCACCTTCTGGGAAAAGAATAAAGAAGCAAGCGGCCTTGCGGATTATCGGGCAAAGCATTCAAACGCGCAGCAAGAGCAAGACACCGGATCCAATATATGAAGGGTTGCATTCATGCATAGGGATCCGGTGGCGACATGGTGGGCAGTTGCCAGAAAGGTTGTCGCCCCCAAGCATGATACAAGGACGGCAAAGGGAAGGGGTGCCGGAAAAAGCCGGCGCGGACACCGTCAAGGCGTCCGCGCCTCGGACTCTTCCCCATCGGCACACGATCAGGAGGACGTGATGGGGATCTTCTTCCTTCCCTCTATGGACTTGCCCGCGCCCTTCACGCGGATCTCCAGGACGCCGTCCTTGAGGCTGGCCGAGATGTCTTCCTCCTTGACCTCGCCGGGAAGGGGCACGCTGCGCGTGAAAGACCCGGCGACGCGCTCCCGGCGGTAGTAGTTCTTTTCCTCCACCTTCTCCTCGCGCTCGTGCCTGCCGCTTATGGTCAAGGTGGAATCGTGCAGGTCGATGCTCACGTCATCTGCCTTGAACTCAGGCAGCTCCATCTTGACCACCATGTCATCCTTCTCGGAGTAGACATCCATGCTCGGCCAGTCATGGAAGGTGGGGAAGAGCGTGAAGTCGTCCATATCGCTCCAGAACCACCCCCTCGGCGTCCAGTCCCTAAACGCTGCGGGGAAGAACGGCCTCCACCTTACGATGGACATCTCACCCACCTCCTTTCAGGTCATGGTCTCGTTTCCCGGCGCTCACGCCGGCAGGGAGCTCAGCGCATATCCCATCTCCGAGCCCCCAAGGCCGTACTCGTCGTCGAGTCCAGCTTCGGATATCCTGAGCGCCCCACCGATCTCCGCGCCCATCTCTTCTCTAAACTTCGCGTAATCGAACAGGCAGACCTGGCACATGTCGAATTCGATGGAACCGGCGCTTCCGCAAATAACACATCTCTGGCTTTTCTCCAAGGGCACCACCTCCTCCTTCACGCTTAGGTCTTATATTTCACTAATTATGTTAGATTTATTATAATTAATTGTCAAGTATTATCATCACGTTTGACATATTAAATGATCCGGGATATAAATAAATCATGGCCCAAGAAAGAGGGACGGCGGGATACGGAGATTCGGAGCCCCTCTATACCATCGGGGTGGTATCCAGGCTCCTCGCCTGCGAGCAGAGCACGCTGAGGCGCTACGAGAGCGCGGGCTTGGTCACGCCAAGCCGGACGGAGGGAAACACCCGGCTTTATTCCAACGAGAACATCGAGACCTTGAGGACCGTGCACCGCTTGATCGATGGGGAGAAACTCAACGCCAGGGGAGCGCGCATGGTGATGAGCATGCAGCGCGAGATAGACGAGCTCAAGGCGAGGATAGAGGAACTGGAGGAACGCCTGCGCGAACTGCAGGAGGGCTCCTCGTAGGACACTCCCCGCTTTCTCCCAAGACCCCACGCCCACACCCGCACCCAAACCTTTTCGGAACCTGCCGGAAAACGAATCCCGATGCATGGGATCTCAATCCCGAGAAGATGCCCTTTCACTGCGAGCGTGGAAGGCGGGGTCCTTAAGTCCACGTTGACGCGGGCAATGGCCTCGTCGCAACCGATGATCTCTCAATGCGAGCGACAGGAGCGGGGTCCTTAAATCCGGACGATAAGTTAGGTCATCCCACCCTCCATGCTTCGCAGCCGCCTCCTACGGGAAAGGGCAGCGTAGCCATCCCGCAGGGGCCGCGTGCCTCCATTACGGTTTGACCGAAAAACACCGAACCGAGGCCCGCCCTCATGCGAAGGCGGTACGCGAAGCACACGCTCGATATCAGCGGGCTATTTCTTGCCGCCCTCTTCCTTTTTCTCAAAAGCGTTTTGCGCGTCGCAATTCGGGCACTTCTTCGGCTTGCAGCGCGAATCCCTCACGTAACCGCACTTGTTGCAGACCCATTCCGCCATGATCCAACCTCCTTCGTCGATGTCGACCTCATGCTTTCCCTGAAAATCAAAGGATCGGCCCATGGCCCGGTTCAGGCAACCCCGTTTCAACGGGGCCCGCCAAGAGCCCGCTCTCGGCATTAGCGCCAACCCGCGCCATCGCCGTCGCCATGTCGCTCAAGCTTGAAGGCGACCGAAGATTATTCTCCCCAACCTCCATGGCACCCTAACGCCTATTGCAACATGGAATAGGGGGTCAGCGCAGGCCCTCGTAGCGCTCCTTGAAACGGTTAAGCAGTTCGGACAGGTCATCCAGGTTCGACATCCACATGTCGAGGACCTCCCTGCCCTCAGGGGTCAGGCTATAGACCTTTCGAGCCGGACCGGAGCCCGTGTCGTCCAGTGAGCTCTCGGCCATCCCGGACCTCTCCATGACCCGGAGCAACCTGTAGAGCATGGAGGGATCCATCCCGCCCAAACCGATGCCGAACTCCTTCAGCCTCCCCATGAGCTCGTACCCATGCATGGGCCGCTCCGCGAGGAGCAGGAGAACCGCCGGCCTCAGGAAGCGCCGCGTGGGGTCCCAGCTCAGACCGGGCAAATCCAGCGGCATGCCGCCATGGGCGTGCCCCGGGCGCATCATCGAGAAAAGGCGTGGGCCTTCTGCCGGTCTCCTGCACTCCCTCTCGTGTTCTCTGAACATTTTTCACCTCCGTTCAATAGTGTCATTATGACAATATTGATATTAAATATTTATTTGCGATATGTCAACATCAATCGCCCCTGAATGGATCCACACGCAGTCGACCTTGCTCATGCCTCGGCATGATGCGTACGGATTCGATCTTTATCACACCTCTGCCGGATATATGCGGATCCGATCCCAGCCATGCCTCACCGGGATGCGCTGAAGGAGTTGTCGCGAAAAGGCCGAAGAAGGGTTTGGATGCAACATTAAATCCGCGCCGTGGCATGGTGGTTTCCACCATGAAAGAGACCTTGGTCGGCGTCAGCGAAAAAAGGCGCGATGGGGGTGAAGTGATGCGGGAACATTTGAGAGGGCTGTCGATCCGGCTGGCCAGGTTCCGCCGCCGGCGTGGCCAAAGGCCTCCCATAAGCGGTAGGGGATTTTCCGTTCGATATGGGTCAGGCCGGCGTAACTCCGCCTTCGTCGGATGCAAGGAAGCCGGGGCGGTGGCGAATGGCACATCCCGATGATGTCGATCCGGTGGGCGAGGGTCCGCTTTCGGCGGGGCCAAGGCAGCAGCACCCGGATAAGCAGCTAAGCGGGGTGTATATCGATCCAGGAAAGGAGGCCATGAGCGTCGCGAGCCCACGGAGACGACGATTCTTTGCAATGCAGCGCGCTATCTTCGGGCTGGAAAAGGAAACCTTCCGGGTCGCAAGTTCCCGAAAACGACGGTTCCATGGAGCGGGCCTCCCAGGCCAGTCGGAAGGACAGCGATGAGGCTCAGCGAGCAGGCCGCAAGGAGGTTCCGTCGAGAGGTGGCGTTGCTCATGGCCAAGATGCTGGCCATCGCCATCCCCATAGCCCTCACCGGGATAGCCATCATCGTATACCTGGCCCTTTCCATGGAGAACGGCTTCCTGATAGCCGTGTTTGCCCTCGGCGTCCCCGTGATCCTCGCCGCGGTTTTCTTCTGCGTGCTCTTCGCCGCCAACACCTACATCAAACCCCTGATACGCATAGACGAGTTCTGCTCCCGGCTTAGGGCCGGCGACTTTTCACGGATCGAGGACGTGGAGGGGGCGGGCGTGATGCGCGAGGTGGCGTCCACCCTCAACGAGATGAGCGACGCACTCGCCGCCTTTATCGAGCAGGCCGGCGAAAGCTCGGCAAAATTGGCCGAGGCCAGCGAATCGCTGCTCAAGATAACCGACAACAGCAACGCAAACCTGCAAGATATCTCGAACTCCGTGGTCGACCTATCCAGGGAGGCCGAGGAACAGCACCAGGGGATTTCGCGGCTGGAATCCTCCATCGATGAGCTATTGCGGGATATAGGTGGGGTGGAGGAAGCCGCCGAAAGGGCCCGTGGTTTCTCGGATGAGGTGGAATTCACCGTGAACCAGGGCGTGGAGGCGGTGCGCGAGGCGGCGGGGAAGATGGGAGGGATCCGGGAAACCGCCGCAAACCTGGAGAGGTTGATAGGTGAGCTCGACGAGCATTCCGGAGAGATCGGCCTGATCATCGAGGTCATCTCCTCCATCGCCGACAAGACCAAGCTCCTGGCCCTCAACGCGGCCATAGAGGCGGCGAGGGCGGGGGAACAGGGCCGCGGTTTCTCCGTGGTGGCAGCCGAGGTGCGAAAACTGGCCGAGGATTCCTCCGACGCCGCGGGACGCGTCGAGAGACTGGTGAACGAGATAAGGAACATGGTGGCAAAGGCCGCCGCGGCCATGCAGGAAACCAGCGTAAGGGTGGGAGAGGGAATGCAGGCGAGCGACAGGGTGCAAGGGTTCCTGTCCCAAGTCGACTCCGCCGCGCGTGAGATAACGCATCAAATTCTGGCGGTGATCGAAGCCGCCGGGGCAACCGAACCTACCAGCAGGCAGATGCGCGAGGCAGCCAGTTCCGTGTCCGCCATCTCCGAGTCGGTGACGGGCAACATGCAGGAGATATCCTCCTCCCTGCAGGAACAAGCCGCCGCCATGCAGGAGATAACCGCGCTTATGCACGAGCTTGACCAGATCGCCTCTGACTTGAGGGCGGTGATCGAAAACCACTCGCCCGAGCGCTGAAAACCCGTTTGCCTCTCCATCTATGTATCCGAATGTGCATCAGGTGTATGGATGCTTCCATGCTGTCCCTAAAGGTCAGGCAGCGCCGCCGCGCGCACTTCGCCCGCAACCTCTTGACCGAGGTGCCCGCGGTCGTTTTCCGGGCTTGATTCCTCTGCCACATATATCACCGGGCTGGACCTACACGCATCGACGCACATTCGACTTCAGGTAGGGGTACGGCGGGACTATAATGGGCACGTCAAGGCTTTGCGGGAGGGAGACCGGCAGCTCGTTGCCGCTGACCGAAGAACTCCATCCACGAAGGAAAGGGGTAAGCATGGGTAAGAGAGTTCTGCGCACCAAGCTATGCGACATGCTGGGTATCGAGTACCCCATATTGAGCGCGGGCATGGGGCCCAACCTGCTCGGCGAGGAAACCGGGGCGCCGGTGGACCTGGTCGTCGCGGTATCCGAAGCCGGCGGCCTCGGTGTCCTGGGAGCGAGCGGCTACTCGGTGGACGAGATGCGCGACGCCATCCGCGAGATCAAGTCGCGCACCGACAAGCCCTTCGGCGTCGACCTGCTGCTGCCCAAGAACATCACCGAGCTGCCGGACACCGGCGCCCCCGGGGAAGTGCCCCTGGACGAGCTGTTGAAGAACCTCCCCCAGTCCCACCAGGACTTCATCGCCAAGGTGAAGAAGGACCTGGGATTGCCGGACGTGGAGATCATGGTGAAGATGAACTCGACCACCATGATGCCCCACGAGGCCATAAGGGTCTGCCTGGAGGAAAAGGTCCCGCTCTTCGCGGCGGGGTTGGGCAATCCGGGCTTCATGGTGGAGGACGCCCACGCGGCCGGGACCAAGGTGTTGGCCATCACCGGCAATATCAAGAACGCCAGGCGCATGGCGGATGCGGGCATCGACCTCCTGGTGGCCCAGGGCCACGAGGCGGGCGGGCATACCGGCCGTATCGGGACCATGGCCCTGGTGCCCGGGTGCATCGACGCCGCTTACCCGGTCCCCGTCCTTGCGGCGGGGGGCATCGGAGACGGTCGCGGCCTGGCGGCGGCGCTGGCCATGGGCTGCGTGGGCGTTTGGGTGGGCACGCGCTTCCTCGCTACCGACGAGGGAGGCGCCCCCGCGGTGATCAAACAGCACATCGTGGAGGCCAGCGACGAGGACACGCGGGTGAGCACCATGTTCACCGGCAAGACCCTGCGCTCCATAAAGAGCCGTTTCATGGACCTCTGGGACGAGTCGGGCCTGCAGCCCCTGCCCTTCCCCCTGCAGATGCTCATCGCCTCCGCGTTGCTCGCCGCCTTCATCAAGGACAACCGGGATGAGTACATCGGCGGCTTCGCGGGGCAGGTGGCGGGCATCGTCAAGGAGATCAAGCCCGCCGGGCAGGTGCTGGAGGAGATGGTGGAGGAGGCGGCTGACATCCTCACCCGGAGGCTCCCCGAGAGCGTGACGGTGGAATAGTACATCGGCGGCTTCGCGGGGCAGGTGGCGGGCATCGTCAAGGAGATCAAGCCCGCCGGGCAGGTGCTGGAGGAGATGGTGGAGGAGGCGGCTGACATCCTCACCAGGAGGCTCCCCGAGAGCGTGACGGTGGAATAATAAGACTATAAAACATATATAAGGAGCGATGGAGGCTGACGAGGCGGATTCGGGACTGATTCGTCACTTCCTGGCGAGAGCGATCTCCAGGTAACCCTCCTTCTCCTCCAGACCGCCCAGCGCGAAGGAGGCTCCCTCGAAGACCTCGAGCATGCCCCAGATGCGCCCCGCGAGTATGGGGGTCGAGTAGGGGTTCACGACTCCCAGTCGGCAGCCCTCATCCCCGCGCTTGAACCGCGCCGGCCTTCCCCAGCTGCGCAGGGGGAACTTCAGCAGCTCCGCGTCCAGGGAAGTCTTGTCCTTGAAGGACGCGTAATAATCGCGGGCATAGTCGCACGATATCTCCGTGATTATCTCGTCCACCTCGCCTCCGAGCTCCTCGTGCAACACCCTCACCACCGCGGCGATACCGTTGGTGTTGTGCAGGATGAAACGCTTGCCGCTCAGCCTTTCCAGGACGAGGGCCTCTTCGGCGTTCCAGTCGAACTGGCGAGAGATCTCCACGGGCACCCCGCACTCCGCGCAGTGTTCGTAGCGCAGATCGCCTTCCTCCGTGAAAGGTATCCCCAGCTCCACCTCCTGTTCGATACGCTCTTCCAGCTCAGGTTCACCCTCCACCGCCGTTACCTCGATGTAATCGCGCCCCCCTTCCTCCTGCCAGTGCGGCTCTCCCCTTCTGCCCTCCATGGCCTCGAAGACCCCCGCCCAGTCCCCCATGGCCATGGGCTCGCTGTAGGTGTTACCGGTCTCCAGCACCAGGAGCTCCCCCTCCCGGTATTCCCTGACGGAAGCGAGGCCAAGCCCCCAGTTGGCGCAGAAGCGCGAGATCAAACCGTAAACCTCCATGGGAGTTGCCTCCCTTCCCGCCGCCCGCAGGTTGCGGGCCAGGGACCCGGCGTAACGCTTCCCGTCCTTGCGCTTGCCCTCCACCACCAGGCGGGTGATATCGAATCCTATGCGCGCGGAAAGAGCGGGGAAAAGGGCGTTGAGCTCGTCGACGTCGTAGAGGGTGCCCCTGATATGCGGTGGGTAAGCCGCGGTTATGACCCCGTTGGCGTGCCATACGTTGCCTTTCCCTATGCCCCTGGGAAGGCCACAGGTGCCGCAGGTCTTCTTCCCCTCCGCCATCCTAAAACACCCCTCCTTTTGATGTTTTCTTTTTCGCCCAAAGAGGTCTTCCGACCTTCCCTACATCGGGGTCAGGACTTCGTCGGCGTCAACGTTCCCGCTGAGCGTTCCCTGCCTCCCCGGTATCGGCGCCACCGTTCCCGCCGAGCGCCAGGCGGCACCTGCTTTCCCGGCATCGCGGCCGGGCGCCGTCCCCTGCCCGTGAGTCGCGGGGGCCAGGTCGGGTCAAGCGATCTTCGCATCGCGCATCGGCTTCATCAATCCCCGGCTGAAGACCGCGCGCACCAGCCCGGGGCTCAGGCGCTGCATGATCCAGAAAGCCCGGGCCAGGGCGGTTACGACGATGATGGCCCGGTTGCGCTCCACGCCGCGCAGGATGGCGCGGGCGCACTTGTGCGGGGGCAAGCCCTCGGGGGCCAGCTCCATCATCTTCCCACGGTCCAACCCGATGAGCTCGCAGCTCTCGTAGATGGGGGTGCGGATGAACCCCGGGCAGACCACGCTGACCTTGACCCCGTAATGGGCCGCCTCGGCGCGCAACGCGTTGGAGAGGCCGACCACGCCGTACTTGCTGGTGGTGTAGGAGATCTCTCCCGTGGCCGGGACGAGTCCCGCCAGGGAAGCGGTGTTCACGATGTGTCCGTGCCCCTGCTCCACCATCAGCGGGTAGGCGGCCATCACGCCGTGGACCACGCCATAGAGGTTGGTGTCGATGACGCGGCGCCAGTCGCTGTAAGAGAAATCCTGGGCCTCTCCCGCGATGACGATGCCGGCGTTGTTGAACATGTAGTCCAGTCGCCCGCGCGCGCGGACGGTATCCTGCACCACCTTTTTCACCGCCTCGAGCTCGGTGACGTCCAGGGGCGCCCCCACCGCATCGTATCCCCGTCCCGCCAGCGCGCCCACCGTCTCCTCCAGCAGGGAAGCGTTGATGTCGGCCAGGGTGACCAGCGCCCCGCGACGGCACAGCTCCTCGGCGAGAGCGCGCCCTATGCCCGAGGCCCCGCCGGTTATGATGGCCGTCTTGCGAGCGAATGGGTCCACCTGCCTCCTCCTTGATCCTCCGGGCCGCGGTTAGTGAGATACCGAGACGCAAGTTATCTATCGACTATCTCCCCAGCCTTGTTAACGGCGGCACGCGGACAAGATCCAGTTTTACGAACTGCGCCGCGGGAGGTTTTCCCGCATGCACATGCCTCTCCACCAAAGCACCTGCCGGGGTCTCAGTCGAACTTGACGTGGGCGCGGATCTTGGCGTAGGCCTTCTCCAGGAACTCGGGGTCGTCCATGCGTATCTCGATGGCGTTTTCGGGACAGACAGTGGCGCACCTTCCGCAGGCGCGGCAACGGTCTCCGATCGCCGCGCGCCCGTCCACCACCTCGATGGCCTCGATGTAGCAGTGCCTGGCGCACTTCCCGCACCCCGTGCACGCCTCCCCCACCGTGATGGATATTCCTTCCAGGCGGGGTTGAATGGGCTCCAGCCATTCGACCGGCACGTAACGAGTGTAGCGGGTTATGCAGCAGCACTCGCAGCAGAAACAGGTGGTGAGCATGCGCGAGCGGTCCTTGACGTCGAAGATGAAGTTGTCCACCCTCGCTTTCCCCACCACGGGTACCAGCCCCGCCTCCACCGCCTTGCGGGCGTGCGCCTTGGCCTCTTCCACGCCCACCTCGTGGCCGGGGAAGCGCTTGATGAGGAGAGCGTCGTCGCCCATCATCAGGCAGCCGATGTCGCGCGGGTAATGATTGCACTTCCACCCCTCCCGACAGCCGCAATAATCCACGATCACGCGGTGTGAGGCCTCTTCGATGAAGCGTTCGAGAAGCGCCAGGGGCATCGGGATGTCCCCGGGCATGGAGATATCCGCGTTGATGGGCAGCCAGCGCATCTCGGACTTCTCGGGGCGCAGCCAGGGGTGCACCCTGTTCAGGCCCGGCATCTTCATCGCCGCGCGCAGGGTGAACTCAGCCGCCCGCACGATTCCTTTGCCCAGCCCCTTCCTGATCGCGCCGTCGGACCTCGACACCTCAGCCATGATCATCACTCCCTCGCAGCCGCCGAGAACGCCTCGCACCCATTATAATTTGGGAAGGCGCGCGTGTAACGTGGTCATGCAGACGGCCATGACATGGCAACGCTGGCGGCTATCCACGACGCCTCAACGATCTTTGGAGGCCCGGGCTCTCGTATGGCCGATCACGACCCACCGGTCCATGCTCATGGGAGGAAAGGAGATGGGCTTGAGGATAAGGAAGGCCACCCCCGCCGACCACGTCGACCTGGCAAGGCTTCGCATCATCATGCTGGAACACATCACCGGCGAGAAATTTCCGCCTGAGTACCTGCATGAGATGGATTTGTACTTCCAGGAATGGAACGGCGAGGAGCCCCTGTGCCTGGTCGCGGAGGAAGGCGGGCGCATATTGGGAAGCGTCGCCGTCTCCTTCTCGCTTATCTTTCCCGGCCCTAAGAACCCTACAGGCAGAAAAGCGGAGGTGCATAACCTGGCGGTGTATGAGGAATACCGGAACAGGGGCGTGGGCAGGGCCCTCCTCGCCGCCGTGTTGGAGGAGTGCCACACCAGGGATGTAGGCCGCATATCCCTTTACGCCTCGGACATGGGTCGCCCCTTATACGAGAGTTTCGGCTTCGTCGAGGAGACCATCACGTGCCCGGAGATGCGTTTGTACCCAAAGAGATCGGGCCGCCCGGGACCTTGATCTCCCTCTCGCCCCACGATTATCCCCCGGTAAGCCCTTTCGCGCCTTTTTATAGAGGCTCCCAACCGGGTCACCGCCATGAGCGCGCGCTTTTCGGCTCCATGTGAAAAGGCGTCGACGGCAAGTGTTTTTCGTCGCCCAGGACATCACGCTGGAGCGATGTGCGCGACCGCCTGTTAACCGGCACGGGCCTACTGGCTCCGCACCTTCATGAAGGTGGCCATGCTCCTGGCCACGAGGACGTCCTTTTCATCGCGCACCTCCGCTTCGCAGACGGCCACCTCCCCGTCCTCCGCCACCACGCGGCCCCTTCCCATGAGCGCCCCCTCTCCCGCCGGCGCGACGAAGTTGACCTTCATCTCCACCGTCACCACCCGGCGCGATCCACGGTGAAACATGGTGGCAAGGGAAACGCCCGATGCCGCGTCCGCCAGGGCGAAGATAACGCCGGGGTGGACGCTTCCACTTTCATCCAGGTGCGCGGGGCCGGCCTCCAGCCTTATAAGGGCGCCCCCGCGCCACAGCGCCGCGACCTCCATGCCCATCAGGCGGTAGAAGGGCGCGTGTTTCGCGCGGTCCTCGATTATCTCGCGGAACCCATCGTCGAGCTCGGGATCCACGCCAGGTTCATGTGTCGGGAACCCCTCCGATTGCGCGCTCCCTCCAGCCCTACATGATCTCATCGAAAAGACGCTTCTCCTCCTCGAGCAGGGCCTTGAGCTCCTCCCCGCATCCCTCGCTGCACACCATGAAAATGAGGTCCCACCCCTCCTGTTTGGCTTGCGACCCGTCCGCGACCACAAGGCATTCCAGCTCTCTTCCCCCCACCGATATCTGGACAAGGGTGGCGCTCCCCACGCCCTCACGGTACTTGAAATCCTCCGCCAGGCGCGCGCCGAGGCCATAGACCTCCGCCCCTGAGGGGATCTTCTTACGACAACAAGCGCACCTGTACACCTCTTCCTCCATCGCGCCCCGCCTTTCCTCCTCGCCGCGGCGTCCCTCCCCGCCTCTCTTGCCCGGAGCGAATCACGCGGTTCGGGCGATACGTCCTCGCTTTCTGCCGGTCCGCGCGCGGACCACTTTCCTTTGTCGCCCTGCTCCACCTCAAGGCCTTCATGACCATCCATTCAACCATAGAATAAATGCCCGCATCGTTCAAACCAGGGGCCGGGATGGATGAGAGGTTTATCTCCCAACCTTTTTCAACCTGGAGAGCGCCTGCCGAAAGGTGGCGCATGATCCCACTGGCTTGTGCCCACCGTGCAGTGAACCAGGCACGGACTTTACGTTAAAGGGAATATGCCTATAAACTCTTCGTATGTATTTCGCAGGCGCGGGGAAGGAGGATGTGGCATGGGAGAAATAAAGACCCCCAGGGAAGTGGACCAGGTGGAGATACTCTCCCTATCGGACAACTACAACGACCTGGTGTCCATGGACTCCAACGAGATCGTCACCCGGGCGTTGCCCGTGAAGGACCTGCAGGTCAGGGGCTCCGTCCTGGCCGAGCACGGTTTCTCGGCCCTGGTGAAGACGGTGGCGGAGGAAGGGCCTCACGAACTGCTCTTCGACTTCGGCCTCTCGCCGGTGGCCGTTCCCTACAATGTGGAGCAACTGGGAATCGACCTATCCAGCGTGGAGGTGGCGGTGCTCTCCCACGGGCACATGGACCATTTCGGAGCCCTTATCCCCACCCTGCAAAGCCTGCCCCAGAAGCCCGTCCCGCTATACGTGCACCCTTCCGCTTTCAAGGAGAACCGTTACCTCAAGGTGGGAGAAATAAGGGTGAAGTTCCCGCCCGCCGACCGCGCCGCGTGGGAGGAGGCGGGCGCGAGGATAACCGAGAGCCGGGGCCCGACCCTGCTGGCGGACGGCACCGTCCTCTTCCTGGGCGAGATCGAGCGCGTATCGGAATTCGAGCGGGGCATGCCCAACGCCTACTGCGAGAAGGACGGAGAGGAATGCTGGGACCCCATCGAGGAAGACACCGCCATCGTCATGAACCTGCGGGGCAAGGGCCTTGTGGTTCTCTCGGGCTGTGCCCATTCCGGCATCGTGAACACGGTGGCGTACGCCAGGAAGGTCACCGGGGTGGAGAGGGTGCATGTGGTCATGGGCGGCTTCCACCTCACCGGTCCCGCCTTCGAGCCCATTATCGAGAAGACCATCGAAGGCCTGCGCTCCTTCGACCCCGACTACGTGGTCCCAACCCATTGCACGGGACGCAAGGCGGTGATGGCCTTCGAGGAGGCCATGCCCGACCGGTTCCTCCTCAACATGGCGGGCACGCGCCTTACCTTCCGCGCCTGAAACAGGCCAAGGGGTCAGGGCTGGCCATAGGCCTAAGGCCTGGGGGCCAGGGCTATCGGCCGATTCAAGCTGTCATAAGAACGCTTTTTCGGCCAAGGGGTCAGGGCTGGCCATAGGCCTAAGGCCTGTTTCGGCCAAGGGGTCAGGGCTGGCCATAGGCCTAAGGCCTGGGGGCCAGGGCTATCGGCCGATTCAAGCTGTCATAAGAACGCTTTTTCTATTGTGTGAAGCAGATGAGAGGCAGGCGGACGTATCGAGGATTATGGTTCTTCTCCTGGAAGTGGGGGTAGAAGAGACGGTCGGGCCAGTCGCTGGCCGAGGGATAACCGGTGGTTAAGCTACAGGCATGGGGCGAAAAACAAGAGGCGAAGCGTATGGCCAATACTTTGCGGCGAAGAGAAAAAATTTCTGGATGGGGAAGAATCCTGCCCTCACGTTTACCCGCACGAGCTCAGCCAGCCTGCTATCGAGGGCTGCAATTGTTGGATGGGGAAGGATCCGGCAACCACACCGGAGGCGCCTGGGTTTTCCCTGATTGCGCACATGAACGCGGTCGTCTCCGCGCGCTTTAACCCTTGTGCGGAGGCAAGCGCTCATTCCAGCACGGCGCCGCGGGAGGCGGACCCCACCAGCTTGACGTATCGGCGCATGAAGCCGGGAGGGACCTCCCGCTCGCCGGGCCGACGTTCCGCGAGCCGCGCGGCGATCTCCTCCGGGGACAGTTTCACTTCCAGCGAACGGCCCGGGATGTCGATGCTTATCTCGTCTCCGTCCCGCAGCGCGGCTATCGGACCGCCCACCGCAGCCTCCGGAGAAACATGCCCGATGCAGGGTCCCGAGGTGGCCCCTGAGAAGCGCCCATCGGTGATCAAGGCCACGCGCGTAAAGCCGTGCAGCTCCAACCCCATGGTCACCGCGAGGGTCTCCGGCATCCCCGGTCCCCCCTTGGGCCCCTCGTTGCGGATCACGATCACCTCTCCCTCGCGCAGGGTTCCCTCCCTGAGGGCGGCCAGGCAACCGGATTCCGACTCGAAGACCCTCGCGGGGCCCGCGAACCGCCTCATCCCGGGATCCACCGCCGACTGCTTAACCACCGCTCCCTCCGGCGCCAGGTTTCCATAGAGGACAACCGTTCCTCCTTCAGGGAAATAAGGATTCTCCCGGGAGCGGATGACCCCAACGTCCTTCACCTCGGCCGCTTCCACCACCTCCATAAGCCTCTGCCCCATGACGTTCACGCTGTCGAGGTGAAGATCCTCCGCTAAGACCTTCATCACCGCAGGCACCCCTCCGGCCCGGTAGAGGTCCTGGATGCCGTGGGGACCGTTGGGGGCGATCGAGCATAGGGTCGGGATGCGCCGGTTGAGGTCGTTGAAGCGGGAGAGGGGAAGCTCATGTCCCAGCTCATGGGCGATGGCCGGCAGGTGCAAGGCGGAGTTTGTTGAACCTCCGATGGCCAGGTCCACCATGAGGGCGTTCTCGATGGATCTTTCGTCGAGGACGCGCCGCGCCGTCAACCCCTCCTCCACCATCTCCACCACCCGCTTCCCCGCCCTCCGGGCGAAGAGCAGCTTCTCCGAGAAGTAGGCGGGCACGTTGGCGGAACCGGGGATGGTAAGGCCCATGGCCTCCGCCAGGCACTGGAAGGTGTTCGCGGTCCCCATCAGCTCGCACGACCCGCACGTGGCGCAAGTCGCCGTCGCCAGCTTGTCGAGCAGGTCCGGGTAGTCCTTATGGAAAATGCTACCGGTGCTTCGCGCGGAAAACCTGATGGCGAAAGCGCCCGGCCCGCCCGTGAGCATGACGGTGGGCAGGTCCAGTCGCGCGGCCGCCATGATCATGCCGGGGATGATCTTGTCGCAGGACGCTATGAGCACCATGCCGTCGAAGAGCATGCTGCGCGCGTACGTCTCCACCATGTCCGCGATGATCTCTCGCTGGGGCAGGACGTAGCGCATTCCCTCGTTTCCCTCGGTGAAACCGTCGCAGGGCGCGGGGACGTTGAACTCGAAGGGAATGCCTCCCGCGGCGTGCACTCCCTCCTTCACGCGCTCCGCCAGCGTCCTCAGATGCATGTGTCCGGGGTTCATTTCGGTGTGGGAACTGGCAACGGCGATGATAGGCTTGGCCTTGAGCTCGTCGATGTCCACTCCCAGACCTTGCATGATGGCGAGACGGGCCACGCTCACGGGGAAGTCGCTCTCGTCGAAAATAGGACTGCTTTTAGGCTTGCTCACGGGTATCCTCCTTGGGAAGTTCGTGCCCCTTCATCTCGGCACACGGCTAGAAGACGCTGTAGTTCCTGAGGTCCTTCGCCCGCTCCAGGACGCGGGGGAGCACCTCTCCCGTTTTCCCCACGATCCCAACCTCCAGGAGATCCTGGAAATAGCAACCGGTGGCGTTTATCTCCACCAGGCGGGCCCCCGCCTTCCTCGCGTACTCGGGGATGTAGGCCGCCGGGTAGACCATGCCCGAAGTGCCCAGTATGAGCAACACGTCCGCCCTCTGCGCCTCGCTTATCGCCCGCGGCATGTCCTGCACGGGTTCGCCGAAACCCACCACGTCCGGCCTGCACACACCCCCGCACCCGCACCTGGAGGCCACCTTTATGATCCCCTGGATGTCTCCCGCACGCAGCATCTCCACCAGCTCCCGCCCCATGGCGAATAGCTCTTCACGCTCGAGCATGAAGCGATTGCCGCATACCATGCAGGCGAGACGGTATATATTCCCGTGCACCTCGATGACGTCGGTGTTGCCGGCCTCGCGGTGCAGGTTGTCGATGTTCTGGGTGATGACGGTGCGCAGTATTCCCATGCGCTCCAACTCGGCAAGGGCCAGATGACCGGGGTTGGGATGAGCGCGTTCCAGCACCTCCACCATCTCGGAAACGAAGCCTATCGCCGCTTGTGGCACCTTCGCGCCGCTGAAAAGGGAAGTGAAGATGTCGCCTCCGCCCAGCTCCACGGGATCGAAGCGGTCCCAGAGGCCGCCGGGGTCGCGGAAGGTGGGTATGCCGCTCTCCGCCGAAACCCCCGCCCCAGTGAAGGCCACCAGCTTCCTCGCCCTCGCGATGTAGGTCGCCGCTTCCTCGATAAGCCTGTTCTGATCCAAGCCAAGCACCTCGCTACGATAACCGCTTCGGGTTTCATGACAGCCGACGCCAATATGATAACATGCCGCCGCACCGACGCCGGGGTGATGGGGGCGGTTGTCCACAAACGTGCACCCGCCCTCTATTCGCCACCCGGCCGGCCGGGGAGATATACTATATACCGGCAAGCGCTTTACCGGAAGGGAGGTGGGCCGGTGCTGGAGATCAAGACGGCTTCTTTAGAGGACGAACAGGATATATTCCGACTGGTGAGAGAGCTGGCGGACGCGGTGGGGTTCGCGGAGCAGTCGCCCCTGATCGACATCGGCATATGGTCGAGGACCCTGGAGAAAATGCTATCCTCTCCGGACTGGGTCTTTCTTATCGCCCGCGAGGGAGGCGAGGCGGTGGGGCTCCTGATTTTCTTCATCCGCCCCACCTTGGCCAGCGGCCTGAACCGCGCCACCATCACCGAGATGGTGGTAACCGAGCAAGCGCGGGGCAAGGGAGTGGGGCGCAGGCTGATTGAGGAAGCGAAGAGGATCGCGCTGGAGAGGGGTTGTACCATCTTCGACGTCTCGACGGAACTCGACAACGCGGGCGCAGAGGGTTTTTATTCCAAGATGGGCTTCACGCGCCGCCGCAATTACTACGAAGCCCAGCTTTAAACGGCGTTTACGGCAGGTCGCGCCACCGGCGAACTCCGTCCCCTGGTTTTATCCCGGAAAAGTGGCATTATCCGGGGTCGCTTGGCGGGCACGCGGACTCGCCCTCTTCCCCGGCCTCCCTGAAAAGCTCAGTCGCTCATCGGCCGATGGCCATACCCGCGGCATTTCGCCCGCCGTTGGCCAACGCCGGTGAAATAAAAAGCTTTTCACTAAAGGCGTTTTTCCCGCGGCGCAAGTCCATTTTCACCCCTGTTCGACCGTGGCGCCGCCCTTTCCCCTAATCCCATATATTACCATATCAACGAGGTAACGGTTACTCACTTCGCCTGAACTTGGTTAAAGAGGGCATGAAGCTTATCCGATATTACTGACGTTGGAAGCAAGTCGCCGACACAACGGTGGGGTGATTGGATTGAGCGATTTTAGCACGCATTCCTCCAGGACTTCCGGAAGGGCACGCATCCTCTACCTCGTGACCACCCTGGTGATCGCCGTTTTCGTCGTCTACGGCCTCGTGTCGTGGCTGACCTTTCGCGGCTCCCAGAGCCGCCTGATCGAAAAGAGCCGCGAGAAACTCATCCAGACCCAGGTACAAAGCATCACCTCCACGGCCGACTATCTCAGCTCCATCTTCATCGCCATGTTCGAGGAAAAGCTGGACCAGTTGAAACCCGAGGAGATAGCCATAGCCCTCGCCAACCGGGAGATAACCGAGGCGCAGAAAGCCCTGGTGGATGAGTTCAAGAAGGTGACGGAAAAGGGGTTGCAGGGGCAGGAGTTGCTGCTGGTCATCCTCATGCCCACACCCCTCAACCCCGAGCCCACGGTCATCATCTCCAGCGATGAAAACCTGATATACGAATGGAAGGTGCCCGATTACCTGGCCAAGGCCATAGATGAACGCGACTCCTATATCTGGATGGAGGAGGGCATCCCGGAACTCGACCTGCAGGGAGAATACGTCATGGTCATCAGCAGGTTCGACGACCAGGAAACCGGCAGCACCACCGCTAGCGTATCCGTGAAATCCATGAAGGAGGAGCTCGCTGACATCGAAGAATTCTTCGACCAGGAGAGGAGCCACATAAACCTGGTTCTGGGCGCGGTGGTCTTGGGCTCCGTGCTGGTCGTCTTCGTCATCACTTTCTTCGTCCTGAGCTACCTCATTCGCAAGCGCATAACCGAGCCGGTGGAGGAGCTCGCCGCGGCGGCGGGAGAGGTGATGGAGGGCAACCTGGACGTGGAGATAAAGGTACACCAGGGCGGCGAGTTCGATGTCCTGGAGCGCGCCTTCAAGGAGATGGTGGAGAGCTTCCGGAAATACATCGCCAGATCCGTCGGAGAGGATTGAGAGACCCGCGTTCGAAAATAAACCGTCGAGCATGGAGGGGCGACATACACGCGCGGCAAGTTTATGTGCCACTTCTTATGGAATGCAAAGATCGGTATTAGGACGCCTCAGCCAAATAAGAAGGCATATTATATATCCATAGGATTATTCATATTTATCTCTTCGTATAATGCCCTCAAATCCGTGCACAGCTTTCTGAAAGACCGACATTTACGAAAAGCCAAATTGATGTCCATTCTCGCAGCAAGAGCTGGCTGATCGTCTACCTCAATATATCTTCTACCAATCATATTCCTTGACAAATGTTCTTTCGCCCCTCTGATGTTTTCTGGGTCTGCAGGGATTTCGGCATCAATACGAATTCCCCTTATCCCACGAAGGGATGTCTTAGAACCAAGGAACCAAGCTTCGAATTCTCTATTAGCAATAACAACGCGAGTCGGAATATTTGTGCAGCGCCTGCATCTTCCTAGCAAATCCATACCAAGCTCAACGGGGCAATCATCATCTGCATCGAGTAATACAAGGATGCAATCAATATTGCGTCGGTCTCTGACCAATAAACTGATTGCGTTTTCCAATTTACCTTCTCTGACAATGCTATTGCGTGCTACCCGGAATGGCCTCGCAACTTCTACATAATCCAATTCAAGATACTCAAATATTCGCTGGAGTAAAATCCTGGTGGATTCAACCTCGGATCTCCCTTCTACAATCAGACCAATTACCATTATTGATAATCACTTTCGATCTTAGGTTGTCCAAATAGATTCAGGCGCTTGCTGAGATTTTGTGCAATCTCAAGATCGGGCTGAAGTTCATCAATTCTTAATAGTTCACCAGGGGTATATAACTTTTCTTTGATTGCTTCCTTGCTTGAATCCGCTAAAGGAGCAATTTTTGTATTCCCCTGTTCCATAATAACTACACGGATCTGTTCATCCTTAAGCTCTTTATAATCCAAAATATCGGGACTATGCGTGGTGATTAGAATCTGCTTTTCAAGAGATGCATCTCTGAGAACCTGCATTATTAATTCTGTAACTGCTGGATGTACCGTAGATTCTGGTTCTTCGATAGCAACTAAAGAGGTTTTTCCAGATTGATATACCGCTAGAAGCAGGCCAAGAACTCTCAATGTCCCATCTGACATGTTTAAAGCTTCGAAAGTCCAGAGATTCCTTAAGCCGATATCTTGCTTGAATTGGAGTGTTTCCTTCTGACCGACTTGCCTATATTCTACCCTTTCAATGCCACTAGCTACTCTTGATAGCAATCTGCAAATACGATCGTACTTATCTGTTGTCCTGGCTTCCTCGTACAATCTCTTTAGAATGGTAGCAGCATTACTTCCATCACGCTTAAGAAATTCTCCCGGATCAGGGCTCTGTAATTCGCGAATTTGGTTTGGGACTATTGAATAGAAGCGCATTCTTGATAGGAAGTCATACACTGGTCCAAACTCATCAGTTGCAGAAGCAGCATAAAGGGCTAGCCTGCCTGGAGGCATCTTAGGTCTTATTCCAGATATCTCCTTTATAAATTCTCCTTTCTCAAGTTCATATTCATACTCATTCTGCATGAAGGGTTTAACATAACAGCGCTCTTTTGCAACATAGAAGTTTTCGCGGGGTTTTGCGGCAATCTCGAAACTATACTCTGCATAATCCCTATCTTTTAGGTTTAGGATTATACGAAAACCGATATTGGTTGGATGTCCCCCTGAACGTCTGCGTACTGCTCCAATTCCCCCTCTATTGGTAAAGGCATACTCAATTGATTCGGAAACACACTCCTGAACAAATGCTAGCGAATCAATGAAATTGCTCTTACCAGAACCATTTGGGCCTACAAATACCGTTAGAGGAGTCAGTTTGACCGTGGTTGGTGCAATGCTCTTATAGTTCCGTATCTGGACTTCTCTGATATATGACGAATCGAGATAATTCCTCATAACCCTACCCCTATGTCATATTAATTCGTTATATGCATAATAGCTCTTATTAATTCAATATTTCAGTACTATTATCTTATCATCCTTTAGGATTGGACGAGGGTATTATAGCCCTCTGTATTAGTAATGCAATGCTGCGTTTAAAAAAGGGGCAGCTGCGAACCGTGGACGCAAGCCCGCAGTTTCGACTGTGAAGAAGCGATATCGTCAAGCGCGTACAGCAGGTGGTCCTCGAGTTCGTCTAAGTCATCGGGTCTACCGTTGGCCAGGGCTCCCTTCATCTGTGACTATACGCCTTCGTCGGGGTTGAGCTCAGGGGCATAGGGAGGAAGGCACTCCAGGTGCAGACGAGGGCGGGAGCGCTCCAGGTCCTTCACCACCTTGGCCCGGTGGGTGTTGCTGTTGTCCCAGGTGACGATGAGGTGCCCAGGGACTGCCCGCAAGAGCCCGCACAGGAACCCCGCCGCGCCATCTGCGCGTATATCTTTTCGAGAGAGCTTGAAATAGAGAGACAGGTGTTTGCGTGCGGGGCTTACCGTAATCGCGGAGATGACGCTCAGGCGGCCGTGCGAGAAACGATGGACGGTTTTGTCGGGGTCAAGCCTCTGGGCGCCCAGGTGCGCCTGACCGAGGGGATGAGGAGAAAGCCCGATTCGTCTACGAAGGCTATGTGGGCGTGGAGCTTCTGGGCGGTTTTTTTACCCTGGGCCAATCATTCTTGACCCAGTCGGCTATTCTAGCCTCGTCGCGCTGCGACGATCTTCGCTCGGGCTTCTGGTGGCTCCAGCCCATCTGGTGAAGGAGCCTGCCGATGTGGTCGCGGTGGTAGCGTACACCGAATTTCTGCTCTATGACCTCGGCGACGCGGGCGGTCGTCCACAGGTCGGTGCGGTATCCTGCCTTGATCGGCCCCTCAAGCAGGATCTTCTCCAGGGCGCGCTTCTGCTTATCGGTCAGTTTGGGGGGCCTGCCCGAGGCCGTCTTGACCTTCAGCGCGTCACTCCCGCCACTGTCACGCATGTTCCTCCAGCGCATGACGGAAGAAGGGGCGCAGCCGAGCAGTCTGGCTACTTCGTTTAAGGACCGGTCCTCGTCGAGAAGTTCCAAAGCCCTGTTGCGCCGGTATTCCAATACTTCCGCAGACCCTGCGACTCGCATGATAGACACCACCTCCTGGTATCTATCACATTGCATTACTTATGCAGCCGTCAATAAATAGCGTTGCAAGTTCGTTGCAGCCATGCGTAAATCCCGCTTCGCCGCGCGCCATCCGGCCTTCCGCCAATGGTATGGGTGGAGCATCGCGGTCGGAACGGCGAACCTCGACGGCATGGCTGTGATATCATTTCACCCGAAGGGGATAGAGGCCATGGCGCGGAAAGCCCTCCCGTCAGCGTCGTATGAGGCGGGGTCGCTGATCGGCGCCGCGAGGAAAGGTCCTGGAAGCCGCATGGATAAAGCCAACGCCAGGGGAACTTACAAGTGGGACGCCGCCGATTACCGCGACAGCTCCTCCCAGCAGAAGAAATGGGGGCGGGAGCTGCTCTCCAAGCTGGGCCTCCGCGGCGACGAATATGTCCTCGACATCGGCTGCGGCGACGGCGTTCTGACCGCGGAGATAGCAGAGCTCGTGCCCGGGGGGCGCGTGGTGGGCATCGACAGCTCGCCGGAGATGATCGACCTGGCGCGCGAGAGCTACCCGCCCCGGGATTACCCCAATCTTTCCTGGGAGGTTATGGACGCCATGGAGATCCGCTTCGAGAACGCCTTCGACGTCGCCTTCTCCAACGCCGCGCTGCACTGGGTGCCCGACCAGCTCGAGGTGTTGCGGGGCGTAAAGCGCTCCCTCAAGCCCGGAGGAAGGGCGCTCTTCCAGCTGGGGGGAAGGGGAAACGCCTCGAACGTGGTGCGAGCCCTCGCAGAACTGCTCGCGCGCGGAGACTGGGGCCGCTATTTCGAGGATCTTCGCCTGCCCTACCGTTTCTGCTCTCCGGAGGAGTACCAGGCGTGGTTGGGGGAGGCCGGGCTGGTTCCCGTGCGCGTGGAGTTGGTTCCCAAGGACATGGTCCACGAGGGACGCGAGGGCCTGGAGGGGTGGATCCGCACCACCTGGCTGCCTTTCACGCAATGCGTGCCCGAGGAGAGGAGGGAAGAATTCGTCGCCCTGCTCGCCTCCTGCTACCTCGAGCTCTATCCCCCCGACGAGAACGGCATGGTGCACGTGAACGCCGTGCGCCTGGAGGTCGAGGCGCAGAAAACCTAGGGGAGAAAGTCTGCATCGGGGCTTTCCGTTCCCGAGACCGGCGGATTCCCATAAAACAGAAGACCCCGGGCGTGGCGCAAGCGCGCGGGCGAACGAGGCCCCTCCGTCACTCACGGTTCCCGGCAGCGCCCGGCGCCACCAACCAGCGGCGCCTCGTTCCTCGAGATATAGTGCCGGCCGCGCCTCCGCCGCCCTTCGTGGCATCGCCTCCGCTGAAGCCCTTCACCGTGGGAAAGTTCGCGGAAGCTTTACGAGGGCCCTCGGCGTTTGGCTCGGAACGCGTCCCTTCTCATGTTCCCATAGGCGTCGAAGCTCACCCCCAGGGCCAGGAGCAGCGTCAGGGCTACGGTGAGCGAGACGCATACAAAGATGGCGATGACGATGGCGATCTGGTAGCGCACCGCGAGGAGCGGAGGTTCCCCGCTCAGGATCTGGCCGGTCATCATCCCCGGCAGGAACACCAATCCCATGGTGGCCATGTTGGCCAGCGCGGGCTTGAGGGCCATGGCCATTCCCCTGCGGAGGTGGTCCGATAAGGCCTCGAATCGCGTTGCCCCCAGGGCCAGGCGGTACTGGTACCTTTTCTCGTCGCGGGCAAGGCTCTTGAAGAAATCCCCCACTCCCACGATGACGCCGCCGAGGGAATTCCCGAGCAGCATGCCGGTGATGGCAATCGCGTACCTCGCCTCGAGCAGGTTGTCCAGGCCGATGACCAGCCCGTTGAAATAGGCCAGCACCAGCGATGCCGAGACCAGGAAGGACGCCAGCACTATCCATATATAGACGCGGTACCTCAACCCCGTGCTTCCCACCACCGAAAGCGCGGCGAATGCCACCATCAACAGCAACCATGCCGCGTTTACCAGGGGCTTGTCCCAATCGAAGATGTACACGAGGAAGACGCCTACCAGCAGCAACTGAGCGGTCATCCTCGCCGCCGACCACAACAGGGAGCCGACGAGCTTGACGCGTAGCATGAGGAAAAGAACCAGGGGGACAACGAGCAGGAGGAAGGCGAGCCCCAGCGACCACCAGGATATGCCCTGCGCGCCCACGCTCAATCACCCAGTTTGACGACCCGCATGCCGTCGGCGCGCAGCCAGGTCTCGTCATGTGAAACCGCGAGAACCGTTGCCGCCTCCAGGGTGCTGAAATACCCCACGATCCTCGCTTTCATCTCCAGGTCGACGGTGGAGGTCGCCTCGTCCAGGAGGAAGACGTCCCTTCCCAGCGCAACGGCCAGGGCGAGGGCGAGCCTCTGCTTCTCGCCGCCCGAGAGGTCGGCCATCTCCTTGTCGAGAAGATCACGGCCCAGCTCCAGCCAGTCCATGGTGACGCGCATTTTCTCCCGGCTTCTCCCACAGGCCTGGTTTGCCTTGATGGAAAAGGCCCATTCCAGGAAATCGCCCGCCTTGCCGTCGGAGATATCCAGGTCCTGGCTGACGTATGCCACCCTCCTGCGCACCTCCCAAACGGTCTTGCGGTCCACCTCCCTCCCGTCGAAAAAGACAGCTCCCGTTTCCGGGCGGACAAAACCCAGCAACATCTTCAGGACGGACGACTTGCCCGTTCCGGACTTGCCGTAGATGATAACCTTCTCCCCCCTGCCCACCTCCAAGCCGAAGCTCTTGAGCACCGGCTGCCCGGCGGGCGAGAAGCCGACGTTCTCATACCTGATCACCGGCCTCCTCTCCCTCTTTTCCCGTCCCGGCGTGCCACCGGGGCGTCCTCCTCCGAGAGCACCTCGTTCACGAGCTCCCGGATCTTGTCTTTCGACGCCCTGAGGGCCTGTTTTCCTTTCCCGGTGAGCGTGTAGTACCTCCTGGCCTTGCCTTCGACAACTTCCCGGCTGGACCTCAGGTAACCCTGCTCCTCGAGGGCATGGAGCACCGGGTAGAGTGTCCCGGGGCTCATCCGGTAACCGTGCCTGGCGAGTTCCTCCATCAACCACTGTCCGTACACCGGCTTCTCGGAAGCATGGTGCAGGATGTGTATTTTTATAAATCCCAGAAAGAACTGCCTGTCCACGTCAAGCATTATATCGCCTTTCGATATCGGTTTTCGATATTATAGCCGGGAGCCGAAAGACCGTCAACCGGGAAAGCGAGAAAGCTGGCCGTCCCCCCAACCGCGGGAATGACCATCCGGTGGATACCGAGTGGGCTTGTCGCCACACGTACTCACCGCACGCCAGCCGGCCTGCGGCGCCCGAAGGATCGTGAGCGGGAACCCGGGAGGTCCGGATACCCGCCACACCCCAGGCCGGCGCCCTCCCGGCGTCGCGGCGCATGGAAAGATCTGGTTGCTTTACGTTTTTCCTTCGCGCGCCCCTAAAGGCCGAATACGGCTTTTCCCCTATCTCATTCCTCCGCCAGGAAGGGATAGCGGTAATCCGTGGGCGGAAGGAAGTTCTCCTTGATCACGCGGGTGGATACCCAGCGTTCGAGGTTGAGCCAGCTCCCCGCCTTATCGTTGGTGCCCGAGGCGCGTGAGCCGCCGAAGGGCTGCTGCGCCACCACCGCCCCCGTGGGTTTATCGTTGATGTAGAAGTTCCCCGCAGCGTGGCGCAGCTTCTTGGTCGCCTGTACGATGGCGAAGCGGTCCTGGGCGAAGATGGCGCCGGTGAGGGCATAGGGGCTGGTGGTGTTGCAAAGCTCCAGCGTCTCTTCGTACTGCTTCTCGGGATAGACGAAGACGGTGACCACGGGGCCGAAGATCTCCTCCACCATGAGCTTGGAGCGAGGGTCCCTTGTCTGCACCACCGTGGGCTGGATGAAATAACCATGCGAGTCGTCGTAGGTGCCCCCGCACAGTATCTCGAGGTTTGGATCCTGGCGGGCGAACTCGATGTAGCCGGCGATCTTGTCGAAGGCGTCCTTGGCGATAACCGCGTTCATGAAGTTGGAGAAGTCGCACACGTCTCCGACCTTGATGGTGGCGATCTCGTCCAGCATACGCTCCTTCACTTTAGGCCATATGCTGTCGGGAATGTACACGCGGCTGGGGGCGGAGCACTTCTGTCCCTGGTATTCGAATCCCCCGCGCACGATGGCCGCCACCAGGGCCTCGATGTCCGTTGAGGCGTGGGCGAAGATGAAGTCCTTTCCTCCCGTCTCTCCCACGATACGCGGGTAGGAAAAGTACTTGCGGATGTCCGAGCCTATGGTCAGCCAGATGGTGGAGAAAACGTAGGTGGAGCCGGTGAAGTGCACCCCTCCCAGGTCCAGGTGGTTGAGCACGGGCGGGGCCACCGAGGGGCCGGGTCCCGGTATCATGTTGATAACGCCGTCGGGCATTCCCGCTTCCTTGAGGATCTTCATGATGTAATAGGCGGGGAGGACGGCGTCGGAGGAGGGCTTCCAGACCACGGCGTTGCCCATGAGCGCGGGCGCGGTGGGCAGGTTGCCGCCGATGGAGGTGAAGTTGAAGGGGGTGATGGCGAAGACGAACCCCTCCAGCGGCCGGTGTTCCATGTAGTTGAGCACGCCGTGGGTGGAGATGGGCTGGTCGTCGTAGATCTGGGTCATGAAATAGGGGTTGAAGCGCCAGAAGTCGATGAGCTCGCAGGCCGAATCTATCTCCGCCTGGTGGCAGGTCTTGCTCATGCACAGCATGGTGGCGGCGTTGAGCACCTGGCGGTACTTGCCGCTGAGCAATTCCGCCGCCTTGAGCAGCACCGTTGCCCGCGATGACCAGTCGATCTCGCTCCAGGCCAGCTTGGCCTCGTTGGCGGCGTCGATGGCCATCTCCGCCTCCCTAACGCCGGCGCGGTGATAGGACCCCAAAACCTGCGAGAGGTCGTGGGGACAGCGCATCTCCACCAGATCCCCAGTGGTAACCTCTCGCCCGCCGATGATGCAGGGGACCTCCACGGGGTTGGCCAGCATGTCCTTCAGGGCGGCCTTGAGTTCCGCCCTCTCCTTGCTGCCCGGCGCGTAGGAAAGCACCGGTTCGTTCTCCGGCTTGCGGATGTGAAATATCCCGTTGAACATTCCTTCCTCCCCTTCTCCTTAAGAATCCGGGTCCATCAACAAGGTCTGTCATGAAAGTGCCTGTCATATAATACATCAACCCGGGGAATGGGCAGAACTTCCGCAACGGCGGAGGAACGCCCTCGGCGTCCAGGAAGATCCATCTTTACGAGCCTGACTTACAAGGCGGAGAGGACTTTAATTCACCCAACCAGGGCATGGGGGGGCACGCGTCATGCACCTGGCACTTGTAATCGCTCTGGACGGAGGAAACAGGTCCCGTGGCCAGCCTGGGCTAACTTTCCCCGGCGCATGTCGCGTGCATGACCGTACAGGCTTCGCGGGGCGGGAAGTATACCCTGCCGGTTTTTGGTAACCGCCTCGATAGGCAGCCCTCAACCCGGCGACCCATCGCTTCCCTCACGAGGGGGAAAGGCGTAACCCGATGGCCACTCAGCATTGACCCCACGGATATCCGGCTCCACGGAGATCCTCGGCTCGCCACCCTCCACCCACGCCTTCAGCCCGTAAGACGTCCCTTCGTCCTCGAGCAGGTACGCGGCGGAGCCGTCGGGGCGAGGGAAGATCACGAGGAGAAGGCCGTCGGCGAGACCCTTCTCCCCCACGTACTGCATCACCGGTCCCAGCGGCAGGATGGTCCCCTCCCGCCCGAATACGGGCACGCGCTCGATGGGACAGGTATAGGAAATCCACCTCGGACCCTCGAAACGTTCGCCCGTCCAGAAATCGTACCATCCTCCTTCCGGGAAATATATCCTGCGCTCGTCCTCCTCGGTGAGGATGGGAGCGGCGAGGAGGTTCCTCCCGAACAGGTACTCGTCATCCAGGTTGTAGACATTGGGGTCGTGGGGAAACTCCAGCACCAGGTGCTGGATCATCGGCAACCCCCGGGCCGCCAGGTGTCGGGCTTCCGAGTAGATATAAGGGATGAGGCGGTACCGGAGCTCCAGGAGGCCTCTCACTATATCCTGCGTTTCCGGCTCGTAATTCCATGGTTCCCGGAAACGCGGGCCGCCGCCATGGTAGCGGATATGGGAGTTGAGCATGCAGAGCTGGGTGAAACGGATGTAGAGCTTATCGGTGGGGGTGCCGGTGAAGCCGCCACAATCCTGCGCCCAGAAGGTGAAGCCGCACAGGCCCAGGCTGAGGCCGCCCCGCAGAGAACACAAGAGGTCGTGGAAAGTGCTGGAGTTGTCCCCCGACCAGTGCACGGGATAGCGTTGCGACCCGGCGTACGCGCTTCTCGCCCATATGATACCCTCGCCCCTCGCCGCCTCCGTCACCTCGAACACGGCGCGGTCATAGAGGAGGGGGTAGAGGTTGTGCATCTCCGAGCCCGAGTAGCGCTGGAAGACCTGGTGGCGCTCGATGCCCTCGCCGAAGTCCACTTTTATGCAGGAGACCCCGAGGTCCAGGAGGGCGCGCAGCTTCTCCTGGTACCATTCCACCGCCTCCGGTTTCGAGAGGT
This sequence comes from Actinomycetota bacterium, assembly GCA_013178005.1. Lineage (GTDB taxonomy): Bacteria > Actinomycetota > Geothermincolia > Geothermincolales > RBG-13-55-18 > Solincola_B. Next base: position 27,394 of record JABLXL010000024.1, read on the forward strand.
CGATCACGTGCGCGGGGTAGATGATGAAGAAGAAGGGGCCGCGGTTTTCCGCCAGCACCCCTTTCTCGCGCGCCTCCTTCGCCACCTCCAGCTCGTCCACCACGTAAGGAGCCTGCCAGAGGCTGGCCCTGAAGTTCATCTCCGCCAGTTCCCCGAACATGCCCGCCGGGTCCGGAAATCTCTCTGGGTTGAATTTCCAGTCGCATTTCCAGTCCTCGTCGAACCAGTTGGTGTCGATGTGGATGAGGTCGCACGGGAAGCGCCCTTCGCGAAGCTTCCTGGCGGTGTCGAGCACCTGTTCCCTGGTGACGTAGGAAATGCGGCTCATCCAGGTCCCGAAGGACCACTTGGGCGGGACGGCCGGCTTCCCGGTGAGGTCCGTGTACGCCTCCAGCACGTCCCCGGGTGTCCCGGCGAAAAAATAGTAATCGACGAGGTCTCCCTCGACGGCGAAGACGTTCTTGCATATCTCGCGCGTTCCAATCCAGAACTGTATGGGCTTGCTTTCATTCACGAAAACGCCATAACCCCGCGAGCTGATAAAAAATGGCACGTGCTTGTACGCCCTCCAGGTGGTGTTGCCGATGCCCTCGCAGTTCCATAGCCCGATACTCTGCCCTACCCGGTTTATGGCGGAGAACTTCTCCCCCAGGCCGTAAACGGCCTCACCGGGGTAGAGCACGAAGGACTCCACGCCGTAGGTCCTCCCCGACTTTCTGTCCCGCACGAAACCGAGGGGCCAGGAATCCATGGCCAGCGCCCACTCGTTCTTGGTCTTGCCTCCCGATTCGGTGATCATCCTGCCGGAGGCGTCCCTTATCATGATGCGAAAGTCCTTCTTGTGGATATCGAGCCGGAGCGCCTCCGTCACGATGCTGTACATGCCGTTTTCCTCGCGGAAATCGACGTGCGTGTCGCGGGCGATATCGCCGCAAACCATTTCCGTGGCGTGCTCGGGAACCTGTTTGCCTTCGGCGAGCCTCAACCGGTAAGCATCGGGGCGCAACACGTCGATGCGCAAGGTGAGCTCCTTGAACCTGGTGCGCTTTCCGACATGATAGGTGTGGGAACCGGCGGTCATGTTGGTGCCGCGGAGGGTATAGACGTTGTAACCCCTGGCGCCGAAAACGAATGAGTTTCCGATTCTTTCCAGGAACTCAACTGAAAGGACGCAGGCCGCCTTCTTCCCCACCAGCTTCTCCAGGAAGGAAAAGGGCTCGGAAATCTGGCCGCCGCCGCGATCAAGGGGGTGGTCGGTCAAGCCAAACCACACTTGCGGCTCACCGGTCCAGAACACCCTTTTCCTTATATCGAGAGGATAGCGCAGCAGGTTCTTTCCGACCACCGCCAGCAGGCGAATCACATCGGCGGGCTTGAGCCGGTTTTCGATCACTTCCTCCCCAATGGATCCATGCGTCATAACCTCGTCGTGCCCTTCACCCATGCTCGTTTCCTCCCAGGTTTATGTCTCCACAGGACGGACGAGGAACGGTTGTCCGGCACGCCCCTGTGTCTCTCCCCACCCGAAAAGCACGTCGCCCCAAATCATCCTCAGGTTTGATTATACGCCGGTCGCTTTCTTTCGACAAGACTTATTTCCTGTTGTCTCCGCGATGTGTCTCTCCAGATCGCGCGCCGGTACGCAAACCAGTCGCCTCGTGGTCGGCTCTCCCAGTGGTCGAGCGTGGTAAGGCGAAGATGGGCGTTTTTAGGGTATATCATCCATATCCTGGCGCTCCCCATCAACCGCTGATGGAAGGCGGCGGGGGCTACAGGTCATCTACCGGAACGACCGCGCCGACCAGGTTCATCAGCGACGTGAAGATCGCCCTGATGATACGCTGCACCGCGCGTTCGCTCATGCAGCGGGCAAGGGCCCGCCGTCAATCTACGAGCACCATACCCCAGGACTTGTAGCCCTCTCCTGTTGCCGCCAGTCTGCGCTCTATTCCAGCTCTTTCCAGGGTGGCGAAGACGTTTATCCCCAACCCGGACATGGAGGGGCGTGCGTTGAGCGGGTCGCGGCAGGGCTCGCCCGCGGGCACGCATTCATCGCACAAAGAGCAGCGATGCCCCTTTAGCCCCATGGCCAGGTAGTAACCCCGCCGCATGGCCTCCCTCTCCACCTCAACCACCAGGCGGTTCAGATCCCCAGTGTCGCATTCCAGCAGTATGGCCCAACCATAACTGCGCAGCGCTTTCTCGAACTCCGAGGGCGCCGGCGTGAAGGGAGGGCAGGTGAGGTAGCGCCCGTAGGAGGGACAGCCGTAGCGGCACTTGAGGACGGTGCGCTCGTCAAAGACCACCTCGCCCGCCGGTATCACCACCGCACATATAGCCCCCAGCGTCAAGGCATATCCCTTGAGCTCCTCGAGGTCCTCTGTCATGGACACGGCTACACCCTTCTCCGGAACAGGAAACCGCCGTTTTCCTTACTATGACCGCGAACCAACCTTACGGCAAGGGTTTCGCCCATTCCTCTCCCTCCACCGTGTAGGGCATGGGCGGGGTCTCGTGCTCCGCCACGGGCACGCCGGGATGCAGCTTGGTGCGCAGGGCGTCGGAGCACATGGCGCCCCAGGGCTTCGCCGTACCCAATCCGAGTTCACGCGCGTTGCGCGCCAGACGGTGGTCGCTCTTCCCAACCTCGATCCTCACGTCCTTCACCATGCAATTCCTGTACCATCCGTCCACCTCGGTTATGGTCTTGAGGATCTTTCCGTCGTGGTTGCTGAAAGAAACCATGTCAAACGCCGGCAGTTTTATCCCCGGGGTTTCCTTGGCGCTCACCTTGACAAGGGTTTCGCCGTTCTCGGGGTCAAAGACTGAGTATTCAAAGCGGCGCCCGGAGAGCCGGAAGGGGATCTCGGTTTCGAACTTGGGGTATCCCCATATCTCCCTCCCCGCCGCCCGCGCCTGGGGTATGGTGACCGGCATCTCCAGCACGTAGCCGCCCATTGTCCACCTTGCTCCCTGCAACCTCAGAAAATTCGCGTATGGAAAACGCGGCTTGGGGAATCCCATGGGAACGACCATGATGGTTATGAATACCTCGTCGTAGCCGCCGATGCTCACCTCCCGATACTGTAGAAACGCCAGGCTCACCAACGCTTTGTCTCCGAAGAACCGCACCGGCTCCAGTCCGGTTCCCTCCAGCATGGGAAGAGTTCCGCCGGCTTCCACGAAGAAGTTGATTATGCGAGCCGATACATCGTAGAAGAACATGGGCAGGTCCACCCTGCCCTGGGTGGTCATCACGCCCGTGCGCGGGACGTCGAAAAAGTAATCCTTCATGTCACCTCCTTATCTGGTAATGCTCGCCCGACACGAAATCCAAACCCCCGTAACTGCTGCGACCGGCGTTCTATAAATCACCATGCGGCAGGAGAGATTGCGCGGGCCGGACACGCCACCAATCCATCGTGGCGGGATCTCTTGGGGCGGCACGCTACCCGCGGCCCCTTCCCATCCAGTCGCGCATCATCACGTAGGCGACCATGGCTACGCTCTCCCGGGCGGAAAGGCGCGGCAGCACACCGTGTAGAAAATAGTTGCGCCAATCCGTGAAGTGGAAGGCGCGCCCGCGCTTCAAGGCCTCGAGCGCCTCCGCCGCCATGTCCGTGGGCTCCGCCAGCGGGACCAGCTTGAACCACGGGAGGTCGGGGAGGCCTTTCATCATGGGCGTGCGGGTGGTGGGAGGGTTGATGGTGCACACCTTCACCCCGTATTTGCGTACCTCCTGGCGCACCGCCTCGCTGAAGCTCTGCACGAAAGCCTTGGAGGCGGCGTAGACCGCCTCGTTGGCGGTGGGCTGGAAAGCGGCGGTGGAGCTGAAGTTGAGGATGCGGCCGTCGCGGCGAGCGATCATGCCGGGCAGAAAGAGGTGGGTCAGGGACATCAGCGCGGTCGCGTTTACCTCCACCAGCAGCTCCTGCCGGTCAAGCGGCAGTTCGTGAAAGTCTCCGTAGGCGTAGAGTCCCGCGCAGTTTACGAGGATGTCGACATACGGAAAGGCATCAAGGGCGCGGTCGCGCAGCTCGACGCGCCCCGCGGGCTCCGCCAGGTCGACCGCCACCGGAAACGCCTTGACACCATAGCGCTCCGCGAGCTCTCCGGCGTGGCCCTCCAGCATGTCCTTCTCGCGCGGCAGGGCCGCCAGGACCAGGTTTGCTCCTTCCTTCGCCAGCAGGCGCGCCAGCTCCTTGCCCATGCCGGAAGACGCCCCCGTGACCACGGCGTTGCGGCCCTGGATCCGGTATCCCCTCACGCTATTACCTCCTTCCTCTTAGTCTGCTCCAGGCCATTGTCGATTAGGCGCGCCCTGCGATCCACCCGGCGTTCCCCTCCAACTTGACCCGACAAGGCCCGCGCTTCCTCCGCATTTCATTGACACCATCCGGGTGTTCGCCGCTCAATCCCGCTCATCTCTGCGTGGATCAACCCGCTCCTTCTGCCATCCGAGTAATTTTACTTCCGTGGCATTAATTCGACAAGTATACTTTTCTCTTGTTAAAGCATTGGATCGGATGCTGCGAAGCCCCAGGATGGAATGAAAACCCGTGCATGGAAACCCGGCGCCGCCCTCTCCGCCGCGTCTTTCCGCGAATCACCCGGCATGGCGTTTTCCAGTGGCTTGAAATCTGCGACACGCCGGAATGGCGTAACAGCGGTGAGCGCGCGGGGAGGTGCCGCACTGGAAAGCCCTTTCTCCGTCATGACCTGATTAGCGACACCCGTGGCCATATATCTTTAGGCGATCCCCATATACCGTTGAAGGAGCACGATGGGGCGCTAGAGCGCCTGGACCAGGATGACCGCGCCAACCAGGACCATCACCCCCGTGAAGAGCGCCCTGACAGTGCGCGACTCCATGCGTTCGCTCATGTAGCGGGCGCCCGCCTGGGATCCCGCCAGGCTCGCCAGGGCGACGGCCAGCAGCGTGACCCAGCTCGCGGTGATGTCCACGGCGTGCACCCCGAAGGCCACCAGGCACCCCGCCGCCACGATCACCGGGGCCGTCCCCGCCGCCTCTCTCGCATCTATGCCCATGAGCACCAGGACGGCCATGGTGAAAGGACCTCCGTCGCGGGCGATGAACCCGATCATGAAGCCGATGCCCAGACCCACGACCATCCCCGTTATCCGCTCCCCCCGCCGCGAAAGCCCCTCTCCCGCAAGGCTGCGCCCTCGCAGCACCAGCAGTCCGACCACGATATTCACCACCGCGAAGGAGATCATCAATGCGCGGGACGAGGTCGGTCGCGCCAGCAACGCCCCCAGGGGGCTCCCGGCGAGCACGGCCAGGGCGAAGGGCCAGGCGGTGGATAGGCGCACCAGGCCGCGCCTCCAGTAAAGCCCGCCCGCCGACAGGCAGGTTATCGCCGCCGCCAGGAGGCCAACCGGTATGGCCCCGGTCTTGAAATCCAACCCCAGCCAGTACAGCACCGGAACCAGTATCTGGGACCCGCCCGCGCCCATCATGGAAAAGACGAAAGAAACCGCCAGCGCCGCCAGGGCGATGGTGAAAACCTGCATCATTCCTTCCCTACTCTATCCTTGGGAGGCCCAATGCGGAATCGCTCGAGTTCCTTTCTTGTTTCCCTCACGCCTTCCCTGCCCTACCTCTGGGAGAGGCCCGATGCGGACTCACTCGAGTTCCTTTCTTGTTTCCCTCACGCCCCCCAGGAAGATGTTCCTGGCGATGAAGCTGGCCTCGGCCGCGGCCAGCGCCTCCAGCAATTCGGCCTTGAGCTCCAGGGCTTCCCGGCGCGGCTCGGCGCCGGCATCCAGGACGAAATCGACCAGGTGCAGGGCGAGTTGGGGGTCACCGTCGCCCGCGAGCGACCGCGCCCTTTCAAGGATCCTGCGCGATCCGCCCGCGAGGTCCAGCACCTGTTCCGCTATCTTTCCCCTCCCGGAGGGGAAGACGTGCGAGGGATTGCCGTCGTACCATCCATGGTACTGGCGCAGCAGGGCCTGCACCACGAAATGGGGGTGACCGTAAATGGGAGCCAGGTAGGGGCTGTCGGCGAACTCCTGGGGCCAATCATAGGAGGTAAGGATTTCCTCCTGCCACATGCCCCGGTTGAGCATATCCACCACTTGCTCGTCGAGGTGCCTAAGCGCTCGCGCCACGGTATCCAGGGCTTCGGCGATATCGGCCCCGCCGCGCATGGCGGATCCGTGTCCCGGCAACATCAGCTCCGGACCTAGCCCGGCCATCTCCTCCAGGGCCTGCGCCCATTCCAGCGCATACCGTTGCACCTTGAAGGGATTCCCCACGTTGGGGCATGACCATACCCAGAAATCGGACGTGCACAGCGCCCTGCGTTCCGGCACCCACATCCACACGTGATCGTCGGTCTCCCCGCGCGCGTGGCGCAGCTCGAAGGTCAGCCCTCCCAGGCTCAAGGTCAAGGCGTCGCGGAACACCTCGTCCGGGTAGATATAATCCCATGGAAACGCGGGTATCCCTTCGGGAATGGCGAATTGGATGCGGTTGATGTGCTCGTTGTAGGGAAGCATCCTGCGGTAACGGTCGAAACGCGCCGGGAGGTTCTCGTGGGCGACGATCACGGGCCGGGGGTGGCCACGCTCCTCGGCGTCCTCGAGCAGCGCCCTGGTGCCGAAGGCGTGGTCGGCGTGCCCGTGCCCGTAAACGATGTAGCGAACCGGCGCATGGGTGAAGGAGCGCAGCTCTCCCACGATGCGGTGGCCGTCTATGGGCAAACCAACATCGAAAACCACCACCCCTTCGCCGGTTTCCACCAGGCAGACGTTGGCGAAGAGCTGCAGCATCCGCAGGCCTTCCCCGAAATCCCTCACTGCCCCCTCGGCCGAGAAGAGACCCTGGCTGCCCAGGGAAGTATCCCCACCCATCATGTCCACCTCCAGTCCAACAGCAGGGACAGGTCGCCATAACGGCCTGGATATCGCGAAGTTCGTCCCATTCCGAAGCCGAAACCGTGACCAAATTATAGCAACTCGCAGTGACCGCGCGGGGCACAGATCCTCGCCATTTTCCTCAACCTCCACTGCTTCCAACACGCCCCGACCATGCGCATCACAGGGCACCGGCTTCCGCGCCAAAGGGATCCCCAGGAGCCCCGTCACCAGGAGCAAAGCCGGGAGGTTGCGCCACACGGGAGGCATAGAGGGGCGCGGGGAGGGGGCATTGGGAATGTGGCAAAGTGTAATAGAAAAACTCCCGGGGGGAAAAATATCCTCGCGCATCTTGCAAGTGGGAGAAAAGCATGGCGAAGAAGCTGGACGGGGCCACGCGCTTCGCGGCGCAGGCGTCGCTCACCCTGCTCGCCCTGGGGGCCTTGGCGGTGCCTCCGGCGGCAGTCGCCAGCTCGGGCACGGCGGGGATCGACGCCACCTGGACCGCCCTGCGCATCATGGGCCTTTATGCCCTCACGCTTCTTTTCCTAAACGTCGCCACCGGGTCCTTCCGCCCCCTGTTGAACGGAGTCTTTAAGCCCAAGCTGCTCTTCAGGCTGCATAATTCCACCGGGCTGGTTGGTTTTTCCATGGCCGTCGCCCACATGATCCTGGTGATCGCTTTCGGCATCGGGCGGGTTTCCGCAAGCTCGGACCGGTTACGATTTACATCTTCACCGCCACCACCATGGCCATTCTGCTGAGAAGATATATGAAGAAGTGGTGGCGGTCGATCCACCGTCTGAACTACGTGGTCTTCGCGGTGGCCCTGGTGCACGCCTTCCAGGTGGGCACGGATCTGCGGGACGGTGGCTTCCTTGCGATATTGCTCTACCTCTACGCCGCCCTGGCTGCCGCCGGATTGATCTACCGCGTTCAGTTCGAGGCACGTGCACGCCTCGCGAGGAGGGCGGGGGGCAAGGCAAGGGGGCCAGGGGCGGAGTGATTCGCAAAAGAGGCTCGCAGAAGGGTCGCGGTACGGAGAACGCGCTCCGCGCATGTGCTATCCTGCTCAAAGGAGGCACGCGAGCGAGCCGAAGCGAGAGTAAGGACGCATGAAGGTACTTCTCATCAGCGAGAACCGGTGCCGCGAGAACCTGGTGCCCTTTCCCCTCGGACTGGCGTGCGTCGCGTCGGCGGCGATGCGGGCGGGGCACGAGATCTCTTGCCTGGACCTGATGTTCTCGCAGGATCCGGTGGCGGACACCATCGGCAGCGTGCGCGCTTTCCGGCCCGACTGCATCGGGCTCTCGGTACGCAACATCGACAACCAGGATATGCATCGCAGCGAATTCTACCTTCCCGGCGTCAAGGAGATAGCCGACGCCATCAAGGGCGAGACATCCGCCCCCATCGTCGTCGGGGGCGCGGGGTTCACCATCTTTCCCCTGCGTTGCCTGGAATACCTGGACCTGGAAATGGGCATCGTGGGCGAGGGGGAGCGGGCCTTCGCGGAGCTTCTCCGCCGCCTGGATGCCGGCCTGCCCATCGCCGACCTTCCCGGCCTGGCTTTACGCAAGGGTGAAACGGCGCGCGTGAACCCGCCCGGACCCCATGCCTGGCCCGGGCTCTTCCCCCTCCCGGAACGCGAACTTCTCGACGTGCGGCGCTACGACTTCGTGCCGGGCGCTTCCCCGTCCTTCGTGGCCAACCTGCAATCCCGCCGCGGTTGCCATATGCGCTGCATCTACTGCACCTCCCCGACGGTGGAAGGCCGTTCCATACGCGTGCGCGAAGCCGGGGAGGTGGCGGACGAGCTGCTCTCCCTTCAGGAACGATATAGCCTGGGCTTCGCGGCATTCGTGGACTCCCTCTTCAATTACCCGCGCGATTACACACGCGATCTGTGCGCGGCCATAGCGTCTAAAAAACCGGAGATACGGTGGTACGCGAACCTCAACCCGCTCTACTGCGACCGCGAAACCTTGCGCCTCATGCGCCGGGCCGGCTGCGTCGGCCTGAGCATAGGAAACGAGAGCGGCTCGGAGGATATCCTCCTTTCCCTCCGCAAGGGCTTCACCAAAAGGGACGTGATCTCTGCGGTAGGCGACGCCCGCCGGTTGGGCTTCCGCATCAACTGCTTTCTCCTGCTGGGCGGCCCGGGGGAAAACGAGCGCACGGTGAAAGAGAGCGTCGAGCTCATGGGGGAGCTGGAGCCGGACATGCTCTCGGTCACCGTGGGGATAAGGATCTACCCCGGATGCGAGCTGCAAGAGATCGCCCTGCGCGAGGGAGTGATAGATCCCGACCAAGACCTTCTCTTCCCCGCCTTCTACCTCTCGCCCGACGTGGAGCCGTGGCTTTACGACTACATGAAGGAGGCATGTGAGGCCCACGCGGGCTGGAGCCTTTGAGCGCCCGGGCATGCGTCGCCGCCGTACGCGCGCAACCCCCGCCAGGGGAAGGACAGCGCCGGCGGCGAGTGGAAAGAAAGGACATGGAAGGGAGCTCCGGGTCCGAGCACGCCGCCTGGAACGCCGCGCGCCGGCACGTGTCCGGGATATGGGAGGAGTTCAAGCGCAACAACGGCCCCCAGGCCGCGGCGGCCTTCGCCTTCTTCTGCTTCCTCTCCCTTTTGGCGCTGCTCTTCTTCTCCGGCGCGGTCCTCGGCATGCTGCTGAAAGATAACCAGCAACTCCTGCAACGCATCCTCGACTACATCTCCAAGAACACTCCCGGGCTGACGGACACCATCTCCGAGGCCCTCCAGGCCTCCATAAGGATGAGGGGCGTGCTCAGCATCGGAGGCGCCCTCGGCCTTCTCTACACCTCCACCAAGGTGGCGGATTCGCTGCAGATCTGGCTGTGCGGGATGTGGGGCGTGGATGCCCCCGGCTTCCTCAGGCGCAAGGCGAAAAGCCTGGCGATCCTGGTTTTCATCGGACTCATGATCGCGCTCGGGTTCGGGGTCCATGTCGCCCTGCTCCTCGCGGGGAGATGGCACAGCTGGCTTAACCTCTTCGCGGGCGCGTTCGCCTTCGCGCTCTCCACCTCGATCCTCTTCGCGGTCGCCCTCTTCATCTATTCGTACGCCGTGGAAGAGGCGCGGCCTGGCTGGAGGAGCGCGTGGAAGGGAGCGCTGTTCGCGGCCCTTCTCGTCAACCCTGTGCAATTGTTGCTCACCTGGTACTATTCCAACCTAGGGGATTACTCAGCCGTTTACGGCTCCTTCGCCGGGGTGGTGCTCACGGTCATCATCATCTACTATACCGGCTATATAATCTTCCTGGGGGCGACGCTCAACCGCTACCTCGAAAACCTGTCCCGGCCCCCCGGAGAAGGCAGCGAAAGGCTTTGCGCGGGAGACGGAGACGCTTAAAGCGATGGTCGGGCGCCGAAGCGCCACAACGATGGGAATAGGGTTCCGGCCTATCCCGCTCGAAAGACAAAAGCAATGTCTTGAGGCGGAAAAAGGAGGGGAGATGGCGACGCAAGGTCACACCGGATATATGCACGGGCTAGTGGACCGGGTGATGAAGGAAATCGGCCCGCGGGAGTCATGCGGCGAGGCGGAAAAGCGTTTGGGGCGCCTTTTCGCGCAGGAGATAGAGCCCGCCTGCGAGCGCGTGGAGGTGGAGGAATTCACCTGCGCCCCCAAGGCCTTCCTGGGATTCTTTCCCTACCTGGTTCTGCTCTACCTCGCGGGAGTGGTCATGTATTACGTCCTGCCCCCGGTGGCGCTGATCCTCTCCGCCATCGGCGCGGGAGTGCTTTTTTTCGAAGTCGTCCGCTACCGGGAGCTCATCGACCCCTTGTTTCCCAAGCGCACGGGAGAAAACGTGGCCGGCATAGTGAAACCAAGAGGTGAGACCAGGAAGAGGGTCATCGTCTCGGCCCACCTCGATTCCGCGTACGAGTTCAAGGTCTGGTACTGGCTCAAGGGGCTGTCGGTTCCCGCCATGGCCCTGGCCTTCCTTGCCCCCCTGCTCCTGCTCGGCGCCAGCCTGGCCCGGACCATCGCCGATTCCCGCGGCGTTCCCGACAACGCCGCATACGCCGCGTTGGGCATCGCCTGCATCGCCCTCTCCCCCCTGGTGGCGGTCTTCGCGTTCTTTCACACCGGGGACGTGGTCCCGGGGGCCATGGACGACATGGCGGGCATCGCGGTGCTGGCGGGGCTGGGGAAGCACTTCGCGGAGGCGAGGGAAGGCGGGGGGTTCTATCCCGAGAGCACCGAGGTCGTTCTGCTCGCCCTGTCCTCCGAGGAGGCGGGGTTGCGGGGCGCCAAGCGCTACGCCGCCCGGCACAAGAAGGAGTTCTTGCGCGTTCCCACCTATGCCATCTTCCTGGACGGAATATACGACGAGGGTTTCCTGACCGTCTTCAGAAAGGAGCTCTGGTGCGGGGCCAAGATGGACCCATACCTCGTCGGCCTCGCCGTGGAAGCCGCGGACGCGTGCGGCTTCCCCATCAAGAACACGGTTATGCCGGTCGGCGCCACCGACGGCAGCGCCTTCGCCCGCGAGAGCATCGCGTCGGTTTCCATATGTTGCCAGGACACCAGCCGCCTGGTACCCAACTACCATACCCGCCATGACACCATAGAGCACGTGCGGCCGGAATCGCTCGAGGTCACTCTTCGCCTGGTGCTGGAGATGTTGCGCCGCATCGACGCCTGAGCAGCGAGGCCAACCCTCCCACCTCCCGCCACCAACCCGGGAAGGTGGCCGCCATGTCGCGGAGGGCCATGCCCCAGAACCCGGCGGAGTAGAAGACCCGGCCGTCCATGTTCCCGGAGAAAACGGACGCGTAGTAATCCACCACGTTGGGCACGCCCGCCGATTTTTCCATGGTCGCCATGTTGAAGAAAAAGCTGGGCTGCAGGTGGTTGTTCTGCAGGCAATAGGTCTTGCCCACGAAGTAGAGGGGGAAGAAAGGGGCGGCAAGGAGCCTGCGCGCGTAGCCGCGGAAAGAGAAGTCCCCCGTGTCCAGCGCCTCCGCGATCTCCCGCGCCGCCGCCTCCGCCGAGTCCGCGCACACCGCGAGCCCCTCGCCGGTGAAGGGGTCCACCCCCACCTGCTCGCCCACGAAGAGCACGCGCTCCAGGGATACGCGCTGAAGAGGGGTGTATTCCCTCTCCGGGTAGGGTTTGAAACGTAAATTTCCGGGCACCATGGCCTCGATTTCGGGGTGATGACGCAGGATGGCGAAAAAAGCCTCCTTGAGGCGGATATAGGAGCCCCTGTGGAAAGGCCCCCCGGAGATGCCCGCGTTGACCACCGGTTCTCCACGATCCCCGATGGAGGGAAAGAACCATGCGTAGCCCGGGATGCCGTACTTGGGAGCGCTGAAATCCATCATCAGGCAATCCCGCGGAGCCGCGGCGTCGGGGTCGCGGGGAAAATCAACCTGGAGGAGGAGGCTCTTTCGGCCCCGGTGCGGGGCTCCGAACCAGTGCCTGCTGGCGCCGTTCACCCCATCGGCCCCCACGAGCACATCCGCGCGATGGGTGTTCCCTTGTCCGTCCAGGACCACTATCCCCTGTCGCTCGCGGTACGCGCCCTTCGCCGACGTGCCGGTGCGCACCTCGGCTCCCCTCTCGGCGGCAAGCTCCAGGAGAAGGCGGTCGAAATCGCTTCTCCTGGTCACGAAGCACTTTTCGTTCCCGAAGGAGGGGCTGCATATCTCCCGCTCGAAATGGACGGAAAATTTGCTCACCGTAACCTTCGGCAGGTCTTCAATAGGTATGCCAAGCTTTTCCAGGGAAGCGGTTACCCTGCCGCTCACGCCACCTCCGCATACCTTCTCCCTGGGAAATCCCCGCGCTTCCAGGATAAGGACGCATCCCGCGAGCTCCGGTCGGAGGCGCAGGAGCCATAGGGCGGTGAGGGAACCCGACGGCCCACCTCCCACGACGATGACCTTATACCTCTTGGTATCGGCGCCTCGAACCGCCTCTTGCCCCTTTGAGTCGCTCACTTTGCCTCCTCTTTGAGCCCTCCGTATCGCCACGCCAACGCACAGTCCAACGCGCCGCAGATTCTACCAATCGAATGCTCGCTTTTTCAATAAAAACCACGCAACTTCTTTATCGACACTTCTCCCCGTTGACATTTAAACGTGACTGGTAAACGCGCAGAGGCATGAAATGCTGTCCTTGGGTTTCCGAAAAAGGCGCGAGCCAGGGCGGCACTGACCGCAAACAGCGCAAGGCCGTTCCAGACACTCCTAAATACGTCTTGCTTTCGTGCCGAGAAAACATTGAGAGTAGAGGTTCCACATCGCGTATCGCGGCAGGCTCGGATATATAGCGGCGCGAAGCTTGGCCGGAAGGGCGCCGGGCAGGGCGGGCACGATCCGGGAAAGGACCACGAGTTGCGTATATTCAAGTGTCCACGGTGCGGGTTCCCCTTCATGTTCTCGCGCATCATAAGGTGGAACGATAACGGCACCATCACCGAACGCATGATGCCCGACCTGCGCGCCGTGCTCCTCGAGGCCGACTTGTTCAACACCCTCTTCGCCCGCATCGAGGAGAAGATGGGCATCTCCATATCGCACCTCGTTTTCGAAGCGCAGAGAAACGCGGCCAAGGAAGTCATAGACGGCGTGCTCAATCGCTTCCCCTTCTCCCTCGCCCGGCTCGGCCCGAACCGGAGGGTGGTGGTGCGGGTTTTCTGCGCCGTGGCCGTGGTGACCGGACAGTCTTACGCCAGGGCCGTCAGCTACCGGCCGGGGAGAGACGGAGAGGCGATCATACGCAATCCCTACAACCGGGAGCTCATGGCGGCCATAGTGCTCGGGGCCTTCGAGAGCCTGGAGCGCAAGCCCTTCGAGCACACCTGGGCGCAGATCGACGGGGATGACTGCATTGTGATCACGGCCTCCGACCAGAAGCCGGAGTTCTCGGATCGCCTCGCGGTTCACATGCCTCCCCTGAAGGCCGGCAACCTCTCCTTCCCGCGCTGCCGCGTGTGCGGCGTCCCCAGGGAGCTATCCTACCTGGAATGGCGGGAGGACGAGGGCATAATCGTGGACACCCGACGCGACGTTCGCATGGCCTTCCTGGACGGTTTTACCCCGACAACCGTTTTCCGGGAACTGGAAAAGGAGCTAGGCGAGGACATCTACCCCCTGGTAATCACGGCCCAGAAAGAAGCCACGCACCGCCACCTGGATGAGCTGAAGCTGGTTACCCGGGAGGACAGGATGTCACCCGGAGGCAACCGCTCCATCTACGAGAAGATCCTCGCTTCCCTGCCCCTCTTCGGCCAGGGAAACCCCGTATCCATGAGCATGGAAGGAAACCGCCTCGAGGTTACGGTGGAGAACCCTTACAACGAGCACCTCCTGGCCGGGCACATGGCGGCTATATATGAGGCGGTGGAGGGCACGGAGTCGGAGGTGGAGTGGAGGAAGCCGGACCCTTTGACCGTCGTCTTCACCGTGCGGCCCGGTTAGCGGGGAACGCCGCGTAGGCGAGCCCGGCCCGAGGCGTCCCCCACGTCTACGCCGCCGACATAGCAGGCATTTCATTCCATACCATAAGCCTACTTTCCGTGGGAAACATATTTACCGCACCTCTTGTTATCTTTGTGGACCCTCTCATTGAAGCGCGGTTAAAAGCATGGAGACGATCAAGGAGAACGCTGGAAAGAGGGAAAGGGAATGGGTGGCCGATGACACCGGTAGACTATCGAAGATCGTATGCAAGAAGCCGACTGCCCACATTTTAAAGAGACGGTCTATATTTATAGTCAAAGGTGGCTGTGTGTTCACCGTCCCGGCCCGCCCGACCGGGGCATGTTCGTGAAAGGAAAGGTCCATGGACAAGCGCTACGAGAACCTGGAGACCCCTTATACGCGGTTGAACCCCGAAAGTTGCGCCCTCCTTACCGTGGACGTCCAGAACGACTGGGGTGACCCTGGGGGAGCCAGGCCCATGCCTGACCTCGACCGGGTTATCCCCAACATACTGGAGGTGGTCGACTCCTTCCGCCGAGCCGGCCGTCCCATTGTCCACGTGGTTCGCATCTACCTGGAGGACGCCAGCAACGTGGATTACTGCCGCCGGTGGCAGTTCGAACGTGGGGAGGCGCGCGCGGTGGTGGCGGGGAGCTGGGGATCACAACTCGTGGCATCCCTCAATCCCACCGGCGAGGAGCTCGACGTGCCCGCGTTGCTGGACGGCCGCATGCAGGAATTGACGCACACCGAGTTCGTGATGTACAAGCCGCGCTTCGGCGCCTTCCATGGCACGCCGCTGAAGGATTTCCTTGAGGAGAAGGGCATCGACAGCGTGGTCATCGTGGGCATAACCTTCCCCAACTGCGTGCTGGCCACCCAACTGGGCGCCACCGACAACGATTTCCGGGTTGGCCTTGTCCCCGGGGCGTGCACCCAGGTCGATGAAGCGGGGCTGCGCGCCATGCAGAACAAGGGCGTGCAGCTCATGAGCGTGGGGGAGCTCAAGGATTTCCTGGGCATCGCCTGAAAGGAAGCCGCGACGCGCAACCCGATGGGTCAAAGGGTGGACGCCGGTATGGGAGTGATTTCCAACTAACGGGGCCAGGTCTTGTTTTTTGCATGCTTTGCTCAGCAGCAGCGCGTCGCCACGACATAATGCGCCTCGGGTACTCCATGGCTGCCCGCATCCCCGGTGGTGTCGCGTCCGCTCGGCATGGAGAACTGGCGCCAGGAATTAATTGATAGAGGTTCTTTGCCCTGAAGTATAGGTAGAGGAAGCGTTCGATCTTCGCGCTTGCAATTGAATAGCTGGTAGCCAAGCGCATCCATGCCGTCAACAAAAGATAAAAGCACCCTATCCATGCTCCATAGCGAAGAGCATCTTTTCTCTTAGATCCCGCGCAACCAGGCTGATGCCAGGACGGACGCCCGCCTTCTCCACCCCTCAGCCTTTCGCGATGCCAAGGAAGTTCTCGGCGAGGACGCGCTCGAGATCCCGCTCGCGCAGGGGCAGCCTCTCCACCCAGCCCTTGATCATGCCGTAGTCGTAATCCTCCCCCGGCTTCTGCTGCCCGTAGGGACCGTCGGTCCCGTAGAGGCACTTCTCCGCCCCCAGGAATTCGACCGCCCGCCTCACCAGTTCCTGGTCCAGGTAGGGGCTGGAGAGGTCTATGAAAACGTTCTTCATGTCCCTGGCATATGACCACAGCTTGGCGAAGTAGGGTATGCCGGCATGGGCGTAGAGGACCTTGAGGTCCGGGTACTTCTCGGGCAGGCTGCGGTAATCCCCACTACCTCCTCGGCAGCCCAGGTGTATGAGCAGCGGGTAGCCGTGCGCCTGGCACCACGCGGCTACGCGGTCCAGCTCGCTTACGGGATAGCGGTGCCAGAAGGGGTGGGCCTTCACCCCCACCATGCCGGGCTGGGCGCTCCACTTCTCAACCTCCTCCACAGGATCCCCACCTGCGGCCGGGTTGACGAAGATCCAGCCTACGAAGCGGTCGGGGTGCCTGGCCACCGCTTCCGCCACCGGGGCGTTGTCGGGCTTCTCGTATATACGGTATTTTTTTCCAAGGAGGACGAAGTTGCCCTTGCTGTCGATGGTGGTCATGTAGGCGACCTGGCCCAGGGGGTTGGCGCGCATGAGGGTGTAGCGGAGCAGGCCGCTTGCCGCCTGCTTCGCCTTTCCGTCCAGGTAAAAAGGCTCCACCATGGTGGCGATGAGGGCGGCCTTATCGACTCCATGCCGGTCCATGCAGGCCAGCATGTTATCGAGGGTCAGTATCTCCGGGTCGAAGTGGATGTGGCAATCGATGACCATTACCCTACCTCCCCATGATCTCCCTGAGCAAACCACGCCGTGACGATTTTTGACGATATTATAGGACACTATGTAACGCCATCGCAGGCGAGGGAGCACGCGCTGTTCCTCGTCGCGGCCTTTCCGCCGCGATGCCGGATATGCCCAGCACCCTGTCCAGCAGGTACTGTCCCGTCCCCCCCTCCAGCACGTTGGGCTGGCAGAAAACATGGCCCCGCACCGCCACATCCCACGGCATCAGCGCGATTCTCCAAGAGTGAACATGGAGACCAAGCAGACCGACCTGGAACAAACCAAGGCTTGCCTGTAGAATAGACGCGTCGGAGGTGCGTCCCGGTAACGCCGGATAAGGGGAACAAGTCTCGCAGCAGAAAGAGGCCGCCGGTGCCGCGGCAGGCCTGCATGCCATCGCGCCACTCTCGCATCCGTCCGGAGCGTCACGGGGATCCCAGGGAACCGCAACGGGAGGGGGTTATGCAGGAATACGACGTGGTGGTCATCGGCGCCGGCTTCGGCGGGCCGGTGGCGGCCAAGAAATGCGCGGAGGCGGGTTTCCGCACCCTCATGCTGGAGAGGTCCGCGAAGGTGGGGGAGAAGGTCATCTCCGGCCTCACCATCCCCTTCTACGGCTTCCTCTTCGGGCCGGCCTTCATCCGGGACGGCAATCCCCCCATAGAGAGGCCGGTGGACGGCATCGTCAACTACATCATCAAGGACATCGAGGCGGGCGACATGGAGATCGACGACTCCCTGCGCATCCCCAAGCCCCTCTCCCCCATCCTCGCCTTCGGCTACAACGCCTACTGCCAGCCCTTCTGCCAGTGGGAGGCGGAGAAAGCGGTGGAGTCCGGGGTGGAGCTGCGCACCTCTACCACGGTGGTCGAGCTCCTCAGGGAGGACGGGCGCGTGGTGGGGGTGAGGACGGACAAGGGCGAGGAGATAAGGGCGCGGCTGGTCATAGACGGCGAGGGCTCCCAGGGCCTGCTGGCGGTGGGGGCGGGGATCCGCGAGAAGTACCCGCCGGAGGTAATCTCCCTGGCCGACGTCTACGACTACGAGATGGCCAAGGAGGACGTGGACGAGATCTTCGGCTATACCCTGCGCTTCTGCTGGGGGTGGGACGAGCAGAAGATCGCGCCGCCCCTGGGGCACGGCAACGGCCTCATGGTGTGGCCCTACCGCGAGAGCGTCCACTTCTGCCAGGACCAGTGCCTGGCCATGGACGACGGCAAGGTCCCCAACCTGCGCAAGCTCTTCGAGGAGTACCACCGCAACCTCACCTCACACCTGCCCTGGTGGAAGGAGGAGATCGAGCCCCGGGCGAGGCTGCGGGCGAGGGTGTTCGAGAACTTTGAGATCTTCGTGGGCCTGAACGAGAGGCTGCGCGCCATGCCCAACCACGCCGACGGCATCATCCTCATCGGCGACGCCGCCGGGCTGGAGAGCACCGAGTTGTGCGATGGCGTGCCCGCGGCCTGGTTCTCGGCGGACATCGCCGCCGACGTGGCCATCGAGGCGCTGCGGGCGGGAGACGTCTCCGCCTCCTTCCTCTCCCGCTACGACGAGCGGGTGCGCGCCCACCCCATCATCCAGTGGTCCATCACCGCCCCCCACCGCTATAACCTGCGCTTCGCCCAGGAGCACCACAGCCTGGAGGAGCTGCGCCGCTACGTGCACGACGGCTGGGGGCTGGGCGGGTTCGCCTTCATGAGCACGGCGCTGGTGAGGATGATCCTCCAGGCGGTCCGGGAGGACCCCGGGATCATCGCCTCCTGGCTGCGCATGTTCCCACGCTATTACTACAACTGGCTCCACGAGAGGTACGACTACAGCGGGGGCAAGGGCGAGCCCCCGCGCGACCCGTCACGCGAGCCCAGGGCGGCCCAGGCGGTGGTGCGCGGAGGGCTGCGGCTGATGGACGCCGCCCTCGCCCTGGGCGCCCCCCTGGTGAGGGCGGCGGCGGGCTTGCTCGAGCCCGCGGCGCGTTTCGCCAACCCTGCCATGAAGCTGCTGCTCCCCGGCATTGAGGCGCTGATGCGGGGATGGAAGAAAGTGGAACCGGCGTTCGTTCCGCTGAGCGACAGGATCATCCGTTTCGTGGGCCGGGCGGACCCGGCCACATTCGCGGCACCTGAGAGGGGAGGTCGTTGAGATGGCCAGGACCTTCGAGGAGTTCCCGGGCGTGGAATGGGTGGAAGGCGCGGGCTTGTTCATCCGGGTCATCGAGGAGAGGTGCGACGGTTGCGCCAACTGCGTCAAGGTCTGCCTGGCGGACTGCTACGAGATCTCGGGAAAGAAGGCGCGGATCCGGGACCTGGACAAGTGCATGGAGTGCGCCTCCTGCTGGTACGTCTGCCCCCGGGACGCCATCGAGTTCTCCTGGCCGCCGGGGGGGACGGGGTTCCGCACCGACTGGGGATAGATCCATGGTGGTTTGCCGAGCGGTGACCCCTCTCCCACCGAGGCGGGGAGCGACCCGCGCGCATGGAGAACCGGTGGTGAGATGATATGGCGTGCTTCCGGAGCGGGCGCGGCGCGCGCGTGCAAGGGGGATGATGGCGGTGTCCTTCGACGAGACGTTCGACGTGGTCGTGGTCGGCGCCGGCTTCGGCGGGCCGGTGGCCGCGAGGAGGTGCGCCGAGGCGGGCTTGAAGACCCTCATGCTCGAGAGGGCGCGGGTCCCAGGGGAGAAGGTCGTCTCGGGCCTGGTCATACCCATCTACGGTTTCCTCTACGGACCGGAGTTCATCCGCAAGGGCAATCCCCCCATCGAGAGGCCCATCTGCGGGGTGGTCAACCGCCTGGTCAAGGACGGCGAGATCCTCTTCACCGACCGCTCTTTGCGCGTCCCCAAGCCGTTGGCCCTGGGCTACGCCGCCTACTGCAAGCCCTTCTGCACCTGGCTGGCCGACCGCGCCGTGGAGGTGGGGCCGAGCTGAGGACCTCGACCACCGCCGTGGACGTCGTCCAGGAGGGTGGCTCGGTGAGGGGGGTGGTGACCGACTCAGGCGCCAGGATCGGGGCCCGGGTGGTCATCGACGCCGGGGGCACGCAGAACCAGCTCGCCATCAAGGCGGGCATCAGGGAGAGGTTCACGGCGGAGTCCATCGAGCTCTACATGATCTGGGATCACGAGATGGCCAGGCGAGACGTGGACGAGGTCTTCGGCCACACCATGGAGTTCTTCCACGCCTTCCCCGAGGAGGGAATCGGGGCGCCGCTAGGCTACGGCTCCACCCTCTATATCTTCACCTACCGCGACAGCATCCACCCCGGGCTGGGGCAGTTCCTGGTCACCCAGGGGGACGTCCCCAACCTGGCCAAGCTCCTGCCGCGCTATTTCGAGACCTTCACCGGCAGGCTGGAGCGCTGGAAAAAGGACATCGCCCCCCGGGCGAGGCTGCGCGCGGTGATGTGGGACGTCTGCCCCATCTACGCCGGCCTCATCCCGGAGACGCGCCGCATGCCCTTCCACGGAGACGGCATGCTCATCACCGGCGACGCCGCGGGCTTCGAGGCCTCCGCCTTCGGCGACGGCGTCCCCAACGCCTGGTTCTCAGCGGACATCGCTGCCGGGGTGGCCATCGAGGCGGTGAGAGCCGGCGATGCCTCCGCCTCTTTCCTCGCCAGGTACGAGAGGCGGGTGCGCGCCCACCCCTTCATCATCCACACCATCTCCGACCGGCGCAGGTGGAACATGCGCGACCTGCTCGCGGGCAGGGACATGCGGGAGTTCAAGGCGAAGGTGCGGGACCACTGGGGCATCGGGGCCTTCCGTTACCGCAACATGGGGGGGCCGGTGCTCAAGGCCTCTCTCGCCGCGCTCAAGGAGCGCCCTGCGGTGGCGGCGGAGTGGGCGGAGATGTTCCGCCGCTACTTCCGCAACTGGGAGGAGAACCGCTTCGACCCGCTTTCCGCCTCCTGACCGGTTGGACACGGTGGGATGGGATCGAATGGGCCACGTCAGTCGGCCAACATGTCATATAGCGACGCCAAAGGCCAGTCCTTCATCTCCACATTTCACTCTATTCTTTCGGGATAGAGAGTTCATGCGTACCCGATGTAACCATGCTCAGAAACGATCGACGTCTCACGTCTCGTTCCATACCTGCTTCACGAAAGGCTGGTTGGGAGCCCGCAGGATATCCGCACCCTTTTCGTCGCCCTTGAGATAGAGGTCAAAGAAGGCCACGGAGTAATCCTTGTATGCCTGGGCTTTCTCCTGAAAATGCCGCTTGAACCTGGGCAGCCGCAGCCTGCTGAGGATATTGCGGGACCTCATCCACATATCGCAGATCACGTAATGGTCGGTGTCCCGGATGACCACGAAATGCTTGGGGGGCGGCGCGCTGTCGTACACCTCCTTCTGGCGGTGGATGGTAGCCTCCCACCTCTTGTCGTCGCCGGTGAGGAACATGAGTGGCACCTTGATCTCCCCGGCGTTGTCGGGCACATGGTGATGGAAGATCGGCGAGGCCATGGGGAGAATGGCCTTGACCCTTTCGTCCCGCAGCGCGAAGGGGCTCTCCAGGGACCTGGCGGACCGGGTGCAGACGGGGTCGTGGTCGGCGATGCATCCCCGGTTGATGTCGATATCGCCCTCACACAGGCGCTCGTCATGCTTGAGGGACATGCCCCCGAGGAGGAGGGTCGTCCATGCCCCGAGGGAGTGTCCGGTCATGCCGATGCTGCCGGTGTCGATCATGCCGTGCAGCGGCGACGAGGCGTCTTCGTTCCACGCGGCGGCGCTGTCGATCACCAGCCTCGCCTCATGCGGCCGGTACTTCAGCCCGAACTCGGTCCGGCGAAAGTGAGCGGTGAACATCAGCAGCACCGTTTCGCTCGGATTGCGCGCGGCGAACTCCTTGAGCATCCTGGGAAAAAAGCGAATGAGGTTCTTCCAGTTCCCGTCCAGCGCGATCAGGTCCAGACGGTTCGCGTCCAGATGATCGACGGCCACGGCGACATAGCCGTGACTTGCCAGGTTCTGGGTGTAGAACACCGAGGCGTCCGCGGGAGCGGTCAGGGCCGGCGAGTAGAATATCATGGGGTAGGGCGCCCCCGATCTGTCGGGCGGGGCGTCCATCGCCGCCGCCCCTTTCACCGCCGCCCCCAGCTCTTCGCTCTTGAACACATAAGGTTCGGCTCCCTCCGCCTCCAGGGCGGGGTACCAGATCAGCACGCGCATGGCGCGCCCCTCGTGCTCCAGCCACTCCGTCCTCACCCCCACCGGGTAGGGGCCGTCCGGAGGCGCCGTATGGAATACCTCGATTGTCTTCACTATCCGCACTCTCCCTTCATGAGCATTCTCATCTCCGCCATGACCGGCCTGCGTTCCCGCATGTATCGGAACCCCTCGCCATGCCCGCCGCGGCTCCCCTTCAGGTCTCGCGCAGGCAGGGGAACAGGGAAAGGGCGTTCCCGCTCTTGATCGCTCCTATCTCCTGCTCGTCGAACCCGCCGTAATCCTCCAAGCCTTTGATGGTGATCGCGGCCGCCGCCTCGGGAGCGAAGGGGTAGTCGCTCCCGAAGACGATGTGGGAGCAGTCGACCAGCTCCTGCAGCGAGCGAAGGGCCGTGGGGGAGGCCGAGAGGGCGGTGTCGTAGTAAAGGCGGCCCAGATACGACGCGACCCCCTCCGGCACTTTCTCCTGCAAGCCGGGGAGGAACTGCCCCAGGGACAGCCTGAACAGCAGGAAGGGAACGGTCCCGCCGGCGTGGGCCAGGATGAAACGGATGTCGGGGCACCTCTGCAGCGTCCCGCTGAAGAGGAGGTTGGCCACGGCCCGGGTGGTGTCGAAGACGAACTCCACGAGGAAATGCGGCAGGTCCAGCCGCGGGACGTCGCTTCCCGGCGGCACCCCGGGGTGCACGAACACCGCCGCCTTGCGCCGGTTCAGCTCGTCGAACAGCCCATCGAAAGCGGGGTCGCCCAGGTAGCGATCGCCGACGCTCGCGGGCAGGGCGACGCCGTCGAGCTTCAGGGTATCGAGCGCGTAACCCAGTTCCGCCAGCGCGGCGTCCACGTCGGGCAGCGGGACGGTGGCGAAGGCCCCCCACCGCCGGCCTTTCTCCCCACTGAGCTCCGCGGCGTACTCGTTGCACATGCGGGCGAGGTCACGGGCAAGTCCCAGGTCTCCGAAATAGACCCCCGGGCACGAGAGCGACGCGACGGCGGCCCTTATCCCGTGCCTGTCCATGAGCGTGAGCGAGTCCTCGGGGGTCCAGGCGGGGAAGGGACGGCCCGCGAACTCGGTGATGCCCATCTTCCCCAGGGTCGACAGATATTCCCGGGGAAGGAAATGGTGGTGAACGTCAATGAGATTTTCCGGCGACATCACGAGCCCCTTTCCTTATCTTTACCGTCCCCCCGACGCGAGCACCAGATTCAACGGACCCCGCCCCCCCCAAGCGATTGCCCCGCGCCGAGGGCAGGAGACGAAGGGCGCGAGGAATCCGCTCTCGGGCCTCCTCCCCAGGCCGCCGTCCAGTCCGCGCTCTAGGCGTTGACCCGCCGCCGCGAAGCGTCCACCCCCAGCAACCCCGCCAGGTTGAGGCCGAAGATCTTGGCGCGGTCCTCGTCGGTCAGGGCGGGGTAGCCGTAGCCCTCCTGCATGTCTTCGGGGAACTGGAACTCGCGCAGGCCCTGCACCGCGGCCTTGATCTGCGCCCCGAAGCCGGCGTAGTCCGTCCCCCAGATGATGCGGTCGGATCCCACGAAGCGCATGGCCTCCCCCAGGATCCTCGCGAACTTGCGGGGGGCGGAAAGGGCCCAGGGGATGAGCAGGGAGAGGCAGGGGTAGACGTTGGGGTGCCCCATGGCCACCATGTTGAGGTCGT
>JABLXL010000025.1 GCA_013178005.1 Actinomycetota bacterium
TGGCGCGCTCCGCCACCACCGGACGGTCGGCGTGCACGTGGGTGGAGACGTCGCTCGAGGCGACCAGGGAGTTCACGTTGAGGGTCAGCCGGGACCGCCCGGGCATGGTGAAGCTGTGCTCCTGGGTGTCCCCACCAGGCTTCATGAAGGTCACCTGGAGGGAGCAGGCATCGGGGTTGGGATTCTGGATCAGCACGTACTCCTCGAAGCCCCAGGCGGTGGTGCCCTCGGCCAGGTACCAGTCGGCGGAGGGACGGGGCTGGGAGTCGTTCCGGTAGACGGTGACGGTGTCCTCTCCATACGTCGAGTACGAGGAGCCGGAGGCCACCGCCCGCACGGTTATCTCGCTGGCTCCGGTCCTCAACCCGGAGAGGTCGTAAGAGTCGAAAGTATGGCTCACGGAGCTGCCCGGGACCGGCAGGGCGTAGCTTTCAACCAGCTCTCCGTTTACCCAGAGCTCAAGATCAGTGATGGTGGCCCCGCTGGCCTGCGCGGAGGCGGAGACCCTGCCCGCCTCCGGATACGAGTACTCCTGCGGGCTGGTGACGGTTACCAGAGGGGAGCGCAGCGATGCGTTAGCGTCAAGCAGACCCCACCCGTAATACTCGTCGTATCCCGGCACCCCCAGGTCGCGCGCGCCGCTTTTAAGCCGTCGCCATATCTCGTCCGGAGACGCGGAGGGGTCCTGCGCCAGCAGGAGCAATGCCGCGCCCGAGACATGGGGGGTGGCCTCCGAGGTGCCCGATCCGCGCTCATACCCGCCCCCCGGCGCAGGCCCTAAGATGCGTTCGCCGGGCGCCACCAGGTCCACGGTGGAGTTATGGTTGGAGAAAAGGGAGCGGTTCCCGGCCTGGTCGGTCGAACCAACCCCGATGACGTAGGGGAGTCCGGCGGGGTAATTCACGCGTTCGTCCCCCTCGTTGCCGGCCGCCGCTGCCAAAACGCACCCCCGTGAACGGGCGTATTCCACCGCGTCCGCTAGCGCCTGGGAATAGGTGTCCGAGGTGAGGCTCATGTTGATAACGTCCGCGCCGTAATTGGCCGCGTGCATGATGCTGTTGACCACGCTGTCGAGGTAACCCTCCCCGTCCGCTCCCAGGGCTTTGAGGGGCATCACCCTCGCGTGCCAGTCCAGCCCCGCCACTCCCGTGGAGTTGTCGGTGTTGGCGCAGGCCATCCCGGTTACCATGGTCCCGTGGCCGTTGTCGTCCCAGGGATCGGAATCGCCGTTGAAGTAGTCCCATCCTCCGCTGCGCCGGCCCGCGAGGTCGGGGTGGGTATAGTCCATGCCCGTGTCCACCACCGCCAGGGTCAGCCCCGCCGAACCCCTCGACACATCCCACGCCTCTGGAGCCCGCACCCCGTATTCACCGCGGAGGTTCCACTGCTGAGTGTAAAGGGGGTCGTTGGGAACGGTTTCCGCCGCTTGGAAGACGACGTTCGGCTCCGCCAGCCTGACCAGGGGAGAGCCCAGCAACCGCCTCGCGGCCTCAAGCTCGTCCACCCCCGGCAGCAGGCGCAGGCGCACCGCCGTCGTCTCGGGTGCGGCGTCGACCCGCGCTGCGGCCGCGGCCTGTTCTCCGGCCAGCATTCCTGCGAAATCAGCGCATAGTTCCGCAAGGCTCTCCCGGGAAGGCGACTCGAGGACTACCACCACCTCTCCCGGCAGGTAGCTGTCCTCGGGGTAGTTCGCGGCTACCAGCCTGGCCAGCGCGACCGCCTTGCCGTCCACGTCCCAGTTAGCGGCACGCCGCGATCCATCCGCCTGGGCGGTGAGAGCGCATGAGCATAAGGCCAGGGACACCAGGCAGGCTAACACCGCCGAGCGCCTGGCTGCGCCTCGATTCTTGCCTCCACCCGTCAACTCGATCCCCTTCCTTTCTCCCCCTTTATCGCAGCCCGGCGCTTAATCCGATTCCCACCGCCCAGCCCCTGGACAGGATATCCTCGTCGTTGTGGCGCATGCAAACCTACACATACCCTCCCGTGCCGAGGGATCCCTTCAGCGCGAATGCGCAGCCTTTCCGAATGCGCGTGTCGGCTTGCCGCTTTCGAACGCTCCATCCGCCGCCCCACGAGCAGCCCGCCGAGTCCCAGCCTCCGAAAACTCTTTTAGTGGATACGCGCGAAAGCTCATAAACCATAACGCGCCTCGGGCCGACGGATAACGCGCGCCCAGGGAAAGGCAATTCCCTGGTGCCAGCGCGGATTTCGTCGCGGCGGCTTCGGATTCCTGCCTGGGAGAGCACATCGCTCGTGGCGGACCTGTCCGGTCCCCAGCGGCAGCGGATCGCGGTTAATCCGCTTCCTCCCTGCGTATATCGGCCCCGAGGGCGGACAGCTTTTCCTCCAGCCTCTCGTATCCCCGGTCCACGTGATGTATGTCCAGTACGTGCGTCTCCCCTTCCGCCGCCAGCCCGGCCAGCACCAGTGCCGCCCCGGCCCTCAGGTCGGGAGCGCTCACCTCCGCCCCGCTCAACCTCCCCACCCCCTTCACGATGGCATGGTGGCCTTCGATGGAGATGTCGCACCCCATGCGGTTGAGCTCGTCCACGAACATAAAGCGGCTCTCGAACACGTTCTCCGTGACCACGCTGATGCCTTCGGCCAGGCTCAGGAGCACCATCATCTGGGGCTGCAGGTCGGTGGGAAACCCAGGGTAGGGAAGGGTGGCGAGATCGACCGAGCGGTAATCGCCCTCTCCTTTCACGCGGATGCCGCCGTCCGCGTTCTCGGCCACCACCCCCGCATCGCGCAATTTCTCCAGGGGCATCCCGAGGTGAAGGGGGTCTGCTCCCTCGATGACCACGTCGCCCCCCGTCACCGCCGCGGCCACCGCCAGGGTTCCCGCCTCGATACGGTCCCCGACGGCCGTGTGCTCTACCCCGTGCAAGGGGGTCGGCCCCGTGACCTCCACCACCGGCGTGCCGGAACCCTCGATATGGGCGCCCATGGAAACCAGGAAAGAGATGAGGTCCTGTATCTCCGGCTCGCGCGCGGCGTTCTCTATGCGCGTGGTCCCCTCCGCCCCCACCGCCGCCATGACCAGGTTCTCGGTCGCGCCCACGCTGGGAAAATCCAGTAAGATGTTCGCTGCCTTGAGTTTTGTTGCTCGGGCGCGCACGTAGCCATGCTCGGTGGTGATCTCCGCGCCCATCTCCGCCAGCCCCTTGAGGTGCATGTCGATCTTTCGCGAGCCTATGTTGCACCCGCCGGGGATGGCCACCGAAGCCTCGCCCCAGCGCGCCACCAGCGGGCCGAGGACGACGATGGACGCGCGCATGCGCCGCACCAGGTGGTAGGGCGCCTCCCGGAAGGCGAAATCGCCGGCCCGGATGCGCAGCGAATCTCCTTCCCTCTCGACCCCGGCCCCCAGGTGCCGCAGCACCTCGGACATTATCTCCACGTCGGCGATGCGGGGGGCGTTGTGGATGACGCATTCCTCGGGGGTGAGCAGGCTCGCGGCCATCAGCTTGAGCACGGAGTTCTTGGCCCCGCCCACGCGGACCCTGCCCCGCAGGGGGATCCCTCCCCTTATCACGAATTTACTTTCCACCATGACAACGAGATGATATCACCCCCGCCGTCCCCGGGACAGGCCCGGAATGGGCGGCCTCCCGATCTTTTTCAACCCGGAAAGCGCCAGTGGAGACGATACAGCACCCATCGCCCCCGCCGTCCCCGGGACAGGCCCGGAATGGGCGGCCTCCCGATCTTTTTCAACCCGGAAAGCGCCAGTGGAGACGATACAGCACCCATCGCCGAAACCAGCCGGCGGGATCCCAGGCGGAGGTGTGAGCCGGCGTGTCGAGGTAGCGTTCCCACGCGCCTGCGACATCACGGTGAGGGAGGCGTATAGGTAAAAGCCCTCCGGCACGCCGCTGCGCGCTACTACGCACGGTACTTGAACCTCATCTCTATGTCTGAATCGCGATAATGACGGGACAAGAGCGCACCACTGCGCCAGGCCGCTGTCGGGCCATGAGTTTTGCCTGCATATGTGAATCGCAATAACAATAATTAGGAAAGAGCAAGAATACGCCGCTGCGCGAGGCCGCGATCAGGCCTTGAGCCTCTCCAGGCGGGCCTCCTCCTTGCGCTCCAAGGCCTTCTTCACCTTCTTGAGGCGGAAGATGTCCTCGCGCGCCCGCTCCTCGAGGCTCATCTGGATGAACTTGATCTGTTCGTCGTAGTCTGGGATGACGATATTCTCCAAAGCGTTGACGCGCCGGTTGGTCTTGCGCAGCTCCTCCCCCAGCCGGCGCAGGCGGGTCTCGATATCCGCCGATTCGATGATCACGTCGATGATCTCCTCGAACTTTTCCGCCGCCGCGTCCACCCGGCTGGAGACGCCGGTGATGCTGTAGCCGCGCTTGAGGACGCTGCGCATGGTGCTCTGGCCCTTGCGTATCACGGGTATGGGGACTCCCATGACGTGGGTGCCGGTTATATCCACCAGCACCTCACCCTGGGTGGCATAGGAAGCGGAGCGAACCTCCGGGCCCCCGTCCTTGGCCTTGGCCATCGCCAGGTCGAACTGGGCATCGGCGGTCACCCTCTCCAGGCGCAGCGACAGGCGCATGGTCTCGTCGATGATGGGCATGAACTCCGCCAGCAGGGCGTCGCGCTTGCGCTTGAGCAGGTTCATGCCCTGCTCGGCCAGGGTGCGGTTGGCCTTGCGCTTCAGCAGCTCGCTCCTGGTGGGATGTACCTGCTCCATGTCCTTTTACCGCCCGCCTTCCTGCCGATGCGATCAACCCTCGGTGGCGGCGAACTCCTCCGCCGCTTCGGGGTTGTAGTACTTGTCGATGTACTCCGTCTTGATGCGCTTGATGGACTCCCTGGGCATCATGCTGATGAGCTTCCACCCCAGCTCCAGGGTCTGCTCAAGCTCCCGGTTCTCGTCCTTCTGGTCCAGGTAGTTCTGCTCGAAGGCGTCGGCGAACTTTAAGGCCATACGGTCCTGGTCGGTCAGGGCTTCCTCGCCCACGATGGCCACCAGGCGCCGCAGGTCGACTCCCTCGGCGTAGTAGGCGTAGAGCTGGTCGGCCACCCCGCGGTGGTCTCCCCGCGTCCTCCCCTCACCGATGCCCAGGTTCATGAGGCGGGAAAGGCAGGGCAGCACGTCTATGGGCGGGAAGATGCCGCGCCGGTGCAACTGGCGCGAGAGCACGATCTGCCCCTCGGTGATGTATCCCGTGAGGTCGGGGATGGGGTGGGTGATGTCGTCGTCGGGCATGGCCAGGATGGGCACCTGGGTGACTGAACCCGGCTTGCCCTTGATGCGTCCCGCCCTCTCGTAGATGGAGGCCAGGTCGGTGTACATGTAACCGGGGTACCCGCGCCTGCCCGGCACCTCCTCGCGGGCGGTGGAGATCTCGCGCAGGGCCTCGCAGTAGTTGGTCATGTCGGTGAGGATCACCAGCACCTGCATGTCGTGCTCGAAGGCCAGGAACTCGGCCACGGTTAGGGCGCAGCGCGGGGTGAGAAGCCGCTCCACCGTGGGGTCGTCGGCGAGGTTGAGGAAGAACACCACCCTCTCCAGGGCCCCGGACTTGGCGAAGCTGTCCTGGAAGAAGGAGGCCTCCCGGCGCGTGATGCCCATGGCCGCGAAGATGATGGCGAACTCCTCCCCGCCCAGGATCTTGGCGTTGCGCACGATGGCCGCGGCCAGCTCGTTTCCGGGCAGCCCGGCTCCGGAGAAGATGGGCAGCTTCTGGCCGCGTACCAGGGTGTTCAACCCGTCGATGGCGGATATGCCCGTCTGGATGAAATCGCGCGGCTCCTCGCGGCTCCATGGGTTGATGGGGGAGCCGGTGATCTCCCGCTCCTCCTCCGGGAACACCTCCGGCCCGCCGTCTATGGGCTGGCCCATGCCGTTGAGGATACGTCCGAGGAGGTTGACGGAGCAGGGCATCTTGGCCACCTCACCCCGGAAACGCACGTTGGTCTTGTCCACGTCCAGGCCGGCCGTGGGGCCGAAGACCTGCACCACCGCCAGCTCCCCGGCGAGCTCGATGACCTGGCCGTACTTCACGGTTCCGTCGGCGGAGTGGATCTCCACCATCTCGTTGTAGGCGGCTCCCTTCACCTTGCTCACGAAGAGCAGGGGTCCGGCGACCTCTCCCACGGTGCGGTATTCCGTGGTGGCCAGGAAAGCGCTACCGTTCGACATCTTATCTCTCCCGTCCTCTTCCTCTTACCATTCGCCCAGCGCCCTCAGCTCGCGCTGCACGCGGTCCAGCAGGTCGGAGATCTTCTCCTCCGCTTCCTCCGAGGGGATCTCCTTCATGCGCGCGATCTCGTTCTTTATGGGATGCTCCGTGGCCTGGCGCAGGGGCACGCCCTGCACCAGCACCTCCTCCAGGCAGTCGTAGTAGGCCAGGATGACCTTGAGCATGAGGTACGCCTTGCGCAGGGAGCAGAAGGCGTCGGTGTCGGAGAAGGCGAACTGCTGCAGGAAGTCCTCTCTGAGCATGCGCGTGGTCTCCAGCACCGCCTTGGCGAAATCTGGCAGGGCGTCCGGTCCCACCAGTTGCACGATCTCCTGCAGCTCCACTTCCTTCTGCAGCAGGCTCATGGCCTTGTCGCGCAGCGTCCTCCAGTCCTCGGCTACGTTCTTTGTGTACCAGTCCTGGATCTGATCCAGGTATAGGGTGTAGCTCTTGATCCAGCTTATAGCGGGGAAGTGGCGGCGGTAGGCAAGGCTGGTGTCCAGGGCCCAGAAGGCGCCGGTGATGCGCAGGGAGTTCTGGGTCATGGGCTCTGAGAAGTCGCCGCCGGGGGGAGAAACCGCCCCGATGGCGGTTATGGAGCCCATGCGCTCGTCGCTCCCCAGGCAAACCGCGCGCCCGCAGCGCTCGTAGAAGTCCGCAAGGCGGGTGGCGAGGTAAGCCGGGTAGCCCTCCTCTCCCGGCATCTCCTCCAGGCGCCCCGAGACCTCGCGCAGCGCCTCGCCCCAGCGCGAGGTGGAATCGGCCATCAGCGCCACGTTGTAGCCCATGTCGCGGTAGTACTCGGCGAGGGTGATGCCGGTGTAGATGGACGCCTCCCTCGCCGCCACGGGCATATTGGAGGTATTGGCCACCAGGATGGTCCGCTGCATAAGGGGAACGCCCGTCTTGGGGTCGATGAGGCTGGGGAACTCCGCCAGCACCTCGGTGATCTCGTTGCCCCTCTCGCCGCACCCTATATATATTACTATGTCCGCATCCGCCCACTTGGCCAGGGTGGTCTCGGTCACCGTCTTGCCGGTGCCGAAACCTCCGGGGATGATGCTGTAGCCGCCCTGGGCGATGGGGAAGAAAGTGTCCAGGATGCGCGTGCCGGTGATGAAGGGAACGGTGGGGTTCTCCTTCTTTTTCACCGGCCTAGGCACGCGGGCGGGCCAGGTCTGGTGGAGCTTTATCTCCGCGCCTCCCTCCAGCACCACCACCGTCTCGTCGACGGTGAACTCGCCCTCCTTGACCTCCGCCACCCGGCCGGAGAGTCCCGGGGGCACCATGATGCGGTGGGTTATGTGCGTGGTCTCCTGGACCTCTCCCACCACGTCGCCTTCCTGCACCTCGTCCCCCGCCTCCACCATGGGCTGGAAGGCCCACTTGCGGTCACGCGGAAGGGCGACGGTGGTCACGCCGCGCACCACGAAATCGCCGTAATCCTCGGCGATGTCCGTGAGGCGCCGCTGGATGCCGTCGTAAATGGAGGAGAGGAGGCCGGGTCCCAGCTCGAGGAGCAGGGGCTCCTCGGTGCACTCCACCTTCTCGCCCACCCTCAGTCCCGAGGTATCCTCGTAGACCTGCACGATGGCCACGTCCCCGTCCAGGCGCACCACCTCGCCGATGAGGCCAAGCTCCCCGACCCTCGCGATATCGTACATCTTGGCGCCGGACATCCCCTCCGCGCTGACCACGGGCCCGGATACCTTGGCAATGCTTCCTACGATCATTCCGACACTCTCCCGTCTCTAAACCGTCCTACCGCCAGATGATCTTAAACTCTCCCGTTCCGCGCGACGCGCCGGCCTCCGCCTACTCGCCCTCCCTGCCCCGCAGGGTGATGTCGAACCCTATGGCGCGGTGGATGAGCCGGGCGAGGTACGCCCGCCTCTCTCCCGCCATCTCCACCGTCTCCTTGATGGGAAGGGGAATGACGATGGGCCGGTAGATGCTGTCGATCTTCTCCTGCGTCTTCTCGTCTATGTTGTTGTAGAAATGCTCGTTCACCGCCAGTATGCCGGCGTTGGGGTCGTCCAGGAGGAGCTTGATCTTCTCCAGCGCCTCGTCGGGGTTCTCCGCCTCCACCACGCTGACGCCCGCCAGGCGGAAGCCGTCCGCCGTCTCCGGGTCGGTCACCACGATGGCCTTGTACAAGACTGCTCACCCCCCAGGGCGCGGGATCACCCGCCCCTTTTCTCCTCTCCCCACAACACCATCTCCTTGCGGATCTGGGACTCGATGAGCCCGATGCTCTTACCCCTGACGATGATGCGCAGGTTGGTGATTTCCAGGTATTTCCTCCACATGTACTCGATGATCACCCCGATGCCCAGGGGATCCTTGCCCATCTTGAGACAGGTCCGTATGATGTGCTTCTGCATCTCGTCCTCGAAGACGCTCTCGCCCTTCTCCTCGAAGGCCCTCCACGCGCCGGCGAGCGCCTCCTTGTAGGGCATCTTGTGGGAGAGCGTTTCGTAAACACGCTCCGGTTGTCCCTGGGACATGATCCTGGCGAATTCCCCGGCGTTCTTGATGGTGCCGCCGGGAACGAAATAATCTTCGACGCGAAAGTCTTTCAACTCCAACCCGCAGATGCGCATGAGGGTGGCGATATTCACGGCGTCCACCTCCATGACCATCACCTCCCGCACCAGGGCGGTGTCCGCGTCACCTTGCCGCAGGATCTTCCCCAGCTCCTGGTAGTGGAACCTGTCCAGGGCCAGCTCCAGCACGGAGAGATCGTGCTCGCGGAGGTACTCGGTGAGGTGGGCCATAAGGGCTTTGCCGTAAGGAATAGGCCATTCGCGCCCGAACACCACCATGGCGTCCATGGCCGCCCTGAGGTCGGGCTGCGCGATGATCTCCTCCAGGGTGACCAGGTCGATCGCTCCTATGGGGACCAGGTTCCTGGCTATCTCCGCCTTGGGGATGAGCGCGCGCATGCCCCTGAGGATGGTCTTTAGATTATAAGGATCCCAGCGGGATAGGAGCGCGTTGACAAGCTCCTCGGGTCTCCCGATGAAGAATTCCTTTATCTTGGAGAAGGTCCTGGCCAGGTTGCGGTTGAAGGCGCGGTCGATGGTGGTGGGACGCGCGCCCTCCAGCATGAAGTGCTCGATGTCCGGCCCGTACTCCGTGTTCTCCAGCACCGCCAGCGCCTGGTTGTAATCCGGCGCCTCCAGCAGTTCCTTGTACACGCGCGGCTCCAGCAGGCGCCCGGACATGGCGCGCACCCGCGCGTTGGCGTAGCTGTAGTCTTTAAGCGGTACCTGAACCATCACATCATGCTTTCAACACGCCCTTCGACTCCGCAGGAAACGGCGCCCGCATACTGAAAGAGGGGGCCTTACCCCCCTCCCGCCGCGGCCTCCGCCTCATCCTCGTCGAAGAGGACCTTGGATACCTGCATGCGCAGCTTTTCCCGCGCCCGGTTGAGCCTCTCCTCCACGGTGTTGATCACCGTCACCCTCTCCGCGGCGTCGGAGACCACCGCCCCTCCCAGGGTGCGGATGTCGTCGCGGAGCTCGTAATCGATCCCCAGGCCGCGCATGATCCCTTCCGCGAGCTCACGATCAGCGGGGTCTACGCGCAACACTGCTTTGCCGCTGATACGCGTGAGGCCTTCCTTAACCAGGCCCTCCAGGATCGCAGGGTAATCCGAGCGCTCCCTCAACCCCTTGAGGTTGCTCTCGGCCTCCCGCAAGGCCTCCTCCGCCATTCTCTCCTTGGCGGAAATAACGGCGTTCTTCGCTTTCAGCCGGGCGGAGTAGAGCATGGACACGCTTTCGCTGCGGGCCTCGGCCTCCAACTTCTCAAGGCGGGAACGCCGGATGGCCTCGGCGTCGGCCTGGGCCCGATCCATGATCTGCTTGGCCTCCTGCTCCGCGCGCCGGAATATCTCACGGCATTCCTCCCGGCATTCGTCGTCCAGGGCCTGCAGGATGTCCTCTATAGACATGCCCTCACTTCCCGTCTGAACAAATAGCGGCTCGTATTAGAGCCGGTCCGCCGACCTCTATTCGCCGGGTTTCAAACCCGTGATCAAGAACGAGATAACGAATCCCAGCACCACCATGGTCTCGGGGATGGCGATCATGATGATGGCGTTACCGGCGAGCTCCGGCTTCTCGGCTAGGGCTCCCGCCATGGCGGCCCCGATCTTGGATTGCGACCATCCGGTCGCCAGGGCGGACAACCCGATGGCGAGGGCCGCCCCGATGGCGATAAGTCCGAGTTCCAAGCTATTCACCTCCTGATCGTTTGAAGGGCTTGTAAACCACGTCCGATTCCTTGTAAAACTTGGTGAAGCTTTCCACCAGGTTGAGACGCAGCGACTGTATGGAGGGGCTGAGCACTCCCAGTGCTATGTTGAGGGTGTGGAGCAGGGCCGCGACCACCACTCCCAGGACGATCATCGCCCCTCCACCGAACTCGGCCCCCAGCTCGTTGGAGACCTCCGCCAGGATCACCGAGGCCAGACCGATACCGTAGAGACGGGCATAGGAGAGGAGGTTGCCGAAGGTAAGGGCTGCTTCCAAACCACCTCCGAAACCACCACCGTATCCCGCCATCCCGATACCCACGAGGGACATCACCGCTCCCAGGGGAACCGCTACCCCCTTGGCGCTCTTGATGCCCCACAGGCTGCCGAAGATCACCACCAGTCCCAGTATGAAGAGGAGGTAGCCCGCTTTCTCGATAGCATGCTTGCGGTCCTTGTGCCTGATCCCGTCGATGAGGCCGATGAGCAAGGCGCCTCCCATGTGCAGCACGCCTATTATGATCACGATGATTAGCAATAGCTTGAACATGTCGGGGTTGGCCTGGGCAATACGCTCCAATGGCCACCCAAAGGGCTTTCCGTTGGATGTATACCCCCAGACCCACTGCACCTGCAGGTGGCCGGCGGCGTCTTTCCAGCCGAAGAGGCGGAAGAGCAGATCGCCGAAGAACTCGAAGTACAGCAGCCCGAACACGAACGAGGATATGGAACATATCAACAAAACGTTGGTGAAAAGCTCGAAGAAGAGGCTCCTCGACTCCCGCTTCTTCAATATTCGCTTCATGAGGAAGACCACGCCGAGGAGCACCAGGGCGTACCCCATGTCGCCAAGCATGAAGCCGAAGAGCAAGGGGAAGAAGATGGCCACCAGGAAGGTGGGGTCTATGTGGCCGTACTTCGGCGGCTTGATGAGCATGTATATGAACTCGAAGGGCCTGACTGCGCCGGGATTCTTGAGGGCCGTTGGCGCCTCCTCCATCTCGTCGTGGGAGGGGATTTCCTCGGTGAGCTCGACCTTGCCCTCGAACTTCTCCTCCAGGATGCGCCTCGTTTCCTCCACCTTCTCGGAGGGCATCCAGCCCGTGATCACGAAAACGTGCCCGGACTGCCCGAACTTGGGGATGGCGTTTAGGGACTCGATGCGATCGGCGAGGTAGTCCTTGAGGGCCACGAGGGTCAGATACCATTTGTTGGAAATATCCTCCAGCTCCTCTCTCACTTTTTTCAGCTTGGGCGGGATCTCTTCGTAGCGCGTCTCGATCTCCTTCAGCGCCTCGTCGTAGGGTTTGTCCGCGAGCTCGGAGGGAAGCCGCACCTGGTTCACGTTCTCCGCCGCCAGGAAGTTGTGCACTTGCTCGGAGTAGCGCTTATGAAAGACGAGAATGGCGGCGTGGGTGTTCTCGTCCACCCGCGCCGAGAAGACCTCGCACTGCCCGCCGGTTATCTTTTCCAGCTCTTTCTCGATGTATTCCAGGACCTGCTTGTAACGCTCTTCGATGAGCAGGGCGATAGAAGTGTAATTCTCCGTCGCCGTCACCTTGCTGGCCAGGGGGTACACCTTCTTGATGATGGGCTCGTACTTGGAGAGGCGCGAGAGCTCGACCTCAAGCTCGTTCTTGTAGCTGAGGAGCTCGCGGGTGGCCTTTTCCTCCTCCTCCACCATGGCGGAGATCTCGCCCAGTGTCTTTCCCTTGAAGGAATTGTACTTTTTCTCGAGTTCCGCCCGGCTTATCTTCTCATCGGGGGGAACCAGCTCGGCCAATATGGCGTTATTGCGCATGGCCAGGTTCTGCAGGAGGTTCCTCTCCTCCTCCAACGCCGGGTCCATCTCCATGGGGATGAGATCCGCGTAGCGCGGGCCCCTCTTCTTGGTGATGTCCTCGAGATGCAGGGTCCCCAGGTCCTGCAACACTTCCAGGACCTGGAAGAAGAGGCTCTTCACCCCCACTATCTCCACTTTCGACATGGTCAGAAGCATTTCCGCCTCCCCTTATTACAGCTGCCTGATCCCCTTTCGGCAGAGCCGCTCTTTCGTTCCTTTATCATGCTGTATTGAGTGACCTCCTGATCAGCCGGAAGCAAAACCCGCCCTTTTAGTCCGGCTCCCCGGTCTTGAGGACGGCGTTCACGATGAGCTCCACCGCCTTTCCCAGCCTGGCGGCGCCGATTTTCTCCACTCGGGAAATCTCTTCGGAGGTGGATCTCTCGATATTTTCGATCTCGGCGCGGGTTTCCGCTATTATCCCGTCGTAGGTATCCCTGCCGATGTCCTCGAGGGTTGCCTTGCGTCTAAGCGCCGCGGCCTCTCCCTTGGCGTCCTCAACCAGGCGCTCCGCCCTGGCCCTCTCGGCGCTTACCTTGGAGCGGATCTCGCTTTCCTTGGCGGATATGCGGCTGAAAACCTCGGTGGCGGTGCCGATGTACTTCTCTTCCAGCTGGTCGGTAAGGTGTTTGCCTGTTCTTTTCCCTTCGTGAGCCTTGTCGGGCTTCCTAGCCTTTACCTTCAACTTGGACCCTGCCATCTGTTTCGACCTCTGCTTCGACTCTGGCCGGCTTCTCCAATCCCAGCTTTCCAGCGGGTGTTTTTCCTGCTATGGGACGCGTTCTCGCGGTCCCGTAACATAATATATGGGGTGACTAAGGCTGTCAATAAAACCTGGGTGTTAAGCGCCGCGGTTCGCCCCGGTCGCCGTTCAGCTCCCCTTCCCGGACCGTCTTTCGTAAATGAGGCGCAGGCCGTGCAGGGTGAGCAGGGGATCATGGGCGTCGATGGTGCGGCACTCCCCCACCACCACCTCGGCCAATCCTCCCGTGGCCACCACCTTGACCCCCTCTCCCATCTCCTCCTTCATCATCTCCACGATGCGGTCCACCTGGCCCGCGAATCCGAACACTATCCCCGATTGCAGGCTCCACACCGTGTTCTTGCCGATCACCGACGAGGGGCGGTGCACCTCCACCCGGGGCAGGCGCGCCGCGGCGTTGAAGAGGGCTCGCGAGGATATCTCGATGCCGGGGGCGATGGCGCCGCCCAGATATTCCCCGTCGGGGGAGACGGCGTCGAAGGTGGTGGCGGTGCCGAAATCCACCACCACGCTGGGGCCCCCATAGCGCTCGAAAGCGGCCACGGCGTTCACCAGGCGGTCCGGACCCACCTCGCGGGGGTTGTCGATGAGGACCTTGATGCCCGCGTCCACGTTGTAGCCCACGATGAGGGGCTCAAACTCCCAGTATTCCCTGGTCATCTGCTCAAGGGACATGGTGGCGGCGGGGACCACCGAGGAGATGATCACGGCGTCGAAGCTGGCGAAAGACAGGCCCTTGAGCATAAGGAATCCCTGGTAGTAGAGGGCGAGTTCGTCCTCGGTCTTGTTGGCGTCGGTGGAGATCCTCCAGTGGCCTACCAGGTCATCGCCACGGTAAGTCCCGATAACCGTCTGGGTGTTTCCCACATCTATGGCCAGCAGCACGTCAACCCCTCCTCGCGGTCCCGGCGTCTACGACCCCTCATTCCGTCACGGACACGACCTCGGACACGACCTAATTCTACATGAAACCATATACCGAGGGACTCCATGCATCCAGAGCTCCCCCGGCTCCGCCCCTCGTCCGACTCCCCTTCGCCCGCGCGCCGGCTCCATCGGGCGTGGTTGCCGCGGCCCTTGATCCGCTTCAGATTCGCATGGCAACCGTGACCACGACCAAGATGCCGCCAAGCGTAGATCCAACCCAACCCACGGGGGCATGGACTATCGGCCATTACGGATGCCTCCCGGCCTCGTCTCTGGCCTCACCTCCGCTTCACGCGCGTACAGGTTCAAGGTCGAGGGCCAGGTCGAGGGCCCTGGCGCTGTGGGTGAGCGCCCCCACGGAGATGAAGTTCACCCCCGTGGCGGCATAGGCCGCCACGTTATCCAGGTTTATCCTCCCCGATGCCTCCAGCTCTACCCGGCCCCGCGCCAGCCTCACCGCCTCCTCCACCTCTCCGACGTCCATGTTGTCCAGCATAACCCGGTCGGCGCCGGCCTGGATGGCTTCCTCGAGGTCCGCAAGCCTCTGCACCTCCACCTCGACGGGGAATTCGTCCCCCAGCGCCTCACGCGCCCTGCGTACCGCCTCCCCCACTCCGCCGACGGCGGCGACGTGGTTGTCCTTGATGAGCACTGCGTCGAAGAGCCCGAAACGATGGTTCCTTCCCCCTCCCGCCCGCACCGCGTATTTCTCCAGCGCCCTCAGGCCGGGAGCGGTCTTGCGCGTGTCGAGGATGACGGCGCCGTGGGGCGCGGCCTTGGCCACGAAAAGGGACGTGAGGGTGGCGATGCCCGAGAGGCGTTGCAGGAAGTTCAAGGCCGTCCTCTCCCCTTCCAGGATGCCGAGGGCGGGGCCTTCCACCTCGGCGATGACGCTCCCGGCGGGAAGCTTTTCTCCGTCGTTGGCCAGGGAACGGAAGGAGACCTTGGCCCCCAGGGCGCGGAAGGTCATGGAGGCCAGGGGCAGTCCCGCCACCACGCCCTCCTCGCGCATGACCACGCGCCCCCTGGCCCTGGTCCCCGGGGGGATGACCGCCTGGGAGGTGATGTCTCCCCTGCTCTGCAGGTCCTCGTCCAGCGCCCTGCGCACCGCCTCCATGCAGGCGCGCCTGAAGCCCTCGTCCAACTTGCCTCCCTTCTTCTACCCGTCTTCCTCCCACGCGTAGCCGCCCTCGGCGAGCCGGCCCACCTCCCTGAGCTCGCGTGTGACCCGCCCGCCGCGCGCCCTGAACACCACGTGCCGGCGCCAGAACTCCGCCTCCCCCGGGAAGTCCACGCGGTGATGGCAGCCCCGACTCTCCTCGCGCTGCAGGGCCGCGCTGACCATCAGCCGGGCGAGGGTAATCATGTTCTGCAGCTCAAATCCGGACGGGCTCAGGTATTCGACTCTCAGCACCTCGAGGTTGTCATCCAGGAATTCCCATGCCTCCCTCAAGCTTTCCTCGCTGCGGCGAAAACCCACGCAATCCTGCATCATCTGCTGCAGGAACCGGCGCAGCAAGCCCACCTCCACCGGCAGGCGGCTTCTCTTGGCCTTATGCCCGATGCCCTCCAGCTCCTTCCTGGGAACCCTCCCCACTTCAACCCAGCCCGGCAGGTCCTGCATGATGCGCCAGCTGAACACCAGCCCCTCCAGGAGGGAATTGGAGGCCAGGCGGTTGGCCCCGTGCACGCCCGTGCAGGCGACCTCTCCGCAGGCGTACAGGCCTTTGACCGAGGTCCTCCCGTGGAGGTCGGTGACCACACCCCCGCTCATGTAGTGCGCGGCGGGGGATACGGGGATGGGGGCTCGCGTGATGTCCAGCCCTGCCTCCAGGCAATGGCGGTATATAGTGGGAAAGCGCTCCTTGAGCTTCTCCGCCGGAATGCGCGTGGCGTCCAGGAAGAGGTGGTCGCGATCCAGCTCCTTCATCACCCGCACCATCTCGTTCACCACCACGTCGCGGGGCGCCAGGTCCTCCATGGGATGAACGCCGCGCATGATCCTCCTCCCGGTGTGGTCCACCAGCACCGCCCCCTCACCACGCACCGCCTCGCTGATCAACCAGCGCGGGGTCTCGGGGAGGTGCAGGGAGGTGGGGTGGAACTGCAGGAACTCCAGGTCGGCCACCTCGGCTCCCGCGCGCAAGGCCATGGCGACCCCGTCGCCGGTGCAGATCTCGGGATTGGTGGTCACGGCGTAAAGCTGTCCCATCCCTCCCATCGCCAACACCACCGCGGGGGCGTGGAAGAAACTCATGGTGCCGGAGAGGGCGTCCATGGCCAGCACGCCCGCGCAGCGCCCATCCACGGTGACCACGTCCACGGCGTAATAATTCTCGAAAACATCCAGGCGCTTGTTGTAAAGAAGACGGCGGGTGAGGCTGGCCTCCAGCTCGCTGCCGGTGGCGTCCCCCTGGGCATGTGCCACGCGGCGCCTCGAATGCCCCCCCTCCAGC
Source organism: Actinomycetota bacterium (assembly GCA_013178005.1). Lineage (GTDB taxonomy): Bacteria > Actinomycetota > Geothermincolia > Geothermincolales > RBG-13-55-18 > Solincola_B. The sequence continues at coordinate 16,469 of JABLXL010000025.1, forward strand.
GTGAGGTCAAGGTGGCCGTCCAGGGTGTCGAAGTGCGCTCCCACCTCCTCGATGAGCTCGGTGACGCGCATGGGGCCCTCCCTCACCAGGGTCCACACCGCCTCTTCCTCGCACAGCCCCTTTCCCGCCGCTATGGTGTCCTGGAAATGCAGCTCCGGGCTGTCGTCCGCGCCCAGGGCGGAGGCGATGCCCCCCTGGGCGATACGGGTTGCGGTGACGGTGAGGGTGGTCTTGGTGAGCAGGGCCACGCGGTAGCGGCGCGCCGCCCTGAGGGCGGTGGAGAGCCCCGCCACGCCGCTCCCTATGACCAGAACGTCGAAGGGCAGGCAGGGGATGGCGTCCAGGTCGAAGTTGACCAGGTATCGCGGAACCATGGCAAGCCTTTCGCCTCGCGCCGGGCCTCACCCAGTGGCCGGCGTCCTCTCCACCCCGAGGAGCGCGCCGAGGCGTATGTCCTCGGGGACGACCCGGCACCGCGGAACCATGGCAAGCCTTTCGCCTCGCGCCGGGCCTCACCCTATGGCCAGCATCCTCTCCACGCTGAGGAGCGCGCCGAGGCGTATGTCCTCGGGCACCGTAACCCGCGGTTGCAGTTCCCGCAAGGCCTTTTCCACTTTCTCCGGGGTGATGAGCTTCATGTCGTGACAGAGAGGTTCCGCCGCGGGGAAAATGAACCTCACCTCGGGGAACTTCCTGCTCAAGGGGTACCCCATCCCCACCTCGGTGAGGACGATGACCTCTCTGGCCCCGCTCTCCTGGACCACGCGGAACATGCCCGAGGTGCTCGCCACCGCGTCCGCCAGCTCCAGCACCTCTTCCCTGCACTCCGGGTGCGCCACCACCAGGGCGGAAGGGAACTCGCGCTTGCGCTCCCGCACCATCTCCGCCGTGATGCGGTCATGCACCGGGCAGCGGCCTTCCCAGATGATGAGCTCTCTCCCCGTGATCCTTCGCACGTACCTTCCCAGGTTGCCGTCGGGGGTGAATATTATCTCCGGGGCGTCGATGGCCTCAACCACCTCAACGGCGTTCCCTGAAGTGCAGCAGTAATCGCTGGCCGCCTTCACCGCCGCCGAGGAGTTTACGTAGGTCACCACCTTCGCGCGGGGGTGGAGCCCTTTCAGGGTGGCTATGCCTTCGGGGGTCACGGTATCCGCCAGGGGACAGCCGGCCCCGGGCTCAGGTAGCAGGGTGATCTTATCCGGGTTTATGATGGCCGACGTCTCGGCCATGAAGTGGACGCCGCAGAAGACGATAACCTCGGCGTCCACCTCCGCAGCCTTTCGCGCGAGCCCCAGGGAATCGCCCGTGAAATCCGCAAGGTCCTGGATCTCGGCAGGCTGGTAGTTGTGGGCGAGGATGACAGCGTTGCGCTCCCTGCGCAGGATCTCGATCCTCCCTATGAAGTCGCCCTTATCGACATCGCCCTTTTCGCGCATGAGTTTTCCCCACAATAAAAAAAGCCGGGGCATCCACGAGCGCCGCCCCGCCTTTCCCTCAACAGATGTCCTCGGCGGAGACGTGGTCCTCCACGTGGCTTATGCGGTTGAGCCCGTCAACGTACACGATGCGCGGCTTGTAATACCGCGCCCGCTCCTCCTCCACGACGCTGAAGGAAAAAATGATCACCGTGTCTCCCTTGTGGATCAGGCGGGCCGCCGCCCCGTTCATGGCGATGACGCCCGATCCTGCCTGGCCTCCAATGACATAGGTTTCCAGGCGACTGCCGTTGTCGATATCCACCACCATTACGCGCTCGTAGGGAAGGAGGTCCGCGGCCTCCATGAGGTCCTCGTCGATGGTGATGCTTCCCATGTAGTGCAGGTCCGCATCGGTCACCGTGGCGCGGTGGATTTTGCTCTTGAGCATGATGCGCTGCATGGCCTGGTCCGTCTCTCCTTTTTCGCTCGCCCACACCTGGAATTCCACGAGCTTATTACGTCCGCCGTCCCCAATAAATATAGCATAAGGTCCATATCGGCGGAAAAGGGGGTGTCCATGACATCCTCGTCGGGGGACGGCTTCCGCGGGCTTCCTCCCCGCCGCTCATCCGCCTTCGATCTCCAGTATTACGTTGTCTATGAGACGCGCTTTTCCCACCCGCGCCGCCAGGGCTATGAGCACCTGCCCCTCCAGCCGCTCCACCGGCTTGAGCAGCCCCCAGTCCACCACCTCGACGTACTCCGGCTCCACCAGGGGCTCGGAGGCTATGGTCTCCCGAATCGCCGCGACGAGCTTTCCGGCCTCCCTTTCCCCCGCCACCGCCATCTCCTCCGCCAGACGCAGGGAACGGTAGAGCACCGTGGCGGCCTTTCGCTCCTCCTCCCCCAGGTAGATGTTGCGTGAGCTCATAGCCAGTCCGTCCGCCTCGCGCACCGTGGGGCAAGCCACGATCTCGATGTCGAAGTTCAGGTCCTCCACCATGCGGCGGATGACCATGACCTGCTGGGCGTCCTTGAGGCCGAAGTAAGTCCGGTGGGCTGGTATAATATGGAATAGCTTGGCGACCACCGTGGCCACGCCACGAAAGTGGCCCGGCCGCAAAGCCCCGCAAAGGCCCTCACTGACGCCCTCGACCTCCACGTAGGTGAGGTAGGGCTGCGGGTACATGTCCTCCACGCGGGGATGAAAGACGCAGTCCACCCCCGCCTCCGCCGCCATCTCGCTGTCGCGGGCCAGGTCGCGGGGGTAATCCTTGAAATCCTCCCGCGGACCGAACTGGGTTGGATTCACGAAGAGGCTCACCACCACGAAATCGTTCTCGGCGCGCGCCGCCCGCATGAGCGAGAGATGACCGGCGTGGAAGTAGCCCATGGTGGGAACGAGGCCCACGCTCCTTCCCGCGGCCTTGACCTCCTTGACCGCGCGGAGCATCTCCTCCGGCGAGGTCACGATGCGCATGCGCGACCTTCCTTCATGTACTTGAGCTCGCCTCCCTTGCCTACAGGTAATGCCTGAGAAGCTCCTCGAGCTCCTCGCAGCGGGACTTGCTGACCTCGGCCTCCGCGAGATCCAGGGCGTAGAGGCTAAGGGCGGCGTAAACGCGCAACAGCAGTTCCCGCTCTTCGCCCTGCAGGCACTCCAGGTGGCGGCGCACCACCCCGATGTCGCCTCTGGCCACCGGGCCCGTGAGCGCCCCCTCCGTTCCCAGCCTCCGCAGGTTGGATACCGTGCCCTCGATTAGGGGGAGCAGGGCTTTCAAGGCCGTGTCCTTATAGATGCCGATCTCCTGGTAGACCAGTTCCGCCGCGTGCTCCAGGGCGACAAGCAGGTTGCTCGCCACCACCGCCCCGATGTGGTAGAGGGTCTTGTCCCTCTCCGCCAGCGGCACCGGCTCTCCCCCCATGCTGCGCACCAGCGCCTCGGCCCACTCCCGCGTCGCGTCGTCCCGCGCCGTGACCGCGAAAACCGATCCCGGTATCCGCTTCACCGCCCCCTTGACGTCGGCGAAGGTCTGCAGGGGGTGCACGCTCGCCGTCCTCGCCCCCGCCTCGCGGGCGGGCTCGAGGACATCCAGGCCCAGCGCCCCGCTCATGTGCAGGACGTGAATGCCCCTCCTCACCGCCCCTCCGCTGGCCAGGCTCAGGCAGGTGTCGGCGATGAGGTCGTCGGGGGTGGTGATGAGGATCGCGTTGCCCTTCCTGCCCGCCTTCACCACGTCGGTGGTCATCACGGCGCCTTCGATGAACTCCGCCGCCCTCCGTAGAGAATCCTCGCTCCGCGAGGCCACGGCCGCAACCTTGAAGCCCGCGCCCTGCAACAGGTGCCCGACCGCGGTGCCCACCCTGCCCGCGCCGATGATCACGAAACGTTCCTCTCGCTTAGCCATGCCATTCCTCCTCGCCGAAGCGGAACAACTTCACGGTATGCCCCGGCTGCCTGGGCTTCCACCTCCTCACCGCCTCCGCCATCCCGGCGGGGAAAGCCTCCGGCGCCAGCTCCAGGAGCGGCACCATCACGAAATCCCTCTCCAGCATAAGCGGGTGGGGTATCACCAGCTCATCGTCCTCCCATTCGAGCCCGTCGTACAGCAGCACGTCCACGTCGATGATGCGCGGGCCCCATTTCCGTTCCCTGACCCTGCCCAGCTTTTTTTCGACCTCGCGGCAGGCCTCCAGGACCCCGTGGGGACCGCGCTCGCTCTCCACCATGGCCACCAGGTTGAGAAAGCGTGGTTGGTCCTCGAAACCCCAGGGCTCCGTCTCGTAGACCGAGGACACCTCCCGCACCGCCAACCCCTCCATGGCATCGAGCATCTTCAGGGCCGCCAGGAGGTTTTCCCTTCGCTCTCCGAGATTGCTTCCCAGGCCCAGGTAGACCCGGCTCCTACCCTCGCCCCTCATCCCTCGAGAAACTCATCTCCACCCCCACCCATTCCACTTCACGGCTCATGGGCGCCTCGGGCTTGCGCACCCGCACCGTGGCGCGCAGGGCGGGAGTGGCGCGCATAACGTGGGCCCCGATCTCGGCCGCCAGGGTCTCTATGAGGTCGTGCTTTCGCCGCGTCGCCAGGTCGTGTACCTCCGCTGCGAGGCGGTCGTAATCCAGCGCCTGGGAGAGGTCGTCCCCCTCCACCGCGGCCCGGGCATCATACTCCACCTCCAGGTCGATGAGGAACCTCTGTCCGTGACGCTTCTCCTCCGGCGTGCAGCCATGGTAGGCGAAGACCTCCAGCCCCGAGACCAGGACCCTCGCCGGCAGCGCCTCGCTCATCCCGCCCCCGCCGCCGCTCCGGCGCTCATTTCTCCCTCACCGTCGCGCTGATGAGCACGTCGGTGGTCTCCAGGGAATCGACCACATCCATGCCCTCGGTCACCTTGCCGAATATGGTAAAATATGGATCAAGAGAGGTGGTGTCCCGCTTGAGGATGTAGAAGTCAGTGGTGGCGGAGTTCGCCTGCGGTTGCTGCGTCTGGGGATCGGAGGGCTTGGCCATCCCCACGGTTCCCCTGAGGTTGGAGTGCTTAATCTCGTCCATGACCACCCCCACCTCCTGGTCGCGCATCATCGCCTCCTGGAGCTTATCCTGGTCCGGCTCGCCTCCCTCCGCCTCCGCCATCAGGGATTGGTAATGGCTGCCGGTCTGGACCACGAAATCCTCCACGCGGTACCACCTGAGGCCGTCGTAGAAGCCCCTGCCGACCAGGTCGGTCACGTGCTGCACGGTTAGCGGGGTGTCATCCCCGTAGAGGCCGATCACTATCTCCCCCTTGGTGGTCTCGAGCACCAGCTCTTGCGTTATACGGGGCTCCGAAGCCTTTATCTCCTCTTCCTTTTTCAGGTGGTTCACGAGCAGGATGAGGCCCACGGTGACGGCGACGGCCAGGATGGAGGCAACCACCATGATGGCGACGCGCCTCGCTTCCTTGCGCTTCTCGAGCCGCTTCCTCTCCTCCTCCTCCTTGCGCTGCTGCTTGAGCTTCTGGGCCCTACCCACCGTTTTCTTCTCCTCCTTTTCCCAGGATGGCGTCGGCTACGCGCGCCACCCTCACCATCTCCTTAACGTCGTGAACCCTCACGATATCCGCTCCCCCCGCTATCCCCAGCGCCACGCTGGCCGCGGTGCCCTCCAAGCGCTGGTCCTCGGCGAGCTCCAGTATCCTTCCTATGAAGCTCTTGCGCGAGGTCCCCAGGAGGATGGGATACCCCAGGGAGCGGAATTCCTTCAGCCGTCGCAGGATCTCCAGGTTGTGCCCCAGGGTCTTGCCGAAACCTATCCCCGGATCCACGAGAATTTTCGCGGGGTCTACCCCCGCCTCCACGGCCGCCTCCGCCCGCTCCCGCAGGAAGGACGAGATCTCCCCCACCACGTCGTCGTAATGGGGATCCACCTGCATGTCCTTGGGCATGCCGCGCATGTGCATGAGGCACACGGGCACCCCTTTGTCCGCCACCAGGCCCGGCATCTCCGGGTCCAGGCGCATGGCGCTTATGTCGTTGACCATGGCGCACCCGGCACCCAGGGCCTGCCTGGCGACCTCGGCCTTGGTGGTGTCGATGGAGACCGGGACCTCGACACGGCCCATGATCCCCTCCAGCACCGGCATGACCCTCTTCAACTCCTCGTCCAGGGTTACGAAATCGGAGCCGGGCCGGGTGGATTCGCCCCCGATGTCCAGGATATCCGCGCCCTCCTCCTCCAGGCGCAAGGCGTGCTCCACTGCGGCGCGGGGGTCGTAGTAGAGCCCCCCGTCCGAGAAGGAATCGGGGGTCACGTTGACCACTCCCATGACCAGGGTGCGCCGTTCCAGGTCGTAGTCACGGCCCCCGAGGCGCAACACACGCTCTCCCTGCGTGAAGCTCGGGCGCAACAGCTCCTCCAGCTCCGCGGCCAGGGCCTTCAACCCGAAGGGCTGCCTCTTCAGCTTGGCAATCAACTGCTTGTAGTGCTTGAGGTTCCCGGAGATGACCGCCGAGACCCGCTTTCCGCCGTAATCGAAGACCTCCCGGGGGAGCGAAACCTCTCCGCCGATGGAGAGCATGTTCTGCTTGAGGATGTTGGCCGCCTTGGTGTCGATGTCGTCCACCCGCACCACGCGGTGCACCATCTTGGGGGCCATGATGGCCCTGCCCTGGTCGCTTGGCTTTATCTCGTCCAGCCGCGCGTAAGCGTCCTTGAGGCCATCCACCTCGAGCAGGCGGGGGTTGAATCTCATGGCGGCACCTCAGCTCCTGTGGCGAATGAGGGACATGGCCTCGGCCCGGGAAGCGGCATTGGTGTGGAAGGTGCCCCGCATGGCGGAGGTCACGGTGAGAGCCCCGGGCTTCTTCACCCCGCGCATGGACATGCAGAGGTGTTCCGCCTCTATCACCACCAGCACCCCACGGGGCCTCAGGGCCTCCACCAGGGTATCGGCGATATCGGTGGTCAGCCTCTCCTGCACCTGCAGCCGCTTAGAAAAAACGTCCACCACCCTGGCCAGCTTGCTGATGCCGGTTATCTGGCCCTCCGGCCCGGGTATGTAGGCGACGTGCGCCTTGCCCAGGAAAGGCATAAGGTGATGCTCGCATATGGAGTAAAGCGGGATGTCCTTCACCAGGATCATCTCCTCGTGTTCCTCCATGAACATGGCCTGGATGACGCTGGCCGGCTCCACCTCCATCCCCCAGAGTATCTCCTCGTACATCTTGGCGACGCGCTCAGGGGTGTCCTTGAGCCCCTCCCTCTCCAGGTCCTCCCCGATCCCCTCAAGGATCATCTCGACCCCGCGCTTTATCTTCTCCCTGTCCAATTCCATCCTCCTTGGCGGCGCTCCGCTTTCATGCCGCCTATTATAACCCAGGCGACCGAGGGGCGGGGGCGACGTCACAGGCGCGCGGAAAGCCGCCGATCATGGCCGCACGCAGGGTAAGGCGAACGGCTTTCCGGCCCACACCCCTCCCGCGCAAACGCCCGTAAAACATACCGCATCAAATCCTTTTCCATCTGTGAGCATTCATTTGGTGGGGAGCTCTCGTGTGATGATCAGCGATAGACCCCGTTATCCGCTCCGACTGAGTTTATTTAAATAGCACATTCCCTTGCTTCTTGCTTTACAAGTAGATTGTATGGGGTGACCACATTGATCATGAAACCGGGGACTCCGCGGTCTTCTTTCGATACACGCTCGTAATCAAGCCGGCGCGCGCCACAGAGCGGGATCCCCGGCCGCCTGTCTCCAGCGGAAGGGGCACTCTACTTGCCCGCCTGTGCCCCTCATTCCTTCGGCGCCCCCGCCGGTTGGACGTTTATCCCTCATGAAAGGGAAACCTCCCACTCCCGCCTCCCGGGGCCGCGATGGCTCCTTCGGGCTCGATGGAGGTTTCTCGCGGATGAAGGTCATCCTACTTTTTCGCGCCCAGCCTTCACTTTCTTTTCCGTCAGGGGATGATGAAGCGAAAGGCGGAGCCCCCGCCCTCGCGGGGCTCGCACCATATGGAGCCGCCATGCGCCTCCACCACCTCGCGGGCGAAGAACAAGCCGAGGCCGAGCCCGCCGGTGCTGCAGCCCGGCGTGGACTCCGCGCGGTAGAAACGCTCGAATATCCTCTCCCGCTCCCCCTCGGCCACCCCCGGCCCGCGGTCCAGCACGGAGACGAGCGCGTAGTGGCCGCTCCTTTCCAGCGTCACCTCGACGGGCGAGCCCGCGGGGGAATAGCACACCGCGTTGTCCATGAGGATGATCAGGATGGAGACGAACTTCTCCGCGTCCACCTCCTTGGGTCCGGGGTCCTCCACCACCACGAGCTTCACCGATTCGCCGCAACACCTCGCGCCCATCTCCGCCACCGCCCGCTCAACCAACCCCACCAGGTCGCAGCGGCGCCTGTCCAGGGACAGCCTGCCTCGGGATATGCGGGAAACGTCCAGTAGTTCCCTGGTGATGTTATCCATGCGCTCCGCCCCCTCGATAACGCAGGCCAGGAGCTCCTCGCGCTCCTGCGCATCGATCCTGCGCCAGTTTTGCGCCAGGTGGACAGCGTAGCCCTTCACCAGGGTTATGGGGTGGCGGAGCTCGTGGGACGCGATGCCCACGTAGTCCCTGAGGTCCCTCTCGAACGCCAGCCGCTCCTCCTCGACGGCCACAGCCCGCGCGAGCATCTCCAGCGCCTGCTTCTCCAGGGCGGTGAACCTCCTTTTTCGCACGTCGCACATGCAGTACGATCCCACCACCTTGCCTCGCACGCTCACCGGGCAACCCAGGTAGGACTTAAGGCCGTACTTGACCACGTTGGGATCGGTGTCCTCATAGACGGTGCCCTCCAGGTTCTCGATGGCCACCACGTCGTCACCGCCCCCCACGATCACGTCGTAACAGATGTGCCCCTCGGGGCGGTCCTCTGGGTTGTAGCCCTCTGGTTCATGCCAGATGGACCAGGTGCAGAGGAGGCCGCGGTCACCGTCCAGGCGGTTGTAGAGCGTGCAGGCGCCGCCCAGGATCTCTCCCCCCGCCTCCACGATTTTCTCGATGTTCTTCCTGGCGTCCTTCCCTAGCGAGAGCAGGCAGCGGATTATCCTCTCGTATACGTCCCGCTCGCGCTCCGCCTCCCCTTTGGCGAGGGGCTCCATGCCGTTCGCATATTCGTCCCGGGCTGCTCCCGTTTCCTTGTCCATTTGTCCTCACCCTGACCCCATTGCCTTGCCTATTTCACGCCCTTGCATACGAGTGAGGACTATTCCGGCTGGGGCAGCGGCCTTCCCTTGATGGGGGGCGATGCGGGTCTGGTCGCCGTCTCCGGGAGCGCGGGCTTCTCGAGCTGCCGGGACTCTCCTTCCGCATCTCCGGCCGTCTCCCCCTCGCGCCCCTCCAGGAGGGCGAGAAGCTCTTCCTTCTCCAGGGTCTCCCGCTCGATGAGGGTGCGGGCAATGGTGTCGAGCCTCTCCCGGTTGCGCGTGAGGATGTCCTCGGCCCGCGCGTACGCCTCGTCCACCAGGCGCCGCACCTCCTGGTCGATCTCGTAGGCGATCTGGTCGCTGTAGTCCTGGTGGGTATAGAGATCGCGGCCCAGGAACACCTCCCCTTGCTTCTGCCCCAGGGTCAACGGTCCCAGCCGCTCGCTCATGCCGAACTCGCACACCATCTTGCGCGCCAGCTTGGTGGCCTTCTCGATGTCGTTCTGGTCGCCGGTGGTGAGTTCCCCGAAGACCATCTCCTCCGCTACCCGGCCGCCCAGGAGCATGGCCAGTTCGTCCACCAGCTCGCCCTTGGTGACCAGGTACTTGTCCTCGGTGGGGAGGGTGAGGGTGTAGCCGAGGGCCTGCCCCCGCGGGATGATGGAGATCTTGTGCACGGGGTCAGCGTTGGGGAGCTCGTGCGCCACCAGCGCGTGCCCGGCCTCGTGGTAGGCGATGATCTCCTTTTCCTTGTCGCTGATGAGGCGCGTGCGCCTCTCCGGCCCCGCCACCACGCGGTCGATGGCCTCCTCCATCTCCTCCATGTCCAGCTTCTTCTTGCCGTGGCGGGCGGAGAGGAGGGCGGCCTCGTTGACCAGGTTGGCCAGGTCGGCCCCGGTGAAGCCCGGGGTGCGCCGCGCCAGCACCTCCAGGTCCACGTCCTCGGCCAGGGGCTTGTCCCTGGTGTGCACCTTTAGGATGTCCAGGCGCCCCTTGAGATCGGGGCGGTCCACCACGATCTGGCGGTCGAAGCGGCCCGGCCTGAGCAGGGCGGGATCAAGGATGTCGGGCCGGTTGGTGGCGGCTATGAGGATGACGCCCGTTTTCATGTCGAAGCCGTCCATCTCCACCAGGAGCTGGTTGAGGGTCTGCTCGCGCTCGTCGTGCCCTCCCCCCAGCCCGGCGCCGCGGTGACGTCCCACGGCGTCGATCTCGTCCATGAAGATGATGGCCGGGGCCGACGCCTTCGCCTGCTCGAAGAGGTCGCGCACGCGCGAGGCTCCCACGCCCACGAACATCTCCACGAAGTCGGAGCCGGAGATGGAGAAGAAAGGCACCCCGGCCTCCCCCGCCACCGCCCGCGCCAGCAGGGTCTTGCCCGAGCCGGGGGGCCCGTAGAGGAGCACGCCCTTGGGTATCTTCGCCCCCAGGGCCTGGAACTTGGCGGGGTTTGCCAGAAAATCCCTTATCTCCCGCAGCTCCTCCACCGCCTCGTCCACCCCCGCCACGTCCCTGAAGGTGACCTTGGTCTGTTCCTTGGTCATCACCTTGGCGCGGCTCTTGCCGAAGGACATCACCTTGCTGCCTCCCCCCTGCATCTGCTGGAAGAGGAAGAAGAAAAGCACGATGACCAGGAGGAAGGGGAGGAGGTTGAGGACCACGCCAAGGAAGTCGAATCCGCCCTGGGCGTCCACCTTGAGGTCCAGGTTGCGGTAGGCGGCGTACTTCTGCGCCTTCTCGGGGTCATCGGAGGTGGCGTAGGAGCGGTACTCGTTGATCTCCTTGACCAGCTCCCCGGTGTATTCCGCGGGGAAACTCGCCTCGTATTCCTCTCCCGTGACGAGGGTCCCCTCCACCTTGTGGTCCTTGTCCTTGATGGTCACGCTTGCTATCTCCCCCGCCTTGAGCCGGTCCTCAAACCAGCTCAGGTCGCGGGTGCGGTCGTTGCCGAAGATGCTCGGCGACTTGGTCCACACCAGGATGACCACGAAGACGATGATGAGGTAGAAGATGGCCGTTCTCCACAGCCTCTTGTTTCCCGAGTTCAACTCAGCCTTCCACTTCCTTCCTGATCCTCAAGCACCCCGACGTAGGGGAGTTGCCGGAAACGCTCGGCGTAGTCCAGCCCGTAGCCGACCACGAACAGAGGCGGCACGTCGAAGCCGCTGTACTTGACCTCAAGATCAACCTTACGCGCCTCAGGCTTGTTGAGCAAGGCGCATATCTCCACCGACGCCGGCCCCCTCTCCTTGAGCAGCCCCACCAGGTATTTCAAGGTGAGCCCGGTGTCCACGATGTCCTCCACCAGTAGCACATCCTTGCCGGCTATGTCCAGGTCCAGGTCCTTCATGATCCTCACCACCCCCGAGGACTCGGTGTCGGACCCGTAGCTGGAAACGGCGACGAAATCTATCTCCAGAGGGATCCTCACCCTCCGCGCGAGGTCCGCGAGGAATACGAAGGCTCCTTTGAGGACACCCACCATCACCAGGTCGCGACCGGCATAGTCCTCGCTTATCTCGCGCGCCAGCTCCTCGGTGCGCCGCCCTATCTCCTCCGCGCTGATGAGCACCCTTCCCGGCTTCCCCTTCATAATGGCTCCGTTTTTTCCTCTCGCCCGCCCGGCCTCTCGAGGGAACCGGCGAACGGACTCGTCCGAGCCACCCCGCAACGGCTACACCCCCACCGCAACGCATATCCGCCGCCGCCTTTGTGTCCCGGGGCGCCTCCAGGTCCACAACGGCCCGGGCAAGGCACCTCGAGGGCGTGGGGTCTCCCTTTCATATCACTCTCATATCACTCTTATCATATCGTCTCCAGAGCTCCATGGCTGAACAATTACCATGATCCGATCTGAGTGATCCAATCGACGGGGCGATCGAATTCCCCATAACAGGCTCCGTGGCTGAACAATCCCGAAGGGCTGATCCAGCTGCGTGGAAGGAGTGCAGGGGTGGCGCGCGAGGACCGCCGCGGGCCATGCCCGTGGCTCACGTTCGGCGGCCGACCCGGAACATAGGCAGTCCCGAGGCCTCGAGGACCGCCACCCTGCCGGTGTCGCTCCTCACCTTGAACCTCTCGTCGACGCGCAGCCCGATCACCCAGGCTATCTCGCCCGCCGACTCCAGCAAAAGGACCTCGTGGCGCCTCTCGCGCGGGATCTTCAAGTCGACGAGGAAATCCTGCAGCTTGCGCCGCCCCGGTGAACCCAGAGGGTGGAAGCGGTCGCCGGGCAGCACTCCCCGCACCAGCAACGGAAAACGCAGCAGGTCGGCGTCGAGCCAGGCTATGTGCTCTCCACGAACCGCCTTTCGGGGGTCCTCCCCTCCCCGCTCCCTCAGCTCCAGCCTGAGGGTGACACCGGAATCGCCCAGGGCGTGGACGCCCTCGCCCGGTATCTCCACCCGGGGTGCCTCCCTCTCGCTGCCCGCTTGCCCCATCACCACCTGCCCGTATCTCCTGCGCGCCTTGAGGCCGCCCCCCAGGTCGAGGGACGGGTTGCCGCCGCCTTCCAGAAGCTTGCGGCGTATGTCCTCCACCAGGCGGAACTCCGGCTCGCGCCCCAGCCCCCGCAGCATCCCGGCGATGACCTCCCGCAGCGTCGCCACGTCCAGGTCGCGCGCTTTCTCCACGTCCATCCGCCACTCCCCTTCCCCGGACGAGACCACCTCGGCCGCGGCGGCCGCGGCCCGGCCCCTCAATGCCTCCGCCATCCCCGAGAGCAACTCCGCCTCCGCGAGGAGGGTGCGCCTGACGGATGGATTGTAATATTTTTCCAATAAGGGCAGCAGCTCATGCCTCACGCGGTTGCGGGGTATGGAGAGGTCCAGGTTGCTCTCGTCCAGGCGGGGCGCGAAGGGCAGGAGGCGCGCGTATTCCTCCACCTCAGCGCGCCACACCCCGATGAGCGGCCTGATATAGGGGCCTCGCACAGCCGGTATGGAGGCCAGCCCGCCCGCGCCCGCGCCCGCGATCAGCCTGAGCAGGAAGGTCTCCACCCTGTCGTCGGCGGTGTGCCCGGTGGCCAGACGCCTGGCCCCCGTCTCCTCCAGCAACGCCTGGAAGACCCGGTATCGCTCGTTCCTCAGCCATTCCTCCGGGCTCTGCCCTTCCCTTTCGCTGGCCGTCTCCAGGCGCTCCACGCGACAGGGCAGGCCGTAATGGGCGGCGACACCGCGGACGAAGGAGGCATCCTCTCCGGAGGAAGGGCGCACGCCGTGGTCCACGTGCACCACGTGAAGGGAAATGCGCAACCACTCCGCGAGGGCGACCATCGCGTCGAGGAGCACGAGGGAATCGGCGCCGCCGGAAACCGCCACCAGCACCAGGTCTCCGGCCTCCACCATGCGCCGGCCGCGCAAGGCCTCCCCGACCTTGCGCACCACGGCGTAACGTTCTCTTTCCAGCTTCATCTCCCGAGCTCCAGCCGGGCGGAGCCGTAGCCGGAAGAGACGCGCAGGTTGACATCCGGCGAGGCGCCCACGAGCTCCTCCAGGACTCCGCGCGCCTCCTCGCCCTGGAGCAGTTCCAGGCCGCCTCCCTTCTGTCTCACCGGGAATAACTCCACGCTGCGCAGAGTCCCGTCCTGGAAACGGCAGCTCGCCAGCAACCCCGCCGCGCGGCTTTCGCCCTCGAGGCCGATGAGGCTTCCCAGGGAATAGATGACCGTGGCGCCCTCGATGACCTCTATCCCCTGCGGGGACCGGGGGTGACAGCCGACCACCAGGTCCGCGCCCGCCCGCGCGCAGGCGTAGGCGACCTCCCTCTGCCGGGAGGTTATCTCCTTCTCTCTTTCCCCGCCCCAGTGGACGAACACCACCACGTACGGCACCTCTCCCGCCGCGTTGCTGACCGCCTCGCTCATCTCCTCGAGGGAGGTCACGGCATTAACCCCGGGAGTGTCCTCACCTGCTGCGTACGATCCCGGACCCACGTCGTTGAAGGAAAGCAGCGCCAGCTCCGCGCCCCGCGGCGACTTAAGCACCAGGGGCTGCCCCGCCGCTTGGCGGTCCGGGCCCGCCCCGCAAACCCCGACCTTTTCCCCGCGCAGCAGGTTAAGGGTCTCCTCCAGCCCCTGGTAGCCGTAGTCCATGGCGTGGTCGTTGGCCACGCACACCGCGCTTACCCCCGCCGCGGCCATGGAGGCCGCGTTGGATATGTCCCCGCGCAGGCAGGTGGAAGGCTGGTCGGGGTTGGGGCTCCCCCCGCGGCAGAGGGGGCTTTCCAGGCTCACCACGTTGAGGTCATGCCCGGCGAGGAAGGACCTTATTCCCTCCCAGGGCGAAACGTTTCCCGCCGCCTGCAAGGCCGCCGACGAAGAAGAGGAAAGGGCCAGGTCGCCTCCCAGCCCCAGGTCCAGGGACAGATCTCCCGGCTCAGGCGCCTGTTGAAACGCCTCGGCTGGGGCTTCCGCCGTCGCCCCCTCCGTCTCCACCGCAGGGAACTCCTCCCCGCCGCCGGGATACCGTCCCGAGGTCAGTGAAAAGACCAGGAAAACCAGGCCCAGGACCAGGGAACACCCCAGCGCCAGGAAAAGCGACTGGCGCCTCTGGCGCCGCCGCCTCAACCTCTGCTGCTGCGTCCTGGTCATGCTCCGCGCTCCTCCGCGCCCGCCCCTGAAACATGCGGCAAAGCGCGCTCACGCCTTCCGCGCACGCCCCACCGGCGGGGAATGTTATACCGCGACCCGCCGCGGGGATACCCACGGCGGACAGCATCCGCCCCCTTCCCTCGACGCATCCCCGCGCACTTCTTCTACGGCCGTCGCGCCATGTCCTGCGCCCCGACGGAACCCCGCTTTTCTCCGCGATGGGTTCCCGGGAGGCCTGGCGAGGGAAACCGCGCCGCCTGCATCCCTCCGCCCAAACCGGGGGCACCGGTTACCACCATCATAGCGCACACCCGCGCGGTTATTTCATACACCAGGAGGGAAATCGTTCGTTTTCTCTCTGCAGGGAGCGTCCCGGGCCGCCCGCCGCCAGAGCACAGGCCTCAGCCGCCCTCCATGTCCAGCAGGCGGTATATCTCCTCCATGCGCAACGAGGCGCGCGCCACCCGCGCCAGGCGGTCCAGGCGCTCCTCTCGCACCACCCACCACTCGGGCGCCTCCCCCGACGCTGCCTCTCTCGTGATGACCCCGCGCCGCTCCCAGAGGGCGCGGATAAAGCCCTCCCGAACACAGGGGTTCTCGAATAGCCCGTGCAGGTAACAACCGAACACGGGCAGGCTCTCGTGCATCGCCCCCTCCTCAACCCGCGCCTCCGCGCCGTCCCGTTCCACGATAAGCAGGGGGGGATCGCCGGCAAAGGACGAGCGGCCCATGTGGATCTCATAACCCGATATGGGCGGGGACTCTCGGTCCAGACCCAGGACCGGGATCTCCTTGAGCGCCCTGGCCCGCACGAGGTGGGTGCTCTTCTCCCCGGTGAGCACCGTGACCAGGGGAAGGAGCCCCAGGCCGGGCACCTCTCCCGGCGCCGACTCCACGCCCTCGGGATCCTCCAGCCTCTCTCCCAGCATCTGGTAACCCCCGCATATGCCCAGGACCGGCACACCGGACTCCGCCAGCCGCTTCACCCGGGCGGCGAGTCCGCTCTCACGCAGCCACGCGAGGTCCGAGGCGGTGGTCTTGGAGCCAGGGAGGATGACCGCGTCCGGGGAGTCCAGCCGCGCAGAACTGGAGACGTAACGCAGCGCTACCCCCTCCTCATGGGAGAGGGGCTCGAAGTCGGTGGCGTTGGAGATGTGGGGCAAGCGCACCACCGCCACGTCCAGCAACCCTTCGCCCGGCGCGGGAGGCGCTGAGTCCGGCAGGACGTCGAGGTTCACCGTGTCCTCCTCGTCCAGGCCCAGGTCGCGCACGAATGGCACCACCCCCAGAACTTGCTTCCCCGTCCTCCTCTCCAGGTATCGCAACCCATCCTCCAGCAACCCGACATCGCCACGGAATCGGTTGATGACCAGTCCGGCCACCGCCCTCCTCTCCCTCCAGGGCAATAGCTCCAGGGTGCCCACCAGCGAGGCGAAAACGCCCCCGCGGTCGATGTCCCCCACCAGGATCACCGGCGCATCCGCCGCCATGGCCATGCGCATGTTGGCGATATCGCGTTCCGCCAGGTTGATCTCCGCCGGGCTCCCCGCCCCCTCCATGATCACCACCTCGAAATCGCGGCGCAGGCTCCGCAGCGCCCGCAAGGCCGTGGGCAGCAGCTTTTCCCACAGCGCGCCGCGCTCTCCCGCCTCCAGGTACCCGGCCGGCCTGCCCTCGAGGACCACCTGAGACCCGCGCCCAGAGGTGGGCTTGAGGAGTATGGGGTTCATGCGCGTCTGCGGCTCCAGTCCCGCCGCCTGCGCCTGGAGCACCTGGGCGCGCCCCATCTCCCCGCCCTCCGCGGAAACCCCGGAGTTGAGGGACATGTTCCAAGCCTTGAAGGGAGCGACGCGCACGCCGTCATCCCTGAGGATGCGGCAGAGGGCGGCCACGAGCACGCTCTTTCCCGCGTGGGAGGAGGTGCCCTGCACCATGAGGCAACGCGCCGGCTTCTCCCTCGCGGTCAACGCCCCTCCCCTCCGATCACCAGGGCGATCAGCTCTGCGCGGTCTGCCACCTCAACCGCCCCCTCCGCCTGCAGGCTGCGGTAGAGCTCGGAGGCGGCGCCTCGGGCGTAGTCCCTTTCCTCGATGGGTCGGGAGGAAAGGAGATAAACCCGCTTGCCTCCGCGCAACGCCTCGCGCGCCGCCTCCAGGTTCAGCAGGTTGCCGGGGCCCACGTAGAGGTCCGTGACCACCACCGCGTCGGCCTCCCTCACCAGCTCCAGGTTCGCGAGGTGGGCCTCGTCCGAGATGCGGGAAAAGGGGGCTTCCACCGCCATGCGGATCTCCAGGGCGCGCCCCACCTCCTCGTCTCCATCCCCACGGTTGAGCGCCCCCGCGGTGACGTAACACCCCGCCTCCAGCAGCTCGCGCATGAGGGCGGCGCCGCTGGCTCCGCCGCAGATGAGGTGCACCCTGGGGCCCGTGTCCCGCCGGCTTTCCCCGGTGGGGAGGAAGATGACATGCGGCCTTTCCGTCACCGCGTGGCGCGTGACGATGGCGTCCACTCCGAAGACCTCCCGCAGCGTGGCCGCGGTCAGCACCTCTCCCGGGGACCCACGCGTGTATTCCCTCCCCCCCTTGATTACCAACAGCCGGTCGCAGTACTGCGAGGCCAAATTGATGTCGTGCATGACCATGACCACCGCCAGCCCCTGCGCGCACATGCCCGCCAGCAGTTCGAGGAGGGACAGCTGGTGGCTGATGTCAAGGTGCTGGGTGGGCTCGTCCAGCAGGAGCAGCCCGGTGTCCTGCGCAAGGGCCTGGGCGATGATCACCCGCTGTCGCTCCCCTCCGGACAGCTCGGTCACGGGACGGTCGGCCAGGTGCCAGACATTGGCCCTCTCCATGGCCAGCCGGGCCCTTTCCAGGTCGTGCGGGCCGGCCGCCTGAAGGCGGCCGAGGTGCGGGTTCCTGCCCATGAGCACCACCTCCAGGGCGGTGAAGGCGAAGGAGACGGCGGTCTCCTGGGGCACCATGGCCAGGTCCCTTGCCACCTCGCGCGCGGGCAAGCGGTAGAGGTCCTCACCGCCCAGCAGCACCACGCCCCTGCGAGGCCTCAGCGCGCGCGAAAGGGTTTTGAGGAAGCTCGTCTTGCCGGACCCGTTGGGCCCGATGACGCCGATAAAGTCCCCCGACATGACGGTGAGGCTCAGCCCGGACACCACGTCCTCGTCGCGGTAAGCGGCGCGCAGGTCCCTCGCTTCCAGCGTTTTCCATTCCATGGTCCTGGATCCTCCCCCGCCTCAGGACAATCCTTGCCTGCTCCGCTTGAGCAGGTATATGAAGAAGGGGGCGCCGAAAAAGGCGGTCACGATCCCCACCGGAAGCTCGTTGGGCGCGATGACGGTGCGCGCAAGGGTGTCGGCGAGCACCAGGAAGAGCCCTCCCCCCATGATGGACCCGGGTATGAGGAAGCGGTGGTCGGGCCCGGTGAGCAGGCGCACGATATGCGGGGTCATCAACCCCACGAAACCGATGATGCCCGATACCGAGACGGCGGCCCCCACCGCCAGCGAGGCCACCACGATCATCGTCCACTTGAAGCGCTCCGTCTCCAGGCCGAGCTGCGCCGCCCTCTCCTCGCCCAGCATGAGCAGGTTCAGGTCCCTGGCCATAAAGAGAGACACCACGATGCCCACGGCTATGAAGGGCAGCACCGCCAGCACCATGTCCCAGTTTCCGGTGCCCAGCCCCCCCATGAGCCAGAAGAAGATGTTGTGCATGCGGTCCTCGCTCACCACCATGAGCAGCGAAACGATGGAGGCCAGGAAGGAGGAGAGCGCGATGCCCACCAGGAGGAGGGAGGCTATGGAGGCGCGCCCTCCCGCCCTGGCGATGACGTAGACGGCGAACACCGCCAGCAGCGACCCCGCGAAGGCGAAGAGGGGAACGGCGGACAGGCCTCCCAGCCCCACCTTGATGCCGAAGAAAAAGGCGATGGTCGCCCCCAGGGCCGCCCCCTGGGAGGATCCGATGATGCTGGGGTCCGCCATGGGGTTGCGGAAGAGACCCTGGAAGATGGCCCCCGCCAGGGCCAACCCCATCCCCACCAGCAGGGCGAGGAGAACGCGCGGCAGGCGCACCGAGATGATGATGGTCTCCTGGGTGGGAGTCCAGGTGGCGTCCACCAGCCTGCCCAGCAGGGGAAGTCGGGAGAAGATGATACGGGACGAGGTGGCGAGGGGGACGTACACCGCCCCCAGGGCCACGGCGACGACCGCCGCCACCAGCATCGCCGCCGCCAGGCACAACAGCACTACGGAGCGCCGGCGCCGCAGCGCATCCAGTTTTCCCGTCACCCCAGACACTTCCTTCATGGCATCCCATCCTCATCGGCGCAGTCGCTTTCGCATCTCCGCGCGAACGTATTCGCGCCAGGCCTGGACCTCGCAGCTCCCGCTTGGGGCACGCTCCGCTCCGTACATGGCCTAAAGCGGCGCCGGCTCTCCCTCGCATCCACACGTATTCGCGCCAGGCCTGGACCTCGCAGCTCCCGCTTGGGGCACGCTCCGCTCCGCCCAGGCACTGGACACGCCGGGCCTCCCTTCGGTCGGCCCTGTCGCTTACGCGACGCAGTCTTCCCAACGGGTGTTATTCATCCGATGGGTAGAGGGCTGCGTGTATCGCCTCCAGGCCGTCGATGAGCCGCGGTCCGGTGCGGTAGAGCAGGTTCTCCTCGATAACATACACCCTGCCGTCCCTTACCGCCTCCATGCGGTCCCATCCCGGCCGGGAGGCTATGTCGCCGGGGTCGGACATGGACCCGCTT
This sequence comes from Actinomycetota bacterium, assembly GCA_013178005.1. Classification (GTDB taxonomy): domain Bacteria; phylum Actinomycetota; class Geothermincolia; order Geothermincolales; family RBG-13-55-18; genus Solincola_B. The sequence continues at coordinate 35,925 of JABLXL010000025.1, forward strand.
CCCACCAGGTATACCTGGGGATTCTGGGAAAGCAACTCCTCCACGCTGAACTCGTAGTAGTCACCGGACTGCATATCCCCTACGTTCTCGCCCCCCGCCTGGCGGATGAGGTCGGAGATGATGCTCCCCTTCCCCGCCGTCCACACGTTGTTCTCGTAGTAGATCTCGAAGAAGGCGCGGGGCCTCTTCTTTCCCTCTTTCTCCATCTCGTTGACCCGGCGGGCCACTTCCGCCGCCCGCTGGTTCATGTCCGTCACGATCTCCTCCGCCTTCTCCACGGCGCCGGTGATCTCCCCTACCTCGAGTATAGTGGCAAGGGTTTCATCGAAGGTGGTGGGGTTGACGGCGTAGACGGTGAGCCCCAGCTCCTCCATGCGGTCGAGCATCTCCGCCTGCACCCCGCCCGTGGCCAGCACCAGATCCGGCTTCAAAGCCACGATGGCCTCGAGGTTGGGGGTGGTGAAGGTGCCGATCTTCTCCTTTTCCAACGCTTCCTCAGGGTAATCACAATACTCCGTGACCCCCACCACCTTGTCTCCCAGGCCCAGGCCGAAGAGGATCTCGGTGCAGGCGGGAGAGATGGAAACGATGCGCGAGGGCGCCTCCTCCAGGCTCACCTCCCTCCCCAGGTCGTCGGTGAACACGGTGGGCCTTTGCTCCTCCGCTTTCTTTTCCGCCCCTCCGCATCCAGACGCCAACAGGACCGCCAGGATGCATGCCGCCAGCACCGCGATCAGCGATCTCTTGCTCAACTCCGTTCCTCCTTTCCTTGCTCCGTGCTCTTTTCGTTCCCTTTACTTCCTCCATCCGCGGCTCCCCGCCCTCATGGGCAAACCGCACGCCGCCTCCCTCTTCGCGGGATGTTCCTAGCCGAGGGACGCCTCCCGCGCCACCTCCTCCAGCGCCTTCAGGAGGCGCCGGTTCTCCTCCGGCCTCCTCACCGCCACCCGCAGGTATCCGCTCCCGAGCCCCCGGAAATCCGCGCAATCGCGAACCAGTATCCCCCTCTTCCCCAGGGCGTCCACCAGCTCGCCCGCGCCGATCTCCCCCCGCGACAGGCGCAGGAGCAGGAAATTGACCCGCGAGGGGAAGACCTCGAAGAGCCCGGTGTCCAAGAGCCGGTCCGCCAGCTCCTCCCTCCATGCCGCCACCGCGGCGCGCGTTTCCTCCAGGTATGCCTCTTCCTCAAGCGAGGCCAGGGCGGCGGCCTGCGCCGCCACGTTGACCCGCCAGGGCACGGCCGCTTCCTCTAGACGGGAGACCAGGTCCACGGGGCCGGCGAGCCAGCCGGGCCCCCGCAGCCCCGCCAGGGCGAAGGCCTTGGTCAAGGTGGAGAACACCACCAGCCCTTTCTCCCCCAACAACCCCAGCATGGTCGCCTCCTCTACCTCCCCGGGAGGGACGAAGGCCATGAAGCTCTCGTCCACCGCCAGTACGCCTCCGGCCTCCCGGCAGGCCTCCAGTGCCGGAGTCAGCTCCTCCCTGGGGTAGAGCCTGCCCGTGGGGCTCGCCGGGTTGCAGAGGAAGGTCAGCCGCGAACGGGCGGCCTCCTCCGCCAGGGACGCCGGGCGCAGGGAGAATCCCTGGTGGGGAAGGAGCTGGTAAAAGGCCGGCTCCACGCCCGCGATCCGCGCCGCCCGCTCGTATTCCCCGAAGGCCGGCGCCACCACGGTCACCCCGGACCGGCCGCGCGCGGCCTCGCCCCTACGCCCCGGCGACCCCGCCACGCAGCGAACCAGGAGGTGGATGAGCTCGCTCGATCCGTTGCCCAGCACCAGCGATTCCTCACGCAAAGCCAGGTGGCGCGCCAGGGCCGACTTGAGCTTCGCGGCGTTCGGTTCCGGGTATCGGGCGGCTTCGTTCACTGCGGCGCGGGCCGCCTCCAGGGCCCGCGGGGGCGGACCCAGGGGGTTGACGTTGGAACTGAAATCGATGAACTCCTCCGCGGCCAAGCCGTAGCGCTCCGACGCCCATTCCAGGTTTCCGCCATGGGCTGGAAAGTTTTCCCTCTTCATGTCGCCCTCCCCGCTTCCACTGCCCGCGCCAGGACCATCGCCAGGGCCATCCCCAGCAGCGATGCCGCGCGCAGCAGCTTCACCGCCTCCCGAAGGTGCGCCGTGGTGGCCTCTACGGCGCCATCGCCGATGGTCGGGTAGTCATAGGTAACGCCGCGGTATTTCACCGGCCCCCCGAGCTCTATGCCCAGGGCCCCGGCGAAGGCGGCCTCGGGGTGGGCGCTGTTGGGGCTGGAGTGCCGCAGCCGGTCCCTGAGCCCCGTCCTCCACGCCTCCGCCCCGTCCAGGCCGCGCAGGAAAGCGGCGGCGCATATCAGGGGAATGGACGCCCTTGCGGGCAGGAACACGGCCAGGTCGTCGAGGCGCGCTGGGCACCACCCCAGGTGGAGGTGGCGCTCGTCCCTGTGCCCGAGCATGGAATCCATGGTCGAGACGGCCTTGAAGGCCAGCGCCGCCGGGGCTCCCCCCGCCGCGGCCCAGAGCAACGGCGCGAGGACGCCGTCGCAGTAGTTTTCCGCCACCGACTCCACAACCGCCCGGCACACGGCGGCCCGGTCGAGCTCCTCCGTATCGCGGCCCACCAGGGCGCGCAGGTGAGACCTCGCCGCCTCAAGGTCCCCATTCTCAAGTTCGTTCGCCACCCTCAGGGCGCTTCTTTCCAGGTCCTTCCAGGCGAAGGCGGTGTACAGGAGGAGCGTCTCGATCGTCCCGGAGCAGGGCAGTGCCAGCAGGGCCCGCCCCGCTGCCCAGCTTCCCCCCGCCACCAGGGCCGCCAGCAGGCAGCCGCGTAAGCGCGCCCCTCGGTCGTCCGCGTTGCGTTGGCCCAGCAGCGCCTCCAGCCTCGCTATGCAGGCCCCCATGACGCGCACGGGATGGGGATATCCCTCCGGGTCTCCCAGCAAAGCGTCGAGGGCAAAGGCCGCGCATATGCGTGCCGCCCTTCCGCGCTTTCTCTCCACCGGCTTTCCCTTCACTTCATCCCGCTTCCCACGACCTCCACGCCTGACAGGCGCGAAGCCGTCTCCAAGCGTCGCCGAGACGTCCTTACACTCTCCATGAACCCGCCTTCCCGCTCAGATGAGGAGCTCCGGCACGCGGCTCGCCAGGAGCAGCAGGACCAGCGCTTCGCAGAGCATCCCCGCCGCTCCAACGCAATCCCCCGTCACCCCTCCCAGGGCGCGCTTGAAGTAAGATCCGACAAGTTCGGAGAAGGCGAGGGCGAAAACGGCGAGAGCCGCGATGAGCACGGGTATCCGCACGACGAAGACGAAGCACCCCGCGAGGGCAGCCAGGGCGATGGCGCTCGCCGCCGCCAGGCTCGCCGTCCTCGCGCCGGTGATGACGGCCGCTCCCGTTCCCTCCTCGCGAGCGTAGGGGAAGCGCACGCAGAGATAGGACATCGTCCACCTCCCCAGGACGGGGAAGGCGAGCAGTGCGGCCCAGCGCAGGCGCCCCGGGGACGCAGACACGCGCGCCGGGAGGGCGTACACGGCGGCGAGCTCCACCAGCAGGAAAAGCGCCAGTGCGGTCACGCCCAGCGCGCCCGCCCGCGCGTCCTTCATGATGCGCAGCCGCTCCTCGCGCGACCTCCTGCCCCAGAAGGCGTCGGCGACGTCCATGAGCCCGTCGTGGTGCAGCCCCCCAGTGAAGACGGCATAGACCGCCAGCACCAGGGCGGCGGACAGGAAATGCGACACCCGGGGAAAGGCGTGCCCGCAAGCCCAGTCGACGAACACCAGCGCACCCCCCAGGGCGGCCCCCACCAGGGGGAAAAAGGCCACCGATGCGGACAGGTCGCCCTTTTTCCCGCCGCGCGGCAGGGGCAACGCGGTCAGGAAACGGAAGGCGTCCAAGGCCGCGCCCATCACGCGCACCCCCTCTCCGGGCTCGAGGACGCGGCATCGCTCACCGGCGCCTCGTCCGGCCCTCGTCCTCGCCGGCCATGGTGGCGGGGCGCCGGGGGCGACCCCAAACCGAGATGGCCACCGGCCTTATATCGAGCGCGCATGTCCGGCCGTTCCCTCAACCATCTCCTCCCTCCGGGCCCGATACCCCCGCTTCGCCGAAGGTGGCCATCTCGGAGAGGATCTTCAAGGCCGCCTCCACCAGGCTGAACCCCAGCGCGGCTCCCGTGCCCTCGCCCAGGCGCATGTTGGCCTGGATGATGGGGTGGAGGCCCAGGCGCTCGAGGATCACGGCGTGGCCTCTCTCCACGGAGAGGTGCGAGGCGAGCATGAATCGCGGCGCCAACGGGCAGAGTCCCGCCGCCAGAAGGGCTCCGGCCCCCGAGATGAAACCGTCCACCAGCACGGGCCGGCGCGCGGCCGCCGCCGCCAGCATAACCCCAGCGATGGCCCCGATCTCCAGCCCCCCCACCTTGGCGAGGACGTCGAGGGGGTCGGCGGGATCGGGTCTGTTCGCCTCCAGGGCCTTGCGTATGACCTCCACCTTGCGCTCGAGACCCTCGTCGTCAAGCCCCGTGCCCCTGCCGGTGACCTCCCGCGGGTCCAACCCGGTCAACGCCGCGGTGATGGCGCTCGCAGCGGTGGTGTTCCCGATGCCCATATCGCCGGCGGCCAGGAAAGAGGCTCCTGCCTTAAGCTCCTCCTCCGCCACCTCTATGCCCGCCTCCACGCAGGCCCTCGCCTCCTCGCGGGACATTGCCGGCCCCTCGGACATGTCGGAGGTGCCCCGCCTGACCTTGCGCACCGTCAGGCCCTCCGCCTCCACGTCCGCCGCCACCCCCACGTCCACCACCCGCACCTCCGCCCCCACGTGGCGGGCGAGCACGTTGATGGCCGCCCCCCCGGCGAGGAAGTTGAGCACCATCTGGGCGGTCACGTCGCGCGGGTAGAGGCTGACCCCGCGCGCGGTCACCCCGTGGTCTGCCGCCATGACCAGGACCACCTTGCGCCCCGGGCGCGGCATGGCCTCTCCCGTGATACCCGCGATCTTGATGGATATGTCTTCCAGCACCCCCAACGCACCCGCGGGCTTGGTGAGCTGATCCTGGCGCTCCCGGGCTGCGCGCATCGCTCCCGCGTCCGGCTCGCTTATCCGTCCCAAGGTTTCCTCGAGCTTTGCCATTTCCTTCCTTTCATCCTATGCACTTCCACGCGGCTTCCGCCGACCGGACTCAAGGCTTAAGGCGCAAGGGCAATCCCGCCGCCACCAGGTACGCCGCGTCCGCCCGCTCGGCCAGGCCCTGGTTCAACCTTCCCGCAAGGTCGCGGAACACGCGGCCCAGGCGGAAGGGCGGCACCACCCCCATGCCCACCTCGTTGGCCACCACGATGAGCTCAGAGACCGACTCGCGCAGCCGGTCGACCAGCCCCAGCGCCTCATCCTCCACCTCATCCATGCGGCGCAGCACCTCCTCCTCGGGCATGAGGCCCTCCTCCTCGACGGGCCAGTCCAGCCCGGCCCGCGCCATGAGGTTGGAGAGGTACACGGTGAAGCAGTCCATGAGCACCAGGTCCTCTTCCGGGGGAAGTTCGGGAAGGTGCACGCCGCCCGCGAGCTCCAGGGTGACCCAGCCCTCGGGACGTTCCTCGCGGTGCCTCCCTATCCGTTTCTCCATCTCCTCGTCACCCGGATCCGCGGTGGCGAGGAAGCAGACCCGCCGCCCCGAAGCGGCGGCCAGGCCTTGGGCGAAGGAGCTCTTCCCGCTGCGCGCTCCTCCCAGCACCAGGACCATGCGGTGTTCCACAACCCATCCCCTTTCGTTCGTACTCTCGTCTTCCGCGCTCCGCCCTTCGCCGCGGGTCGAGGGGAAAGCGGGAGCGGGAAAAGAAAGCCCCGCTCTCTCACCCAAGAGCGGGGCTTGTTTCCCGACTCGCCAGGTTTCTCCCTAGGGCGGAGAGCTAACTGGCGCCTTCCGGGCAGGTCTTCTGACTCCTGGATCCTCGCTCCGCCCCTCCTTCCCAACGTGTCGTCAGTGGATAAGCGGGGCCTCGCTCCCCAGTCACAGCGGCGCTACCGTGCCGGATTCCCACCGGCTTCCCTCTTGGCCCTCTCGGGGCCCGGACGGCACTTTCCCGGCCGGTCGATCCAGCCGACAACCGAGGCCTCCCGTGATCGCCCAGCTCTCCATCGCGAGCGCCGCCGCGATCCCGTTCGGGCCCGTCACCGGCCGGCCTCTCGGCCGTTCCTTCTTATTCATCTCTCAAGGAACGGACACGAAAATCCTAACACCGCGCATTGGGGCGGTCAAACCGGTGCCCCGCGCCCGGGGTCTTTTCCGTTACCCTCTCCCGCGCGCGCTTTGGAAACCAGGTGTGGCGCCATATCGCCCAGGTCGAAGGTTCGAGAGATCTCACCTTTTCTCCCGTCTAATTTGCTTGTTTTGCCAGGATGATGGGGCGGTCTCCCGACCCTTTTCCGCCCGGAAAGCGCCCGGCGAAACGATCCGGCATCTTTCGCCCGCTGAAAACGTCCTGCGCGGGTTCCCGCCGCAGTTCGCGACCCGCCACCGCGACGCGCTGGGCGCGCCCAGCCCGCCCGCGGCATGAAGCGCACGCCTCGGTAGGTTATATGCACTGGCGTCGTTCCCTCGCGATGCCTGCGCGGGAGGGCGGGTGTCAAACCCGCTCGACGACCATGGCGATGCCCTGGCCCCCGCCGATGCACAGGGAAGCCAGACCGTACCTCGCGTCGAGCTCCCTCATGGCGGTGAGCAGGGTGACCACGATGCGCGCGCCCGTGCACCCCACCGGGTGCCCCAAGGCGATGCCGCTGCCGTAGATGTTGGTTATCTCCGGGTTCAACCCCAGTTCCTTGATGCAGTAGTAAGCCTGGGAAGCGAACGCTTCGTTGAGCTCGATGGCCCCGATGTCATCGAGCTTCAATCCCGCCTTCTCAAGGGCTTTGGGTATGGCATATATAGGGCCCACACCCATGATATCGGGATCAACGCCCACGTAGGAGTAGGAGAGCACCTTGGCCAGGGGCTTCAAGCCGAGTTCCTCCACCCTCTTGCCGGACACCAGCACCAGGGCGGCGGCGGCGTCGTTGATGCCGGAGGCGTTGCCGGCGGTCACGGTGCCGTCCTTCTTGAAGGCGGGGGGCAGGGACGCGAGCTTCTCCAGGGTGGTGTCGGTGGGATGCTCGTCGGTGTCGATTACCTCCACTCCCTTGCGGGTCTTCACCTCCACGGGGACTATCTCGTCCTTGAACTTGCCCGCCGCTATGGCCGCGAGCGCCCTCCTCTGGCTCTCCAGGGCGTAGCGGTCCTGCTCCTCGCGGGTGACGCCGAAGCGCTCCGCGATGTTCTCGGCCGTGAGCCCCATGATCAGCCCGTTGTAGGGATCGTGCAGCACTTCCCAGAGCCCGTCGATGAACTCCCCGCTGCGCATGCGCTTTCCCCAGCGCATGTCGTTGCTGTAGTAATGGATGGAGCTCATGTTCTCGGCGCCCCCCGCCACCACGACGCGGGAATCCCCCAGCCGGATGGCGCGCACGGCATCGATCAAGGCCTGCATGCCCGAGCCGCACCCCCGTATCACTCCCTCCGCGGGCACGGTGTAGGGGAGCCCCGCCTTGAGCGCTCCCAGCCTGGCAGCCAGGCAGTTCTCGTCCGTGCGGGGAACCACCTGGCCGAATATAACCTCGTCCACGTCGCCCGGGGAAATGCCCGCGCGTTTAATCGCCTCCTCGATGACGATGCGCACCAGCTCTCCCGTCTTGACGTCCTTGAGGCCTCCTCCGAACTTCCCGATGGCAGTGCGACAGGCTCCTGCGATATAGACTTCCTCCATTTCTCCCTCCTTGCCTCCGTTCCTTTCAGCGACTCACGTTCCTCCGGCTCCCCTCATCGGCACGCCATGAAGCGCCGGATGGAGCGATCGTAGGTGCGCTCCACCTCCGGCGGGAAATAGCATGCCGGGAGCTCTCCATTGCGGCGGTGGTAGTGCAGGCATTCGCAGCAGTAGCCCTTGCGGGAGCAGGGCTCGTAGGTGCAGTTGCACTTCTCCAGGTTTGCCCGGTAATTCTTGCACTCCTGGGACATGGGGACCTCCTCGTCACGTACTGACACGGCGTCGAAAAACGCCTTTATAAAATAAATCGCCGTCATGGCGGCGCGCAAGACGCAATGGTCGTGGGGATTGGGCGCGGCGAAACGCGGCGATTCCCACGGGCCGGCTCAGCGCGGATGCCCGAAGGCTCGCGTGGGGCAGATGCATGGGCTTATACGTTTCCTAGCAGACAAGCGATGGATGCTCTTCCCGCAGGGCTGGCATGAGGGCTCACCCTACCGCGGGACCATAGATAATAACGATGTCTCCGGGGCATGAACCGGTGCGCGCCGCGAGGCTGCCCCCGTTCACACCCGCGGCCATCACCCCCGAGGAATCCTCGTAAAGCAATGCCTCCCCGACTTCCACCTCCCCGAAGGTGGAGGCCAGGACCGCCTCGACCTCCTCGTCGCCGATCCCCAGGATCACCCCCTCCCCCTCTCGGCAGCCCAGGGCCCTCACCTGCTCCGGGTGGGCGTTGAGGCGCAAGGACCCGAAGCGGTCGACGTCCACCACCGTGGCGTAGACTGCGCCCTCCCCCTCGCGGGCGCGTCCCCAGGGGGCGGGCACCAGGTTTCCGGGATCCATGGGCGATCCCATATCCCTGGGGTCCGCTCCCAGGGACAGGTGTGCCGCCACCGGCGCGAAGATGTCGCGCGCGTGGAAGGTAGGGTGCACGGGGCGGCGGAAGAACTCCTGGTTGTCGAGGAAGTACGCCTCCGTCACTCCCCCGAGCCTCTCCGCCGCGGGCATGAGAAGGCCGTTGTCCGGCCCCACCAGCATGTCCCCCCGGGCCGCGCGCAGGGCCACCGCCAGGCGACTCGTCCCCACCCCGGGGTCCACCACCGCGAGGTGCACGCCCACCGGCACGTGGGGGAGGGCCGCGGCGAGCAGGAAGGACCCCTTCCCGATATCGAAGGGAGGGATGTCGTGGGCGATGTCCAGGATCACCGCGGCGGGGTTGATGGAGAGGATCACTCCCTTGACCGTCCCCACCCATTCCTCCGAGAGCCCGAAATCGCTGGCGAAGGTGATGATCTTATTCACCATGGGGAATCACCGTCACCATTATGCGCCTGCGGCGCGGCCCGTCGAACTCGCAGAGGAAGATCCCCTGCCAGGTGCCCAGCGAGAGATCCCCGGACTCCACGGGCAGCGCCTGCGAGAAGCCCATCATGCTCGCCTTGATATGAGCGTCTGCGTTCCCCTCGCGGTGGCGGTAGCGTCCCCTGGGCACCAGCCGCTCCAGGTGCTCGAGGATGTCCGCCGCCACGGCGGGATCCGCGCTCTCGTTGACCGTGACGCCGGCTGTGGTGTGGGGCACGTACACCACGCATACCCCCTCCTCCACTCCCGCGCGCCTCACCGCCTCGCGCACCTTCGCGGTGATGTCCACCATCTGGCCGCGCGCCGACGTGGAGACCTCGAAAGTCTCGAAAGCCATCCTCTCACCCCATTCCCATGCGCAGGGTGGCCTCCAGGTTGAGGGGAGGAAGGTCGTCGGGGTCGATGATGACGTCCACCACCGCCGGCCCGGGCGCGGACAGCGCCTCCTCCAGCACGGGCACGATCTCATCCGGCCTCTCCAGCCTCCACCCCGCCGCCCCGAAGGTGCGCGCCAGGGCGGCGAAATCGGGATTGCCGTGGCAGGTCCCGAGTATCCTGCCCCCGCACTGCAGGCGCTGCCTGAGGTTGAGCACCCGGTACATGTTGTCGTTGATCACCAGGACCCGCACCTTGATGCCCTCGCGGCAGGCCGTCTCCAGGTCCTGCAGGGTCATCATGAAATCCCCGTCCCCAAGGATAGCCACCACCTCTTTCTCCGGGTGAACCAGCTTCGCCGCCAGCGCCGCGGGGAAGCCGAAGCCCATGGCGCCGAAGTTGACGGCGGAGAGGTAGGTGAGGGGCTCGCGGCAGGGCAGGAAGGCCATGGGGTAGAGGACATGGGTACCTCCTCCCACGGTGACGATGTGCCTCTCGGGCAGGAGGCGGGAGAGCTCGTGTATCACGCGGCCCGGGGACAGGGGCACCTTGTCTGAGGTAACGGCCTCGTCCAGGCGCGTTTTCCATTCCCGCCGTTTATCTTCCAGTATCTTCCACCACTCCGCGCGGGCCGGCGGGGGGTAATCCCGCAACGCGCCCAGCGCCTCGGAGAGGAAGTCCTTCACGTCGGCCTCCACCATGTGCTGGGCCCGGAAGCGGCTGGTGAGCATGGCCCCGAGGTCGATGTTCACCAGTATCACCTCGCCGCTCACGGGCAGGGTGTACTCGTAGGTGGTCATGTCCGAGAGGGTGCACCCCAGCCCCAGCACCACGTCGGCCCCGCTCAAGGCGGCGTCGGCCACGGTGTTCCCTCCCCCGAAGCCGGCGCGCCCCAGGCACAGCGCGTGGTCCTCGGGGATGGTCCCTCGTCCGTTGCCCGTGGTGATCACCGGGGCCTGCAGGGCCTCCGCCAACCGGACCATCAGCTCGGAGGAACGCGAGTAAGCCACGCCGCCGCCGGAGAGCAGCAGGGGCCGTCCAGCGCCCTTGATCAACTCCAGAGCCCGCCATACGTCCTCCACGTGGAGCGGCGGGCGGTACTCCGGGGCGAGGCGGAAGAGGGGCCGGTCCTCTCCCGACTCCTCGCCCCACACGTCCTCGGGGACCTCTATGAGCACCGGCCCCCGCGCCCCCGAAACGGCGAGGCTATGGGCTTTCGAAAAGACCGCGGCCGCGCTCGCCGCGTCCTCCACCCTGAACACTCCCTTGCAAAGGGGCGCGAATATGGCCGTGTGGTCCGCCTCCAGCATGCCGTCGGACCCCTTCAGCCGCCTCTTCACCGCCCCGCTGAGGAGGATGAGAGGGCTGCAGTCCTTATAGGCGTTGCCCACCGAGATCAGGGCGTTGAGGGTGCCGGGGCCGGAATGGGTGAGGGCCACCCCGGGGACCCCTGTGAGGCGTCCCTCCGCGTCCGCCATGCTCGCCGCAACCTGCTCGTGGCGGCAGGATACGTACCTTATCTCGTCCTGGTGGTCGTAGAGGGCGTCGACGAAGGAGAGGTTCGAAGTCCCTATCACCCCGTATATCCTCTTCGCTCCCATGGCCTTGATGCCCTCGATGAGCACTTGCGCGCAGTTCATGCCCCCTCCCTTTCTCTCTCACCGCGACTCAATGGCGCCCCCAGTCACTCCACTCCGTTAACGACGTAGAGGGGCTTTTCCCCCGAGAGAACCCTGGCGATATTCTCCATGGTGACCTGGAGCATCCTCACCCGGCTCTCGTCGGTCCCCCCCGCGATGTGGGGGGAGAGGATGACCTTATCCGATGACAACAGGGGGTTGCCGGGGTCAACGGGCTCCCGGGTGAAGACGTCTATGCCCGCTCCCGCCAGCCTCCCCTCCTCGAGCGCGGAAGCCAGGGCCTCCTCGTCGACCACTTCCCCCCGCGCCAGGTTGAGCAGGTAGGCATCGCTTTTCATGAGGGCCAGCCTTTCGGCGTCGATCAGGTGCCTGGTCTCCGGCGTGAGGGGAACGTGCAGAGACACTATATCGGAGGCGCGCAGCAGGTCCTCGAGTCCCACGCCCTCGGCCCCCAGCTCCTCTTCCTCCTCGGGGGAAAGGGGCTTGAGGTCATAATAGAGGATGCGGCACCCGAAGGCCCTGGCCCTCGTCGCCACCTCGCGACCGATATGGCCCATGCCCACGATACCCACGGTCTTGCCGTGGAGCTCGCGCATGCCCAGGGTGAAGATATCCGCCTGGCCCCACTCCCCCCGCGCCGTCTTGGCGTGGAAGTAAAGCGCCCGCTTGAGCAGGCAGAGCATGAACATGATCGCCTGCTCCGCCACCCCGATGGCGTTGGCGGCTCCCACGTTGGCCACCGGGATGCCCGCCCTTCGCGTGGCCTCCAGGTCGATGTGCTGGTACCCGATGCTGGGTTGCTGGATAAGCCGGCACCCCCGCGCCGCCTCCGCCGTGCGCGCGTCGATGGGCAGCCGGAAGGTGAAATCGCCGACGATGATGTCGGCGCCCCTTACCGCTTCCTCCAGTCCCTCACCCGGATCGCCGGTGTATGCGAGGACCTCGATGTCCTCGCCGCCCGCCGACTGCGACGCCATGCCCTTTACCGCCTCCCCGGGTATGGGGGCGAGCACCACTATCTTGGCCATGATCACCTCCGGTCCACATCGTCCAAGCCATCCCGCGCCCCGGCCGTACAACCAGGTTATACCCCTTCCAGCGTTTATATATGCGGGAAGGAGACAGACTCCCTTCGCTTCCGCAGGCGCGGGCACGAAGCCCGACCGTCGCGTTCCAGGAATCCCCGGCACTGCGAGGGGGTCGCCTTTGCCCAGGTGCGTGGATCGCCACCGCCGCCGTGCGAGCCGCCGCTGGCTTTCCGGCGCGCCCTACGGGCGGGATGATGGACGGCCGGAGGGATCCCTGCACGCGGTTCGTCGTGGATCTTCCCGCCTTGTCCCTCTGCAGATCTGGACAGGTGGTCTATACGAAAAAAGCCCGGGGGCTCGATAGAATCCCGGACTTGAAGGCGAGCGCGCAAAACGTCCGGCAGCTCCGTATTGGACGCCAACTAGAGAGGATGACCATTCAGCCCATGGTCGTTTCTCGTCTGGATCTTTGAAGACGGTCGAGATGGAACGGAGATTACCTCGAGATCTAAGACCTGCCCTTTGATGCCGGCCTATTCCTCGATGAAGATGTCCTTGAGGCGCTCCATCTCCTCCTGCCTCTTGGCAAGCCTTTCCTCGGGGGTGGCGGCCAGCACCTTGCGCAGCGCGTCGGCGAGGTTGACGGGGTTGAAGGGTTTCACGATGTAGCCGTCGGCCCCCATCCTCCACCCCCTGGCCATGTCCTCGTCCTGCACCTTCGCCGTGAGCACCACCACGGGCAAGTCCCTCAGGCCCTCGTCCTCGCGCATAAGCTTGAGGATCTCCCACCCGTCCATCTGGGGCATCATGATGTCCAGCACCAGGAGGTCGGGGGGGTTCTCGCGCATCATCTTCATCGCGGTCCTGCCATCCCAGGCCTCCTCCACCTCGAATTGCTCCAGCTCGAGGTTGATGCGAACCAGCCTCGTCACCATGGGATCGTCGTCCACCACGAGAACGCGGTACATGGCCACCTCCTTCATCCCCCCGATCTTAACAGTATTCTACAATATCCCGGACGATTTTTCCTTCATGCCCTGCGAACGGCATGGTGCCATCCGGCATCGTGGAACAACCTCCCGAGACCGCCGGTTCCGGAGGCCTGCCCCAGCGGCGCCGCTGGAAGGCCCTCCCGGGGGGAAGGCGAACCCGGTTCCGGGCCATCCCGCTGTGATATAATTTCCCCGCGTTCAAGGCACCGGAGCGACCTCCCGGCCGCTCCGTTACCACAGGGAGGAAGGGATGAGTTACGACATCTTTCAGCCGGTGCACGAGGATTTCCGCAAGACGGTGAGGGAGTTCGTCGAGAACGAGCTCGCGCCGCACGCCGACGAATGGGAGGAGGCCGAGGAGTTCCCGCGCGAGGTGTTCACCCGCATGGGGGAGCTGGGCTTTTTAGGCATGTCCTACCCGGAGGAATACGGCGGGGACGACGACCGGCTGGCGGAGGCGGTGCTCCACGAGGAGATGACCCGTTGCGGATCCGCGGGGGTGGCCTCGGGCATCGGGGCCCACATCGGCATCGCCATGCCCCAGATCAACCGCTTCGGCACCCCGGAACAGAAGGAGAAGTACCTGGTGCCGGGGATCAAGGGCGAGACCATCGGCGCCCTGGGGATAACCGAGCCGGAGGCCGGCTCCGACGTGGCGGGGATCAAGACCTACGCGGTCAGGGACGGCTCCGACTGGATCATCAACGGCTCCAAGACCTTCATCACCAACGGCGTGCGCTGCGACTGGGTGGTGGCGGCGGTGAAGACCGACCGTGACAAGGGATACGCCGGCATCTCCCAGTTCATCATCGACCGCGGCACTCCCGGCTTCGAGACCTCCAAGAAGATCAAGAAGTTGGGCTGGAAGGCCTCGGATACCGGCGAGCTCTCCTTCATTGACGTCCGCGTGCCGGCCGACGCCCTGCTGGGGGAGGAGAACCGCGGGTTCTTCCAGATCATGGCCAACTTCGTGTGGGAGCGCCTGATCATGTCCCTGGGCGCGGTGGCGGGAGCACAGCTCCTGCTCGACATCTCCATCCAGTACGCCAAGGAGCGGCAGGCCTTCGGTAAGCCCATCTCAAAGTTCCAGGCCATCGCGCACATGCTGGCCGACATGGCCACGGAGATCGAGCTGGGACGCGCCTTCACCTATCACGTGCTCAAGCTCTACGTGGAGGGCAAGGAGCCGGTGAAGGAGGTGGCCATGGCCAAGCTCTTCACCCAGTCCATGGCGGTCAGGGTCGCCGACCGGGCCATCCAGATCCACGGCGGCTACGGCTACACCGAGGAGTACCCCATCGCCCGCGCCTGGCGCGACATGCGCCTGGGCCCCATCGGCGGCGGCACCGACGAGATCATGAAGGAGATCATCTCCCGCTCCCTCGGATTATAGATAACGTTCGTTAGATTGCATCGCGTAAGCGATTGCGCCGAGCGGAGCGAGGCGCAACGGTGCCAGCGCGTTGTGTCGCGGAGCGATGCAAGGCCTGGCACGTATACGTTCGGATAAATACGCCGGGCTTACCCGCCCCCGCCCGAAAGCCAGCATCGCGTAAGCGATTGCGCCGAGCGGAGCGAGGCGCAACGGTGCCAGCGCGTTGTGTCGCGGAGCGATGCAAGGCCTGGCACGTATACGTTCGGATAAATACGCCGGGCTTACCCGCCCCCGCCCGAAAGCCAGCATCGCGTAAGCGATTGCGCCGAGCGGAGCGAGGCGCAACGGTGCCAGCGCGTTGTGTCGCGGAGCGATGCAAGGCCTGGCACGTATACGTTCGGATAAATACGCCGGGCTTACCCGCCCCCGCCTAAAAGCCAGCAACGGTGCCAGCGCGTTGTGTCGCGGAGCGATGCAAGGCCTGGCACGTATACGTTCGGATAAATACGCCGGGCTTACCCGCCCCCGCCCGAAAGCCAGCAACGGTGCCAGTGCGTTGCGTCGCGGAGCGATGCAAGGCCTGGCACGCATGCATCCCGGGGATTGTTCCCCCGACCTCTTTATAGGTCCAGCACCGTGAGCTCGAGGGGAGTGGTGTTGAGCATCTCGCCCCCATCGGGGGTCACTCTCACCACGCACTCCAGCCTCATGCCGCCCACGCCCGGAACGTTCATGACCAGCGCGGCCACCTCGACCACGTTCTCCTGCAGCACCACGTCGCGGAACTCGTCGCTGTTGATGATGGCGGGGTACCACTCATGGCCGATGACCCCGATGCCGTGCCCGAAGGCGGGCAGGGTGTAATCGGCGTAACCGAGAGACGAGACCTCGTCGTACACCTTCTGCCACACTTGCCCCACGGTGACTCCCGACTTTAGCGATCCGATGAGCAACTCCGCCGTCCTCAGGTAGGCATCGGCCAGTTTTCTCTGTTCGCCGGAGGGCTTTCCCAGGATGTAATTGTGCGATAGGTCGGAGTAATAGCGCCTGTAGGTGGGGTGCATGTCGACCAGCAGATTCTCGTTGGGTTGAAGTATCTTGTCGGTGGGCGGGGTGCACCCCCCTATCGGGTACCAGGTCCGGTAGCCGGAGGCGATCTCGGAGGATCCCGTGACCGGCCAGTGGAACTCGCTTCCCAGCTCGCGCATGGCCAGCTCGCCTATGCCCGCTATCTCCTGCTCCGTCATCCCCACCCGCAGCGACTCCCTCACCCTGGCCTGGGCTGCGTCCGCGATGGCGGCCGCCTGGCGCAGGAGCTTTATCTCCTCCGGATCCTTGACGTAGGTAACCACGTCCATGAGGTCCAGTGCGTTAACGAAGGTCGCTCCGGGCAGGCTTTCCTTGAGGAACTCGTATTCGGTGGCAAAAAGGTAGCCCGCGATCATGCGGGGAGAATGTCCGAGCTCCACCCCGATGACCGCATTTTCCCAACCATGCTCCCGTATCTGGCGCACGGTCACATCCCACAGCTCGAAGCCCGGGATGGGCCCGCAACCGGTGACGTTTTCCAGCCAGGAATCGTCCTTCACCCTTTCGGCGTCCATGAGCAGCGTGTTCAAGCCCACGTACCCATCCCTCGAAACCATGGCCACACTGCGCCAGGGTATAAACGCTCCCCCGATATAGGTGACGCTCTTTCCCCGCGTGGCCAGGAGGAGATCGATCCCCCGCGCGGCCATCTCCTCCTTTATCCGGGCGATCCTCTTGCCGTAATCGATGTTCGCCTCCACCTCATACCTCCCTCTCTCTAACAGGACTCAAGAGATTCGCGGCGCTATAGGGTCTGGCGGTCGACGCGGCGACCCGGCACGCGATATCAAGGTTATACCCCTTCGTTGCGCCATTACAACGGGTCGCGCGCGGCATGAGCAAAGCGCGTTCTTTCGGAGGCAAGAACGGCGGGAGCGCGAACCGTGCAAGTTAACCACGGCATATTATGGGATAAAGTGAAGATGCGACCCCCTCCTTCTTTACAACGGGTCGCGCGCGGCATGAGCAAAGCGCGTTCTTTCGGAGGCAAGAACGGCGGGAGCGCGAACCGTGCAAGTTAACCACGGTATATTATGGGATAAAGTGAAGGTGCGAACCCACCTTCAGGGTGATGCCGGAGAAGAGGCGCAGTATACTGAGGCCGGGAGATCCTGCGCGCGAAGATGCAGCCGTCCGATTCTACCCTGTAAGTTGCGGAGAAATAATCCCAGGAGATAGGCGAGATGAACGCCGTTAGGGCGGGTTGGCGATCATATGCCATAGCGATCTGCTCGATGCTCCTGGGGATTGCAGGCTGCACAAGCAGCGGAGGCGGAGAAGCCGGGGAGGCGATCCCGCAGGACGCCTATCGAGGGCGGGAAGTCGAAAACATCCAGATTATCCAGGAAAACGGCGGCCGTGCCTGCTGGTCCCCGGATGGAGACAAGATCGCCTTCGACCGCCAGAACGAGGACGGGTACTTCGACCTCTATGTCATGCGGCTGGGAGAAACCTCCGCCTTCCCCATCACGCAGGGAAATCCAGGCGCGAACCAGCTCAATAACGGCAATCCCGCGTGGCATCCGCTGGGCGGATACATCGTCTTCGTATCCGAGGAGGAGAGGCATTACGGCGCAGGGAGCCGATGGCCCAGCAACCCCGGTATCGGCGCCTTCTGCAACCTGTGGGCAACGGACGAAGAGGGCGGCCGTTTCTGGAAGCTGACCGATATCCCCGTGAAACAGGAGAGGGACGACGGCCTCCCGGTCATGGGCGTCATGAACCCCCGCTTCTCCCGCGACGGATCGAGGTTGATGTGGACGGAGAGGTATGGAGAAGGCGGCAAATGGGGCCGATGGAGGATCAAGGCGGCGGACTTCCGCATCGGCGATGATGGTCCGCGGCTGGAGAATGAAACCGTTCTCTTCCAGCCCGGAGCCGGTATGGGCTGTTACGTCACGGCCATGGGGTTCAGCCCCGACGATCGCTCCATCCTCCTCGCCGGCAACCTCGACGGGCAGGATGAGTTCGGCATGGATCAGTACGTCTACGATCTCGAGACTGGTGAGCTCACCAACCTGCAGAACTCGCCCACCGCGTGGGAAGAAGGAGCGTGCTGGTCTCCCGACGGCAAGAGCATAGTCTATATGACCGACCTCGGCTCCTCGCTGGATTTCAACGATCCCCACTGGTACTGGCAGCCACGTACGGGGGAGTACTGGATAATGAACGCGGACGGGTCCGGCAAGAGGAGGTTGACCTATTTCAACGATCCCAAATACCCGGAGTATGTTGGGAAACCGGTTATCGCCGCGGTCTGTTCCTTCGACCGGGATGGGGAGAAGCTGGTGGGAGTCATAGGCGTGGACGAGGGAACGGAGGAGAAGGCGGATTTCAGGCTGCAGCTGGTATTGATAGAGATGCGCCGCTGAGCGTGGGAGCGACCGGTGCCCGCGCGAAACCCGCATGCGATGGACAAAGCACCATGAATCGCTCCCGTCAGCGCTTATCCTCGCCTCATGCGCGAGTGGATCCCGACCGCGCCGCGATCTCTTCCCGCTTGCGCTCCACCTTTTCCGCCCACCAGGCGAGTATGGAGGGCAGGACCAGCAGGGACGCCAGGAGGGCGAAGGTCAGGGAGAGGGCGGTGATGCCCCCGAAGCGGCGCAGGGGAGTGATGTCGCTTACCGCGATGATGGCGAAAGCCCCTGCGGTGGTGACCGCCGCGGCGACCAGGGCTTTGCCTACGTGAAGCACGGTGAGTCGGATGGCTTCGTCTATATCCAGCCCCCCTCGGTGCCACTCCTCGCGGAAACGGTGGGTGACGTGGATGCCGAAGTCGATCCCCGCCCCGATGACCAGGGAGGAGATCATCACGGTCATGAAATCCAGGGGCCAGCCCAATAGCACCAGCGACCCTATCTCCAGCGCGATGCCCAGGAAGACCACGCTGGTGGCCGCCAGCCCCAGGAAGAAGGACTTGAACACGGCCATCACCACCAGGGCGCATAGCAACAGCGCCAGCCCCGAGGTCTTGAGTTGGGTGGGCAAAATGTTACTGAGCAGGTCGCTCATGAGCACGGGCATGCCGCTGTAGCCCATGCTTATCCCCGGGTTCTCCGCCGTCACCCCGGCGCCGGTTTCGCGCATGATCTTCGCGATGCGCTCCATGTCGCTCTCCCTGCCGCGCGCGACGCGTATGCTGATCATGGCCGTCCTGCCGTCCTTGCTGATGAGGCGCGCGCCGCTTCCTCCCCCGTTCCCGTTGCCCTGCAACCTGGTCAAGGAGGAGATCACTTCCTCCTTGCTCCCGGGAACGACGCCCTGGTTGGCGTTGCGCACCACATCCGCGATGCTCATCACCTTTTCCCGGGAGATCAGGGCCTCGCCCTCCTCGTCGGTTTCGCCGGTGGAGGATATGGCGTCCTCGTAGGCGAGCATGGAGCGAAGGTTCTCCGGCTCCAGGATATCCCCCTCCACCAGCGCGTAGGCCACGCTCTGCCCCCCGAAGTATTCGCTGATCTTGCTCGAGGCCTGCATGGAAGGGGCGTCGGCCTTCATCATGCTGGAGAGATCGGCCTCGGTGGAGATATTGAACCCCAGCGCGATACAGGCCGCCAGCACCAGGAGGGTGACCAGCCCCACGGTCAGGCGGTGGTGCTCGGAGAGGACGGCGACCTTGGCCAGGGAACGGTCGAGCCACGTCTCACCTGTCTTCCCCTGGCGTTTGAGGTTCCTGCGCTCCCAACGCTCCTGTGCCCTGGGGCCGCGGTCGCGCAGCACCAGGGCGGCCGGCAGGAGGGTGATGGAGAGCAGGAAACTGAAAAGCACGCCCGCGACGCAGAGCACTCCGAACTGCACGATGGGAGGCATGTCGGATATGGAGAAGGAGGCGAAACCAAAGGCGGTGGTCACGGCGGTGAGGAAGACCGCCACCCCCGTGGTCACCACCGCGGTGACGCTGGACGCATGGGGGTCGCCGCCTCCGCGGCGCTCCTCGTAATAGCGGGATAGCACGTGTATGGCATAGGCGATGTCCACCCCCAGGAGGAGGGGCATGATGGCCGTGCTCTGGTAGGTGAACGGGAAGCCCAGCCATCCCGAGAGGCCCATCACCCACAGGATGGTGACGATGATAACCCCGAGGGTCAGCAGCACGTCGGAGATCCTACGGAAGGTGAGGAAGAGAACCACGATGATGAAGAGAAGGGCCAACCCGAAGAGCAACCTGGTCTCCTTCATGGTCTGCTGGTTGGAATCGCGGTTCTGGGTGGCGCTTCCGCTCTCGTAAAGGTCCACGCCCTCGAGGCCGGAGAAGTAATCCCGCGTGCGATCCTCGAACGGTCCGACTCCCTTTATCTGCTGCGAGGTGCTCAGGTCAGGGTTGATCTTGGCGGTGATGAGCAGCGCCCCGCCGTCGCCGGAGATGCCGTTCGAACCTCCCCCGGTCATCCCCAGCTTCCTGGCGCGCTCCGCGGCGAGCTCGAGGTTTCTCCTCACCTGTTCCTCAAGCTCCCCGTCGCTCAACTCGTCCGCCTTATCGACGAGAAGCTCGCCCCCGGGCACCGGCTCGGGACCGGGGAAATAACTCATGCCGTCGAGAGGGGTCTCGATCTCGGTCACGAAGCTTCCCCACACCTCTGCGTCCTCGCGCATGTGGGCGGGATAGCCCGCCACCCTGCGCAGCACCTCCCCGGAGAGCACGTCGCCCTCGAGCAGTATCTGCTCCTCGCTGGTCCCCCCGAAGATGTCCTGCGCCTTTTCCAGCACCTTCACGGACTCGAGGTCCTTGGGCAGCATGCTCTTGTACCCGTACTCCGCCTTCAGGAACCTGAACCCCACCATCGCCAGCGCGGTCACCGCTAGGACCGCCAGGATGACCAGCACCGGCCTCTTCTCGCTCTGCGACGCCAACCCGCGAAATACCTTTTCCATCATCTCCGCCTTATTCGCCTCCCCACTTCATTCAACTTTTCGCCCCACTAATTTCCTGCATGCATTTCCCACAAGCGAATATTCGTTCGCCCGGGAATCGAGGAGTCGGCGCGGCACCCCAGGCGGTCGCGCCTCTCCAACCCGTGTCCCTTTTTCCGCCGCTTTCGGCTCGATACAGGGCTTTTCACGCAGCCTTTCCGCCATAACGTCTTTCAGCCCGTGTCCCCTTTACCGCCGCGTTCGGCCTCCATCCGGTCGGCTATCTTCCTGAAGACCTCCAGCAGACACTTCCTCTCCGCGGAGGACAGGTTGCGCAACACCGCTTTCATGTCCTCGATGCGCATCCTCTCGATGCGTCTCGCCAGGCGCTTACCCTCCGGCGTCAAGGTCAGCCTGACCACGCGGCGGTCGTCGCGGTCGCGCGCCCTTGCTATGAGGCCTTTCTCCAGCAGGCGATCCGCCGTGCGGGTGATCACGCCCTGGGTAACGCACAGGTACTTCGCCACCTCTCCCGCGGTCACGTCCCCTCCCTCGGCGATGAACAACAGGAGCATCACCTGGGGGAAGGAAAGGTCCTCGCGTACCCTCCATCTCCGCTCCTCGCGGAAACCGTGAAAAGCACGAATCACCGCCTCGAGCAACTCGCGGGCGTACGCTTCCAGCTCTTCCTCGTCCATCTTTTATCCCATATATTTCGCTTTACTAAATTTTTGCTAAAACAAATAATAGCGAGATTCTAGCGCCCACCCGCGGGCCTGTCAAGGGACTTCCGCCATGTCACCGCAATCGGGTGGTGTAAGGGGGACGAGGACCGGGGGCGCAAGTTTAAACAGTAGAGCAGTGGTGATAATTTAAACATGAGAAACGGACATCGCAAGGCATAGCGGAAGGCTACGAAACCCCGCCAGGGTCTCCACCATGTGATGAAAGCGACGAGGGAGAGCGCCCTGCGCTCGACCCAAAGAGGCGGACGACCGGGGATCAGGAGGAACACCCGGAAGGGCGGAAACGGTGGTGGTTCACGGTGGAGCGGGAACCTTTCAGGGCATGGAAGGCAGCGATCGCGACCATCGCACCCTTGATGATCGCTTTCACACTCATCGCGGGGTGTGGTAAGGAGAAGACGGCCGTGCCGGAAACGGCAGGGCTTAACGTCGCGGAAGCGGAGGCGGCACTCCACGAGGCAGGCCTTAAGCTGGGAGCGTTGGTGGAGGACTTCTCGGATGCCGTGCCGCGGGGCAAGGTCGTCTCCAGCGAGCCGGGAAGCGGCAGCCATGTTGAACTGGGCTCAGAGGTCGAGCTTACCGTAAGCCGGGGACCGGAGAAGGTCACGGTCCCCTCGGTGCTGGGCATGGCGGAAGCGGAAGCCGTGTCCATCCTTGACGAGCTGGGTTTCCGGGTCGAAATCAAACGCGCGTACAGCGAGGACACAGCTCCCGGCCTCGCCTGCGGTTTGGACCCGAGTCCTGGCACGGTAGCGGCGAACGGCTCCGCCATAACCTTGACCATAAGCGAGGGGTCAGCGTATGTGACCTGCTCAAATTGCAACGGAAGCGGCATACTGACAAGTTCTTCCACCTGCGCGCGCTGCGGGGGGACGGGTACCGTGGCATACGAAGAGACCTGTCCGGAATGTGGAGGCAGCGGGCTTTGCCCCACTTGAGGGGGCGCGTACGTGCCGTGCGGTTCGTGCGGCGGAACCGGCAGGATAACGAAGGCTCACGGCTGTCCTGATTGCGGCGGGGATGGGACGGTGCGCCAGAAGGCCACCTGTTCCACCTGCGGTGGATCGGGTAGGGTGCGCCGCTGAGGGCTTGCCGGGTTTGTGACAACCACTGCGCCGCGGTGGCGAGACGCCGCGCGGTCGTTCTCTTTGAGTTCGAAGGTCGCCGAGTGGGTTTGCCGATTGGCGCTTTTGCCCATATTGCAATAGATGTAGCACCATACGGGAAATCGCATTCCACGGTCAAAGGCCTGTCGGGCAGTCTCGTTCCGGCTACCGCTCTTCGGTCGAGGGTTCCGCGTCTGCCTGTGCCTTCTCACCGCCTTCCCCTACTGCCGACATTTCGCTTTCCGCCGTTTTCCTCTCCCTGTAGTAGAGAAGAAGGCCGGCGGCGCAGGAGGCGAGGGCGAGGCTCGCCGCCTGGAAGAAAAGGCCCGCCCGCGCGTCGGCGTGGAAGCGGAAGAACTCGTTTATAAACCGAACCAGGCCGTAGCCCGCCAGGGAGAGCAAAAAGAGGTCCCATCCTCGCCGCAGCCTCTTCCTCGCCGCCAGCAGGAAGGCGAATAGCGCCAGGTCCAGGACCATCTCGTAAAGCTGGGTGGGATGCACGGGAGAAAGGGAGCCGGGGAAGGTGACGGCCCAGGGCAGGCCGGAGGGCTTGCCGCCGCAACAACCGTTGAGGAAGCAACCCACCCTGGCGATGGCCAGGGAGAGGGGCAGGGCCAGCCCCACGGAATCGGCGACATCCCCCGCGGGGAGCCCGAGCCGCCTGACCAGAAGCAGGCAGGCCGGCACGGCGAGGGCGAGCCCGCCATAGTAGACCAGCCCGCGCATGTTGAAGTCGATGACCCTGCCCCAGTCCCCGGAGAACTCCTCCAGGTGTCCCAGGACGTAGAACAACCTGGCCCCCAGCACCCCGCTTATGGCCGCCACCGCGCCGATGAGATAGATGGCGGAGCTGTCGAGGCCGCGCCTCGCCAGTTCCGCGCGCGCCACCATTATCCCCGCCAGAAAGGCGAGGAAGAGCATCACCCCGTAGGAGTACACGGGGTATGAGCCGATGTGAAAGAGCACGGGCCGCACCGCGTCCACCTCGCCGTCTTCCCGATGTCCAAGGGCTGCACAGAGACATAATTCTACCAGTCCGGGGCCGAATCGAGTGAATAGATCCTATCCCAGGTTCGGAAACATGGTGGACATCCACTATAATTTGCTTGTTTTACCAGGATTACAGGGCGGTTCCCGACCTTTTCGACCCGAAAAGCGCCCGCCGAAACGATACGATATCGCCCCCCCGCCGCTTTTCAGCTACGGCCCCTCTTGAACGAAGAAAGGAAAAGCCGCTGCGATCTCCGCCTTTCTGGACTCGGCAGCGCCAACTGAATGGCAACCTTTTCTCGGCAGGGGCGACCGCTCGTTTCCAACCCAGCGGATATGGGCCAGGACCATACCATCGCGCCCTCGGCTCCCGCTTCCCGATTAGGCTGAAGCCCATCCATCTCGCCGGCATCCGTGCCGACGGCCTCAGGGCTGCTCCATGAGCACGAAGACCACTTGCGCCGCGTAATCTCCCGGCGCGTCCTCCCAGTCAAGGGTGAGCATGAGGTCGAGGTCCACGTTGCCGCCCCCCGGCTGGGGCGTCCTGTCCCGGGCGGGCGAGAACATCTCCGCGCCTGCGAGGTCGAAGGGCCGCCAGGCGCCCGCCCCCGCGAGGGACCACTGCAGCCTGGACACGGGGATGACCGCCGGGGGCGTCTGGGTGCTGTCCACGAGGTCGGAATGTGCTCTTACCATTATATTCCATCGCGTGGAACTCAACACCCTAAAACGCACCGCGTAAGGCGGCGTTCCGCCCCCCACCACGAAGGGAGATCCCTCCGGGCTCATGGTTCCGAAATCCACCGACCCTCCGCCCGGCGTCCCGTCCCGGTTGTAGGTCTCGGACAGGCTCAAGCTGAGGATGTCGGCGGTGCGGAAGGTCCAGGTATATGGCGCCGCCAGGGGATTCCCGGCGAGGTCCTTCACTCCCGTGGTCAAGGTGGCGGTATAGGTATAACCGTAGAAAAGGTCCGGGTCGGGGTCGAAGGTGGCGGTGAGGGTGCCCGCGTCGAAGGAGACGCTTCCGGCCACCGGAGCGCCCTCCTCGTCCACGATCGTGAACGTGGTGGCGTCGAGGGTCGCGGGGTCGATGCCGCTGGCCTCCAGGAAACGCGCCTGCACGTTCGCGCCCACGTTCACGTTTATCTCTCCCTCACCGGGCGTGGTCCGTTCCACCCGTGGCGGCGTCCAGTCAACCACCAAGCGCACGCCCGCCCCCGGGACTTCCACGTTCGCCGCTCCGTCAGCGGCACGGCTACGCACGGTATAGGTGCCCTCGGCGGGGATGCTCCAGTCGTAGCTCCAGGTGGAGTAGTCACCGGGCGTTCCCGGCACGGCCGGGTTCCAGCTCGTGCCGCCGTCCACGGACACCGACACCTGGGCGACGCCGCTGGAATCCGGGGAGGGATCGACGGAGTCACCGCGGACGACGTAAGTGCTTCGATTGGTGTGCTCGAGGTCGGAAGGCGCGGTGACCACGGACGACGGCGGGGTCACGTCGTAGGCGAACTGGGCCCTCAGGAGATCGATGTAGATGTCCGACCTGGCGCCGTCGCCGCCGCCGTACCTGGTGTTCCCGTCGGCCAGCCTCAGCCTAAAAGCACCGGCCGTGGACACGAAGCTTCTCGCCCGCTCAGCATCTCCCACCCTGACCTCAATGGTGCTATCGGGGGCCCCTACATTGAGGGCGCCCATGGTGTACCATGCGGTGTCCCAAGATCCCGTGTTGTAGTTGTAGAACTGCAGGTGCCAGGTATCTCCGGCGTTCGACTGGTACCCCTCGAGCAGGACGCGGATGTCTATCAGCTTGGCCCTCGAAGCCTCGCTGAACGCCTGCCACGTGTTCCACTGCATGTCGATGTACCTGATGCCGCCGACGAGCTGTTCCCTTATCCTCATGCGGGTGTTGTCCGAGGTCTGTACGTTCGTGTAACTGCCGGAAACGATCGCACCGCGGACAATGGTCGGGTTGGCCGTGGGGACCTTGTAGGCTGAATCCGCCACTACCGGTGGCGAAAATAGGGGGCAGGCAAGGACCGCAACGGTAATAAGTACGGTAAGTGCCCAGTCCAAGGCGCTCCTTCCAAGATAACGGGCACGGGTTGCTTTTCTCACGAACCTTCATCCCCCGCCTTCTTGCCGCTAACGGCACGTTTCCTTCCCTTGATGCGAGCCGCCGTAAACGCTGCTCCTGCGGCAAGGATAATAGCCCCCGCGGTTGTGACGACGATCAGCGACACCGGAGTTCCTCTCCCTTTACCGCCCTCCGGCCCGGGAGGCGCATGCACCTCGAGATCGACCAGGACCCCTACCCCTCCCGTCATATTCACCCCTTCGTCCTCTTTCCTCGCCAGCTCGAAGTAAACGGTGAATTGGTACGCCGCGGGCACCACGTCGGAGGGCACGTTGACCGCTAAGGGGCAAGCCAGGTGGGCGAAAGGGGCCAGGTTCAGCTCGTCCTTTCCCGGCGAGATCCAGGCGCACCTCTCGTCCTCCACGAGGCTCCACCCCCCCTCCGTCCCGCTTTTCAGCATAGCCACCCTCGGGATCAGCTCGACTGACTCATCGCCCTGGTTGATCAGTTCGACGAAGCCCGACCACTCCTCGCCGGGGGCCATCTGGAGGGGAATGCGCGTGGGAGTAACCGCGATGACCGCACCGCCCACGGCCCGCGCCGGCCGTGACGTCACCGCTGGGACAACGAAAAACACGGCTCCCAGGACCGCCGCCATCGCCACCGCGACGCATAGAGGCCTCCCCCTCCCGCCTCGCGGGGCGGCCATGCCGGCCGAACGGTGCGAGCGCTTAGTCAAGGATTCCCACCCCAAACTACTATCATGCCTCCCTTCTCTCCAGCGGGCCTCTTTGGACCTGCCGCCGTTCATCTCGACACTATATCTTTCGGCCGTAAGCGCCCCTTGGATTACATCTTGGCGGGTTCCGGCCTTAACTCCTCCATGACCTGGATCAACCCGACTTCCGCCCCTTTGCCGCCCCGCATGACGCGGGCTTCGACCGCTACCGTCAGGGGGATGGTTTCCATTGATCCGGTTTCCGAACTTGCCCACCGCGGAACGCGGGCCCCGTTCGCCCTCTGCGGGAATGGATCCCATCGAGCGGGTTGACCGAACTCGCCGCCCCATGATACACATGCCCCGTCCGCCACAGGAAAACCGCCTTGGACGTTTGCCACCTGCATGTACCCCTGCGTGCGAAACGGGAGGTGCCCCGGACCGGGGCGCGATAAAGATCTGCCTGCGGGCTCAATATTGGAGCTCGCCTCGAGATTGCCGGCTGAAATTCGCGTCACGCCGCGATCCGCGTGTTCGAACCCGCGGCTTCATCGCTTGCAAGCATCCCTACTGAAACGTCCGCGATACCCGCGAGATGCCATATAATGATCGCGTCGCTTGCTCTTTCCGCGGCCGACAAGGCGCGGGGCGACGAATAGCGCTATGGGAAATGGGGAATCACCCTTTCTCGCTATGTTTCGCATGCCCTTCCATGCCGTCTACATGGTTGAAGGATAGCGAGGAAAGGAGGGAGACATGCGCGGGCTAGCGGGCCGGATGACGGCGCTCATCCTCTTATTGCTGGTATTTTCGCTCATGTCTTTCCCGGCCTTTTCCCTGGCGGGCGGGTCGGGTTCCGTCTCCGTGAGCGCCGTGGTCGGACCGTGCATCAGCGTGACCTCCGGCGGCGAGGTGAGGAGCAACATCTCCGTCGCCGCCTTCGCGGACGCCGACTTCCTCACCGTGCTGGCCCGCTAGGCTCCCGGCCTTCGCCCTCTTCCCCCTCTTTTTCGAGCCTATGCATGGTGCTCAACCCCGACGTCGCCGCCTTCGCG
>JABLXL010000026.1 GCA_013178005.1 Actinomycetota bacterium
CCTGGTGAAGCAACCACAAGCAAAGCGAGGAATAATTCAAGATACGACCCCATGGTTTGGGGAGGGGATTGCAAATGGGAGGGGCGGAGCCCCTCCCCTTTGTGCGACTATCTTTATTACATCATCCCCGGAGGCATTCCGCCGCCCGGCATGGCCGGATGCTCTTCCGGCTTCTCCGCCACCACCGCCTCGGTGGTGAGCAGCAGGCCGGCGATGGACGCCGCGTTCTGGAGGGCGGAGCGGGTGACCTTGGCGGGGTCGATGATCCCCTCCTTCATCATGTCCACGTACTCGCCGTTGACGGCGTTGAAGCCGTGGCCCTTCTTGAGGCCCTTGACCTTCTCCACCACCACGGAACCCTCGGCGCCCGCGTTGTTGGCTATCTGGCGCAGGGGCTCCTCCAGGGCGCGACGCACGATCTCCGCGCCGGTCTTCTCGTCGCCCTCGAGATCGTCGGTCTTGATGGCCCCGATGGCGTTCACCAGCACCACGCCGCCGCCGGCCACGATGCCCTCCTCCACGGCGGCCTTGGTGGCCGAGAGCGCGTCCTCGATGCGGTGCTTGCGCTCCTTGAGCTCCACCTCGGTGGCGGCCCCGACCTTGATCACGGCGACGCCGCCGGAGAGCTTAGCCAGGCGCTCCTGCAGTTTCTCGCGGTCGAACTCGGAGTCGGAACGCTCGATCTCGGACTTGATCTGGTTGATGCGTCCCTTGATGTCCTCCGCGGAACCGGCTCCCTCCACGATGATGGTGTCCTCCTTGGTCACCTTCACCTGGCGGGCCTTGCCCAGCATATCCAGGGTGACATTCTCGAGCTTGATGCCGAGCTCTTCGCTGATGGACTGGCCGCCGGTGACGATGGCGATATCCTGCAGCATGGCCTTGCGGCGGTCGCCGAAACCGGGGGCCTTGACGGCCACAGACTGGAAGGTGCCGCGGATCTTATTTACCACCAGGGTCGCGAGCGCCTCGCCCTCCACGTCCTCGGCGATGACCAGGAGGGGCTTACCCGCCTGCATGACCTTCTCCAGCACGGGCAGCAGGTCGGCGATGGCGCTGATCTTCTGGTTGGCGATGAGGATATAGGGGTCGTCAAGCACCGCCTCCATGCGCTCCGGGTCGGTCACCATGTACGGGGAGAGGTATCCCTTGTCGAACTGCATTCCCTCCACGACCTCGAAGCTCATGCCGAAGGTCTGGCTCTCCTCGACGGTGATGACGCCGTCCTTGCCCACTTTGTCCATGGCGTCGGCGATGATGTTTCCGACCTCGTCGGAATCGGCGGAGATGGCGGCCACGCGGGAGATCTCCTCCTTGGTCTCCACCTCTTTGGCCATCTTCTTGATCTCCTTGACCACCATGTCCACGGCCTTGTCGATGCCGCGCTTCAGGGCCATGGGGTTTGCTCCGGCGGCCACGTTGCGCAGGCCCTCACGCACGATGGCCTGGGCGAGCACCGTCGCGGTGGTGGTGCCGTCACCCGCCACGTCGTTGGTCTTGGTGGCGACTTCCTTGGCGAGCTGCACGCCGCAGTTCTCCCAGACGTCCTCCACCTCGATCTCGCGGGCGATGGTCACGCCGTCGTTGGTGATGACGGGGGCGCCGAACTTCTTCTCCAGGACCACGTTGCGGCCCTTCGGACCCAGAGTCACCTTGACCGTGTTGGCGAGCTTGTTCACGCCCTCCTCGAGCAAGCGTCGCGCTTCCTCGTCGTACATTATCTCCTTGGCCATTTTCCCTCTTCTCCTCCTTTAAGGCTCTCCTGCCTTAAGCCGTTTACTTTTTCTTCTCTTTTTCGACCACGGCGAGAATGTCGCGCTCGCTGAGGATGAGGTGCTCCTCTCCTCCGATCTTCACCTCGGTCCCGCCGTACTTGGAGTAGATGATGGTGTCCCCTTCCTTGACCTCCAGGGGAACGTACTTGCCGTCTTCCCAACGTCCGGGACCCACGGCGATGACCGTCCCCTCCTGGGGCTTTTCCTTGGCGGTGTCGGGGATGACCAGTCCGGACGGGGTCTTTTCCTCGCCCTCACCGGGCTTCACGATCACCCGATCACCCAGAGGCCTCAGTTTCATCTACACATCCCTCCAATCCTCTCTTTCCTCTTCCTGCTTCCTTCCTGCATATATACACCTGGCACTCCAAGCGCCAGAGTGTTATCACTCTCGTATCCAGGCTGTTAGCACTCTAGATGTTTGAGTGCTAAATGAAGGATACGGCACCGTCGAGGAAAAATCAAGGGGTCGTATCTTGAATTTTTCCTCGCTTTGCTTGTGGTTGCTTCTTCCGGCCCGGGCCGTTGGGTAACGGTCTCGCTCGGCGCGCGAGGCCAGTCAGGAGAAAAGAAACTGCAGCCGGCGGGGCCTCCCTGCGACCGACCCGGTCGTTCCCGGGCAGCTGGCAGCGGAAAAGTACCGCCCGTCTTTCTTTCCCGCGTCGCTTCGAATCCTTCGGCAACGTCTTTCGAGCAGGCGGAAGCGCATACTGCCTTGTTCCAGCTTAGGCTGCCGTACAGGCTGTTGGACGGGGGACGATAACCCCACGGGTGAGTGTCCGATTCAGGAACCGAGGGGCAATGAGGCGGATGCGTCCACGTCCAGGGGGGCCGTGTCGCCCTCCTGCAACATGCGCCACCCCAGGGCGGCGATCATGGCCGCGTTGTCCACGCACAGGTTCATGGGCGGGTAATAAAGGGTGATTCCCAGCCTGGAGAGCTCCTCCCCTAACCTCTCGCGTAGGCTGCGGTTGGCGGCAACCCCTCCAGCAAGTACCACCCGCTCCGCCCCCTTCTCCTGCGCGGCCCTGGTTATCTTGTGCACCTGCACGTCCACCACCGCCGCCTGGAAGGAGGCGGCGATGTCTGCGACCTCGAACGGAGCCCCCGTCTCCCTCAGCTTCCTCACGTGGTTTATCACCGCCGTTTTCAAACCCGAGAGGGAGAAGTCATAGCTGCCGTCGTGCATGAGGGCGCGGGGAAAGCGGACCGTCTGGGGATCGCCCTCGCGGGAGAGGCGGTCGATCTCCGGTCCGCCGGGATAGCCGAGGCCAAGGTATCTCGCCACCTTGTCGTACGCCTCTCCCGCGGCGTCGTCCACGGTCTCCCCCAGCACCTCGTAGCGGCGGTGGGCGGCCATGTGCACGAGCACGGTGTGGCCCCCGGAGGCCAGGAAGGCGATCAGCGGCGGCTCGAGGTCGGGGAAGTGCAGAAAATTGGCGTAGATGTGCGCTTCCAGGTGGTTTACGGCGATGAGCGGAACGCCGAGGGAGAACGCCAAGGCCTTGGCTGCGGTCACCCCCACCAGCAACGAACCGATGAGGCCGGGGCCGCGGGTAACCGCCACCGCGTCCATATCGCCCAGGCCGACCCCCGCATCCCGGAGCGCCTCCTGGAGCGCTGGGAGGATGGCCTCTAGGTGCGCTCTTCCGGCGAGCTCAGGGACCACGCCCCCGTAACGCCGGTGCAGGTCGACCTGGGAAGAGATCACCAGGGACAGGATCTCCCTCCCGCTCCGTACCACTGCGGTGGAGGTCTCGTCGCATGATGTCTCGATGCCCAGGACCAGGCCTTCCATCTCCCTGCTCACCTCCCCGCCCGCCCCCCGCTGGACAAGTGCGGGCAGCGGGAGCTCGGAAGCGCGTCAGCCCTCTTCCTCATCCCCGTACCTTTCCCACAGTTCCTCCAGCAGCCGACGGTACTCGGGCGTGCCGATATCGTCCGTCCACATGATGAGCGCGTTCTCCAGGTTGTCCAGGTAATAATGCTTACGTTCTCCCATTATCTGGAAACCAAATCGGCCATAGAGCTCGATGGCGGCCAGGTTGGATTTCCTCACCTCCAGGGTCAGGAAACGGGCGCCCTTTTCCTCCGAGCGGCGTACCAGCTCCAGGAGCAACCTCGCGCCTATGCCGCGACGGCGCCTGTCTTCCCTTACCGCCAGGGTCATCACGTGGGCTTCGTCCAGAATGAGGAGGGTCCCTCCATATCCCGCCAGCTCACCCTCTTGCCTGGCGATGATGTAGCATCCCTCGGGCTTCTCCAGCTCGCGAAGGTACATGTCCCTCGTCCAGGGGCTGGCGAAAGCCCTTCTCTCGAGCTCCATCACCTCGGCCAGGTCCTCCTCGCGCATGGGGTGGATCAGCAGGCGCATCTCCCGCCCTCCTTAGCCGGCCCCAGATCCGGGCGCCTCACATAAAGCGGCGCCAGCTCGAAGGGGTCGATTACACGCCCATGGGCCATCTCCCCGCGACATGACATCGCCAGCCCCTCCGCCCTCGGGGGCTCGCTTTCCATCACCTCGACTCCCGGCGGCCAGGCGTCGGGGTAGGCCGTGATCCCCGTGCCCGCCAGCACTAGACCACCCCCCTCCCGCTCCAGATACGCGTCCAGGTCGGCGGCCGCCCTTTCGGGAGACGCCGACCGGGGCCCCAGATACTCCATGGGGCGCCCTCCCTCAATGCGGTAGATTCCGTAATAGACCTCACCCCTGCGCGCGTCCAGGGCCACGAAAACGGCTCCGCTCGAGACCTCCGCTCCCGCCGCCCGCACGGCCAGGCTATCCGGCGCCACGAGCGGTTTTCCCGTGGCGAAGGCAAGGGCCTTTGCCGCGGCGGCGGCAACGCGCACCCCGGTGAAGGACCCCGGACCCCTGCCCACCCCTAGAAGGGAAATATCATCGAGGCCGATGCCGGCATCCCCCATCAGGATTTCCATCTCCATGAAGAGCCGCGCGGTGCGCTCGTGCCCCGAGATCTCGCGTCCCAGGGTCCCTTCCGGACCATCCAGCGCCACCACGCCCCTGGAAGTGGATAGGTCTAGGGCCAGCAGCCAGCCGCGCTCCGGCCCGCTCACCCTCCGCCACCTCCGATCACGCGGGACGCTTTTGTACTTCCTTCGTGCCGATGTCTCATACTGTATTCCGCCACCATAACGTTTTGCTGCCCCCTCTCCGTCCATGACTTCGAGCCGTTGGCCCGGGCATCAGGACTTTGCGTAATACCAACGGCAATGCCGTATACAAGGACTTTCGCCATAAAGCGCGTGGAACCCTTAAAACATTAGAAACCTGCCGTCATACCCACACACCTTGAATGGCATTACCGCGCTTCCAGTGCCCCTACTCAAGCTTCAAGAATCCCCGACAGCCTCTCGCTCCAGCCCTCGCCCACCGGGGTGAAGACCACGCGCCTCACATCGTCACCGCTTCCGTATTCGAACTTCACCTCTAGGTAGGGGGGCTCGAAGAAACCCTTGACCCGGTCCCCCCACTCGACCACCAGCACGCCGTTCCCGTCCAGGTATTCCTCCACCCCGATCTCGTAGAGGTCGAGCGGACCCTCCAGGCGGTAGGCGTCCAGGTGAATGAGGGGAAGCCTGCCCGCGTATTCGCGCACCAGGGTGAAGGTGGGGCTTGTCACCCTCTCGCTCACGCCCAATCCCCTCGCCAGCCCCTGGGCGAAAGAGGTCTTTCCCGCTCCCAGCTCGCCCACTAGCAGCAGCACGTCCCCCGGCCGCAACTCCTGCGCCAGGGCCTTGCCCAGCTCACGCGTCTCCGAGGCGTTGCGGGTGATCGCCTCGACGAAGCCCTCGGCGAAAGCGTTCAAACCAACTCCTTGCATAGTCAACTCAAGTGGGATCGTAAAACCGCCAGCCAGGTTCACGGCTCTCCCCGGCGCTCGCCCAACCTGCGGACGAACCTGCGCCAGCGCCGAGAACCGTTGATACCATGATAACCGCACAGGCGACGGAAAATTACTAACGTCCTCGAGATACCCCGCCCGAGATGCCCGCACGCCGCGAACCCGACATGGATATATGCCCTCGTCACGCGCTCAGAAGAGGCCCATCTGCTCCGGCTCGTCGGATTCAGCCGGGGACTCGAGCGCCGGCTCCGGCTCCGGCTCCCCTTCGCGCCTCCACCGCGCCCGCTCGGCCTCAAGGTGTTCGCGCAACCTCTGGAAATCCTCGATGAGCACGCTTTTCAAGGGCGGTTTATGCAGGGCCGCCGCGGGGTGGAACAGGGGCACATAAGCAAGGCCGTCCCTGTGCAACAACTTGCCGTGAAGCTGGGTGATGCCCGTGCTCGTCTTGAGCAGGGTCTTTGTGGCGTGGTTGCCCAGGGTGCATATGATGCGCGGAGCGATGATCTCGATCTGTTTAAAAAGGTAGGGGGTGCATGTCTCCAACTCCTCGGGCGACGGGTCCCGGTTGTCGGGAGGACGGCATTTCAGGGTGTTGGCGATGTATACCTGGGACCGCCTGAGCCCGATGGAGGCCAGGAGCTGGTCCAGGAACTGGCCCGCAGGGCCGACGAAAGGTATGCCCTGGCGATCCTCGTGGAAACCGGGCGCCTCGCCGACGAACATGATGTCGGCATGCTCATCCCCCGTGCCGAGGACCAGGTTGTTGCGGGTTTGCCCCAGCGAGCAGCGGCGGCAGTCTTTGATCGCCTCGTAGAGCTCCCCTATGGTCGCGGCCTCGCGCCAGTCGCCGGACATGATCTCCCTACTTGGAGCATCCCGTGCAGCTCGAGGCGGTGCACGAGCTGCATCCCGAGGAACCGGCCGACGACCTGAAGTCACCCGACGAGGCCGATCCACTCTTGAATCCGAAGGTGGAAAACAGCTTTTTTATCTTCTTCTTTCCGCAGACGGCGCAGCTCTCCGCCTCATCCGACATGCTGCGCGCGAAGTGCTCGAAGGTCTCCCCGCAAGCCTCGCATTTATATTCGTAGAAAGGCATCTTCCATCCCTTCCTCTCGACTTCATCGATTTGATTTTACCCACAACCGCCACGGGCAGGCAACGAACCTTGTCAGGATGACAGGGTGGTCTCCCAACTTTTTCAACTCGGAAAGCGTCCACTGAAAGGATGAAGCTTCCGTCATTCGGAAAACGCCCGGGCCGACTTCCCATGCGGCCTTGGAACCCCGTCCGCTGCTTGGTAGTCGAAA
Organism: Actinomycetota bacterium; assembly: GCA_013178005.1. Classification (GTDB taxonomy): domain Bacteria; phylum Actinomycetota; class Geothermincolia; order Geothermincolales; family RBG-13-55-18; genus Solincola_B. The sequence goes on from JABLXL010000026.1 coordinate 6,952, forward strand.
AAGCGGGGCTTCGGGTTTCCCGGAATTGCCTCGCCATCCGCCATGAGTTAATTTCTTGCTAGCCCTGTCCCGGATCGGAGGCAGTAGAAAGATAGGAAAAGCCATGGCCGCTTCACCCCGTTGGGAACGAAAATGGAGACTGTGGCCGTTCGTCGTCACCGCGCTTGCGCTGGCGGCCTTCTTCCACTCCATGCTCACCCTGTCGAAGGTTCCCTGGATCAGCGACATCAAGTCCTATTATTACCCCGCCTGGCGTTATCTCTCCCATGCCTTCCGTTCCGGGGGCCCTTCCCTGTGGTGCCCCGGGATATACTGCGGTTTTCCCCTCTTCGCCGACAGCGAGATGGGGATTTTCTACCCCATCAACCTCCTCTTTTTCCAGCTCCCCGCCACGGCTGGGTTCAACTATTCCATCGTCCTTCACTACCTTCTGGGGGCCGCTTTCACCTACGCCTACTGCCGCCGCCTGCGCCTGGGCCGTTCCGCCTCCCTTTTCGCCTCCCTCCCCTTCATGTTAGGGGGGTTCTTCCTGGCCCACCTGGTGCACCCCAACGCCGTCGCCACCGCCGCCTGGATGCCCCTGTTCCTGTACTGCCTGGAGAGGGCCCTTGCGGAAGGAAGGCCTTCCTTTCACCTCGCCGCTGGAGGCGTGGTCGGCCTCCAGTGCCTCTCGGGTTTCCTGATGATACCGCTCATGGAGGGGCTGCTTGCCGCCTTCTACGTGGTCTCCTACCGTTTCGAGGACCACGGGGAAAGGCGGAGGGCCGTGCTGTCCAACCTCGCCTGGCTCGCCCTGGCGCTGGGCCTGGGGGCGGGCTTGGGAATGGCGCAAAACCTTCCCAGCTACAACCTGGTGCAGAGCTCATACCGGGCGGGCGGCCTTTCGGAAAAGGTCGCGGGGATAGGGAGCCTGCCCCCTGCTCAGCTGATGGGCATCGTCTTCCCGCGCCTTTTCGGGCGCGGCATAGCCCAGGGTGGTTACCTGGGAGCCTGGACCTTCGAGGAAACCTATGCCTACATGGGAATACTCCCGATTCTCTTCGCCCCCGCGGCGTTGCTGCGTCCGCGCAGGCGACACGCGGTTTTCTTTTTCTGGGTCGGCGCCGTCTCCCTCGTCCTGAGCCTGGGGAAGTACGGCCTGCTCTGGTCGGCCCTTCGCCACCTTCCGGGCTTCAACGTGCTCAAAGGATCGAGCCGCTTCCTGCTCACCTTCAACCTTTCCCTGGCCGTGCTGGGAGGCATGGGTTTCGAGCGCTGGCGGAGCGCGGAGTGCCCCTCGCGCCTGGCCGCAACCCTCTCCCGCGCCTGGCTGAGGTTCGCCGCGGCCTCGGCCTCGTTCCTGGCCCTATTCGCTCTCCTCTACCGCTTCAATCCCCTTGGCTTCAGGGACTTGGCCGTGGCGGCGGCAAGGCCTTTTCTGGCAGGCATTAAGCTCCCCACCCACCAGGTCCTGGATGGCATGGTCTCATTCTTCACCGCGCCGCGCCTCGAGTTCCTGCTGCCGTTGGTGATGCTCGCCCTTTTCCTGCTGCTTATACGTGTAAACGGCGGGAGCGGTTACGGGCCGAGCCGCCTCAAAGCGTTCATCGCCGTGGGCCTGGCCGTGGTGGATGTCTTCGCCTTCGGCAGCTTCGTCTTCAAGCCCGTGCCCCGAGCCCGCGCCGATTACAAGCCCCCGGTCATAGGGTTCCTGGAGGAGAACGCCGACGGCGCGAGGGTGGCCATGGCCAAGGAGCCGGGGGTGGATCGCGGCGAGTTTCCCCTTTGCTCCAACCAACTGCTCCCCTACGGACTCGAGGACGCCTTTGGGTTTTCCACCATCCCCCCCGCGCGCCTGGACCGCTTTCTCGCCCTGGTGAACAACCGCCCGGAAGCCCCCGCCTTCGAGCTGCTTGGAGTGAGCATGCTTTACTCCAGCCTGGTGCGGGTTGACGGCACCGCCTACGACCTCTCCGACCCCTATAACATGCCCGCCGGGCTGGGATCCGTGGTCTACGCCTTCCCGCAACAGACCTCGGGCAGGGAGCTGCGCCTGCTCTTGGACGGCGCGATCCTTGATCCCAGCGCATCCGGAAGCCTGTGCATCAAGTTGAACTCCATCGTCAACGGCCGCGTGGTGAAGCACCCCGTACTCTTCCTGCACAAGGACACCGGCGACGATCCCTATTTCCTGGAGGTCCTGGACGCGGAGCAGACTGCCTCCTTCGCGCGCGTCCGCTTCAAGTCCCCCGGCCACGGCCAGGGACGGGACGCGCTGGAGATAAAGGTACCCCTACCCAGTTTGGGAAAGGCCGACGAGCTGATCCTGACCACGCTTTGCGATAACTCCCTGGAGGGAACTCGCCTCGCGGCCCTCACTGTAATCGACGAGGATGGGCGGCGCGTGCCCCTCACCGCGTGGCCTTCCGTGTACAGCGACGGCAGGCAAGTGGTCTACCGGCTGCCGGGCGACCCGGCCTTGGCCTACCCGGCCTGGAAGGTCGCCTGGAGCGGAAGCTGGGGGGAAGCGGTGGATCGCGCCTTCCGCGAAGGGAAAGGAGTGTCCGAAGGAGAGGTCATCCTGGTCGAAGGCGAGGTGGACGCCGCTTTGCGGGAGGCGCTCTCGAAACTGCCCGTCCCCGAAGAAGCGCCTTCCATTGAGGTCACGGAACGCGGGGACGGACGCCTTTCCCTGCGCGCGCGTGGCGAGAGCGATTTTGTGCTAGTAGTCTCGCTGGATTACCTTCCCGGGTGGAAGGCTGAGGTGGACGGCGAGAAGGCCGACCTCTTCTCCGCCAACGGCTTTCTCACCGCCCTCTATCTGACCGGGGGAGACCACGAAGTTGTTCTCTCCTATCGCCCTCCCGGCCTCGTGGCGGGAGCCGTCTTGTCCTCCATTTCGCTTGTATTGCTTGCAGCGCTTTTCCTCCTGCTGAGGAAACGGGAGCGCGAGGCGCAGGCGACGGATCGGGCCGGCGGGGAAACGCCTGTAAAGGAGCCGTCACGGGGGAGCATAAGCGCTTTCTTCCCCTGCTACAACGATTCCGCGACTTTGAGGGAGCTCATCGAGAAAGCCCTCTCCGTGCTCGAGGAGCTCACCGACGACTACGAGGTGATCGTGGTCGACGACGGGAGCGCCGACTCCTCGGGCCAGGTCATCGATTCGCTCGCGGCGCGCTACGAGAAGGTCCGGGTGGTGAGGCACGACCGTAACCGGGGGTACGGGGCGGCCCTGCGCAGCGGGATAAAGACCTCGACCAAGGAATGGGTCTTCTACACCGATAGCGACGGACAGTACGACGTGGAGGACCTGCGCCGGCTGCACGCCTTGAGCGGCGGGGCTGACGTGGTCAACGGCTTCAAGGCTGGGCGCAGCGACGCTTGGTACCGCGTGCTGCTGGGCTCGGCCTACAACCGGCTGGTCCACTTCGCTTTTGCCATCCCCATCCGTGACGTGGACTGCGACTTCAGGCTCATGCGCGGGGAACTGGTACGCGGCCTGGACCTTCGCTCCGAGGGAGGGGCGATCTGCGTGGAGCTGGTGAAGGAACTGGAGGCGGCCGGGGCGGTCTTCGCGGAGACGCCGGTGGGCCATTACCCGCGCGCCGAGGGCAAGAGCCAGTTCTTCCGCCTGAAAAACCTGCTTGTCATGGGCAGGGAGATTGCGGCACTATGGTGGAGAATGCAGAGGAAAGGGGTGGTGTGATTGCAGGGCTTCGCGCCGTTGAGCGAAAGGTATTCCGGCAAGCGCGTCCTGGTGACGGGTGGTCTTGGTTTCATCGGGAGCAACCTGGTACGACGCCTGGTGCGTACGGGAGCCTCGGTAACCGTCATCGACGCCTGTTTCCCGGACCAGGGAGCCAACCTCTTCAACCTCAAGGGAATACTCGACGAGGTGGCCTTGGTGATCGCCGACGTGGGGCGCGTTGACGATATCTCCGCCTATATGGTCGACCAGGATTACGTGTTCAACCTCGCGGCTTGCATAAGCCACGTGGGCTCGCTCCGCGATCCCCTGCGTGACCTCGAGCGCAACTGCGTAAGCCAGCTCCGTTTCCTGGGAGCCCTCACCGAGCTAAGCCCGGGGGCACGGGTGCTGTACACGGGCTCGCGCAGTCAGTACGGGAGCCCCTCGTACCTGCCCATGGACGAGGAACACCCCATGAAGCCCGTGGACTTCAACGGCGTACACAAGACCGCGGTGGAGGAGTACCACCGTATCCTGCACGGGCTGGGTAAGCTTCGCTACACCTCCCTGCGCCTCACCAACATATACGGCCCCCGTCACCAGATGCACCATGACGGGCAGGGCTTCCTCAACTGGTTTATCCGCCAAGCCCTGGCGGGCCAGGAGATCTGCGTTTACGGCGACGGCGCCCAGAAACGCGATTTCCTGTACGTCGACGACGCGGTGGAGGCCATACTTCTGGCCGCCTCGGACCCCAGGTGCGAGGGGGAAGCCTTCAACCTCGCCTCGGGAGTGCCTACGAGCGTTAAAGAAGCTGCGGAAACGATATGTGGACTCGCGGGGAACTCATGCCGCTGCGTTCCCTACCCTCCCGAAGCGGTGGCGGTGGAACCGGGCGACATGCACCTGGACGGATCGCGCCTGCAAAAACTCCTGGACTGGAGGCCACGCGTCGGCCTCGAGGAGGGAATAGCCAGGACCCTTGCTTTCTACCGCCGCTACGGCTCGCGCTACTTCCACGAAGGCAGGGGACGCGTGGCGCTGGAGGCCAGCACCCTGGGATTAGGAGCAAGTTCGGAAAAATGAGAAACCCCACGCCGGGCGCGGAGAAAAGATCCGTGCTCCACGAGCCGATTCTTGGACGGGGGTCGGGAAGACGAGGAAACCCGGGCCGGTTGCGGGACGCCCTCGCGAAACGGATTTAAGCCGGATGGTCGATACCTACATCCCCTTTCTGGATCTGTCTACCCGAGACCAGGGCCTGGTCGCCGAGCTCTCGGAGGCCTTCGCGCGCGTCATCTCGAGGGGAAGGTTCGTCCTTGGCCCCGAGGTCACCGCCTTCGAGCGTGAATTCGCCACCTTTTGCGGGGCGCGGGAAGCGGTGGGAGTTGCGTCTGGAACCGACGCCCTCATCCTCGCCCTAAGGTCCTTGGGCATATCTCCCGGAGACGAGGTGATCACACCCGCCCTTTCCGCTCCCCCCACCGCCGTGGCCGTGTCCCTGGCCGGGGGGCGTCCGGTCTTCGTGGACATACATCCGGAGACCCGCTGCATCGACCCGGACAAGATCGAGGAGGCCATCGGGCCGCGCACGCGTTTCCTGCTCGTCGTACACCTATACGGGCGCGTCGCCGACATGCGGGAGCTGGCGCGCATCGCGGATGAACACGGCCTGGCGATAGTCGAGGACTGCGCCCAGGCCCATGGCGCGCGCGCGCACGGAAGGTCGGCGGGCACCTGGTCGCGAGCCGGCTGCTACAGCTTCTATCCCACCAAGAACCTGGGCGCGTACGGTGACGGGGGGGCGGTGATCACCGATGATACGGAGCTGGCCCGGCGCTTGCGCAGATTGCGCGACTACGGTCGCGTCGACCGCGACAGGCTGGGGGAGATAGGGATGAACAGCCGACTTGACGAGCTGCAGGCCTCCTTCCTGCGCGTCAAGCTGCGTCGCCTCGAGGAATGGAACCGTCGCCGCCGAGAGCTGGCGCGCCGTTACCGGGAAGGCCTGGAAGGCCTCCCCCTCGACCTCCCCGCCTGGGACGGAGAGGAGGACCATTGCTTTCACCTCTTCGCAATAGGCTGTGACAAGCGCGACGAGCTCCGCCTGCACCTCGAGGGAAAGGGCATCGAGACCGCCGTGCACTACCCCGTGCCCCTCCACCTCCATGATCCTTACCTGGAGGGAGGGAGGCCGGTTTTTTCCTGCCCGGAGGCGGAGCGTTTCTGCGCGCGGGCGGTATCCCTTCCCCTTCACCCCTCCCTGACCGACGAGGAGCAGGACGCGGTCATCCTGGCGGTCAGGGACTTCTACCGCCGGCGATAAGGGAGGGCTACCGCCTCCGGCGACCAGGAATGTATTCCCATGGCACCCGTTCCCCAAACGGCCCAGGTCGCATTGCGGCTTAAATATAAGTAGTGAGCCGCTTGCAATCCAACTTGCGCGGCTGCACCTCTTCGCGCGCCGGGTATCCCACCGGGACCAAGGCGAGGGGCCTGATGTCGCGGGCCAGGTTCAGCGCGCGCGCCACCTCATCCTCCCTGAAAGCGCCCACCCAGCATGCACCGAGTCCCAGGGCGACCGCGCACAGAAGCAGGTTCTCGATGGCCGCCGCGGTGTCCTGAATGGCATACAGTTCCACCCCGCGCCTGCCGTAGGCCGAGGCATGGGCGGCGAGGTCGGCGCACACCACGATGACAACGGGAGCATCGGCCACGAAGGACTGGCCCAAGGCCGCTTCCGCCAGCCTCGTCTTGATGTCGGCGTCGCGCACCACCACGAAGCGCCAGGGCTGCACGTTCCCCGCCGATGGCGCCTGGCACGCGCATCGCAAGAGCTCCTCCACCAGCTCTTCGTCCACCTTTCTCCCGGGATCGAAGGAGCGCACGCTCCTCCTCTTCTCCATGGCCTCGAACACGTCCATCGCCAGCCCCTCTCATGCCAGGTCGGCGTGGGCGGGAATGCCCGCCACTCCCTCTGCGTGCAGGACCGCGTTGCGCACCGCCCGCGCCATGAGCGCCGCGCCCAATATGCCCACCGCGTCCGCGGCCGCCTCCACCTCTCCCGTTGCGGCCGCGAACACCAGGTCGCCGTCCAGCTTGGTGTGGCTGGGCACTATGGCCCTGGCCAGGCCGTTATGCCCTCTCTGAGCCACCCAGTTCACGTCGGTCTTACCGAGCCGGGCGTTGGTCACTATCACGCCCAGGGTGGTGTTGGTCAGAGGGGAGATGCCTCCACCCCCCAGGGCGGCCTCTATGCACGATTCCGTGCGGGCGAATCCTCCCCCGGGAAGCCGCGCTCCCGCCAGCACCCGTCCCTCCTCGTCCACCACGTCCCCGAAGGCGTTGACCACCGCGAGCGCCAACACCTTCAAGCCATCTCCCTCGAAAAAGGCGGTCCCCAGGCCGCCCTTGGTGGCGTTCGCGGGGCCCAGCATCATCCCCACCGTGGCGCCCATCCCCGCCCCCACATTTCCCTGGCGCGTCAGGTCTTCCTCCGCGTTCAGGCAGGCGAGATAGCCCATTTCCGCATCCGGCCTGGCGCCGGCATCCCCCACCGCCAGGTCGTAGATGACCGCCGCGGGGACGATGGGGACGCGCGCCACCCCGGTATCGAAACCGATGCCCCTTTCCTCCAGGTAACGCACCACGCCCACGGCGGATGCCAGCCCGAAGGCGCTGCCGCCGGAGAGGACGAAGGCGTGCACTTCCTCCACCAGGTTCACTGGGTCGAGGAGGTCGGTCTCCCGCGTCCCCGGCGCTCCCCCCCTCACGTCAACGCCCCCCTTGGCGCCCGGGGGCAGCAGCACCACCGTGCACCCGGTAAGGCCCTTTTCGTCCTCCGCGTGCCCCACCTTCACGCCATCGATTCCGAAAGCCGCCATGGATTCCTCCTTTTCGAGAAAAGGCGCCGCGAGCGAATCGCCTCCTCAAAGCACCTCTTTGTGATTATCACAAAGTCATCAAATTATTATGGACAAGAAAATCTTGAGCGAATCGTCTCCTCAAAGCACCCCTCTGTGACCCCCGCGCCGGTCCGGGTTTCAGCGGGCTACAACCTAGGAGTCGACGCCCCGGCACGGCCCGGTCCCCAGGGCCAGCTAGTCTCCGTAGCGGACCAGGTCCCTCGCGAACCTCAGGGCATCCTCCCTGCTCTTCAGGGCTCCCTCCAACTGCGCCACGCGCACTTCCTTCAATATCTCCCCTATGAACGGGCCTTGCTCCAGGCCGAGCTCGTGGATGAGGTCGCGACCCATGATCAGGGGCGGCATCTCCCTTTCGCGACGGTGCTCGTCCAGCAACGTCCGGCAGAAAGCGACGTAACGCTCCAGTTTCTCCGGGGTGGAAAGGGGACCCCGGGTCGCGTAACGGTCCGCGGTGGACAATAGGACCACGTCCACCAGCTCGTCACCGAGGCGGGCCAGCAGCCTGCGTATCCGCCTTGGAGTCGGGCGGTCCGCCATGGCCAGCCCGATGTCCATATGGCCCGCCACCACGCCGACTATATAGTCCCCCGCCCTGCGCGAAAGCCGCAGGCGCTCCACCAGCTCCACCGCCGCCTCGCGGCTGTGCTTCTGGTGGGCGTAGAAGTGTATGCGTCCCGAAGCGTCCCGCGACAGAGTCTCGGCCTTGCCCGCGTCGTGGTACAGTGCCGCGAGACGCAGGAAGGCCTTGCGCGGGTATAGGTCTTGCAGCGGTTCCTCAAGGCGCCCCGTGATGTATTCCTCGTGCCCGGGAAAGACCGCCCTGGGATCCGAGATCAGGCGGTCGAGCTCCTCCAGGGCGAGCAGGGTGTGGGACCACACGTCCAGGTGATGGTAAGCGTTCTGCTCCAGTCCCACCAGGGGCACGAGGTGAGGGAACACGTGCTGCATGAGCCCCGTGGCCTCCAGGTCAGAGAATATGGGCGCGGTGTCGGGCATGAGAAGCGTCTCCAGCAACTCCACGGCTATGCGCTCGCCCGGCGCCCTGGTGATAAGAGGGGCGTACTTCTTCATGTGGTTTAGGGTGCGCTCCTCGTACTCCAAGCCCAAGATGTGCCGGAAGCGCAAAGCCCGCACCAGGCGCACCGGGTCCATGAGAAAGGATTCATTGGAACATTCGCGCAGGATGCCCCGGGAGAGGTCCCTCCACCCATAGTGCTTATCCACCAGGTCCCGCGGCAAGCGCAGTTCCCCTCCCACCAGCCTCTCGATGTCCAGGGCCATGGCATTTATGGTGAAATCCCGGTAGGACAGATCCTCCTCCACGCTCATGCCCTTTATGGGAGCGAAATCGATGGTGCGCCTCCCATTCCAGCCCCCTTCGGCCACCACGCGATAGGCTCCGTCCTCCTCGTGGAGCAGAAAAGCCTTGCCGCCCAGGCGGGCGGCCGCCTCTTCCGCAAGCTCTCGAGGATCGCCTGCGGTGATGAAGTCTATATCCGCGGGCGTCGTTCCCAGGAAATAGTCCCTGAGGTAACCGCCCACGAGATAGATCTCCTTCCCGCGCCGCGAGGCCAGGAAGGACAGCAGCGGCCCCATGAAGGGGTCTGCGCTTTTCAACTCGCCCAGCTCAAGGGTCTTGGGAAGGGGTCGCAAGCTCTCTCCTCCGCTACGAATCTCCCATGGGGCAGGGACCTGGATGATGAATGCCCTCCGGTAGGCACGGCGGTCTGACATCGCGAGGAAAAGCTGCGAGAACCATGACCTACCCTTTTCCCTCGGATCCTTGTCTTGCCTTTTCGATCGCGTGATCGCGGCAAGTTTTTCCGCGCCAACATTATAACCCAACCCATGGCCGCTTGCCCCAAGCCGCGTACGAGCGTTCACGTACAGCATGTGTCCCGCGGGCATGGGTAAATAATAAATAGCCTCTCGTCCACCCAGGGGACTTGAAACGTGGCCGGCTCTCTCCTGGCGCGACGCTTTCCGTGCAGGCTTGCCCCCCGGCCTTGGCGATGCTCAAACTTGGGGCTCAGAGCGTCTTGTATAGCCTCGCCAGAATAGGGCTTGCCCCTCACCCCCGGCCTTGGCGATGCTCGAGCCTTGTCCTCCGGCGGTGCCGGTTTTCCCAAGCGGCGCACACCGGATCTTGCCCTTATCCGCCCAGCGTTCGGCCCCTTCCTATCCGGCACCAGAGGCGACCGGCGCGTGAGGGGGATCAGTCGCGGGTCCAGTAGACACGGGCGAAGTCGGAATGGTGCTGCCACTGGATATCAAGGTGGCCCGAGTACGCTTTCTCGAATTCCTTGCCCAGCCTTTCCGCCAGCGCCCGGTCGGTGGTCTCGATGACGATCTCGTTCTTCTTTTCCTCTATATGGTAAATGCGCGCGGCGATGTTCTTGCGCAGTTTTTTCTGGGCCACGCTGCGGATGAGGTTCTTTACCTCCTCACGGTGCCTCGCCACGAAGTCCCCCCTCAGATATACCACGCCGTCGACCTGCCCGCGCGCCACCCTCTCGCACCCCGGGCAGAGGTGTTTCTCCCACCCGTTGCCCTTCATGGCCTTTTCGCGGGCTGGTTCGTTGAAATCCCACTTCTGGTCGACGCAAACCGCGTAGCAGGACGGGCAGATCTTCATGTCTCCGTACCTCCTTCTGGTTCCGCGCGAACACCACCGCCTCCAAGTATCGCCAGCAGCGCTTCTCTTACCATTCTTATGCATTCCTCGCGATTGGAAGCGGACAACCTAAGGACACTCACGTCCTCTCGCGCCATCAGGCCTCGCGTGAAGGGATCGCCTCCTGCATGAACGGTGGCAAGCAGCGGCAGGGGTGAATCAAACAGGGACGGCAGGAAGGCACGAAAGGACGGGGAGAGCAACTCCATGCGGCCTATCTCGTCCACCACCAGCAGATCCACGTCCCTTTCATCGGTCCTGAGGGATCTCAAGGCCACCCTTTCGAAGGCTTCCGTATCGACACCGTACCTGCCCACCCGGGGCAAGCCACCCCTCTCGACATGCGCCAGGACCTCCGAGCCTCCCGCCAGGTCGCGCACCCTGAACCCGATCCGGGACCGCCCCCTCCTCATCTCCTCGGTCACGAAGCCTCCCGCCTTGAAACCCACCTCGGTTAATCCCTCCACCACCCTCAGCACAAGGGTGGTCTTGCCGCACCCCGGTTTTCCCGTTACCAGGATGTTCCCGGTCCCAGGCTTCCCCGGGCGATCCTCGCGGACCTGCGATGCCCAGGCAATTCTCTCCTTTCCGTCGCCCCGCTTCCCCAAGGGCACGCCGCGGGCTTCCGGCATCACTCCCATATTACGAATCTACCCCGCCTGCGTGTCCCTGAAACGAGAAGCCGCCGGTTTTATCTTCAACCTCCATCCTCCTCTTTGCGCCCCGAGGCTCGGTCGATATAACACCTCGGCACTCGCTTCCCGATGCCGCAGACCACTTCGTAGTTGATGGTGCCCAGCTCCGCCGCCATGCGCTCCACGCCCACCAACTCCTCCCCGTATCCGCCCACCACCGTCACCTCCTGCCCTGGTTCGTAACGATCATCCCCCAGATCCACCATGCACAGGTCCATGCAGATGGTGCCCACCTGGGGATATCTCTTTCCCGCTATGATCACTTCCCACCGCCCCGAAAGGGCCCGGCTCAGCCCGTCGGCGTAACCCAGGGGCAGGACGGCGATCCAGGTGTCCACGGGGCAAAGGTACCTCAGGCCGTAACTTATTCCCTCCCCGGCGCGGGCGCGGAAAACGTGACTGATGCGGGTGCGGAGGGAAAGCGCCGGCCTCAGGTCGAGCTTCCCCCGGTAGGCCTCTCCGGGAAGGAGCCCGTACATGGCGATGCCCAACCTGATCATATCCAGCCTCAAGTGGGGATAAGCCATGGCCGCCCCGGATGCCGCGGCATGCCGCAGCGCCGGGCGCAACCCCCCTATCTCCAGGCGCTCCAGGACGCGGGCGAAGGCCTCGCCCTGGCGCAGGTTGAAGGGATGCTCCGGGTCCGAGGCCATGGCCAGGTGGGTATAGACTCCCTCGAGGAACAGGCCGGGCGCGGCGGCTATCTCCTCCGCCACGGAGAGAGCGCCCTCCGGGTCGATGCCCACCCTGTGCATGCCCGTGTCCACCTTGAGGTGCACGGGCACTTCTATCCCCGCGGAAACGGCGGCGCGAGAAAGCGCCTGGATATAACCCGGGGTGTACGCGGTGGGAGTGAGCGCAAGCTCCACCACTTTGGCCGCCGCCTCCGGGGGCGGCTCGAAGAGAAGGTGCACGGGAACTCCCAGTCCCGCCTCCCGCAGCTCCTCCCCCTCCTCCACCAGGGCCACGCCAAGCCGCGTCGCGCCCGCTTCCAGCGCGGCGCGCGCCGTCTCCACCGCGCCGTGGCCGTAGCCGTCGGCCTTGACCACGGCCATGACCTCGCAGCCAGGCCCCACCATCTCCACGAAGAGCGCGACGTTGTGGCGGATGCAGCCCAGGTCCACTTCCGCGCGCGTCGGCCTCCAGGATGCCCCTCCGGTCAACGTAGCCGCCCTCCTCTCCGCGGCCCGGGATCATCCCCCGGCCAGCGTTCTCAGGATATCCGCGCGCGTGACCACGCCCTCCAGGCGATCTTCATCGATCACCAGCACGTACTCAAGGTCCCGGTCCACCATGAGTGTGGCTATGTCCTCCACGCTCTCCAGGGGATCCACGGACTGGAAATCCTTCTCCATAACGTCTGCCGCAGTGGCCCCCACCGCCTGCCGCAATTCCTTCTCGAAGCGCTTCAGGGAGGTGGGCAGCATGATATAGCTTTCCAGGAAGTGGATGAAGGTGGGAAAATGTATCTTCGCGTCCTGGTGCACCAGGTCTTCTTCGTCCACCACGCCCAGCACGCGGCCGTCATCATCCACCACCGGGAGGCAACGGATACGGTTGTCCACCATGACCTGGGCCATCTCCTTAACCGTGGCGTCAGGTCCCACGGTGACGACCTCCCTGCTCATGATGTCGCGCGCCGCTTTCACCATCTCGCACCCCTTTCTCTTTCTCTCCACCGCCCGGCGAGCGCCAACGGGAGGCGGGAAACGATGTCGCCAGCCATCATGCCCACGCCCCCCACCATGTGCTCCACCCCTGCCACGACGCGCCCCTCGCGCTCTACCTCGAAAGCCCGGCGAGCGCCAACGGGAGGTGGGAAACGATGTCGCCCGCCATCATGCCCACGCCCCCCACCATGTGCGCCGCCAACTCCGCCGCTCTCGCGTGCACATAAACCCCGCATATTCCCGCTCCCTCGGGATCCAGTCCCTGGGCCAGGAAAGCCGCTGCGCATCCGGTAAGCACGTCTCCGCTCCCCGCCGTGGCCAGGGCGGGGAGCACCATGGGGTTTATGTGAAGCGCGCCGCGTTCCGAGGCGATGAGGCTGTACGCCCCCTTGAGAACCACGGCGCAGCCATACCTCTCCGCCGCCCTGACAACGCTCTCCAGGCGCGCGCTTTGCACCTCGCGCGCCCCCTTCCCCAAAAGCCGCCCCAGTTCCCCCGGATGGGGAGTGATGAGGGTGGGATGAGCCCTCTCCTCCAGGGCGTCAGGCCGCGCTGCCGCGCAGTTGATCCCATCCGCGTCCAGAACCAGCGGCTTACGCGCCCGCCGCAACAGCCCGCACACCACCTCCAACGTGGATGGCGCGGTGCCCAGGCCGGGTCCCAAGGCCAGCGCGTCGTAGCCCTCCAGCTCCCCCAGGATGACCTCCAGGGCCTCCTCCGCCAGGTGGCCTTCCTCGTCCGGCAGGGGCAGGGTCATGACCTCGGTGAGCTTTACCTCCATAATGGGGTTTAACGAGCGCGGGATGCCCAGGGTGACCACGCCCGCTCCCGAGCGCATGGCGGATCGCGCGCAAAGCGCCGCGGCCCCCGTCAGCCCCTCGCTTCCCGCCACCACCAGGACGCGCCCGCACTCCCCCTTGTGGGCATCAAGGCGCCTGCGCGGGAGCGTGGCCGCCACCTCCGACTCCTCGGTGGTCACGATGTCGCTTCGCACCACCTCTCCCAGCAGCCGCTCGGGGATACCGATGTCCACCACCACCAGCTCCCCCACCAGCTCCGCGCCCGGAAACAGGTAATGCCCCACCTTGGGCCAGGCGAAGGTGACCGTCCGCGCTGCCTTTACCGCTGGTCCATCGACGGCGCCCGTCGCCGCGTCCATTCCCGAAGGCACGTCCACCGCCAGCACCGGGGTTCCGCCCTCGTTCATCGCCTCGATCGCCCGGGAGTTAACGCCCTCCACGACGCCGTGGAAGCCGGTGCCGAAGACGGCGTCGATGGCCAGATCGTGGCGCTCGGCAGCCAGCCTGGCCAGGCCTTCGTCGGCCCCCACCACCTCGACGCCGGTGCCGGCGAGGCGTCCATGGTTGGCGGCCGCGTCGGGGCTCAGCCTTGATGGCTCGTCCAGCATGACAACCAATGTGCTGGCTCCCCATCCCGAGAGGTAACGCGCGGCCACGAAGCCGTCTCCTCCGTTGTTACCCCTGCCCGCCACCACCACGATCCTTTTCCCAGCGCACAGCCCCAGGAGGTCGCGCGCCTGCTCAGCCACGTGCCTGCCCGCCCTCTCCATGAGATCCAGAGAGGGTATGCCGGACGCTATCGCCGCGCGGTCGAGGGCGGCCATCTCCTCGGGATACACCACCCTCATGGCTACTCCTTTCCCAGGGCTTGCGCCACCGCCACCACCATGCCCCGGGTATGGGACACGCTGATAAGGAGCTCGCTCACCCCGAGGCTCTCCGCCAGGTCCTTCGCCTTCCCCGAAAGCTCCAGGCGCGGCCGCCCGCTATCCTCAGCGACCAGCTCCACCTCTCGCCAGGAGAACCCCCTGATGCCCGTGCCCAACGCCTTCGCCGCGGCCTCCTTGGCGGCGAAACAGGCGGCGTAACGCAGGGCGGGACGGGAGCAATCCCGGCACCTCTCCATCTCACGCGGCGAGAAAAGGCGCGGCACGAAGGCCTCGTGCCGCGCCACGGCTCGCTCGATCCGCTCCACCTCGACCAGGTCAACCCCTATCCCCAGTATTCGCATGCTCTCCTTCTAATCCGGCTCTCGCGGGAGGGATAACCCTCATGAAATTCTTCCCCGCCCCGGGCCGCCTTCCCTCCCTCATTCCACGGTTACCGTCTTTGCCAGGTTACGAGGCTGGTCCACGTTGCACCCCCGCAGCTTGGCGATGTGGTACGCCAGGAGCTGGAGTGCCGGCGCCAGCACCACGGGGTTGAAGTGCGGCCTTACCTCGGGAACGAACACGGCTTCGTCGCAGAAACCCCCCACCTCGCCGTCTCCCTTGGTCGCCATGGCTATCACCGGCGCCTGCCTCGCCCGCACCTCCTCGATGTTGTTGCGCACCTTGTCGTAGATGGGATCGCGCGGGATCAAGGCCACCACCGGGAAGCCGGGATGGAGCAGGGCTATGGGGCCGTGCTTCATCTCCCCCGCCGGGTAACCCTCGGCATGGATGTATGAGATCTCCTTGAGCTTGAGCGCCGCTTCCATGGCCATGGGATAATTGATGTTCCTGCCCAGGAAGAGGAAGTCCTCGCAGCGGCAGTACTTGTCGGCGATGGCCTCGACGGCCTCGGTGTCCCCGAGCACCTCCTCTATTTTGCCGGTGAGGCCCTCCAGGTATGAAAAGACCTCGCGCACGAACCCCTGCTCCAGGAGTCCCCTCTCCTGCCCCAGGTAGAGGCCGAGGAGATAAACCGCGGCCATCTGCGCCATAAAGGTCTTGGTCGCCGCCACGCCGACCTCCAGGCCGGCGTGTGTGTAGAGCACCCCGTCCGACTCCCTGGCCATCATGCTGCCCACCACGTTCACGATGGAGAGAGATGGGGCTCCGCAGCGCGCCGCCCAGCGCACCGCCCCCATGGTGTCGAGGGTCTCCCCCGACTGGCTCACCGCCACCACCAGGCAGGTGGGATCGAGGCGGGGCTCGCGGTAATAGAACTCGGAGGCGATGTCCACCTCCACCGGTATGTCCATCCAGGTCTCGAAGATGTAGCGTCCCAGGAGGGAGGCGTGGTAAGAGGTACCGCAGGACACGAAGATGATGCGTCGGATGGAGCGGAGATCGATCCCGTGCCCCTCCAGCTCCTCTATGCGCAGCTTGCCCGTCCTGTCCAGGCGGCCGCGCAGGGTGTCCCTCCATGCCTGAGGCTGCTCGTAGATCTCCTTGAGCATGAAATCCGCGTAGCCGCTCTTTTCCACCGCCGTGACGTCATAGGGGACCTCGAAGGGCTCGCGCTCCACCGGGTTGCCCGCAAGGTCCACCAGCCTCCATGAATCACTGGTAATCCTTGCCAGCTCACCGTTCTCCAGGGCGAGCGCCCGGTGCGTGCAGTCCAGCAGCGCAGGGGTCGCGGACGCGAGGAGGTTCTCGCCCTCCCCCAGCCCCAACACCAACGGGCTGTCCTTGCGCGCTCCCACCAGCACCCCGGGCTCGCGGGAGCTCATCACCACCAGCGCGTAGGCGCCCTCGATCTCACGCAGCGCGCTCCTGACCGCCTCCAGGAGGTCGCCCTCGTAACGTTCCTCCACCAGGTGCGCCACCACCTCGGAATCGGTCTGGGAACGGAAACGGTGCCCACGGGATTCCAACTCCTCCCGCAGCTCCTGGAAGTTCTCGATGATGCCGTTGTGCACCACGGCGATCTCCCCCTCGCAGTCGAGGTGTGGATGGGCGTTCTCGGTGGAGGGATGGCCGTGGGTCGCCCAGCGGGTATGCGCGATGCCCATGGCCGCGTCTCCGGGGAGAATCCCCAGGTGAGGCGCGAGGGTGTCCAGGTTGCCCTTGCGTTTGAGCAAAGCTATCCTCTCCCCGTCGTGCACCGCGATCCCCGCCGAATCGTAGCCTCGGTATTCCAGGCGACGAAGGCCTCGGAACAGGGTTTCCTTCACTGGCCGGTCGCCGACGTAACCGATAATCCCGCACACTTCAGCCCAGCTCCCGTTCTATCAGCGCGGCCAACTCCCGGGCGGCTTCTTCCGCCAGTGCTGGGTCCAGGGCTTCCACCATCACCCTCACCAGGGGCTCTGTACCCGAGGGGCGCAGGAGCACGCGGCCTCGGTCGGCAAGGCGCTCCTCCCATTCCCGCTGCGCCCTCCATACCTCGCTCGACCCCTCGAGCGCGGATTTATCCGCCACCTTCACGTTCAAGAGCACCTGGGGGATGCGCTCCACCATGCTCCTAAGGACCGAGAGCCTTTCCCCGCTTTCCGCCATCACCTCCATGAGCTGCAAAGCGGTCACCAGGCCGTCGCCGGTGGTGGCGTGATCGCCGAATATGATATGTCCCGACTGTTCCCCTCCCAGGTTCAGGCCCTCCTCGAGCATCTTCTCCAGCACGAAGCGGTCGCCCACCGATGCCACGTGCACCTCTATGCCCTCCCTGCGCATGGCGCGGTGGAAGCCGAGGTTGGACATCACCGTGGCCACGAGGGCGTTCTTGTTGAGGCGACCGGCGGCCTTCATGTGCACGGCGCACGCGGCCATGATGGCGTCCCCGTCTACGAGCCCGCCCGTCTCGTCCACCGCCAGCAACCGGTCCGCGTCACCGTCGAAGGCGAGGCCGAAATCAGCCCCTTCCTCCACCACCGCGCGCTGTAGACCCTCCGGCTTGGTGGAACCGCAGTCGAGGTTGATGTTGAGCCCGTCGGGATCCGCGCCCAACGCCTTAACCTGCGCCCCAAGCCTCCTGAGGAGAACGGGGGCCAGGCGGTAGGCGGCGCCGTTGGCGCAGTCCACCACCACCTTTAAACCCGACAGATCGGGGCAAGCCGTGGAGAGAAGGTGCTCCAGGTAGAGCTCCTCCGCGTCCTCTCCCCGGGAGACGCAACCGACGCAATCCCCGCCCGGCCTCTCTTGCTCGGCGCCCGCCTGGACGAGCTCCTCCATCTCCCGCTCCATCTCGTCCGGCAGCTTGTAACCCGAGGCGTGGAAGAACTTGATGCCGTTGTCGCGCGCCGGGTTATGGGAGGCGGAGATGACCACCCCCGCGTCGGCGCCCTTCCTGCGCGTGAGGTAGGCCACCGCCGGTGTGGGGACCACCCCCAGGCACTCCACCCTGCCGCCGCAGGAGCAGATCCCCGCCACCAAGGCCGACTCCAGCATGGTCCCGGAGATCCTGGTGTCCCTGCCGATGACCAGGAAGGGACTGGGATTTGTCCCGGCCAGCACCTTCACCGCAGCGCAGCCCACGCGCATGGCCAGCTCGGGCGAGAGTTCAATATTCGCGATACCCCTGATGCCATCGGTGCCGAAAAGACGCGTCTTGCTCTCAGCATCCCGCATCGTGCACTCCCGTCATTTCCATACCAGGACTATAGCACCCGCGCTTTCGGCCCTTCAAGGAAACGGTCTCCCCCCGTGCGCATGCAACCGCGCATACGCCATGCGGTCTTGGGTTCCGGAGGGATGGAATCAGCGCTTGGAGAACTGCGGGCGCTTGCGTGCCTTCTTGAGGCCGTACTTCTTGCGCTCCTTCATGCGCGGGTCGCGCCTGAGCAACCCCGCTTTCTTGAGGTCGGTACGCAGGGTCTCGTCGCAATCGACCAGGGCGCGGGCTATGCCGTGGCTCAGCGCGCCCGCCTGCCCCGAGATGCCGCCGCCCTTGATGGTTGCCTTTACCAGATACCTTTCAGCGCTCGCCGAAACCTCCAGGGGCTGCATGATCTGGTAGCGTAGCGTCGGCCTGGGGAAGTACTCCTCCAGGGTCTTGCCGTTGATGGAGAAACCTCCGTCACCGGGGTAGAGCCAGACCCTGGCCACCGCCTCTTTCCGCCTTCCCGTGCCGTATCCCAGATGCTGAGGCAAGCGATTCACCCGCCCTTTCCTTAACCGTTGGAGGCCAGCATGATCTTCTCGGGTTTCTGAGCCTGGTGAGGATGATCGGGGCCCGCGTACACGTGCAGCTTCTTGATCATGGCCCTTCCCAGGCGGTTTTTCGGCAACATCCCCTTCACCGCCTTCTCCACCACCAGCTCCGGCTTTTCCTTCAGGAGCACCTCGTAGGGGGTCTCCTTGAGCCCGCCGGGGTAACCCGAGTGCCTGTAATGTATCTTGTCCCGCAGCTTGTTGCCGGTGAGCACCACCTTGTCCGCGTTGACCACCACCACGTGATCGCCCACATCCAGGTGGGTGGTGAAGATGGGCTTGTTCTTCCCCCTGAGGATCTTGGCGAGCTCCGCCGCCAGCCTCCCCAGGACCAAGCCTTCGGCGTCCACCAGGTACCACGACCTGGTTATATCGGCCTTCTTCACGCTGTAGGTCTTCATGTTTCCCGCGCGTTCCATTCCGTCGGATTCATTGCACGACAAGCAATAATGATAGAGGCGCATTCCACGCCTGTCAAGGCAGGTGGCGGGGCAGCCTACCAGCCCATTTCGCCCCCGCAGGCATCCTTTCGACGGAACGGCGCCGCCGGAGAACGCAGCAGCCCGACACAAGCCGGGAAACGCCGCCTTTCCCGCGCATCATGCAGGAAAAAGCGAGGAAAACCCGTAACCGTCCTTGTGCCGATCGGCAAGCGCCGCCCGCACGCTGGGACTCATTCCTTCGCCCTGGCGCCCAGCTTGCCGTCCGCCATGTGGAAGGCTCGGTCGGCGACCTCCAGTATGGACTCGTCGTGGGTGACGATGAGCACGCACCTGCCGTCCTCCCGCGCCAGCCTGACCAGGATGTCCACCACCGTCCTGCCGGTTGCGCTGTCCAGGTTTCCCGTGGGCTCGTCGGCAAGGATGATCTCGGGGTCGTTGGCAAGGGCACGGGCGATGGCCACCCTCTGCTTTTCCCCTCCGCTCAGGCGGTTGGCGCGGGTGCGCTGAAGCCTGCCGTCGATACCCATGCGCTCCAGGAGCTCCGCCGCCTTTTTTCCCTGGACCTTGGATGGCGCCGCCGAGATGTCCATGGGAAGGGCGACGTTCTCCAGGGCGGTGAGCGCGGTGACGAGGTTGAAGAACTGGAACACGAAGCCGACCCGCTTGCGGCGGTATGCGATGAGGTCCGCGCCGGGAGCGCATATATCCTCCCCCGAGACCAGTATCCTCCCCTCATCCGCTCTTTCGAGGGACCCTATTAGATAGAGCAGAGTGGTCTTGCCCGAGCCCGAGGGGCCCACGATCACCACCACTTCGCCCTTTTCCGCCTCGAAGGAGACATCGTCGACGGCCTTTACGTCGCCCGCCTTGCCGTGGAAGGTCTTGGACAGGCCCTCCACCTTCAGTAAGGCTACCCCGTCTTTTGAGCCGGCATCCTCCGCCTTCGTTTCAGGTGCGGACACCTTGACCTCCCTTTTATTCCATGCTCAGGACCCTCGCCGGCCTGAGACGGCTGATCCAGGCAACTGGTATGGCCATTCCCAAAAGGCTTATCCCTAAAAGGATCAGGATGCCGTAGGCGAGCATCCTGCCCTGGTAGACCACGTCCAGCTCCACCTCCTCTTTCTCGCTCTTCGGCGTGGAGAAAAGCCCTCCTTCCTTGTACAGGTTACGTTCAGTGAGGCGTGCCATCATGGCGGCGTAACCGGAAGCCTCCCCTTCCCCCTCCTCCGCCATCCGATCGGTCTCGTTCCCCGAGAGGAGCCAGTCCCCGAGGCCCTGGCTGACCAGCGCCGTGGCCGCGGTGGCGAGCATTATGGAGACCAGGCAGACGCAGATCACCTCCACAGCGTACTGCGCCACCACTTGGCGGTCCGTAGCCCCTATAGCCTTGAGCACTCCCAGTTCCCGGGTGCGCCCCCCAACGATGATGGCCATGGCGAGGAGGATGATGAGCGCGCACGCGCCCAGGGCTCCCCCGAACCCGATGAGCGAGGTTTTGCCCACCTTCTCCAGGGGATCGCTGATTATCTCGTAATCGGCTTGATCGGTCACGAACTCGTAGCGCCCGGAGCCGTCGGTCATCTCGGCGAACGCGCTGCTCAGTTCCCCGGTGTGATCCACGCTGTCGAAATAATACGAGCCCAGTTCCACGTATCCCGGCGTGTCGTTTAAGACCTGGACCACCGAAAGCGGGGCGAAAAACTTGTTTCCCGCGGGGTTGAAGGTGGCAAAGGAGCCCTTCTGGCTCTGGCGCTCCGCCTCCACCGTTTCGTAGATGCCCACGATCTCCAGGTCCACCTCGGCGCTTTTTCCCCTCTCGCCGTTGATTAACGCCGTTACCGTGTCCCCCACCTCCAGGCCGTTCTCCTCCGCCAGGTTCTTCTCCACCAGCACCACGGGGTTGGCCTCGCGGTGGTCGGCGTAGGTGTAGAAGACGCCGGCCACGAGGCGCTTGGACCCGTTGAGGAACTCCGAGGCCGAGGCCCCGTTGGTGTTGCCCTCGAAGACGAAGGTGTGCTCGGTAATGCCGGAGGCGGCGGCCCCCTCCTTTATCTCCTTGCTCAGGTTGAGCATGGACGCGAGCTCCACGTTCTTTATCCCCGGGACGCTCACCCCCGCAGTGAGCACCTTGTCGTAGGTCAAGACGTAGGGTTGGCGGGAGAAGTCGTCCGCAAGCCCCTCGGGCACCAGCGTCTTGGCCCGCTCCTCAAGCTCCTCCTCCTCGGACATGCCGCGGGCCTCGCGGGCTCGCTCGGCCTCGCTCTTTTCCCTCTCCCGCTCGAAGGTGGACATCATGAAACCGGAGCTGGAGCGGATCTCGCCGTAGTTGCCCACCCTCCCCTTCACCGCCTTGGTCTGGCTGTCCGCGGCCAGTTTCACCGCCAGCATGGAGAGGGAGAAAGTCAGGCAGACGAAAAGCAGCAGCACCACCACCAGGTTGGCGGCGGGATGACGCCGGAAGCTCCTGAACCCCCTTCTAAACGCTCGCATTTCCCGCCTCCCAACTCAGTCCGGGTATCCGGCGAGGTTGATCTCCGCCTCCTCGCCCGCTCCGTCCCCCCGCAGCTTGCGCACCACCAGGTTGGTGTTGTCCTTGGCGACCCCCTGGTTGCGCGCCACGCTGCTGGGGTTGAGGTCGCAGAATAGAAACGCCCCCTCCAGGGGCTCTCCCGCCTTGAGCTTGCGCGAGGCCGGCTGCAGGGTGGCGTAATCCAGAAGGACCAGGGAAACCATGTTGTCCGACACGTATCTCCCGAACCTGGGATCCGCCCCGTAATACCCCTCGTAGGAGCCGGCGTCGATGCCGGGGCTCCACAACCGGAAGGAGAACTCCGAGAGGTCGACCACGCCATCGCTCACGTTCTCGGCGAGGATCTCCACCTCCAGGTAATCTCCCGGCACCTCCGGCTGCCCCGCGGACAACACCGTGTCGTTGGAATCCCGGCGCCTCGCCTCCACCACCGTGAACCTCACTCCGGCGAGCTCGACCGAGGCGCCGGGCCCCTCGACCGCCTCGTCGGCCGTAGCGTCCGTCTCCTTCTCCGGGTCTTCACCGCCGTCCCCGCCCCCGGCCAACGGGGCCAGCGAGCCGCTGCCCGTGGTTTCCGCCAACATCTCCCCCGTGGTCCCAGGAGGATACTTCTGCTCATCTCGGGCGGGTGACACCTGCTCCCCGGCCTTACCGCAAGAGGCCGCCAGCAACACGAGCGAAGCCATGACCGCAATTATCGCCAGCGCTTTCGCAACGCGAGCCAAAGATCCCGAACCCCGCAAATCATCCCACATCGAACCCCTTCCTTTCCCCTGATCCCTCGTCCCTCGAGCCGGTTTCAGCAGGCGATTTTCGCCCAACGCGTCCGAAATACCCGACTCGCTTGGATAGGTATGTTCTGCCATCTGCAAGAGCTTCACCGCCGATGATCGCCAGCCCATACGCCTTCACCTCGCCCCTCCCATCTCCTCCCAATCCCCAGCGTCCATCCCTACGCATGGCCCATTTTCGGCCCGCCGCCTTCGCCAAGGGAGCTCAAGCTCACCTGGACATCCCGATCTTTACCTGGCTCCATTGAACACGTAACCTGTTATGTAACCATTAAGGAATCGTTAGATCTGGCTTATTCCTGAATGAGATAGGTCTCTTTGCCCAGCTTATGGCCTGTATATCACATTACGCCCGTCCAGGATCCGTGTCGTGTCCTCCCTCTTATGTTCCCAGTTGAGGATGCGCTGTTGCCCGATAAAAGGGCTGAATGGGCAAATGCATACGCGTCCTTCGTCACCGCTCCGTGCTGAAGAAGGGGTCTTATTGGCATTCCAGAACATTCCGCGTTCCGGCACAAACGAACCGGGCGGCCGGAAGGGTTTGCCGTCGCGCATCGATGCGGCGCCTGCCCTCCGCCGCCATGCGCTCCTTGAGCAAGGTTATGACCTCCACCGGGGTGGGGTCCACTCCAATGAAACGGGAGAGGAAGGGTTCGACGTCTCCCCGCACGCCTGCCTCAACCCTCCGCCGCCATGCGCTCCTTGAGCAGGGTTATGACCTCCACCGGGGTGGGGTCCACTCCATTCAGCAAGGCGAGGTAGGCGCTCACGAAATCCCCCAGGTGAACGGCGCTGAAAAGGCGCTCCGTGCGCGTGTCTCCCCCTACCCGCAGCACGGTGACCCCGCCCACCTTCTCTCGCAGCAAGTCCGCGGTTATCTCCACCCTTTTGGCCACCCGCGAGGCGTCGTCCTCCTCGGCCAGAAAGATCGCCTCCACCTTCCTGGAATATTCGTCCAGGACATGCCATCCCACGATCTCGTTGTGGTTCATCTCCGGGAGAGCGTGGTGGAAGGCGGGCACCTTGGAGTTCTCGTTGAACTGGCACTTCCAGCGATACGCCGCCACCGCGAGCATCCCCTCCACGCCGTAAATGACGGGGATCTTTCCCCGCAACCGCAAGGCGAGCTGCTTGGCGAAGTTTTTCTCCAGAGGGGAAAGGCGCCCCCATTCCTCTCCCTTCGCGCGCAGGGACTCCGCCATCCCGTGGGCCACCCTCACGAAACCCTGGATGAGCCCCATTCTCTCCATGGCCGCGGCGGCGGTGAGGGACAGGTACCCGAGGGCCGCCCTTGGCTGCAGGCCGCCTGGGATCACCACCGCGGGATAGCGGTTGGCGCGCGCCCTCTCGAGCAGCTTGCCCCCCGTGGTCAGCACCAGCACCCGGCATCCGAGGTAGATGGCGTCATCGAGGGCGGAGAGGGTTTCCTCGGTGTTGCCCGAATAGCTCACGAAAACGGCGAGGGTATCCGGACCCAGCAGGCTGGGCAGGCGGTAGGAGCGATGCACGCTCATGGGCATACCCACCACGTCCTCGAGCAAGGCCCTCAGGATATCCCCGCCGATGGCGGAGCCCCCCATGCCCACGAAGGCCACCCTGGATATCCCCTCCGCATCGGGGAGTTCGGGGGCCTCCCTGCCCAGGTTGAGCGCCTCGGCGCACTGGCGGGGGAAATCCTCCACGGCCGCGAGCATCCCCCCGGGATCCATTTCCCCCAAGGTCATCACATCATCCAGGTTCACCGGCTCTTGCATGGAAACCCCCTTGCGTACGTCCGATCCCGAAAACCCGGCAGAGAGAGCGCGCTGGTCCCGCGCCTCTCCGCGGCCGTCCCCGACACCGCGGCCCGACCGTGTCCGGGCCATGCCGGCCGTCACGGCCCGCCTTTTCGCTATGGTAGAATTCTAGCATGCGCGAAAGGAGGTCGGTGTGAAAGAGGTGAATTCAGGCATCTTCAAGGCCTATGACGTGAGAGGGGTATACCCGGACGAGATAGACGAGGAGGTCGCCTATCGCATCGGCAGGGCTTTCGTCACCTTCCTCGGAGAACGGAGCATCGTCACCGGCAGGGACATGCGCCTCTCCTCGCCCCCCCTTTCCCGCGCCTTCATCGCGGGAGCCACCGACCAGGGAGCGGACGTGACCGACATCGGGCTTTGCTCCACCGACATGCTCTATTACGCATCCGGGGCGCTGGATATGCCCGGCGCCATGTTCACCGCCTCCCACAACCCCAAGGAGTACAACGGCCTCAAGCTATGCCGGCGCAAGGCGGGCCCCATAAGCATGGACACCGGCATCGCGGAAATACGAGACCTGGTGCTTGCGGGGGAGTTCCCGGAGGCCGCCTCAAGGGGCAAGGTCACCGAAGCCGATATGCTCGAACGTTACGTGGAGCACGTGCTCGGCTTCATCGACGTCACCTCCCTGCGCCGCCTGAAGGTGGTGGCCGACGCCGGCAACGGCATGGCGGGAATGATCCTGCCCGCTCTCTTCGATCGCCTGCCCTGCGAGCTTGTGCCCCACTGTTTCGAACTCGACGGCTCCTTTCCCCATCACCAGCCGGACCCCATCAACCCGGAGAACATCAAGCTCCTGTCGGCGTGGGTGCTGGAGGCGGGAGGAGACCTGGGCATGGCCTTCGACGGCGACGCCGACCGCGTCTTCCTGGTGGACGACAAGGGCGACCCGGTGAGCGGTTCCCTGACCACCGCCATGGTCGCCAAGCGTATACTGGAGACCAACCCGGGTGAGAAGATCATCTACAACTGCATCAACAGCTGGGTGGTGCCGGAGACCATACGCGCTTACGGCGGGACCCCGATCCGCGAGAGGGTCGGCCATTCCTTCATCAAGCAGACCATGGCGGAGACGGGCGCGGTCTTCGGGGGAGAGCACTCCGGGCATTACTATTTCCGCGACAACTACCGCGCCGACTCCGGTCTCATCGCCGCCATGTTCATCCTCGAGATCGTGAGCCTGGAGAACAAACCCCTTTCGGAGATCCTCGCGCCCTTCAAGGTGTACCACGCCTCGGGGGAGATCAACAGTCGCGTGGATGACATACCCGCGAAACTGGAGGAGATAGCGCGGGCCTATTCCCGGGGCAGGGTGGACCGGCTGGACGGCGTGACGGTGGAGTTCGACGACTGGTGGTTCAACGTGCGCCCCTCCAACACCGAACCGCTCCTGCGCCTCAACCTGGAGGCCAAAAGCCGTGAGCTCATGGAGGAAAAGCGCGACGAAGTCCTGGCGGTGATACGCTCGCGATGAGGCGTCCCCGCCCAAGGCCGCCGCTTTGCCTGGTCCTCCTGGTCGCCCTCGCGTTTGGCGCCGGCTGCGGCGCTCCCCGCGACGGGCACGAAACCGCGCTGCGCGAAGAAGCCCTGTCTTCGCTGGAGACCCTTGCGGACGCCGCCGCTTTCCGCTACCGCCTCCACCTCGAGACCTGGGTGGGGGTGTCGGGGCAGACCGTTTACGGCGACGAGCTCTGCGAAGGATCGCGGACCGGAGAGGGATTTCACATCTCCGTGAGGCGTTCAACGCCCACCGGGGTAGAGGAGTTCGCGCTGCTCGCGTCGGGAAAGCGGTTCTTCGAGCAGGATAACGGGACCTGGTACGAAATGGAAGGCAAAGCCAGGGCCAACCCCCTTTACGACCCCGCGAACGTCGCCGCCCTCGCGAAGCGCTTCCAGTCGGCCTCCCTGGAGGGCGAGGAGGAGCTGGAGGGGACGCCGCTCAGGCGAGTCCTGTTGCGCCTGGATCCCGGGGCGGCGGAGGAGGTCCTTACCGAGGGCGCATGGTCCTACTTCTCCTCCCTGCGCTTCGAGCCCCTCCTCCGGGTCTGGATGTACCAGCCCTCCTCTCCCCCGCATACCGTGCAGCTCGAGTTGCTCGGCTACGACCCGGTAGAAAACCTGCTGCGCTTCCGCCTCCTCGCCACCATGGAGCCCTTTGACCTGGACGCCCCGGACATATCTCTGCCGGTTCCTTGAGGAAGCGGCCTGCGTCCGCTGAGCAAGCCTTTCCCGGCGGAGGGAGAACCCGCCCCAGCGCGCCGCGCCCCAGAGGCGATTTGCATCTTACGGGTAATATACCCGCTCCAGGAAAAGGCCGTGCGGCGGGAGGGTCTGGGCGCCGTGCGAACTTTCGCCACTTTCCAAAATATCCCTGAACCGGTCCGGGGTCCACTTTCCCCTGCCCACCTCCAGGAGGGCCCCGCAGAGCATGCGCATCATCATCCAGGCGAAGGCATTGGCCTTCACCCGTATGCGCAACTTCTCCCCCACCGCCTCCAGTTCCGCTTCGTATACATCGCGGACGGTGGACTTCCCCTCTTCCCGCCTGCAGAAGGCCGCGAAGTCGTGCACGCCCACCGCCGCCCCCAGGGCCTCTCGCATAGCCTCCACGTCCAGTCCGCCCCGGCAGCGGAACACGTACCTGCGGTCGAAGGGAGAGGGCTGGCCGCCGCACTGTACGTGGTAAGCGTACTCCCTGGCCAGCGCGCTCCTGCGGGCGTTGAAGCCGTCATCCACCTCCGCGCATTCCTTTACCGCGATATCCGGCGGGAGCAGCGCGTTGAGGGCTTGCGCGAGGCGCGCGCAGGGAATCTTCAAGCGGCCGTGGAAGCTCACCACCTGTCCCCTCGCGTGCACCCCGGCGTCCGTCCTCCCCGCCGCATAAAGGGGAGATTCCATCCCGGCCACCCGCGAGAGCGCCCCCTCCAGGGCTCCCTGGATGGTGGGCAGGCCGGGCTGTTTCTGGAACCCGTGATAAGCGGTCCCGTCATATTCAAGTACCATCATGTAGTTGGGCATGTCACGATTCTAAACCAGCGGCCACTTTCTGTCCCGCAGGCGAGATCTCTCCCGAAAAGTGCTCCCCACCGGGAGGATCGCACCCACTCCGCTATGCCCGCAATAGCAGAGCTGCTCGTCAAGGGCCTGGTCGCCGTGAGTGGTATCGCCATTCTTTCGGGGCGCCTGAACATGTCCATAACAGACGGACTGCTCGTCAAGGGCCTGGTCGCCGGGCAGACGTGGAAGCTATCGACATCCGGGTGGATTCCGGCCGAAAAATCCGCGCGCCAGGTGCAACCGCGCGCTAACGCCCAAGCCTTATCGCGTAAAAAACGGCGGCGCTGCCGGCAGGCGCCGCTTCATGTTCGCCAAGCGTGACATGGCGCGGATGCGTTCCCGTTCAAGGGAGGGAACAACCGGGGGTCAGGCGGCCGAAGCCCTCTTCATGGATATGGCGGGACCTGCCTTTTCCCGCTCCGGATCCCTCCATTTCCGGATCGCACCGGTTCCCTCGAGGGCGTGGATTGCTCGGGGATCCGCGCGGATACGGCCTTAGACGAACTCGATGACCGCCATGGGAGCGGCGTCGCCCTTGCGGAAACCGGTCTTCACCACCCGGCAGTAGCCTCCCTCGCGGTCCTCGTAGCGGGGAGCGATCTCGTCGAAGAGCTTGTGCACGATATCGCGATCGGGGATTATGGCCAGGGCCTGGCGCCTAGCGTGCAGGTCTCCGCGCTTGCCGAGGCCCACCAGCTTATCCACCAGCGGCTGCACTTCCTTGGCCTTGGCCTGCGTGGTCTCTATCCTCTCGTGTTCGATCATGGCCCTGGCAAGGTTGGCCAGGATCGCCTTCTGGTGGGAGGCGGTTCCCCCCAGTCTTCTTCCTTGTTTTGGTTGCGGCATGCCAGTTACCTCTCGTATCCTTGCCGGCCTGCGCCTATTCCTCCTTGGAGCGCAGGGAAAGCCCTTTCTTGGCGAGTTTTTCCTTGACGTCCTCGATGGAGCGCGCCCCGAAGCTGCGCAGCGCCAGAAGGTCGTCCTCCGTCTTCTCTATCAATTGACCCAGGGTGCTGATGCCTCCGCGGTGCAGGCAATTGAGCACGCGCACCGGCAGCTCCAGCTCCTCGATTGGTTCCTGGTGCACCTTCCCGGCTCCCGTCTGCGCAGGAGCTCCGAATATGCCCCCCTCTTCCGCCATCCCCTCTTCCTCCGCCAGGGACGAGAAAATGGCGACATGCCCGGAGAGCACCTGCGCGGCCTTCACCAGCGCCTCTTGGGCGCTGATGCTGCCGTCGGTGTGAACGTCAAGGATGAGGCGGTCGTAGTCGGTGCGCTGCCCCACCCTGGTGTTTTCGACCTGGTAGGAAACGCGAACCACGGGCGAGAACATGGCGTCGAGGGGAATGGTGCCCGCCACCTCGCGGTACCCTCCCATCTGCTCCGCGGCCACGTAACCGCGGCCCTTCCGCGCCACCATCTCCGCCTTCAACTTCCCCTTGCCGTTAAGGGTGCATATCTTGAGGTCCGGGTTGATGATCTCCACCTCCGCCGGAACCTGTATATCCCCCGCGGTGACCGTTTTCGGTCCCGTCACGTCCAGGTAGAGCGCGTGGGACCCCTCTCCCTCCACCTTCAGGATCACGCTCTTGAGGTTGAGGATGATGTCCATGGTGTCCTCTTTGACTCCCTCGATGGTGGTGAACTCGTGCACCACTCCCTCGATGCGCACCGAGGTTATCGCCGCCCCCGGAATGGACGAGAGCAACACGCGGCGCATGGAGTTACCCAGCGTGTGCCCGAGCCCCCTCTCGAGGGGCTCCACTATAAATCTGCCGTAGGAGTCCTCAAGCTTGTCCACCACGACATGGGGTTTCTGCATCTCAAGAACCAAGGCCAGTTCCCTCCTTGTACCGGCCCGCCCACGCGGACCCGCCTTGACCGAAAATCCACCGTATATATTTACTTGGAATAGAGCTCCACGATAAGGTGCTCCTTGATGGGGAGCTCTATGTCCTCGCGCTTGGGCTGCGCCGCCACCTCCACCCGCCGCTTGTCCAGGTCCACCTTCAGCCACGGCACGACCGGGCGTCCCTCGGCGTACTTGACCGCCTGCAGCACGCGCATGGCGTCCTTGCTCTTCCCCTTTATCTCCACCACGTCTCCCACCCTCAACTGGTAGGAGGGGATGTTGACCTTGCGTCCGTTCACCGTAACGTGCCCGTGACGCACGAGCTGCCTGGCATCCTTGCGGGAAGTGGCCATACCTCCCCGGTAGACCACGTTGTCAAGCCTGGTCTCCAGGAGGAAGAGCAGGTTCTCGCCCGTGATGCCCTTCTGGCGCGAGGCCTTGCCGTAATAGCGACGGAACTGCCTTTCCAGCACGCCGTAGATGCGCTTGGCCTTCTGTTTCTCGCGCAACTGCAACAGGTACTCCGTCTCCTTGACCCTGCCTCGGCCGTGTTCGCCGGGCGGGTAAGGCCGCCTTTCCATGGCGCACTTGTCGCTCTCACAACGCGGCCCCTTGAGGAAGAGTTTCTCGCCCTCCCTCCGGCACTGCTTGCACGATGGATCGGTGTTCCTCGCCATCTCCTCGCCCCTCTACACTCTTCTTCTCTTCTTGGGCCGGCAGCCGTTGTGTGGCTGCGGCGTTTCGTCGGTTATGCTGGCCACCTCGAGGCCGTTGGCCTGCAGGGTCCTGATTGCGGTCTCGCGTCCCGAGCCCGGTCCCTTCACGAAGACGTCCACCCTCTTCATGCCGAAATCCTGCGTCGCCTTCCTGGCCACGTTCTCCGCCGCCTGCTGCGCGGCGAAAGGCGTGCTCTTGCGCGAGCCCTTGAACCCCACCGTTCCCGAGCTGCTCCAGGTCAGGGTATCGCCGTTCTTGTCCGTTATGGTGATGATGGTGTTGTTGAAGGTCGACTTGATGTGTGCCTCACCATGCAGCACCGTCTTTTTCTCTTTCCTCTTGCCTCTTCCTCTTCCCCTCGCAGGCCTGGCCAAATCTCAACCTCCTGTAAATCCGCTTCGCCTCGCGTCAGCGCCCAGCCTACTTCTTCTTCCTCTTCACGCCCACCGTCTTGCGCGGGCCCTTGCGGGTGCGGGCATTGGTGTGGGTGCGCTGTCCGCGTACCGGCAGACCCACGCGGTGGCGCAGTCCCTGGTAACACCCGATCTCCATCTTGCGCTTGATGTTCTGGGCCACCTCGCGCCTCAGGTCTCCTTCCACCTTGAGGTTCTGGTCTATGTAGCTGCGCAGGCGCACCACCTCCTCGTCGGTGAGGTTGCGCACCTTGGTGTTCGGGTCGATACGGCAGTTGTTGAGGATGTCCTTGGAGGTGGACCTGCCCACCCCGTAGATGTAGGTGAGAGCTATCTCCACCCTCTTGTCCCTGGGAAGATCAACGCCTGC
Organism: Actinomycetota bacterium; assembly: GCA_013178005.1. Lineage (GTDB taxonomy): Bacteria > Actinomycetota > Geothermincolia > Geothermincolales > RBG-13-55-18 > Solincola_B. Next base: position 37,434 of record JABLXL010000026.1, read on the forward strand.
TATACGCGCCAACTCAACCTACCTCCTCCGGGCCTATCCCTGCCGCTGCTTATGTCGCGGGTTCTGGCAGATCACCAGCACCTTGCCGTGACGGCGGATGATCTTGCATTTGTCGCACATCTTCTTGACCGATGCCCTTACCTTCATCTCGTACGCGACCTTTCCATTCCTTACCGCTCACTTGTACCTGTACACTATCCTTCCCCGGGTCAGGTCGTAGGGGGAGATCTCCACCACCACCTTGTCGCCGGGAAGGATGCGTATGTAATGCATCCTCATCTTGCCGGAAATATGCGCCAGTATCTTGTGTCCGTTCGCCAGCTCCACCTTGAACATGGCGTTGGGAAGCGGCTCCAGCACGGTTCCCTCGACCTCTACGGCGCCTTCTTTCCTGGCCAATCCTCACTCTCCCCACGCTTCCGACCCCGACCGGGTGGCGCGCATAAATTTTTCACACCAGAATTTATATACTAACAAAGCCTTTCGTATTAGTCCAATCGACACCTCAGGGCAGTGTCAGTATCACCGGCCCTTCCTCCGTGACGGCCACGGTATGCTCGAAGTGCGCGGACAGCGTTCCGTCCACGGTGCGCACCGTCCAGCCGTCCTCCCCGTCCACCTCCACCTCGTAGCTTCCCTCGTTGACCATGGGCTCCAGCGCGAAGGTCATCCCCGTCTCCAGCGAGGGACCCCTGCCTGCGGGTCCGAAGTTGGGTATCTGCGGCTCTTCGTGCATCTCCTTGCCTATCCCGTGTCCCACGAACTGCACCACCACCGAGAAGCCCCCGGCCTCCACCGTGCGCTGGATGGCGTTGGAAACGTCTCCCAGGCGGTTTCCCCGCCGGCAGGCCCGTATCCCCGCCTCCAGGGCGTCCTCCGTCACCCGCATCAGCCTCCTGGCCACCTCGCTTATCTCTCCCACCGCGTAGGTGCGCGCCGCGTCGGCGTGGTAACCGTCCAGGATGACTCCCACGTCCACCCCGACTATATCCCCTTCCCTCAGGCGCTCGCGCCCGGGGATACCATGCACTACCACATCGTTGACGGAGGTGCATATGGAGGCGGGGAATCCCCGGTACCCGAGGAAAGAGGGGGTTCCTCCCCGCTCCCTGATATACGCGTCCGCCAGCTCGTTCAGGTTATCGGTCCTCGTGCCCGGCTTGATGTGCTTCTCCAGCATGTCGAGCACGCCCGCCACCACGCGACCGGCCTCGCGCATCTTCGCTATCTCTTCGCGCGACTTCCTTATGATCATGCGTCCTTCCGTCCGCCGGCCCTCACTTATCCACCACCGCGCGGATCTCCTGCAGCACTTCCTCCATGGAAGCCGCGCCGTTTATGTTCCGCAACAGCCCCTCGCGCTGGTAGTAATCGATGAGAGGGCTGGTCTTGGCCTCGTACTCGCGCAGGCGGGCGCGCACCGTGTCCTCCCTGTCATCGTCCCGGCAGTAGAGCTCGCCGCCGCAGGCGTCGCAGGTGTCCTCGCGCGCCGGGGGATCGAACACGAGGTGGAAGACCTTTCCGCAGGAACGGCAGGTGCGTCGCGCGGTGAGCCTCTGCACCACCACTTCCTCCGGGACCTGCACGTTGAGGACGTGGTCGATGGCCTTGCCCGTCTCCGCCAGCATGGCCTTCAAGGCGTCCGCCTGGGCCGCGGTGCGCGGGAACCCGTCCAGAATGAACCCCCGGTCGCAATCGGGCTCCGCCAGCCTGTCACGCACGATGCCGATGACCACCTCGTCCGGCACCAGCTCCCCGCGGTCCATGTATTCCTTGGCCTTACGTCCCAGCTCCGTGCCTCGCTTGAGATTGTCACGGAAGATGTCGCCGGTGGAGATGTGCGGCACGCCGTAGATTGAGCTTATCCTCTCGGCCTGCGTCCCCTTCCCCGCGCCCGGCGGGCCAAGCAGCACAAGGTTCATTCCCGTTAAACCTCCCCCATTCTCGCGGCCTCTACCTCAGGAATCCCTCGTAATGGCGCATCTGCAGCTGCGCCTCGATCTGTTTCATGGTCTCCAGGGCCACCCCCACGATGATCATGATCGCGGCCCCGCCGAAGGGTATCTGCCTGGTTCCGAAGAAATAGAACATCACCGCGGGCAGCAGGGCGATGGCGGCCAGGGCGATGGAGCCCGGCAGGGTGATGCGGTTGATGACCTTGCCGAAATACACCGCGGTGGGAGTGCCGGGCCGGATGCCGGGCACGAAGGCGCCGTACTTCTTGAGGTGTTCCGCCTGCGTGTAGGGATCGAAGACTATATAAGTGTAGAAGTAGGCGAAGAAGATGATCATCCCGGTGTAGATGACGAAATACAGCCAGCCCTGGGTAAGCGTCTCCGCGAAACCCTTAAGTCCGGGGATGAACTGCGCCAGCATGGTGGGGAAGAAGATCACCGACGAGGCGAAGATGATGGGGATGACGCCGGAGGTGTTTATCTTCAGGGGTATGTAAGTGGTGCCCCCCATGGTCATGCGCCTCCCCCTTATCTGCTTGGCGTACTGCACCGGGATGCGCCGCTCCCCCTGGTCGAGGTAGATCACGGCCACGATCACCCCGAGCGACATCACCACGGAGATGATGATGCCGTAAACGATGCTGCCGTAACGGAGGTCCGTCTGGGTGATGAGGGTTTTGAACTCATTGGGGACGCGGGCGATGATGGAGACGAAGATGAGGATGGACATGCCGTTGCCGATGCCGCGTTCGGTGATGAGCTCTCCGAACCACATGAGCAGGGCCATGCCCGCGGTCAGGGTGACGATGATGATGATGCCCTTGAGCCAGGTGAACTGGACGATGGGGGTCCCGTCCACGTCCTGCCGCGAGAAGGTGTACACCAGCCCGATGGACTGCATCAGGGCCAGCCCCAGGGTCAGGTAGCGGGTCACCTGGGTTATCTTCCTGCGCCCGGATTCGCCTTCCTCCTGCCATTCCTTCAGCTTGGGGATGACCGCCACGAGCATCTCCATGATGATCGCCGCGGTGATGTAGGGCATGATGCCCAGCCCGAAGATGGCGAGTTGCGCCAGTGCGCCCCCGGAGAAGAAGTTGAGGAAACCGAGCACACCTCCCTCCTCCACCAGCTTTCCCAGCGCCTGGGTGTTGACGCCGGGGGAGGGGATGGCGCTTCCCACGCGGTAGAGGAGGATGATGAGGAGGGTGAATAATATCTTGCGGCGCAGGTCCGCCACCTTGAAGATGTTGCGGAAGGTTCGGAGCAAACTATACCACCTCTGCGCTTCCCCCGGAGGCCTCGATCTTCGCCGCGGCCCCCCGGGTGAAAGCGTGCGCCCTCACCGTGAGCCTGCGTTCGAGCTCTCCCCTTCCCAGGATTTTCACTTCCTTGTCCAGTTTACGGATCATCCCCTTCTCCACCAGGGCTTCGGGGGTTACAACATCCCCGTCAGAGAAGGCGTTGAGCGCCTCCACGTTCACGAGGTGGAACTCCTTCTTCGATCGCGGTTTGAACCCGCGCAGCTTGGGCACCCTGCGCTGCAGCGGCATCTGCCCGCCCTCGAACCCGATGCGGGTCTTGCCACGCGCCTTCTGGCCCTTCATGCCCCGGCCACTGGTCTTGCCGTGCCCGGAGGACCTTCCCCTGCCCACCCGCTTGGGGGCATGGGTGGAACCCTCCGCCGGCCTCAGGTCGTTTATCTTGAAGGTCATTGGCGTCTCTCCCCTCAACCTGTGCGCGTCACGCCCGGGTCGCGCGGACCGGGCGCGTGTCAATCCAACCTTTCCACCTTCACCAGGTGCCGTACCCTCTCGATCATCCCCAGGATCTCGGGCGTCTCCCTCTGCTCCACGGAGTGGTTAAGCCTCTTCAGGCCAAGGGCGCGCACCGTGCGCTTCTGCTTGAGTTGCCTTCCAATGGGGCTGCGCACCAGGGTTATCCGCAGCCTGCCCCCCTGCGCGCTCATGCCTCCACCGCCTTCTCGGCTTTGCGCGCCTGCGCGATTCTCATCCTGGCCACCTCGCGCGTGCGGCTGATGGACTTGAGCCCCTGCACCGTCGCCTTGACCACGTTCACGGGGTTGCGCGACCCGTAGGCCTTGGTCAGGACGTCCTGCACCCCCGAGAGCTCCATAACCGCCCTCACCGGCCCGCCGGCGATCACCCCGGTGCCCTCGCTTGCCGGCTTGAGCAGCACGCGGGAGGACTCGTATTTCCCCACCACCTGGTAAGGAATGGTGGTCCCGCGCGTGGGAACCTTGAATAGGTTTCTCTTCGCCCTCTCGACGCCTTTCTGGATGGCCAGCGGCACCTCGCGCGCCTTCCCGTATCCGTATCCCACCACGCCGGCCTTGTCCCCGACCACCACCAGGGCGGTGAAGCTGAACCTCCGGCCTCCCTTCACCACCTTGGCCACGCGGTTTATATCTATGACTCTTTCCTCCAGCTCAAGGACGGTCGGGTCTATCTTGGGCATCTGCAACCTCCGCGCTTCATCTCGCACTCTCTCCGTATCAGAACTCCAGGCCGCCTTCCCGCGCTCCTTCGGCCAGGGCCTTCACCCGCCCGTGGTAGAGGTTGCCTCCGCGTTCGAAGACCACCCTCTCCACTCCCTTCTCGCGGGCTCTGACCGCCACCAGGCGGCCCACTTCCCTCGCGACTTCCGTCTTGCTCTTGCCGTCGAGCTCCAGGCCCTTCTCCATCGAGCAGGCGCTGGCCAGCGTGTGGCCGGCGACGTCGTCGATAACCTGCGCGTAGATGTGCCGGTTGCTCCGGAACACGGACAGCCTGGGGCGTTCCGGCACGCCGCTTATCTTCTTGCGCACCCGCTTGCGCCGGCGCGCCCTTCCCGCCTCTCTGGTATGGTTTTTCTTCATCTCGCTTTCACTCTCTCTGGTCCCCGGCAGCGACCCTATGCGGAGGTCTTGCCGGCCTTGCGCCTGATCTGCTCTCCCGCGTACCGCACTCCCTTGCCCTTGTAGGGGTCGGGCTTGCGCAGGGCCCTGATCTTGGCCGCCATCTGCCCCACCTGCTGCTTGTCAACGCCCTTGATGCGCAGCTTGGTCGGGGTCACCACCTCGAACTCGATGCCCTCCGGCGCCTTAACCAGCACCGGGTGGGAGAATCCGAGGCTCAGCTCTATGTCGCGGTCGCGGGCCACCGCGCGGTAGCCGACGCCGTGTATCTCCAGGTTCTTCTCGAAACCGTTGGTAACGCCTTCCACCATGTTCGCCAGGAGGGAGCGCGTGAGGCCGTGCAGGGAACGGTGGAATCCCGAGTCCGAGGGGCGCTTGACGAGGACCTTGTCCTCCTCCATCTCGATGCTCATGTCCGGGTGGAACTCGCGCGAGAGCTCTCCCTTGGGGCCCTTTACCGTCACCCTCGCGCCCTCTATCTTGACCTCCGTCCCCGGCGGAACGGTTATGGGCATTCTTCCGATCCTTGACAATTCCAACCTCCGCTTCTTTTCCCTACCACACGTATGCTATGACCTCTCCGCCCACGTTGAGTTCCCGCGCCTCGCGGTCGGTGATGACCCCCTTGGAGGTGGAGATGATGGCAATCCCCAGCCCCCCGAGGACGCGGGGCAGTTCGGTCCTCTTGCTGTAAACGCGCAGGCCCGGTTTGCTGATGCGCTTGATGCCGTTGATAAGCTGCTCGCGGTTGGGCCCGTATTTCAAGGTCAACCTCAGGTTGTCGTAGCTTTCCCCCTTGACGACCTCGAAATCCTCGATGAAACCCTCCCGCTTGAGTATCTCCGCGATGGAAAGCTTGATGCCGGAATAGGGCATCTCCACCCTCTCGTGCCGGGCGGCGCTGGCGTTCCTCACGCGGGTCAACATGTCCGCTATGGGATCGGTCATGGTCATCGTCAGTCTGCCTCCTTACCAGCTGGACTTGGTTATTCCCGGTACCTCGCCCTCGTGCACCAGCTCGCGCAGGCATACGCGACAGAGGTCGAACTTGCGGAAATACCCGCGCGGCCGCCCGCAACGCTTGCACCGGTTGTAGGCCCGGGTGCTGAACTTGGGAGGTCTCTTCTGCTTGGCGATCAGCGATTTCTTTGCCATGCGGCCTCTCCTTATTTCCTGGCGCGGAAGGGCATGCCAAGGGCTTCCAGCAGGGCAAGCCCCTCCTCGTCCGTCGACGCCGTGGTCACGATGGTGATGTCCATGCCCCTCACGCGGTCGATATCGTCGTAATCGATCTCCGGGAAGACCAGTTGCTCGTCCAGGCCCATGTTGTAGTTTCCCCTGCCGTCGAAGGACTTGGGGTTGAGGCCCCGGAAGTCCCTGACCCGCGGGATGGCCAGCGAGACGAGGCGGTCCAGGAACTCGTACATGCGGTCCCCGCGCAATGTAACCTTGCAACCCACGGACATCCCGGTGCGCAGCTTGAACCCCGCCACCGACTTGCGGGCGCGGTTCAGCTTCGCCTTCTGGCCCGTGATCACCGCCAGGTCCTTCATGGCCCCGTCGATGGCCTTGGGATCGTGGGCTCCTTCCCCCACGCCCATGTTCACCACGATCTTCTCCAGCCGGGGCACCTGCATGTCGTTGCGGTAGCCGAATTTTTCCTTTAGCGCCGGGAGGACCTCCCCGCGGTATCTCTCCTTCAACCTGGGCACCGTTCTTCCTTCCTTGGCCACTGTATCTCTCCTAATCGAGGTCAGCGCCGCACTTGCGGCAGATACGCCTCTTCACTCCCTCGCCGTCGAAGCGGTATCCCACCCGCACGGCGCGGCCGCAGCTGTCACATACCAGGGCGACGTTGGAGACGTGTATCGGGGCCTCCTTGGTGGCTATGCCTCCCTGGGGGTTTTCCTGTGTCGGCCGCTGGTGCTTCTTTACCAGGTTGACCCCCTCGACGATAACCCTCCGCTTCTCGGGGATGCTCCTGAGCACCTTTCCCTGCTTGCCACGGTACTTGCCCGTGAGCACCTCCACCTTGTCTCCCCTTCTTATCTTCATGCTTCCGCCCATTTCCTCTTCTCCTTGACTGCCCCTAAAGCACTTCCGGGGCCAGCGAGATTATCTTCATGAATTTCTTTTCCCGCAGCTCCCTTGCCACCGGGCCGAAGATGCGCGTTCCGCGCGGGTCCTTGGCCTCGTTGATGATCACCACCGCGTTTTCGTCGAACTTGATGTAGGAGCCGTCCTGCCTGCGGCGTTCCTTCTTGGTGCGCACCACCACCGCCTTCACCACGTCGCCCTTCTTCACCGCGCCGCCCGGGGTGGCGACCTTCACCGTCCCCACCACGATGTCCCCCACGTAGGCGTAGCGGCGCTTGCTCCCGCCCAGGACCTTGATCACCAGCAGCTCCCTCGCGCCGGTGTTGTCGGCGATTCTTACTCGCGATTCCGCCTGTATCATCTTCTTCCTCCGAATCGCGGCCCGGGACCGCTACTCCGCCTTTTCCACTATCTCCACCAGGCGCCAGCGCTTGGTGCGCGAGAGGGGCCTGGTCTCCATGATCCGCACCAGGTCTCCGACCCGGCACTGGTTCTCCTCGTCGTGCGCCGTGTACTTCTTGCTGCGGCGCACGATCTTGCCGTAAAGCGGATGGGGCATGCGCGTCTCCACCTTGACCACGATGGTCTTGTCCATCTTGTCCGAGACCACCGTGCCCACCCTGACCTTTCTCCGGCTCGTCCTCTCCGCCATAAGCTCGGTTTCCCTTCTTCTCCCTACCGTCATCAGGAAGCTTCCTCGCTCAGCTCGCGCTCCCTGATGACCGTGCAGATACGCGCTATGTCCTTCCTGGTCTCGAGGATCCTGCTGGTGTTGTCGAGCTGGCCCGTGGCCGCCTGAAAACGCAGGTTGAACAGCTCCTCCTTGGCCTCCTTCAACTTCGCCAGCAGTTCCTCGTAGGAATAGTCCCGCAGCTCCCTCGCCTTCACCTCATTCACCACCCATCGTCTCCCGCTTCACGAAACGGCACTTCATGGGCATCTTGTGCGCCGCCCTGCGCATGGCCTCGGCGGCGGTGTGCTCCGGGACGCCGGACAGCTCGAACATCACCCGGCCGGGCTTCACCACCGCCACCCAGTGGTCGGGGTTTCCCTTGCCGCTTCCCATGCGCGTCTCGGCGGGCTTCTTGGATATGGGCTTGTCGGGGAAGATGTTTATCCATACCTTCCCGCTCCTCTTGACGTGCCTGGTGATGGCCACCCTGGCCGCCTCGATCTGCCGCGCCGTTACCCACGACGGCTCGAGCGCCTGCAGTCCATATTCTCCGAAATGCACCTGGGTACCGCCCTTGGAGCGGCCCTTCATGCGGCCCCTCTGCACTTTCCTGTGCTTGAACTTGCGCGGCATCAACATGGGTCGTCAGACCTCCTCGTCCTCTTCCGCACCCGCCGGGACGTCCGCCGCAACCGTAACGGGTAGGTCGTCTTGCTCGCCCGGAACCGTCGCCTCTTCCTCCACGGCTTCCGGTATGCCCTCCACGGCTTCGCGCTCCGGCCCGGACCGGCCGATCTTTTCGGAGACGGAAACCGCCTCGGCCTCGTGCGCGGCGGGCTTCTCCTTGGACTTGCGGTCGGGCCCGGATATCTCCCCCTTGTAGATCCAGACCTTGACCCCGATAACGCCCATGGTGGTGCGAGCTTCGTAGTAGCCGTAATCTATGTCTGCGCGAAGCGTCTGCAGTGGGACGCGTCCCTCCCGGTACCATTCCGTGCGGGCCATCTCCGCTCCGCCCAGCCTCCCGGCGCAGGACACCTTGATGCCCTTGGCCCCCGCCCGCATGGCGTTCTGAACGGACCTCTTCATGGCGCGGCGGAAGGAGACCCTTCCCTCGAGCTGCTCCGCGATGTTCTGGGCCACCAGGTAGGCGTCCAGCTCGGGGTAGTTGATCTCCTGGATGTTTACCTGCACTTCCTTATCGGTCATGCGCGCGAGGTCGCGCTTGATGCGGTCGACCTCCGCCCCCTTCCTTCCGATGACGATGCCAGGCCTGGCGGTGAAGATGTCGACCTTCACCCGCTTGCTGGTCCTCTCGATTTCCACGCGCGAGATGGCCGCCCTTCTCATGTGATTCCTTATGTAGCGCCTTATGGCCAGGTCTTCCTGGAGGAGATCGGAGTAGCCGCGGCTGGCGAACCAGCGCGACTTCCAGTCGTATATCACTCCCAGGCGGAAACCATAGGGATGGACCTTCTGACCCACGCTCTCATCCTTTCCTTCTCCTCGCCGGACGCCTGCGCCCTCGGCGTCCGCCCTTCTCCTCCACTTCGCGCTCTCCCACGATAACCGTGATGTGGCTGGTGCGCTTGCGGATGCGGTTGGCCATGCCCCTGGCGCGCGGCCGCCAGCGCTTCAGGGTCGGGCCCTCGTCCACGTAGCAGTTGACCACCACCAGGTCCTCGGCGCGCAGCCCGTTGTTGTTCTCGGCGTTGGCCACCGCCGATTCCAGGACCTTGCCCACCAGGCGGGCGGCGGCCCGGTTGGAGTAATTGGTTATGTAACGGGCTTCCTCCAGGTCCTTGCCGCGGATGAGGTCCGCGATCTGCCTGGCCTTGTAAGGCGAAACGCGCACGTAGCGCGCAACCGCGCGTACCTTTACGCCCTCTTCTGCTTCCGCCATGCTTCTCTCCTGCCTGCTCTTTTTCCCTCGACGCTCACTTCAAGCGGGTGGTTCGCTCGTGGGCGTGTCCGTGCTTGGTCCGGCGCCGCGTGGGCGCGAACTCCCCCAGCTTGTGCCCGACCATGTTCTCGGTCACGTACACCGGGACATGCCTCTTGCCGTCGTGCACGGCGATGGTGTGCCCGACCATCTCCGGAAAGATGGTGGAGCGGCGAGACCAGGTCTTCACCACTCGCTTCTCGTTGCGACGGTTCAGTTCCTCTATCTTGAAGTAGAGCTTCTCGTCGATGTAGGGACCCTTCTTCAACGACCTGCCCAAGGCTACCTCCCTGTCCCTCAGCTCTTGCGCCGACGTACGATGTACTTATCGGAGGGCTTGTTTTTCTTGCGCGTGCGGTACCCCAGCGTCGGCTTCCCCCAGGGGGTCACCGGGTGGCGTCCCGACGAGCTCTTGCCCTCGCCGCCGCCGTGCGGATGGTCCACCGGGTTCATGACCGTCCCGCGCACCGTGGGCCGCCTTCCCTTCCAGCGGCCGCGGCCCGCCTTGCCCTCCGACAGCAGCTCGTGCTCCACGTTCCCCACCTGTCCGATGGTGGCGCGGCAGTTGATGTCCACCAGGCGCACCTCGCTGGAGGGCAGGCGCACGTGGGCGAAACCGCCTTCCTTGGCCATGAGCTGGGCAGCCCCGCCGGCGGATCGCACCATCTTCCCGCCCGCCCCGGGCTTCAGCTCTATATTATGTATGGTGGTGCCGGTGGGGATGGCGTAAAGCGGCAACGCGTTGCCCGGCTTGATGTCCGCCTCGGGACCCGACATCACCTTGTCCCCCACCTTGAGCTTGAGGGGCGCGAGTATGTACCTTTTCTCGCCGTCCTCGTAGTGCAACAGCGCTATGCGCGCGCTGCGGTTGGGGTCGTACTCGATGGCGGCCACCTTGGCGGGGATATTGTCCTTGTCCCGCTTGAAGTCGATGATGCGGTACTTGCGCTTGTTCCTGCCCCCCTTGTGGCGGGTGGTTATCCTTCCCTTGTTGTTGCGGCCCGCCTTGTAGTTGATGGGGGCGAGAAGGGATTTCTCGGGCTCTTTCTTGGTGACCTCGGAGAAATCCGAGACGGAGGCAAAGCGCCTTCCCGGCGAGGTCGGCTTGTATCTCTTGATGCTCATGTCCCTACCATCCTCTTCTTCATCAACCCAGCGGACCCTCGAAGAACTCTATGCTGTACCCCGGGGCCAGCGTCACCACCGCCTTCTTCCGGGCCGCCGTCTTTCCCGCCGTCCATCCCTGCCGCTTGGGCTTGGGGGGCACCTTTATGGTGTTCACCCCGGTGACCTTGACGTTGAAGATCTCCTCCACCGCCTTGCGCACCTCCGTTTTGTGCGCCTTGGGGTGCACCTCGAAGGTGTACTTGTTCTGATCGATGAGCGCGTAGCTCTTCTCCGAGATGATCGGCCGTATGATCACGTCATGCGGATCCTTCATCTTCCTCCCCTTCCTGCAACCTGTCCAGTGACGTGCGGGTGAAGATGACGCGGTCGTTGGAGAGCACGTCGTAGGTGTTCAAGTGCTCCAGCCGGACCACCTCCACGCCCGGGAGGTTCCGCATGGACTTGATCACGTTCTCGTCCTCCTCGGCGAGCACCAGCAGAACGTAATCGTCGACTCCCAGCGCCTTGAAGATGGAGGCCGCCGCCTTCGTCCTGGGCTCGCTGAAGGTGAAATCCTCGAGCACCATCACCCTGTCCTCGCTCGCGCGCACGCTGAGCGCCGACCGCAGGGCGAGCTTGCGCACCTTGCGGTTCACCTTGAAGCCATGGTCGCGCGGCTGGGGGCCGTGCACCGTGCCCCCGCCCCTCCACAGGGGAGAACGGGTGGATCCGGCCCTGGCCCTCCCCGTACCTTTCTGGCGCCAGGGCTTGCGCCCTCCGCCCCGAACCTCGCTGCGCGTCTTCGTGGATGCCGTGCCCCGGCGCGCGAAGGCGAGCTGGCGGCGCACCGCCAGGTGCATCACGGGCACGTTGATCTCGCAGCCGAAGTAATAGTCCTTGAGCTGCGCCTCGCCCTTCTTGTTACCCTCTATGTCGTAGACCGGTACCGTCTTCATCTCTTCTTCCCATCCGTCAGGTCAGTACGTGGGCCTTTTTCCCGGCTTTTTTGCGCGTCTTTATGGACTCCCGGATGAGCAGGATCCCGCCGTCGGGCCCCGGAACGCTGCCCTTCACCAGCAGGAGGTTGCGCTCCGGCTTCACGTCGACGATCTCCAGGTTGAGGGCGGTCACCCGCTCCCCTCCCATGCGTCCCGGCATGCGCGAGCCCTTGAACACGCGCGACGGGGTGGCGCACGCCCCTATGGCGCCGGGGGCGCGGTGGAAGTGCGCTCCGTGCGATCCCGGTCCTCCCCCGAAGTTATGGCGCTTGATGACCCCCGCGTATCCCTTCCCGCGCGACCTGCCGGTGATGTCCACGCGGTCTCCTTTGGAAAACATTTCCACGGTGATCTCCTGGCCCAGCCGGTAGTCCGAGGGGTTCTGCACCCTCACCTCCGCCAGGTGGCGTCGCGGCTCCAGGTCCTTGCTCCGGAAATGTCCGCGCTGCGGGCCGTTGAGCTTCTTCTCCTTGACCTCTCCGAACCCCAGCTGCAACGCGTCGTAGCCCTCCTTCTCCACCGTCTTTATCTGGGTGACCAGGCAGGGGCCAGCCTCCACCAGGGTGACGGGGATGACCTTCCCGTCTTCGGCGAAGACTTGGGTCATGGCTATTTTCCTACCGATAATTCCCTTCAATTTCTCCACCTCTCGACGGCGCGGCTTTCGTCTCCGCCGCGACCTTTAGGGATCACAGCTTGATCTCGATATCCACCCCGGCCGGCAGATCCATGCGCATGAGCGAGTCCACCGTTTTCGGCGTCGGCTCCATGATATCGATGAGCCTCTTGTGCACCCGCATCTCGAAATGCTCCCTCGAATCCTTGTTCACGTGCGGAGACCGGATGACGCAATAGACGTGTTTCTCCGTGGGCAGAGGCACCGGCCCGGAGATGGACGCCCCCGTCCGCTTCACCGTCTCCACGATCTGCCTGGCCGAACGGTCGATCACCTCGTGATCGTAGGCCTTGAGCCTTATCCTTATCTTCTGTCTCTGCTTGGCCAACCTAGCCTCCAATCTAGCTGCCACCTGCCGCCGCCGGTGCCGCCCGGGGCTCTAGTCCGCCGGCGCGGCGGCGCCTGGACGCGCCCTTCCGGCAAGATGGCTACGCGACGTCTGTCCAGCCCTCTCCCGCCTCTACTTCACGATCGCCGTCACCCTGCCGGCGCCCACGGTGCGGCCGCCCTCGCGGATGGCGAAGCGCAGCCCCTCCTCCATGGCGATGGGGGAGATGAGCTCTATGGCCATCTCGGTGTTGTCGCCGGGCATGACCATCTCCACCCCCTCGGGGAGGGTGACGGTGCCGGTTACGTCGGTGGTGCGGAAGTAGAACTGGGGACGGTAGCCCGAGAAGAAGGGGGTGTGGCGGCCTCCCTCCTCCTTGGAGAGCACGTACACCTGGGCCTTGAAGGAGACGTGGGGGGTGATGGAGCCGGGCTTGGCCACCACCTGTCCGCGCTCCACGTCCTTTCGGCCGATGCCGCGCAAGAGCAGGCCCACGTTGTCCCCCGCCTGGCCCTCGTCCAGGATCTTTCTGAACATCTCCACCCCGGTGACCACCGTCTTCTGGGTGGGGCGGATGCCCACGATCTCCACCTCGTCCCCGGTGTGGATGGCCCCCCGCTCGATGCGGCCGGTGACCACGGTGCCGCGGCCGGTGATGCTGAAGACGTCCTCGATGGCCAGAAGGAAGGGCTTGTCCACGTCCCGGGCGGGGGTGGGGATGTAGTCGTCCACGGCGTCCATGAGCTCCATGATGGCGGAGCAGGCCTCGCACTCGCGCTTGCCGCAGCCGCACTCCATGGCCTTGAGGGCAGACCCCGCCACCACCGGGATCTCGTCCCCGGGGAACTCGTACTCGGTGAGGAGCTCGCGCACCTCCATCTCCACCAGCTCGAGCAGCTCGGGGTCGTCCACCATGTCCGCCTTGTTCAAAAAGACCACCATGGCGGGCACCCCCACCTGGCGGGCCAGGAGGATGTGCTCGCGGGTCTGGGGCATGGGGCCGTCGGCGGCCGAGACCACCAGGATGGCCCCGTCCATCTGGGCGGCGCCGGTGATCATGTTCTTGATGTAGTCGGCGTGCCCGGGGCAGTCCACGTGGGCGTAGTGGCGCTTTTCCGTCTGGTACTCCACGTGGGCGATGGCGATGGTGATGCCCCTCTCCTTCTCCTCGGGGGCGTTGTCTATGGAGTCGAAGGACCGCACCTCCACGTCCTGGCCCTGGTTGGCCAGGCACATGGTGATGGCCGAGGTCAGGGTGGTCTTGCCGTGGTCCACGTGGCCGATGGTCCCCACGTTCACGTGGGGCTTGGTCCTCTCGAATTTCTTCTTGGCCATTTTGACTTTCCTCCTGAATCAACTTCCGGTGTCGCGCTCTGGACACAACTTCCCTATTCTAATAGCCTTAAATGCCGCGCTCAATACCTTTTTCACTCCCCCTTGATGCGCCGCACGATCTCGGCCGCTATGTTCTGGGGGACCTCCCCGTAATGCGAGAACTGCATGTGGTGGGTGGCCCTGCCCTGGCTCAGGCTGCGTATGTCCGTGGCGTACCCGAAGGTCTCCGCGAGGGGTATGAAGGCCGTGACCACCTGGTGCCTTCCCCGCGTCTCCAGGCCCTCCACCTTTCCCCGGCGGGAGTTGATATCGGCGATGATGTCGCCGAGGTGCTCCTCGGCCACGTTGATCACCACCTTCATCACCGGCTCCAGGAGTATGGGATCGGCACGGCGAAGCGCCTCCTGGAAGGCCGCCGAGCCCGCCGCCTTGAAGGCCAACTCCGAGGAATCCACCTCGTGATAGGATCCGCCCTTCAGCGTGACCTTCACGTCCACCACCGGGTAGCCCCCCAGTACGCCGAACTCCATAGCCCCCCTCACCCCCTGCTCCACGGCGGGGATGAACTCCTTGGGAATGGCGTTTCCCGTTACCCTGTTCACGAACTCGAATCCGCCGCCCCTGGGCAGTGGCTCGAGGTCGATGATCGCGTGTCCGTACTGGCCGCGACCTCCCGTCTGGCGGATGAACCTGCCCTCTACGCCCTTGGCCGTGCCCGCCACGGTCTCGCGGTACGATACCTGAGGCTTCCCCACGTTGGCTCCGACCCCGAACTCGCGCAGCAGGCGGTCCACGATTATCTCCAGGTGCAGCTCCCCCATGCCGGAGATGATGGTCTGTCCGGTTTCGGGATCGAGTTTGACCCGGAAAGTTGGGTCCTCTTCGGCGACGCGCTCCATGGCCTCGCTCAGCTTGTCCTGGTCGGCCTTGGTCTTGGGCTCGATGGCGATGGAGATCACCGGCTCCGGAAAAACCATGGACTCCAGGAGAATGGGTCGGTGCGCTGAGCATAAGGTATCGCCGGTGTAGGTCTCCTTCAGGCCCACCGCGGCCACGATATCCCCGGTGAAAATGGTCTCCAGCTCCTCGCGGTGGTTGGCGTGCATCTGCAGCAGGCGCCCGATGCGCTCCTTCTTTTTGCGCGCGCTGTTGAAGACCGTCGCCCCCGCCTTAAGGGTGCCTGAATACACGCGGATATAGACCAGCTTGCCCACGTAGGGGTCCGACACCACCTTGAAGGCCAGGGCGGAAAAGGGCTCCTCGTCCGAGGCGCGCCTGATCTCCTTCTTCTCCTCCTTCCCCACCTGCACCCCCTCGATGGGAGGGACATCCAGCGGCGAGGGAAGGTAATAGACCACCCCGTCCAGTAGCGGCTGCACCCCCTTGTTGCGGAAGGAAGCTCCGCAGAAGACGGGGACCACCTCGCAAGCGAGCACGCCTCTGCGCAACGCCGACCGTATCTCCTGGGGGGTTATGGCGTCCTCGTCGGATAGGTATTTCTCCATCAACGCGTCGTCGTAACCGGCGCATACCTCGAGCATGGCGTGGCGGTAGAGCTCCGCGGCCACCTGCAGGTCCTCCGGGATCTCCTCCACCTCCCACTCCGTGCCCATCTCGTCGCGGTAGTGGATGGCCTTCATCTCCACCAGGTCGACGCAACCGCGAAAGTCGCTCTCGGCGCCCAGGGGAATCTGCACCGCCACCGGCCGGGCGTCGAAACGCTCTTCCAGCATCTCCAGGCAGGCGAAGAAATCGGCCCCCGGGCGGTCCATCTTGTTCACGTAGCATATGCGCGGCACGCCGTAGTGGTCGGCCTGCCTCCAAACCGTCTCCGTCTGGGGCTCCACCCCCGCAACCCCGTCCAGGATGGCGATGGCCCCGTCCAGGACCCTCAGGGAACGTTCCACCTCTACGGTGAAGTCCACGTGCCCGGGAGTATCTATAATGTTTATGCGGTGGTCTTTCCAGAAGCAGGTGGTCGCGGCGCTGGTGATGGTTATCCCGCGTTCCTGTTCCTGCACCATCCAGTCCATGACCGTGGAGCCCTCGTGGACCTCCCCCATCTTGTAGGTCTTCCCGGTGTAGAAGAGGATGCGCTCGGTGGTGGTGGTCTTTCCGGCATCGATATGTGAGATGATGCCGATGTTGCGCACGCGGTGGAGGGGGAACCTCCCCTCCACCGAGGCCGCTTTCTCCACCCTTCCCGTCGTGGTTACCTTCATATCACCGATATCACCAGCGGTAGTGCGCAAAGGCCTTGTTGGCCTCCGCCATCTTGTGCAGGTCCTCCTTTTTCTTAATGGAAACGCCGACGCCGTTGGAGGCGTCCAGGAGCTCCATGGCCAGGCGTTCCATCATGCTCTTCTCCTTGCGCTGCCGCGCGAAGTTGACGATCCACCGGATGGCCAGGGTGGTGCTGCGGCGCGGCCGCACCTCCACCGGGACCTGGTAACTGGCCCCGCCCACGCGTCGAGACCTCACCTCGAGCACGGGCCGCACGTTGTCGGTGGCCCTCCTCAGGACGGTGAGGGGATCGTTGCCCGTCTTCTGGTGCAGTATGTCCAGCGCCCCGTAGACGATCTTCTCCGCCTTGCTCTTCTTGCCGTCCAGCATCACCTTGCGGATGTACTGTTCGACCAGGACGCTGTGGTACTTGGTGTCCGGGGGGATCTCCCGTTTGGGCGCCGGTCCTTTCCTGGGCATCCTTACTCTCCTTCCGTCCCGGCCCTTACAGGCCGGCCGTCTTCTTCGTCCCGTAGCGGGAACGCGCCTGCTTGCGATCCGATACCCCCGCGGCATCGAGGGTGCCGCGGATGATCTTGTAGCGCACGCCGGGGAGGTCTTTCACCCTTCCTCCCCTTACCAGGACGATGGAATGTTCCTGCAGGTTATGTCCGATTCCGGGGATGTAGGAGGTAACCTCTATACCGTTGGTCAACCTGACCCTGGCGATCTTGCGCAGCGCCGAATTCGGCTTTTTGGGCGTGGTGGTCTTCACCTGGGTGCATACCCCTCGCCGCTGCGGGCAACCCTGCAGAGCCGGGGTCTTGGTCTTCTTCCGCTTCTCGGCGCGGCCCTTGCGAACCAGTTGGTTGATGGTGGGCAAACCTACCTCCTCCGTGCGATATATCCTGATTTACCTGCTGTTTTTCCTCTGGCGCACAAAACGCAAGTTTACCATCGGGTTCTTTGGGTGTCAATCGCGTGCCACGCGCTCCACCCCTAGGACTCCTCCGCCTGTTCCTCCTCCGCGGTCTCCGCTTCCTCGGCCTCCGCCATCTCGGCTTCCTCTTCCTCCGCCGGCTCCTCCTCGGGCTCGCGCAACAGCCCCGCCTTCTTGAGTTCCTCGATATTGCCCCTGCCGAGCCCCGCGTCGTAGAGGTCCTCGATCCCCATCCTCAGCAGGTCTCCGGTGGTGTTGACGTTGGCCTGCTTGAGCAGGTTCTTGGTGCGCGTGGAGATGCTCAGTTCCTGGATGTCCACCTCATCGGCCTCCAGAACCGCGGACACCGCCTCCGCCCCGAAGAGCTCCTCGAGCTCTTCCTTTGAAGGAGCCTTGGTGCGGGATATACCGGAGGTCAGGGCCTCGACCTCCTCCAGCAGGGCCACGCCCGCGTGCTTCGGCCTGACCTTGATGTTGCGGTAGCGGCTCATGCCCGTTCCCGCCGGGATAAGCTTGCCGATGATCACGTTCTCCTTCAAGCCGAGCAGGGGGTCCACCCTCCCTGAGATGGCCGCGTCGGTGAGCACCCGCGTGGTCTCCTGGAAAGAAGCGGCCGAAAGGAAGGAATCGGTGGCCAGGGAGGCCTTGGTGATCCCCAGCAACATCTGGCGGGCGGTGGCAGGCTCTCCCCCTTGCGCCACGACCGCCTCGTTCACCTCCTCGAAGAACTTGCGGTCCACCTTCTCGCCCGGCAGGAGGTCGGTGTCACCGGCCTCCACCACCTCCACCTTCTTGAGCATCTGCCGGACGATGAGCTCTATGTGCTTGTCGTGGATATCCACGCCCTGGCTCTTATAAACCTCTTGTACCTCGCGGACCATGAAAAGCTGGGCAGCCTGGGGCCCCAACACGCGCAGGATGTCATGGGGGTTGGCCGAGCCCTCGGTGAGCTGGTCACCTGCCGATACCTCCTGGCCATCGCGCACCCTCAGGCGCGCGCGGCGCGGCACCTGGTAAGAGCGTTCCTTATCGCCCGAACCCACGATGGTTATCTTGCGCGCCTTATCCGACTCCTCGATGGTGACCTTGCCGGAGATATCCGCGATCACCGCCTGGCCCTTGGGTTTGCGTGCCTCGAAAAGCTCCACCACGCGCGGAAGGCCGTGGGTGATGTCCTCGCCCGCCACGCCCCCGGTGTGGAAGGTGCGCATGGTAAGCTGTGTGCCCGGCTCGCCGATGGACTGGGCGGCGATGATTCCCACCGCCTCGCCGATCTCCACCAGCCTGCCCGTGGCTAGCATGGTCCCGTAACACCTGCAGCATACACCGTAGCGCGACTCGCAGGTCATCACGGACCTCACCATGACCTCCTCCACCCCCGCTTTGGCGAGCTTCTCCACCATGGCCAGGTCTATCTCCTCGTTCTTGTCCAGGAGGACCTCTTTGGTCCTGGGGTGCTTCACCTTTTCCAGGGTCACCCGGGCGGCCAGGGAGTTGTTCAGCTCTCCCTGGGGGTTGAGCACCTTGACTGGGATCCCTTTATCGGTTCCGCAGTCGAACTCCCGGACTATGACCTCCTGGGAAACGTCCACCAAACGACGCGTGAGGTAACCCGAGTCGGCGGTCCGGAGGGCGGTGTCGGCAAGCCCCTTCCTGGCCCCGTGGGTAGAGATGAAGTATTCCAGCACCGTCAGCCCCTCGCGGAAATTGGACTTGATGGGGCGGTCGATGATCTCCCCCTTGGGGTTGGCTACCAGTCCTCGCATGCCGGCCAGCTGGCGTATCTGCTTTATGTTTCCGCGCGCGCCGGAGTTGGCCATGAGGAAGATGGGGTTGAAGGTGTCGAAGCTGCGCTCCATTGCCGCGGTGACCTCGTCGGTGGCCTTGGTCCATAGCTCCACCACCCTCTGGTGGCGCTCGTCGTCGGTGATGAGGCCGCGCTTGTAGCTCTCCTCTATCTTCTCCACCTCCGCCTCCGGCTCTTCGAGTATCTTCTCCTTATCCGGAGGGACCGTGATGTCCTGCACCGAGATAGTTATGCCCGCCCTGGTGGCAAACTGGAAGCCGACCCGCTTGATGTTGTCGAGTATTTCCGCCGTCTTCACGGTGTCGTAGCGAGCCGCGACGTCGGTGACGATGCGCTGCAGCGTGGACTTGTTCACCTCTTCGTTGAAGAAGGGGTAGTCATCCGGGAGGGCCGAGTTGAAGATCACCCGTCCCACCGAGGTATCGTACACCTTGGGCGGACGGCCTTTCTTGCGCACGCGAACCTTTACGGGGGCGTGCAGCGCCACCTCCTCGAACTCATAGGCCATGACCGCTTCCTCGGGTGAGGCGAAGAGCTTGCCTTCACCCTTCTCCCCCTCCTTGACCACCGTAAGGTAGCTGGCGCCCAACACCATGTCCTGGGTGGGAGTGGTGATGGGGCGACCGTGCGCGGGCGAGAGGATGTTGTGGGCGGAGAGCATGAGGATGCGCGACTCCGCCTGCGCCTCTGCGGAGAGCGGCAGGTGCACGGCCATCTGGTCGCCGTCGAAGTCCGCGTTGAAGGCCGTGCACACCAGGGGATGGATCTGGATGGCCTTGCCCTCCACCAGCACCGGCTCGAAGGCCTGGATGCCCAGGCGGTGCAGGGTGGGGGCGCGGTTGAGGAGCACGGGGTGCTCCTGGATGACCTCGTCCAGCACATCCCAGACCTCGGGGCGCTGCCGCTCCACCATCCTCTTGGCGCTCTTTATATTCGGGGTGTATTCTTTGTCCACCAGCAGTTTCATCACGAAGGGCTTGAAGAGCTCAAGGGCCATCTGCTTGGGCAAGCCGCACTGGTGCAGCTTGAGGTTGGGTCCGACCACGATCACCGAACGTCCGGAGTAGTCCACTCTCTTGCCCAGCAGGTTCTGGCGGAAACGGCCCTGCTTTCCCTTGAGCATGTCGGAAAGGGATTTCAGGGGACGGTTGCCCGGTCCGGTCACCGCACGTCCGCGGCGTCCGTTGTCGAAGAGGGCATCCACCGCCTCCTGCAGCATCCTCTTCTCGTTGTTGACGATGATCTCCGGCGCGCCCAGGTCCAGCAGCCTCTTCAGGCGGTTGTTGCGGTTGATGACCCTGCGGTAGAGGTCGTTCAAATCCGAGGTCGCGAAGCGGCCGCCGTCCAGCTGCACCATGGGGCGCAGGTCAGGCGGGATGACCGGAATGCAGTTGAGGATCATGGAGGTGGGCTCGTTGTCGGTATTGAGGAAGGCGGTCACCACCTTGAGCCGCTTGGTCGCCCGCTGCCGCTTCTGGCCCTTTGAGGTGCGGATGATCTCCCTGAGCTCCGCGGCCTCGGCCTCGAGGTCCACGTCGGCCAGCATCTCGCGTATAGCCTCCGCCCCCATGCCGCCGCGGAAATAATCGCCGTAGCGCTCCCGCATCTCCCGGAAGAGCATCTCATCCGAGACCAGCTGGCGGTATTCCAGGGCTTTGAACTCTTCGAAGACCCTCCTCAACTCCTCGATACGGCGCTTCGCCTTCTCCTCGAGGGATTTGATCTCCTTTTCCAGTTGCTGGGGCTTGAGCCGGGGGACGGGGGCCTCCTCTTCCTCCAGCTCCTCGTCGGCCTCGCCCTTCTCCTTCTCCTTTTCCTTTTCCTTAACCTTGTCCTTTTCCTTGCCTGCTTCCTCCCCGCCTTCTTCGGCGGCGGCGCGCAGTTCCTCTATCCTCAGGCGCGTGCTCTCCTCGATCTCCGCTATCTCCTCGTTGAGCTCGTCCTCGAGCAGCGGCAGATCGCGCTGCCTCTTCTCCTCGTCTAAAAAAGTAACGATATAGGCGGCGAAGTAGAGTATCTTCTCCAGGTCCTTGGGGGTGATGTCCAGCAGGTATCCCATGCGTGAGGGGACGCCCTTGAAGTACCAGATATGCGCGACGGGCGCTGCCAGCTCGATATGGCCCATCCTCTCGCGGCGCACCCGCGCCCGGGTCACCTCCACGCCGCATCGCTCGCAGATGATGCCCTTGAAGCGCACGCGCTTGTACTTCCCGCAGTAGCACTCCCAGTCCCGGGTGGGCCCGAATATCTTCTCGCAGAAAAGGCCGTCTTTCTCCGGCTTGAGGGTGCGGTAGTTTATGGTCTCCGGCTTCTTCACCTCTCCATGGGACCAGGACCTGATATGGTCGGGGGTGGCGAGCCCGATCTTCAGCTTGTCGAAGTCATTGACGTCCAACAAGGGATTACCTCCTTAAACGATACATCCGTGACGTCTCCAGGAGAGCTCAGAACTCCTCGTCCAGCTCCGCATCCACGCTCCTCTCCCCCTCGCTCCGGGTGGAAAGAAGGGCGGCGGAGGCGCTCCTGAGGTCGATGCCGAGGTCATCGGCGGTGCGCATGAGGTCCTCATCGGTTTCCCGTATCTCTATCTCCTCGCCGGTCTCCGAGAGCACCTCCACGTCGAGACACAGGGCCTGCATCTCCTTTACCAGAACCTTGAAGGATTCGGGTATTCCCGGCTCCGGTATGTTCTCGCCTTTCACGATGGCCTCGTATACCTTGACGCGGCCCATGACGTCGTCGGACTTTACGGTGAGGAGCTCCTGCAGGGTGTACGCGGACCCGTACGCCTCCAGGGCCCACACCTCCATCTCCCCGAACCTCTGCCCGCCGAACTGCGCCTTTCCGCCCAGCGGCTGCTGGGTGACCAGGGAGTAAGGGCCGGTGGAACGGGCGTGTATTTTGTCATCCACGAGGTGGAGCAGCTTCATCACGTATATGTAGCCCACGGTAATGGGCTGGTCGAAGGGCTTTCCGGTTATGCCGTTGTATAGGATGGTCTTACCAGACTCCGGGAGCCCCGCCTCCCTCAAAGCCTCCTCGATCTCATGCTCGCGGGCGCCGTCGAACACGGGTGTGGCCACGTACACCGGTCCGTCCGCCTTGTTCTTGCCTTTCTTGGGCCAGCCCTCGTGGGCCGCCCAGCCCAGGTGGGTTTCCAGGATCTGGCCGATGTTCATGCGCGAGGGGACTCCGAGGGGGTTCAGCACCAGGTCCACGGGCGTGCCGTCCTCCATGAAGGGCATATCCTCGACGGGGAGGATCTTGGAGATGACTCCCTTGTTGCCGTGGCGCCCGGCGAGCTTGTCGCCGTCGGATATCTTCCTCACCTGGGCGACGTAGACCCTCACCATCTGGTTGACCCCCGGCGGAAGCTCGTCCCCCGCGTCGCGCGAGAAGACCTTCACGTCGATCACCTTGCCCGACTCTCCGTGGGGGACCTTGAGCGAGGTGTTGCGCACCTCGCGGGCCTTTTCGCCGAAGATAGCCCTGAGCAGACGCTCCTCGGCGGTCAGCTCAGTCTCGCCCTTGGGGGTGACTTTTCCCACCAGGATATCGCCCGGGTTGACCTCGGCCCCGATGCGGATGATGCCCATCTCGTCCAGATCCTTGAGCATATCCTCGCTCACGTTGGGGATATCGCGGGTGATCTCCTCCGGGCCCAGCTTGGTGTCGCGAGCATCCACCTCGTGCTCCTCGATGTGGATGGAGGAAAGCACATCGTCGTAGACCATGCGCTCCGAAACGATGATGGCGTCCTCGTAGTTGTAACCCTCCCAGGGCATGAAGGCCACGAGGAGGTTCTTCCCCAGGGCGATCTCCCCGTGATCGGTGCAGGGGCCGTCGGCGATGACCTGTCCCTCCACCACCTCGTCTCCTTCGTCGACGATGGGCTTCTGGTTGACGCAGGTGCCCTGGTTGGAGCGGCGGAACTTGGCCACTTTGTACACGTCCACCTTGCCGTTCTTCCTCTTCACCTCGATGCGCTCCGCATCTACGTAGGTCACGGTGCCGCCTGCCTTGGCGGTGATGACGTCGCCGGTGTCCTTGGCGGCACGGTACTCCATGCCCGTGCCGATGAGGGGAGCCTCCGAGCGCAGCAGGGGTACTGCCTGGCGCTGCATGTTCGAGCCCATGAGGGCCCGGTTCGCGTCGTCATGCTCCAGGAAGGGGATGAGGGCCGTCGCCACCGAGACGATCTGTCGGGGCGAGACGTCCATGTAATCCACGTCCTCGGGATGCGCCGCCACCACGTTTCCTCCCTTGGTGCGGCAGAGGATGGTGGGGCTCTCGAAACGCCCCCTCTTATCCACGGGAGCGTTCGCCTGGGCGATAACGTATTTCTCCTCCTCGTCCGCGGTGAGATAGACGATCTCGTCCGTGACTCTCCCTTTCACCACCTTGCGGTAGGGGGTCTCGATGAAACCGAACTCGTTCACGCGCGCGTAGGTGGCAAGCGACCCGATGAGCCCGATGTTGGGCCCTTCCGGAGTCTCGATGGGACACATGCGCCCGTAATGCGAGGGGTGCACGTCGCGCACCTCGAAGCCCGCGCGCTCCCGCGAAAGCCCGCCCGGCCCCAGGGCGGAGAGCCTCCGCTTATGGGTGAGTCCCGCCAGGGGGTTGGTCTGGTCCATGAACTGGGAGAGCTGGCTGGAGCCGAAGAACTCCTTTATGGCCGCCACCACGGGGCGGATGTTGATGAGGTTCTGGGGCGTTATGGCCTCCGCCTCCTGGGTGGTCATGCGCTCCTTCACCACCCGCTCCATGCGGGAAAGCCCTATGCGCACCTGGTTCTGTATGAGCTCGCCGACCGAACGGACCCTGCGGTTTCCGAAATGGTCGATGTCATCCACCTCGTCGATGTCGTTTTCCACCACGCTCAAGAGGTAGCGGATGGTGGCCAGGATGTCCTCGAAAGTGAGGGTGGTCACGGAGAGGTCTATATTCAATCCCAGTTTTTTGTTCAGCTTGTAGCGCCCAACCTTCGCCAGGTCGTAGCGCTTGCGGTTGAAGAAGAGGTTTTCGAGCAAGGTGTTGGCGGAATCGGCGGTCGGGGGCTCGCCCGGCCTCAGCTTGCGGTAGATGTCGATCAGGGCGTCGTCCCGGTTCTTTGTGTGGTCCTTCTCTAGGGTGGCCTCTATGATCGGCGAACCGTCGAAAAAGGAGAGGATCTGTTCGTCTTTCTCGTACCCCAGTGCGCGCATGAGCACCGTCACCGGCTGCTTGCGCTTGCGGTCTATCCTGACCCCGATGACGTCCCTCTTGTCGGTCTCGAACTCCAGCCAGGCGCCTCGCGAAGGGATTATCTTTGCGTAGTACAGTTCTTTGTCCGAGGCCTTGTCCAGCTCCTTGTCGAAATACACCCCCGGCGACCTGACCAGTTGCGACACCACCACGCGCTCGGTGCCGTTGATGATGAACGTACCCCGGTCGGTCATGAGGGGGAAGTCCCCCATGAAGACCACTTGCTCCTTTATCTCCCCTGTATCCTTGTTGATGAAACGCACGGTGACGAACAGCGGCGAGGAATAGGTCATATCCTTTTCCTTGCACTCGTCCACGTCGTATTTCGGATCCTGGAAATGGTGCTCTCCGAACTCAACCGCCAGGTTCGCCGTGTAGTTCTCTATGGGCGAGATGTCCTCAAAGACCTCGCGCAGCCCGTCGGTGCGGAACCATTCGTATGATTTCTTCTGGATGTCGATTAGGTTTGGCACTTCGAGGATTTCCGGTATTTTGGCGAAGTTTCTCCTCACGCGAACGCCCTGGCTTTCGTTCACCGTTGACCTCACTCCTTTACCGTGATAAGGCGCAAAATACCCTCCTGATACGCAAAACACTATACTATGATAAATTTTTATGGTTTGTCAATGGAGGGCTTGCGCAAATGAATGCGTGCCAGGCCTTGCATCGCTTCGCGACACAACGCGCTGGCACCGTTGCGCCTCCCTCCGGTCGGCGCAATCGCTTTCGCGATGTCGCTTCATCCCGGCTGACTGCCTCGCGCGACCGTATGC
>JABLXL010000027.1 GCA_013178005.1 Actinomycetota bacterium
GGTTTTGCTCCTGCGCTTCCTTCAGACTCAACCTCGCGATTGAGCCCTTGCGCTTCGCTAGTCCTTCACCTCCGTCAGGTTGGACAGGGGACTTTCACCCCCGAGCTGCCGGCCATGCCCGGCACACAAGAAAAATCCCGGGGCGGACAGCGCCCCGGGCCTTTCCGGTGGTGGGCCTAACTGGATTTGAACCAGTGACCTCACGCTTATCAGGCGTGCGCTCTAACCGACTGAGCTATAGGCCCTCGCAGAGAGAAATTATAGCCCCAACCGTGCTCGCACACAAGAAAGTGTGCTGGTCCACTACGTTTTGGACACAAACCCCGCAAGATCGCCCTCCTCCATCCACCGGCTCAAGAACTCCATGGGGTGTGACAGCCCGGGCCCCGGTGGGGCCTCACGTTGGGGCCTCACGTAATTGTATGCGTAGCTCCATTCCTCGAGGATACGATCGAGCGCCTCCACCTCATATCCCTCCTCGAAGGCCCACGGCCCGTGCTCGTCGGTCTGGACCTTCCCTTTCGCTTGTCTTGTCAGGATGATGAGGTGGCTTCCCGGCTTTTTACCCCGAAAGCGCCTGCCGAAACAGTGCAACACCTTCAGCTTGACGCGTTTCGGCCTCTAAGGACGAGTTTGATTTTACCGGTACCGCCGGCTAGCGGCCCCCGCCATTACCGGCGCGAGCTCTGTTCCACGTTATTCACATTATCAACAACATGTTGTTGATAACATGGGTGGTCAAGCACAATATATAGTATTGATTGTTGTACAACTCTGAGCGGCCACAATATGCCCGTTTAAACTCTGGTCATCGACCGATAGGCGACAGCCCGCGGGCATGCTCGCTTCGTCGAATTTCGCCTGACGCAGTGACCCGCCGGTTTTAAAACGTGCCTTGTTGCTCGAAGCAATCCCCGTTGAAGCACAACCGATATATACGAGCTGCGGTGAGGGGAGTGCGTGCTATTATTCACGTTCCATGCGGGCACCGGTCTCGCGGTCGTTCATCCCTGGGGGCGGGGGTTGAGTCCCTCGGGCAGTTGGAAGTTGGCGGGGGAAACCTCGCCCACGCGTCGGTATTCCCACCTTATCTCCTTCAGCGCCTTGCCGTTCTGCTCAGCCCTCCAGTAGTCGGGCAGCCCCCCGGGGCCGCCGGTCCCCGCCCGTATGGATCTTCCGTCGGAGGTGTCCATGCGAAACTCCGTGCCCTCCCAGAATTGCTCGAGTTCATAATAGGCCTTCATGGCCAGGTCCGGCATGAACCCCGCCCTTGAAAGTGCCGTTTCGAGGCTTATGGGCTCATAGGTCCTCTGCGCGAGCCTCACCAGCCACCCTTCCCCCGTTCCCCGATTGTAGATGATCACCTGGTTTGTCTCCTCCGCAACGATACGGAAGGAGCCGTTGTCGTAGATGCCCACTCCCTGCACCCTCCCGTCCTCCACGGCCTTGACCTGGTAGCTCCCCTCGTAGGTGCTGCGCATGGAGTTCTCTCGTGGAGACAACTCGCTTCCGCCGCCCCCGCACCCCGCGCCCAGCCAAAGCGCCGCCAGCGCCGCCGCCAGGGCCGGGATAAGCCTCGCCCTCCTTCTCAACCTTTCATCACCGCCACCGGCCTCATGCGGGCAACCCTGCGGGAAAGCCCGGCCCCTTCGCATATCTCCACCACCTCGCGCACGTCCTTGTACGCCTCCGGCGCCTCCTCGGCAAGCCCCGCAGGGTGGCCGGCCCGGACCATGATGCCCATGCCCTCGAGCCGGCGCCGCAGCTCATCTCCCCTCACCTTGCGCTTGGCAGCCTTGCGGCTCAGCTGCCTCCCGGCGCCGTGGCAGGTGGAGCCGAAGCTCTTCTTCAGCGCCTCCTCCGTTCCCACCAGCACGTAAGAGTGGCTGCCCATGTCTCCCGGTATGATCACCGGCTGTCCCGTCGGGGAATATCGCTCCGCGACCTCGGGGCGGCCCGCGGGAAAGGCGCGCGTCGCCCCCTTGCGGTGCACCAGGAGGGCTCTTTTCTCCCCTCCCACTTCGTGCTCCTCGAGCTTCGCCAGGTTGTGCGACACGTCGTACAGTACCTCCATGCCCAGCGACCTCGCCCCCGCCCTGAACGCCCTCTCGAAGCCCTCGCGGATCCAGTGGGTTATGGCTTCGCGGTTACACATGGCGAAATTGGCCGCGCACGCCATGGCGGCCAGGTAGTCCTCTCCCTCGCGCGAATTCACCGGGGCGCAGACCAGCTGGCGGTCGGGAAGATCGTAGCCGTACCTTGCCAGCGAGGATGCCATGACCTGGATGTAGTCGGTGCATATCTGGTGCCCCATGCCGCGCGATCCCGAGTGGACCATGATCACCACCTGGTCGGGGAACAGCCCGAGGCGATCCGCGAGTTCGTAGACCTCGTCAACCACCTGTATTTCCAGAAAATGGTTTCCAGCCCCAAGGGTGCCCACCTGGTCTCGGCCGCGCGCGTAGGCCTTCTCGCTCACGCGCGAGGGGTCGGCCCCCGGGTAGCACCCTCCCTCCTCCATGGCCTCGAGGTCCTCATCCCATCCGATGCCCCGCGCGATCAGCTCCCTCGCGCCCCGCGCCATCAGGCGTTCCATCTCCTTGCGTTCCATGCGCAGCCTGCCCTTCGTCCCCAGGCCCTTGGGCACGCCCGCCTCGAGCAGGTCGAGCGCCTCCTCCAGCCGACCCTTCGCTTCGCGGTAAGACAGCGAGGTCTTTATCAGCCGCACCCCGCAGGAGATGTCGTATCCGACCCCTCCCGGAGAGACCACGCCCTCTTCTGCGTCCATGGCCGCCACCCCCCCGATGGGGAAGCCATAGCCCCAGTGGATGTCCGGCATGGCCAGGGACGCCTTTACGATGCCCGGCAGGCAGGCCACGTTCGCCACCTGCTGCAGCGCGTTGTCGGCGTCTGCTTTTTCCAGCAGCGCCCGGTCCGCGTAGACGATGCCCGGCACGCGCATGCCCGGCTGGGCTTCGCGCGGTATTTCCCAGGTGAATTCATCCAGCTTCCTCAAGACATCCAGGAAAGACATGTTTTTCGCCCCTCCTCCGCGCCGCCTGGAGGCGGCTCACACGTCGAAGATGACTTGCGCGGTCCAGCCGCCTTCCCGTTCTTCAAGCCGGAGCCCGTGGTAGGTGGGCGCCTTTACCTCCAGCTTGAGGCCATGCCTCTCGGGATCCAGCTCTTCGCCCCACCCCCACGCGGCCGCCTTGCCCCCCTCGATCTCCACGTCCTCAAACCAAGCGAACGCGAATCCCTCCGCCTCCACGTAGAAGAGTATCTCCGAAAGCCAGCTCACCAGGAGCGCCTCCAGGTCCTCGGCCTCCGCTTCGACCCAGACCCTTTTCTCCCGCCCCACTTTGTCCAGGTCCAACATCAGGGACATCATGCCCAGGGCGCAGTTCCTGAACGCCTCGCCCAGGCTTTCCCCCCATGCGCGTATGCCCACGTCCGCGGTGTGTTCCACCTGCTCGAAGGGCTTCAGCCTTGCTCCCCCTCCGGCCGCTCCGCTTCCATCGCGTCCGCCGGTGACGGCGGCTCCCCGTCGCTATCCTGCTCCTCCTCGGGCAGGCCCTCCCTGGAGGCCAGCTGGGCTATGGAGGCTACCCGGTCGCTCTCGGAAAGCCTCATTATCCTCACCCCCTGGGTGGATCGTCC
Source organism: Actinomycetota bacterium (assembly GCA_013178005.1). Lineage (GTDB taxonomy): Bacteria > Actinomycetota > Geothermincolia > Geothermincolales > RBG-13-55-18 > Solincola_B. The sequence continues at coordinate 3,661 of JABLXL010000027.1, forward strand.
CTGCCGCGAAATGTCCTCCACCGCCATCCTTATCACCACCCCGTCCACGGAAATGGCCATGAGCTCCTGGTTTTCCTTCACCACGCGGGCGCCCACCAGGAGCCCTTTCCCCCCCGAGAAGGAGATGGTGCGCACTCCCCTGCCTCCCCTGCGATGCCTGGGGTATTTGGAGACCGCGGTTCTCTTGCCGTAACCCTGCTCGGTGATCACAAAGAGGTCTGCGTCCTCCGCCGCGATCCCCATGGCGATGACCTCGTCGTCGCCCACCAGGGTCATGCCCTTCACGCCACGCGTGTCCCTTCCCATGGGGCGGCAGTCCTCCTCCTTGAACCTTATCGCCTGTCCGTTGCGGGTAACCAGCACCAGGTCATTGCTGCCGTCTGTGAGCCTGGTGTCGATAACCTCATCGTCGTCTACCAGGCTCACCGCTATGATGCCGTCTTTGCGCGGAGTGTCATAGAGCTCGAAGGGAGTCTTCTTCACCATCCCCTTCTTGGTCGCCATGACCAGGTAGGAGCCCTTGGGATAGTCCTTGGTGGCGATGACCGAGCATATCTTCTCACCCGACGAGAGGGGGAGCAGGTTCACCAGGGCTTGACCGCGAGCCGCGCGCGATCCCTCGGGCAATTCGTATACCTTGAGACGGTATGCTTTCCCCCGGTTGGAGAAGAAGTGGATGTAGTGGTGCGTGGAGGCGACGAAGAGATGTTCCACGAAATCGCCCTCCTTGAGGTTCATGCCCACCACGCCCCGTCCGCCCCTTCTCTGGATGCGGTAGGTGTTTATGGGGAGCCTCTTGACGTACCCGGAATGGGTGATGGTGACCACCACCTCCTCCTCGGCTATGAGGTCCTCTATCTCCAGGTCCTCGTAGTCGGGCACGATGTCCGTCCTTCTCGGATCGGCGAAGCGTTTCTTGATCGCCTCCAGTTCCTCCACGATGATGGCCCGCAGCTTTTTCTCGTCCGCGAGGATCTCCTTGAGGCGGGCGATTTCCTTCTTGAGCTCCTTGTGCTCTTCCTTGACCTTCTCGCGCTCAAGCCCCGTGAGGCGCTGCAGCCTCATGTCCAGGATCGCCTGCGCCTGTTCCTCGCTCAGCTTGAACTTCTTCATCAGGCCGCCCTTGGCGTCCTGCACCGTCCGCGAGGCTCGGATAAGGGCGATTACCTCGTCCAGGTGGGAAAGGGCGGTGAGCAAGCCCTCCAGGATATGTGCCCTTTTCTCCGCCTTGTCCAGGTCGAAGCGCGTGCGCCTGGTTACCACCTCGATCTGGTGCGAAGCGTAATGCGAGAGCATCTCCTTCAGCCCCATGAGGCGGGGAACTCCTCCCACGAGGGCGATCATGATGATGCCGAAGGAGTCTTGAAGTTGCGTGTGTTTGTAGAGCTGGTTCAGCACCACCTGGGGCACGCTTTCCTTGCGCAGCTCCACCACCAGCCGCATGCCCGCCCTGTCGCTCTCGTCCCGCAGGTCTGACACCCCGACCAACTTCTTTTCCCGCACCAGCTCCGCGATGCGCTCCGTCAGCTTGGCCTTGTTCACCTGGTAAGGGATCTCGGTGATGACGATGCTCGTCTTTCCCGACTTTCCCTGCTCTATGTGAGCTTTTCCCCTTACCCTGATAACCCCGCGCCCGGTTTCGTAGGCGCTCTTCAGGCCCTCCAGGCCCATCACCATGCCCCCGGTCGGGAAGTCGGGGCCCTTGACCAGTTTCATGAGCTCGGCGGCCTCCACCTCGGGGTCGTTGATCACCGCGATCGCCGCGTCTATGACCTCTCCCAGGTTGTGGGGAGGGATGTTGGTGGACATACCCACCGCGATGCCCGAGGAGCCGTTGGCGAGCAGGTTGGGGAAGCGCGCCGGCAACACCGAGGGTTCCTGCAGGGACTCGTCGTAATTGGGAACGAAGTCCACCGTTTCTTTCTCTATATCCCTCAGCATCTCCAGGCTTATGGTGGACAGCCTTGCCTCGGTGTAGCGCATGGCCGCGGGGCTGTCGCCGTCCACGCTTCCGAAGTTCCCGTGGCCGTCGACCAGTTCGTACCGGGAGGAGAAGTCCTGCGCCATCCTCACCAGGGTCTCGTAGATGGCGGCGTCGCCATGGGGGTGATATTTTCCCATCACGTCCCCCACCACCCTCGCCGACTTGCGGTGGGGCCGGTTGGGAAGCAGCCCTTGCTCATACATGCCGTAGAGGATCCTGCGGTGCACGGGCTTCAGGCCGTCTCTTACATCCGGAAGCGCCCTGCCGACGATCACGCTCATGGCGTAATCGATGTAGGAGCGCCTCATCTCCTCATCTATCTCTACCGGCTTTACCTTTCCGGCAAGGGCTTGCACCATTTTCCCTCCTGTATCTCGAACTTCGCGCGCGGCCGCTTGCCGCTAGATGTCCAGGAAGCGCACGCTGGTGGCGTGCTTCTGTATGAACTGACGTCTCGCCTCGACGTCGTCTCCCATGAGGGTGTTGAATATCTCGTCGGCGACCAGGGCGTCCTCCAGGGTCACCTGGAGGAGTATGCGCTTCTCGGGATTCATGGTCGTTTCCCAGAGCTGCTCGGCGTTCATCTCCCCGAGTCCCTTGTAGCGCTGTATCTCGTATTTCTTGCCCCCAAACCTCTTGGTGAGCTCCTCCAGTTCCACGTCGTTGTATGCGTAGTAGTCTTTCTTGTCCACGCTCAACCGGTACAGGGGCGGCTGCGCGATATAAACGTATCCCGCCTCTATCATCTCCTGCATGTAGCGGAAGAAAAAGGTCAGGATAAGCGTCCTGATGTGGGCCCCGTCGACGTCGGCGTCGGTCATGATTATCGCTTTATGGTACCTCGCCTTGGAGATATCGAACTCCTCGCCGATGCCGGTTCCCGCCGCGGAGATGATAGCCTGTATCTCGCTGTTGTTGAGGATCTTGTGGAGCCTCGCCTTCTCCACGTTTAGTATCTTTCCTTTGAGGGGCAGGATGGCCTGGAAGCGCCGGTCCCTGGCCTGCTTGGCCGAGCCGCCGGCGGAGTCTCCCTCCACGAGGTATATCTCGCACATGGAGGGGTCCTTCATGGTGCAGTCGGCGAGTTTGCCCGGGAGGGACGTGCTCTCCAGGAGGCTCTTTCGCCGCGTCAGCTCCCGCGCATGCCTGGCGGCCATCCTTGCCTTGGACGCCCCGAGGATCTTGTTGACAATGGCCTTCGCGTCGCCCGGGTTTTCCTCCAACCACTCCGAGAGTTTGGCGTTGACGGTGCTCTCCACGAAGCCCTTGATCTCCGTGTTTCCCAGCTTGGTCTTGGTCTGTCCCTCAAACTGGGGCTCCCTCAACCTTACGTTGATAATGGCCGCCAGCCCCTCCCTCACGTCCTCGCCTATGGGGTTCTCTTCTTTCTCCTTGAGCAGGCCCTTGCGCCGCGCATAATCGTTCACCGCGCGTGTGAGCGCGGCCTTGAACCCAGCGAGGTGGGTGCCTCCCTCGTGAGTATTGATATTGTTCGCGAAGGTATAAATGCTCTCCGTGTACCCCTTGTTATATTGCATGCATATCTCGACCTGGGCGTTCTCCTGCTCCGCGTTCATATAAATCGGCTTTGCGTGCAGGGGGTCCTTGCTGGCGTTCACGTGTTTTATGAAATCGACGATCCCCCCTTCATAGCGAAAGACGAGCTCCTCAGGGGGGTCCTTCCTCTCGTCCTTCATCTCTATCCTCAGGCCCCGGTTCAGGAAAGCCGTTTCCCTCATCCTCTGGGCCAGGAGTTCAAAGTCGAACTCGACCGTCTCGAATATCTCCGGGTCGGGGGCGAAGCTTATAATCGTGCCGGTGCGGTCGGTTTTTCCCACCACCTCCAGCTTGGTCACGGGAACTCCTCTTTCATATCTTTGTTGGTATACCTTCCCGTCTCTTCCTATCTCCAGCACGAGCCATTTGGAAAGGGCGTTGACCACCGACACGCCGACCCCGTGCAGTCCACCGGATACCCGATAAACCTTTCCGCCGAACTTCCCCCCCGCGTGGAGCGTGGTGAGCACCACTTCCGCCGCAGGCTTGTTTTGCTTCTTCATGATGCCGACCGGGATGCCGCGCCCGTCGTCGACCACGGTAACGGAATTATCCGGGTGTATGGTGAGCCAGATGTTACGGCAGTATCCAGCCAAGCACTCGTCTATGCTGTTGTCCACCACCTCGTACACCAGGTGATGTAACCCCCTGGGGCCGGTGGTACCTATATACATGCTGGGCCGTTTTTTTACCGCCTCCAGGCCCTCGAGGACCGATATGGAACTCTCGTCATAGACCTCCGCTCTTTTGGTCACGCCCGTCATCTATCCTCCATTTTCCTTCTTGCTCTCCAGCTAATCGCCGCGCGCCCGCGGATTGCGCTGTTTTTCTCCTAATCAAATTATATAGCACCTTATAGTCGCGCGCGAATGCCCCTGGTCGCTGTATGTTTTGGTTTATTTACTCTAGAAGCGCCTCCTGCCCATCATGGGGCAAGGGGCTTTGGAGAGACCTTGTTTTGCTTAATATCTAAATCTCTTCTTTAGGTTTACTTTTCTTGCCGTTATTCTCTTTACTTCCCCCACCCCTACCCTCAACAGTCCCTCTTTTATTTTTTTCTCCCGGTAATGCAGGTCTTGAGCGATCGCGTGTGAATCCACTGCCACGTGAAGGACGTCCCCCTCCAGTCGGTAGGGGGCGGTTTTTTTACAGATATCTTCTCCCACTATCAAAGGCCATTCCTTGTGGATCCGTAGTAGGAGGTTTAATTCCGTAAGCCCCTCCTCGCTCAACATGTCCTCCATCGCCTTCCCGATATCACGCATTCTTTCCCTCACCCTCTATTCTCTCGTCCGAGAAATATCTTGTTAAACCCCTTTAATTCCTCCAGGTCCTCGGCGTGGGTAACAAAAACCTGTTCCCATTTCTCCAGCTCCCTTAAAACCAATAACCTGTTTCTCCTATCCAGCTCCGAAAGGCAGTCGTCCATAAGCAGGATCACCTTTTCTCTGGTATTTCTTGCGATGGTCTCCGCTAGCGCCATCTTCCACACCATGGCGATGAGTTTCTGTTCTCCCTGCGAACAGTCCCTTCTCGCGCTTCTTCCCCCGAGGTTGAATATCACCTCATCCCTGTGCGGACCTATGAGGGTCATTCCCCTTCCAATCTCAGCGCTCTCCATCCTCTCGATCTTCCTTATTAATTTATCCTCCTCGCCAAAAAAATCCCCCATTGAGGAATATAGCCTCGCTTCTAACTTTCCAACCCCCCACCTTCCTGTGGTGGCGTCCATTTCTTTTTCCAGTTCTTTTAAACCTTCCGCCCGCTCCTCGACGACCATCCTTCCCCATCTTGCAAGCAAGGGGTTCCAGCTCCTTACCAACCCGATGTCTCCACTTCCTCTCTTTACCGCCCTTATCGCCTCGTTTCTCTGCCTCAGCACACGATGGTACTCCCTCAAGGTGACACGAAATCCCCTTTTTATCTCCACCACCGCTTCGTCCAGGTATTTTCTCCGGGATTCCGGGCCGCCTTTTATCATCCATATATCGTCGGGTTTAAAAAATACCGCTCTTATTCCTCCCAGCTTGCCTTTTTCTTTTCTTCCCTCCTCACAAATCTCAATCCTTTTCTCCACCGCCGCCCCACCGCTAACCTTTATACCTAGCTGCGCTTTTTCCGTCCCCCACCTTACCAACTCCTTCGGCTCCGACCCGCGCATGGTTTTTCCCTGCAACAAGAAGAAAAGGGCTTCGAGAAGATTTGTCTTCCCTAGCCCGTTATCTCCTATTATGGCGTTCAGTCCTTTAGAAAACCTGAACCCCGCTTCCTCGTAGTTTCTAAAGTCCTTTAAATATACTTCCTCTATCACGTTTACAGCCTTATCGGCATGATTATGTATTTAAAACCAGTCCCGTCCCTCTCCGTGACCACTCCGGGCTTCAAGGGCTCATTCACTCCTATCAACGCCTTTTCTCCTTCAAGAGATTGCAGGCCATCCTCTAGAAAAGACGCATTAAACGCGATGTTTATATCCTCTCCTTGTTGTGAAACCTCTAGTTCTTCCTTTCCTTCCCCTACCTCCCTGGACTCTCCCTCCAGTATCAACATCCCTTGCTTAGCCGATATTTTGACTGTGTTGCTTATAAGAGATATCCTCTTTATTGCGTCTATCATCTCTTTTTTATCTACCTCTATGTTTGTTCTCGTCTCCTCTGGTATGAACTGTTCATATTTAGGAAATTTCCCTTCTATCAACCTTATGTAATGGTCCAACCCATCCGCCTCAAACTTCAACTGTCCTTTATTTTCATCCCTCATTATGTTTATTTTCCCACCCTTTCCCGCCGCTCTCGCAAGGTTTACCAAGGAGGAGGCGGGGATTATAAACTCCCCTTCTTCTTCCACTTTATAATCTCCCGTCACTTCTTTTATTGCCAACCTGTAACTATCCGTACTCACCAGTTTTATTACCCCTTCTCTTACCTCAAAATATACCCCCATCAATGTCGGCCTCTTCTCATCTCTTGAAGCAGCCCTGCTAACTTTATTGACGGCATCAAAAAACTTACCTTCCTCTAACCCCTCTAAAACCATTTTTTCTATCCTTGGATGAGCGGGAAAGTCCTCCGTTGGCATGGTGTAAATCCTTATCCTGCTCTTTGTTCCCTCCACCCTGAGCTCGTTTTCCTCACATCCTATTTCCAGCTTTTCATCTCCGGAGTCGCGCAGATATTCCAGCAACGTCTTTAGATTTACCACACACGATCCCTTTTCCTTCACTGCCGCTTCAAATACGGAAACCGTGTACGACTCAAGGTCGGTCGCGCTCAGCACCACCTCCCCCTCCCCGCTTTCTATCTTCACCCCGGAGAGAATGGGCATAATACCTTTTCCGCTTGCTGAGTACTGCACCTTCTGAAGAGCCTCCAAAATATCGCCTTTTAACACATTGATTTTCACTTTTCCGCACCTCCTCTTAATACTTCTTTAAATATTTTAGTTAATAGCTTTAATAGTATGGGCTGTTAATAAAAAGGATATCCATATAAACCGCTGCTCTTTGTGGTTGAAAAGGTGAACCAAACGTGTTGAGTGTGTGTTGATAAGTCCGCGGTAACGGCGGAAACTTAAACAGGCGCGCAAGAAAAGAATAAAGAAGCGCGCTTTTTTGCACATACGCTTTAATAAAAAGCAACAATTTAGACTACCCCTGCTTAACAAGATTGGTGAGTTTCTGGACAGCGTCGTATATATCCCTTTTTTCCTCCATCAATTTTTTTATTTTCTCAACGGAATGTATAGTGGTCGAATGATGCCTGCCCCCGAACGCGTCGCTTATAACGGGAAGAGAAGCATCGGTGAGTTCGCGGCATAAATACATACATATCTGCCTGGCGATGACCAACTGGCGCGAACGGTTCGGACTGGTCAGTTGGGAAACGGAGAGGTTGAAGTAATCAGCAGTGGTTTTCATAATGTGGTCGATGGTTATAGTTCGTTGCTCTTCAGCCGGGAGAATGTCCCGCAGGACCTCTTTTGCGAGTTCAAGGGAAAGGGGCTCCTTGGTGAGGTTGGAATAAGCGACCACCCTTATTAACGCCCCCTCGAGCTCCCTAATATTGGACACAAACTTGGAGGCGATAAAATCTATAACCTCATCCGGAACCTCCTTTTTATCTAGAGAAGATTTTTTTCGAAGAATCGCTATTCTCGTCTCGAGTTCTGGTGGCTGGATATCAGTTGTCAAACCCCACTTAAAGCGCGAAATGAGGCGATCCTGAAGACCGGCTATATCCTCTGGGGGGCGGTCGCTACTCAAAACAATCTGCTTGTTGTTGTTGTATAACTCATTGAAGGTGTGAAAGAATTCCTCAAGAGTTTTTTCTTTATTGGCGAGGAACTGAACATCGTCAATTAAAAGCATGTCAATAGAACGGTATTTCCTCTGGAAAGACGAGGTTCTTCCAGAGGAAAGGGCATTTATAAAATCGTTTAAAAACTGCTCGGAGCTTCTATATATAACCTTAAAGCCGGGATATAGCTTTTTGGTGTAATGACCTATGGAATGGAGAAGGTGAGTTTTACCCAGGCCCACCCCTCCGTATATATAAAGGGGGTTGTAACAAGTAGGATTTTCGGAAACCGAGAGGGCGGCTGCATGGGCAAAACGGTTGCTCGATCCTATAACAAACGTTTCAAACGTGAACCTCGGGTTAAGGTCACCACCCTCTTCCGAACCCTCTTCTTCCGCGAGGATATTGACGTCGAGATAAACGGGATCCCGGCCAGGTTTTTTTCTACGATCCTTGAGGATTATCTTTACCTCTTCGACGCCGGGAAACACCTCCGATGCCACACGCCGCAAGAGCCCAATATATCTCTTGTCAACCCATTCCTTGGTGAAGGTGTTGTTTGTGTATATGACAAGGGTGGAACCATCAACCTTATCGAAATAGATATTCTTGAACCACATGGACGAGGAATCTGGCACCTGGTCCTGCAGTTTTACCATGTATTTTTCCCACAAGAGATCGGTTTTCTGTACCATTGGAACATCCCCCGGGCGGGTCTTTGGCTGCGACTCACGGCAATTCTATTACAGCGACAGAAGCCTCTGCAAGTACGACTTTCCGGCAACGGAAAGGAATCTTTTTCCAGTTGACGTGATGTCCACCAGCCCCAGTTCCTGCAAGCGAACGAGTTCGCGGTGAGCCGTACCCACGCTTACGTTGAGCTCGGAAGATATCTGAGAGGGCCCCATCAGCACGCCCTCGGAGAGCAGAAATAGAATGTTGTTCTGGCGCTGGGACAGGTTGTAAACATCGACGCCCCCAACATGGTGCGATGAGGATGGAGAGAGGATGAGACGAGCAAAAGTGGCTTTTCCGGGCATGGAGTCAAGCACCAGGTCTCCCCCAAGGGATCGAAGCTCCTCAAGAGCGAGGTTAAGTCCAATGCCGACGCCACGGATGATCCTGCGTTGAAGGTCGTTGGCGGTAGTAAAACCCATCTCAAAGGCGATATCCGTTCGGTCTATGCCGGTGCCGGTGTCGCACACGGAGATGGCGCCATAAGAGGGGTCGACAACAACAGAGGCGTTGCAGGGGATCGCATGCACGAGGTTTTCGAGCACCTCTCGTATGGCGAGCGAGGGAAAGGGTATGCCCGACGAGGATACGTTCTCCTCGACGAGGCCGGAAACATGGCTAACGAAAGACAAAAAATCGTTCTCCGCGATGGAATGAATGACAAAACCCCCTTCCCCATCAGGCAACGCGACCCGAGTCGGGGGCGGCGTTAACGACCCCTGCACGTCTCCGCGGGAGGACATTTTCCACACCTTTCAAAGTATTCCGGGAAAGCGCAGGAAACGCGGCTGGAAAGGATGAAAGGGGCGAAAAGCTGCGAAAGATTATACACAGCGCGCCGGCGCGAACGGCGGTGGATTGCTGGGAGAATGGCATACGCGGCAAGTAAGAGAATTCTAAAAAACAGCCATTTTACCAGGCAATACATTAGTTTATCCACAATAATTTCCACAGATGTTGATAAACATGCAGGCAACGAAACACATAACCGACTCGGCCATTATAACAGCGATTATAACAGCGCTCCACACCAATGGCCACGCCCAAAAAGAAACCCGCCCGACGCACCATAGAGGGAGGGCATGAAAAGGGGTGGAAAGCGGCAAAGAAAACACACCTAAGAAAAGGGAAAAAGATAATGAATAAATCGCAACGCGCAAAGGACGACTAGAGCGATAAGGAGAGATAGGGGCAAAATCGATCCATGGCGGCGCTACGGAAACCATAAGAACGGAAACGCACAGAGTGAAGAATGGCACAAAAGCCGTTTCCACCGAAGAGAGGCCGGAAGATCCCGACCACGGATGCAATCAAGACTCGACACACTGTATGGTGCTGACATGGACCTCCGGGCAGGAAGGGACCTCCTTCACCAGGGAATCGACCCCGCGTTTTCTTGACACCCCAAAAGGCCGTGGATATAATCTTTATGCTTTACCTGGAGGTAGAAATGAAAAGGACGTATCAACCGAATACCAGAAAAAGGAAGAAGAACCACGGCTTCAGAAAGCGCATGAGTACCCGGGCCGGAAGGGCGATAATCAAGAGGCGCAGGCTTAAGGGAAGGAAAAGGGTGAGCGCCTGAGGACCCATGGAGACCCTCAGGAACAGCCGTGAGTTCAAAGAGGTAATAGACGGCGGCGAGAAGTCGGTTCTGGAAACAATTACCATTTTTATCCTTCCGAACCATGTGGGGCAAACACGCATTGGAATATCGGTATCCCGGAAGCTCGGGGGGAGCGTAAAGAGGAACAAGATCAAGAGAAGGATAAGAGAGGCGGCGAGGAGGACGGCCAGCGAGATACCTAAAAGTATCGACCTCGTCGTCATCGCTAGGAAGGCAGCGGAGAAAGCCTCCTATCAAGACATAGAAAAAGACCTCGCGCAGGCCTTGAGTAAATACGCGACAACAACATGATGGACATGAGAGAGAAAGAGAATGGGGCGTTGAAAAGAATGCTGGTATGCGCGATAAGGGCGTATCAAATATTGATATCAAGCTGGATGCCGCCGAGGTGCAGGTTCTACCCGAGCTGCTCACAATATACCCTGCAAGCGGTGGAGACCTACGGGCCCGCGAAGGGAATGTGGCTGGGGTTGAGGAGGCTAACGAGGTGCCACCCATGGAACGAGGGCGGGTATGACCCACTTCCGGAGAAGTAGGCAAAGATGAACGTCTGGTCCTCGCTATGGAACGGCATCGTCGACGGCCTCAATTTTATCCTGCAGGCACTATATAACCTGACGGGCAATTACGGGGTGGCGACCATCCTTCTCACGGTGCTGGTAAAGCTCGTGCTCCTGCCCCTGACCATCAAACAGACGCGGTCCATGATCGCGATGCAGAAAATCCAGCCCGAGATAAAAAAGCTGCAGGAAAAATACAAGGATGACCGCGAGCGGCTATCCCAGGAGATGATGAAGTTCTACAAGGAGAACAAGGTAAATCCCCTGGGCGGCTGCCTCCCCCTGCTGCTCCAGATGCCGATATTTTTTGCGCTCTTCACGGTGCTGAGGAAATATCTCCTGACGGTGCCAACGCTGATAGTGGGCAACACGTATGCCGTTTTTAAGGGATTGCCGCAATATGCCGCCGGCCTCCCCGGTGCTTATGGACTACTGCCCATCGTGAAGCCAGCGGGATTCTTGTGGATAAAAAATCTCGCGGACTCCACCAGGCTGGCGGACCCCACCTTTATCCTAATAATCCTGCTCGCCGCAACCACCTACTATTCGCAGAAGCAGGTGATGACCGATCCGCGCCAGAAGAACATGATGATCATAATGCCGCTCATCACCGCCTTTATCGGGTGGAGTCTCCCAGCCGGCGTGGTCTTATACTGGCTCACCACCAATACCCTACAGATATTGCAGCAGTTCGCGATGGAGCGATACGATAAAAGGCACCCAAAAGAAGAAGCGAAGGGTGGGGAAAAAGGCAAGAAGGAGCCGGAAAAGACAGGCGCACGACCCCAGGAAGGCGAAAAGAAGGCACCGCCCGAAAAGGCTAAGCCCGCAAAGGGAGCGCCCAGCAAGGCAACAGCGCAGCAACAGAAAACAAAGGGAGCAGGGGCTCAGCAAAGGGGAAAACAAGGAAAATCCGCGGAAAGGAAGGGAGCGCAACCTGTCAAGGGCGGCAATCAGAAGAAAAAACCGAAAACTCCACCGCCACAACAGAAAAAGAACCCGGGAGCCCCTAAAAAGGGCAACCAGCGTAAAAGATAACGGGAGGAAAACACATGGAAGCGGCAGAAAGGCCCAACACCCCGAAAAGCATCGTCGTGGACATCGTTAACCTGATGAACTTAAGGACAAGAGTAACCAGCTGGGAAGACGATGAGGAGATCCACGTGGACGTATGGGGCGACAACCTGGGTATACTCATCGGAAGGGGAGGCGCTACCCTTCAGGCCCTGCAGGAAATCGTGACCACGATCATAAGGAGAAGCAGGCAGGAGACACGCAGGATTACGATAGATGTGGAAAGGTACAGGGAGAGAAGACGACAGAAACTGCGGGAATATGCGGAAAATATGGCGGAAAAAGCACTTAGCACGAAGAGACCTGTGAGGCTGGATCCCATGCCTGCGCGCGAGAGGAAGATCATACACGATGCGCTCAAGGACATCGAGGGAGTAGAGAGCAAGAGCGAAGGCGAAGAGCCAGAGAGAAGGATAGTAATTTCCCCTGCCTGAACCGAAAGGCCTCGATTAAGGCCAGAGGGAAGATGGCCTTGCGACACCTGGGGGAGAAAAGCCGGGCACCCATAGCACCCAGGGGAAAGAGTGCCTCCAATCAAAGCCTATACCAGAGCTTAAGAGATAGGAATCGCCATAACCAACTCCTCGGGATATATCGGCAATAATGACGAGCAACCGTGTGAGCCAAGGCCTTGGAGGAAAAGAGAAAGAGCGGAACCGCAAACCTGGATGGCTCACAGGAAACGTGAGGGCGAAGGGTTAAATAGGATCCCGCAGCAAGAATTTTCAATTGAAGAGTCTCGACAACGCCCCTACTAAACAAGACGCATATGCCACCGGATCCCATCTGGCTCGTGGTGCGGAGACCCCCTCCAGTTATTTCATGGGAGACAAGGCTTTTTGAATAGAGAGCCTCAGAATACGTGAAACACTCACGGACGAGGAAAACGATGGTGGAAAGCGAACCTGTTTCACGTGAAACACACCGTCGACTCCCGAGCGGGAAAAGATAACGACAAACACTCACGGACGAGGAAAACGATGGTGGAAAGCGAACCTGTTTCACGTGAAACACATCAATAAGAAAACGGGCAACACCCCCGTCGCGAATCTTTCGTAAAAAGAACAAGTCGAAAAATCGGAAATCAAACCCCATGTTTTACGCCCCATTCAAAGCGATTAGCCCAGATGGTATCGTTCCCGCATACCCCCGTTCAGGCCAGCAACAATACATTCACAGGCGTCGTTCCATGCTGATACTATATATGGCAACAAAACGACGAACGCTCATCACGAAAGGAGTCCATTTGTTGTGGAAAGAATAAATTATTCAGGACCAATGACTTTACCTATCAGGAAACCGGCGTACGGAGACGAGGGTCGTGATATGAAGGCTGTGTCTTCGCTTGTCAATTCCAACGTATCGATGACTAGGAGCGTAGCGGATAATTTTAGTAAGGGAAAAGCCGACGCATGGCTCCAACCCCTTGCACAGCCAATATGGTCAAGAAATACATTGGCCTCAGGCGCGCGAAGGGATAATCGTAGACAAACCTACACTTAATCAATCGTGTCGAGAAGATGTAGCCTTTGACGTGGACAAACCAGAGGGGACTTATTGTGGAAGAAAAGGATATCTCCACGCGGCTGCTCGAAGCGGTGGAAAAGACGGCAGCCAGGATGGGCTTAAACGTGGAAGACTGCAAGGCAAACATGTTGCTAGCCTATGTGGAGGAATTAACCAGGTGGAATAAGGCATATAACCTGGTGGGAAGAAAATTAGGGGCACAGGGGATAGTCGATCTCTGCGTGGATGCGATAACCCCGCTATGTTTCAAAGAGCTGATTGCGCCCCAAAAAGAGGTTGTCGATATCGGGAGCGGGGCGGGCATGCCCGGAATACCTTTATACATCCTCGCGGGTCCCTTCCCCCTCACGCTGGTGGAATCGCAGAGAAAGAAAATAACCTTTTTGCAACATGTACGAAGGAAACTCGGCCTCGAGGGCATAAGGATATATCCGGGAAGGGCTGAGACTATGTGCCGGGAGGAAGACCACCTGAATGCATACGAAACCGCGTTCGCAAGGGCGGTGGCAGACCCGCCCCGGATCTTGAAGCTGGCGAGTCCTATTCTCTGTGACGGGGGGCGGCTGGTGATCTTTGTGGGTGAAAAAGACGCTGAGGGATTAAGGAGATCGAGCACCTTGCTGGAGGCGAGGGGATTCAAGCTTCAAACCACGAGATCCACGAAACGTTTTACGAGTCGGGATAACCACCTCGCTTTACTGATAAAAATGGCTAAATGAGACATTTCAGTGGATGCCTTGCTGGAAAATAGCGGAAAAGATCGCGAGGTGATGGAGGATGGAAGTCGAGGAAATCAAGCATGTGCAAGGGGAGAGGCTGCCCGCGGCAAAGGTGCTGGCGATAGCAAACCAGAAAGGGGGAGTGGGGAAAAGCACCACGGCGATCAACCTTGGGGCCTACCTGGCCATGGAGGGCAAAAGGGTACTCGTCGTAGACCTGGATCCGCAGAGCAACGCCACCAGCGGACTCGGCATAAGCGCGGGAACGACGAGCCAGCAGATATATGATGCCCTGGTCAACGAGGTGCCGCTCGAGGAGGTGATAGTTAAAACATCGACCAGTGGTTTAGACTTGGCTCCCTCGTCCTTGAAGCTCGCCGGGGCGGAGGTCGAGCTGGTCTCCCTGCTTTCCAGGGAGACCAGGTTGAAAAAGTGTCTCGAGCCCGTCAAGGAGCGTTATGACCTTATTCTGATCGATTGCCCTCCTTCCCTGGGGCTCCTAACCGTAAACGCCCTGGCGGCGGCGGATGAGGTGTTGATCCCCATCCAATGCGAGTATTACGCTCTCGAAGGATTGGTGTTGCTCCTCCGCACCATAGAAAAAATACGAGTTTACCTGAATCCCGAGTTGCGTATAGGGGGAATCCTGCTGACCATGCACGACGCGCGCACCAGCATTTCCAGGCAGGTCATGGAGGAGGTGAGGAGGCAGTATCCAGCGGAAACCTTCGTTACCGTGATACCTCGTAACGTAAGGCTCAGCGAGGCGCCCAGCTACGGATGCCCCATATCCCAATACGATCCTTTGTGTAGGGGGGCCCTCGCTTACAGGGAGTTAGCAAAGGAAGTGATATCCAATGGCTAAGAAAGGTCTCGGCAAGGGCTTGGGCGCGCTCATCTCCAATGGCGCAGCGGCGGAGCAGCCTCGTCACGAGATGCTTCCCATCGACAGCATTAAGCCGAACTCCGCTCAGCCCCGACGCCGATTCAAGGAGGAGAGCCTGGAGGAATTGGCCGAATCGGTAAGAGAGCACGGCGTGGTTCAGCCTATAATCGTCCGGCCCTCCGGCACCGGATACGAGATCCTGGTGGGCGAACGCAGGTGGAGAGCGGCACAGATGGCGGGGCTGAAATCGATTCCCGCCGTCATACGTGAAGCCGAGGCCGCAGAATGCCTGGAGATCGCCCTGGTCGAGAACCTGCACCGGGACGACCTCAACGGCATCGAAGAAGCGACCGCATATCGTCAGCTCATGGAGGACTTCGGCCTATCACAGGAAGATATCTCCAGGAAGGTGGGGAAAAGCAGGTCCGCGGTGGCAAACTCGCTGAGGCTCCTTCAACTTCCAGTTGAGGTTCAGGCAACTGTTGTAGCGGAGGAGATCACCCCGGGACATGCGCGTGCGCTGCTCGCCCTGCAGGGGGATCCATACCAAGCGCTTCTCCTGCAGCGCATCATAGACGAGGATCTCTCCGTAAGGCAGACGGAAGAGCTCGTCAGGAGGCGCCTCGGCGGCACTGCGGAGACGGCGTCGAGGGAAAAGCCCGAGTCCCTGGGGGAGTACGCCGAATTGCTCTCCGCGTCGCTCCGTGCAAAGGTTAAAGTCGTGCGCGGAAAACGCAAGGGCAAGATCATCATCGAGTTCAAGGGAGAAAACGATCTCCTGCGGCTATTGGAAGAGATGGGGATAAAGGCCGAGCCGGAGGCGGTGGACGCGGACGGCGAAGCTTAACAGCGGCGCTGATATTAGGAATATTTTTCCATAGCAAGAGCCACCAGGCGTTTCACCAGCTCCTTGAAGCCGAGGCCCGCCACCTCTGCCGCCATGGGCAGCAGGCTGGTTTCGGTCATGCCCGGGCTTATGTTGAGCTCCAAGACCTGCGGGGTGCCTTCTTCGTCGATGATCATGTCCACGCGGGATACGTTCACGCACCCCAAGGCGCGGTGGGTGCTCAACGCCACG
This sequence comes from Actinomycetota bacterium, assembly GCA_013178005.1. Classification (GTDB taxonomy): domain Bacteria; phylum Actinomycetota; class Geothermincolia; order Geothermincolales; family RBG-13-55-18; genus Solincola_B. Next base: position 19,703 of record JABLXL010000027.1, read on the forward strand.
TCGATGGCGCGCCGCGTCAGGGTGTCGTCGAGCCTCGCGGGACAGTAATAATCGGTGAGACCGGGAGTATAACGCGACTCGAAATCGAAGAAACCGCCGCGGGGAACCGCCTCCACCAGGGGAAGAGCCTCGAGCTCGTCGTTGCCGATGATGCTGGCCGCGACCTCGATTCCTTTTACAAACTTTTCCATAATTACCCGGTCATCGTAATGCAGCGCGGTGCGCACGGCCTCCACAAGCTCATCGTGAGACGGCACCACCCGTATGCCCAGGGCGGACCCCTGGGCCACCGGCTTGACCACCAGCGGAAACCCTAACTTCTCGCCCACAGGACGCAACGCGTGCAGCGCGCCCATCTCCTGGAAGGTGGCCTCGCTGAGCACGAAATACGGAGGGGTCGGTATTCCCTCTCGGCGAAAAACCTCCTTCGACAAGGCCTTGTTGAAGCCAAGCGCGCTGGCAAAAACCCCAGGCCCCGTATAGGGGAAGTCGAGGATCTCCAGCAGCTCCTGCACCGTGCCGTCTTCCCCGAACTTCCCATGCAGGGCGATGTACACGAGATCGGGTCGCTCCCTGATCAGGGTGGGGACGAGGCTATCGTCCACATCGAGGTCCAGCACTTCGTGGCCGAGTTCGGCAAGAGCGCGGGAAACTCGTCTGCCGGAGCGCAGTGAAACGTCCCGCTCCAGGGACCTCCCGCCCATCAGCACGGCTATGCGCATGTTTTTCAACCTCCCGTCACTTCGCCGGTGCCGCACTCCCCGGGCAACGGACCGATGTCGTAGCCAAGGGCACGGGCCAGGGACAGCTCGTGCTTTATAACCTTGGAGAGTCGCTTTATGCCCTCGCGGATGGTCTCCTCGTCAGCGTAGCTGAAGTTCAAGCGCATGCAGCACTCGCCGCCGGCGTACGGGAAGAAGCCGGTTCCGGGCACGTAGGCGACCTTGGCGCTTATGGCGGCGGCGAGCATCTCCGAAGCCTTTATGAAATCCGGCAGGGTCACCCACACGAAAAGCCCTCCCTGTGGGCGGGTCCACCGGGCGATGCCCCCGAGGTGCTCCTCCAGGGCTTCGAGCATGGCGTCTCGCCTGCCGCGATATATCTCCTTGAGGTGTTCGATCTGGCCGCGCCAGTCCTCGCTGCCGAAGTAGCGGTGCGCCACCATCTGGGTGAAGGTGGAGGAGCAGAGGTCAGCCGACTGCTTTGCCAACAGCAGCTTGTCCAGTATGGGATGAGGAGCGGCCACCCATCCGATACGCATGCCGGCCGCGAAGATCTTGGACAGGGTGCCCAGGTAGATAACGCGGCCTTCGTCGAGACTGCGCAACGATGGCTCCGGCTCGCCATCGAAACGAAGGAGCCCGTAGGGGTTGTCCTCCACCACCAGGCAATCGTATTCATGCGCCAGCTCCAGGAGCCGGAAGCGCCGCTCCCTGCTCATGGTGATACCTGCCGGATTATGGAAATTTGGTACCACGTAGATAAACTTCGCGGGCGCGTCCTTTCCAACAAGCTCGGCGAGCGTTTGTTCGAGGAGGTCCGTCCGCATGCCGTGCTCGTCCATGGCGATGGGGTGGATGTGAGGCTGGTAGCTGAGAAAGCTGTTCAGAGCCCCCACGTAGCTCGGGGCTTCTGTGATGATGCTGTCCCCGGGATTGATGAATATTTTGGCGATTAGCTCCAGCCCCTGCTGTGCCCCGTTGGTGATCATGATGTCCTCGGGAAAACAGGGCGTTCCCTCGGCGGCCATTATCTCGACGAGGTTGTGCTTGAGCGGGGCATAGCCGTCGGTGGGGCCGTATTGCAGCGCCGCGGCGTGGTCGTGCTCCAGCACGCTTCGCACCGTGTTCAGGATTATCTCGGGATCGAAGGCCTGGGTGAAGGGCAGGCCGCCGGCCAGGCTTATGATGTCGGGACGCGCGGTGACGGAGAGCAGGTCCCGGATCTCGGAGGAGAGCATGCTCGAGGTCCGGTGTGCGTATTGCTCCTCGAAGGGGTCGAGAGAAAATTTCGGAGACAATCTATCACCTCACCAGCGCCGTTGCTTCAGGATAACTCCTTCCATGAATGAAGTATAAAGTATAGCGCGGCTCGTATCATGGGGGCAAGGAACGCGTCACGCTGGTCTGGCGGCAATCCATCGGCCCCCGCCGAATAGGCGACGGCGCGGTTAAGAAAGGGCGGGGCGGAGTCGATAACTGCTATGCGGGAGCGGGATATATATAATTTGACCGCAACAACCTTGCGTGAGCGCCCGGATCGGGCAGTGAAGACGGGAAGACGAACGATGCGGGAGATGAAGGCGGACGCGAAGGCCAGGCGATGCCGGAGATGATGGACTGTCGAGAAACACGGGATCCGGCAAGCGCCGGCTCAAGCGATCTGGGACTGGATTTGCTGCTGCGCCAGCTCCACAAGGAGCTGGGCCTAAATCTCAAACAGTACAAGCCCAATTACCTCAAGCGGCGCATAGGGGTTCGCATGCGCGCCACGGGTTGCGCCGATTACCTGCAGTACCGACAGTACCTCAAACAGCACCCCGATGAAGGCGGGAGGCTGATCAACGACCTCACCATAAACGTGACGGAGTTCTTCCGCGACCGCGAGGTCTACGAGGCCATAAGGCAGGCAGTGCTGCCCGAGGTGATCTCCTACAAGCGCGGCAGCGGCATGTGGAGCTTGCGTGCCTGGAGCGCCGGCTGCGCCACAGGGGAGGAGCCGTACTCCCTGGCCATCCTCATCATGGACGCGCTGGTGCGAGAAGGAGACCGTCCGAGATGGGCGGTACGCATCACCGCCACCGACCTCGACGACAAGGCCCTGGAAAAGGCAAGGGGAGCGCGGTACGAAAGTGTGAGCATTCTCCCGGGGCTGGAAACAGAGGACTATCTTGCCCCCGTGGAGGGGGGCTATGCCGTGCGCGAGGAGGTCCGCCGCATGGTGAGGTTCCTGCTCCTGGACATCGCCAAGCCGCCTCCCCTGAGGCATCTGGACATCATCCTATGCCGCAACGTGCTCATCTATTTCGAGCGCGAAAAGCAATCCCATATAATGGAGATTTTCCACCGTTGCCTGCGCCCCGGTGGCTTCCTGGTGTTGGGAAAGAGCGAGGCTATCGTGGGAGCTGCCCAGAGGGGATTCGTCCCCTTCCGGCGCAGGGAAAGGATCTATCGCAAGAAGGAATAGCGGCAGGCACCGGCACGGGGAAGGGAGAAACGCGGGGCGGGGATAAAACTTATATGAACTGGTGCCGAAATACCTTTTAGCGGCGATATCCCCCGGGGGATGGCCGCCCCTTGGCGGAGGCGGATTTAAGCCGCGGCCCAGGCCTGCTGGAGATGCTGGAGGTACGATTTATGAGCATGTTCTCGGGAGCGGAAAAGAGAGAGGCTGGGGGCTGGAGGAGTTTGCGTGTGCTGGCCCTCGGGGCTGCGGCACTGTTCCTCGCGCTGGCGCTTGTCTCCGGGATCCTGGGAGTGGTGATGCTTTCCGTGGGCTCCACGCGCGCCGGCGAGGCGGCCGGGGAGCTGGAGACGGGAGAGGCGAAAGACAAGGTGGATTCCGCCAGGGACTTGCTGGACGGAGCAAGGGTGGCGCTAATCGTCCTCCTGGCCATCGAGCTTGCGGCCGCGGCGGCGGTAGCGCTCCTCTTCTCTCGCTGGCTGTCCGGCAGCATCAAGAACATGACATGGCAAGTGCAACAGGTGGCGGCGGGAGACGGCGACCTTACCCGCCAGATAGAGGTGGAGGACAGGCTTACCCTCGGCCCCCTCGCGGATTCCATCAACATGATGATCGGCGCCCTACGGGGCTCGGTGGCGGAGATCGGCAGGATAGCCGGCGAGCTGAGCAACAGCGCCGAGCAGATGTCGGCGGTTATCCAGCAGATGAACGCATCCAGCCAGGACATCTCCAGCACCATCGCGCATATCGCCAAGGGTGGCGAGGAGCAGGCGCGGCGCGTTCTGGAGACCTCGCACGCCATGGAGATGATGACCGCCTCCATGCAGGAGATGGCGGAGAAGGCGGACATGTCGAACCAGGCGGCCATGGAGGCGATCGAGATCGCCCAGAGGGGAGCCGAGGCGGCGGTGGAGACGGCCAGCGCCATGGATATCATCCGAGGCGCAGCGGAGACGGTGATGGACGCCAGCACGGGGCTGGAAGAGCGTTTCATGCAGATCGGGATCATCGTCGACGTCATCACCAGCGTGGCGGACCAGACCAACCTCCTGGCGCTCAATGCCGCCATTGAGGCGGCGCGCGCGGGGGAACAGGGGCGCGGCTTCGCGGTGGTGGCCGAGGAGGTGCGCAGCTTGGCGGAGAACTCGCGCAAGTCGGCGGAGCAGATCTCCAACCTCATCCGCGAGATACAGAGCGGTGTCAACCGCATGAGGGGCAGCATAGACTCCGCCATAGAGCAGGTGAGGGGAGGCACGGAGGTGGTGGAAAAGGCCGGCAGGGCCCTGCAGGAGATAGCGGTCTCCATCCAGACCACGTCCCGTTATGCCAGCGAAATAGCGGAAACCACGCGCCGGCAGGTGCTGAGCAACGAGGAGGCCTTGAAGGCCATAACCGAGATCGCCAGCATCGCGGACGAGACGGCAGCCTCCTCGGAGGAAGCGTCGGCAACCGTGGAGGAACAGACCGCCTCCATGCAGGAGATGGCCGCGGCCGCGGCGGAGCTGGCAGCGATGGCGGAAAAGCTCAACCAGCTGGTGAGCGGGTTCAGGGTATAGCCGGAGGAACGCAATGAGAGAAACGAGCGGTGGGGCGGGAAACCTGGGGGAGCACGGGCTTTCGGGCTTGATGTGGAAGACGCTCGCTTCCTTCACGCTTCTGGGCATCGGGGGCAGCATCGGGGTGGCCTATGCGGGGGAGAGGCTTTCTTGGAGCCCCGCGCTCTCGGGGTTGCTCTTCGGGATCTTGCTGGTGGCGGCGATGGCGGCGGGAGCGGCCGCCTTCCTTTTACGGCAGATGCGGGCGGTGGGCATGCTCTCTGATCATCTGGAAAAAATCGCCAACAGGGATTTCACCTCGCACGTGGACGAATCGAGGGCGGGTGTCATGCAGGGGTTCGCGCGGGCGTTAAACGACTTCACGGATTCCATGCGAGGGATCTTGAGGGAGCAGCTTGATGCGGCGGACCAGCTCACCTCGGCCAGCGAAACGATGTCGGGGGTGTCGCGCGAGACCACGGAGACGGCCCAGGAGACGGCGAACACCGTGTCACAGCTGGCGCGCGGGTCGGAGGAACAGGTGCACGCCATCGTGCAGGCACAGGCCACGGTGTCAGAGATAGTCGAGGAGATAAACCTGGCCGCGGAAAGAAGCCAGGAGGCGAGACAGTACAGCGCCCAGGCACAGGAAACGGTGGAGAAGGGCGTGACCGCGGTGCGGCGCGCCACCCAGAAGATGGAGCAGATAAAGAAGACCGTGGACGCGTCGGCGATGGCGGTACGGGAACTCGGGGAGCACTCCGCCCAGATCGGGCTGATCGTGGACGTCATCACCTCCATCGCGGACCAGACCAATCTTCTGGCGCTCAACGCCGCCATCGAGGCGGCGCGCGCGGGGGAACAGGGGCGCGGCTTCGCGGTGGTGGCCGGGGAGGTGAGGAACCTCGCCGAGGGTTCGGCCAAGGCCGCCTCGCAGATAGCCAACCTGGTGAGGGAGATCCAGCGCGGCATAGAGCACACCATCGAGGGCATGGAAGGGGGAACCCGTGAGGCCGAGGAAGGCAACCTGGTGGTGGCGGAGGCGCAGTACATGCTCCAGGAGATCGACCAGGCCTCGCATTCCATCGCGGACAGGGTGTCGTCGATTTACGAGGCCACGCAGCAGATCGCGGAGAAAAGCGGCAAGGTGGTCGAGGTCATGACCTCCATCGCCGGGATATCCGAGGAGGCGGCGGCGGCCACCCAGGAGGTATCGGCCTCCATAGAGGAGCAGACCGCGGCCATGCAGGAGGTGACCGCGGCGGCGCAAGAGCTGGAGGAGATAGCGAACCGGCTGCGCGAGATCCAGCGCGAGTTCAGGATTTAAGCGCCCGCCGCGTTCGTTGTGGGCGGGTCGCGGTTGGGATATAGTGAGTTCGAGGCCGTGGCTCGTAGGGTCGCGGCGCAGGAGGAGACGGGCATGGCGAACGAAACCAGACCGGCGGAGGAGATACAACTGGTGGTCTTCAGCCTGGGGCGGGAGGAATTCGCCGTCGAGGTCACCCAGGTGCGCGAGATCATGCGCATGGAGGAGATCACCCGCATGCCGAAGAGCCCGCATTTCGTGGAGGGCATCATCAACCTGCGCGGGCAGATAATCGCGGTGATAGACCTCGCAAAGAGGCTGAATCTGGAAGCCGCGGAAAGGGGCAGCGAGAGCCGCATCATCGTGGTGGAGGCGGATGACGTCAAGGTGGGCATGATCGTGGACTCGGTTTCGGAGGTGTTGCGCGTGAGCCGGGAGGCGGTGGAGCCGAGTCCCACCCTCGCATCCGACGTATCCGCGGCATACCTGCAGGGAGTGGTTAAACAGGACAACAGGTTGATCATCCTGCTGGACCTGACCAAGGTGCTTTCGCTTGACGAAATGGCGAGCCTGGGGTTCTAGCGCGGCGTATGGGCCTTTTGGCCATGTTGATAGTCTGCAAGGAAAGGAGGAAAGGATGGCGCCGACCGTGCTGATCGTCGACGACGCCCTCTTCATGCGCATGATGATCAGGGACATCCTGTCCAAAGACGGCTTCGAGGTGGTGGGAGAGGCCGAGAACGGCGTGGAAGCGGTGGAGCGCTTCAAGGAGACCAGGCCGGACCTCGTGACCATGGACATCGTCATGCCGGAGATGGACGGCATCGAGGCGGTCAAGCAGATCATGAAGATCGACCCCAATGCGAAGATCCTCATGTGCAGCGCTATGGGCCAGCAGCCACTGGTGGTTGAGGCGTTGGAGGCGGGGGCGAAGGATTTCATCATCAAACCCTTCCAGCCCTCGAAGGTTATCGAGGCGGTGGAAAAGGCCCTCAAGGAATAGGCCGATTCCCCCGCGGGGCTGGAGGTGAATCGCTTGTCCCGCAAGATCAGGGTCTTGATCGTCGACGACTCCGCCCTGGTGAGAAAGCTGATCCGCGACGTGATAGCCGACAGCGACGACATGTTGGTGGTGGGCACCGCTTCCAACGGCGTAGAGGCGATCCGGGCTGTGACCGAGCTCGATCCGGACGTGGTGACCATGGACATCCATATGCCCGAGATGGACGGGCTCACCGCGCTGGAATACATAATGCGCAAGCACCCCAGACCGGTGATCATGCTCAGCGCCCTGGCGCAGAAGGGCGCCACCGCGACCCTTAAGGCACTGGAGCTGGGGGCGGTGGACTTCATAGCCAAGCCCTCGCATTACCCCTCGGCGGTCAAGGAGGTGCGCGACGAGGTGGTGCTGAAGATAAGGGCGGCCGCGCAGGCGAGCAGAGAGGTCCTCAGGGGCCGCGCCCGCCCCGGCAAGCGGGCGGCCGCGAAGAAATCCGCCGCGCAATCCGGAGGGAAGGTGGTTATAATCGGGGCCTCGGCGGGAGGGCCGAAGGCGCTGGCGGATATCATGCCGCGCTTCCCCGCCGACACCCCCGCCGCCTTCGTCATCGTTCAGCACATGCCGGGCGTGTTCACCCGCTCGTTCGCCGGGCGCCTCAACAGCATCAGTGAGATACAGGTCAAGGAGGCGGAGGAGAACGAGCCCCTGCGTCAAGGAGTGGCGCTGGTTGCGCCGGGGGGCAAGGACCTCATCGTGGCCCCCGACCTTCAGGGCGGGGGAAGGGTGGAGCTTATGGATTCCCAGAACCGCGCCGGGGCATCGCCGCGTATCGACACCACCATGATCACGGCGGCGGAAGTCTACGGCCCGTCGTCCATCGGCGTGATCATGACCGGCATGGGGTCCGATGGAGCGAGGGGCATGGAGAAGATAAAGAAGAACAGGGGCGAGACTATCGCCCAGGACGAGGAGAGCAGCCTTGTCTTCGGTATGCCCAAGGTGGCCATAGAGAGGGGATGCGTTGACTGGGTGGTGCCCCTGGAGATGATCCCCGATAAGGTCATGGAGTTGCTCTAGGGCACCCGGAAGGCCGGCGCGGTGTGGATATGGATATATCTCAGTACAAGGAACTGTTTATCAACGAGGCACAGGAACACCTGGAGGCCCTGAACCAGGCCATGGTGGACCTGGAGAGGGATCCGGAAAACCCCGACGTCCTCACGGAAATCTTCCGATCCGCCCATACCCTGAAGGGCATGTCGGCCACCATGGGCTTCGACCAGCTCACGGAGCTTTCCCATGAAATGGAAAATGTTCTGGACGGGCTGCGCAGCGGCGATATCGAGGTAAACACGGATATCGTGGACCTCCTCTTCGGCTGTTTCGACATGCTGGCTTCCATCGTGGCGTCCATCGCCGAGGAGAGCGGGGAGGTGCTGGACACAGGGCCCCTGATAGAGGCATTGCGCGGCGTGTACATGGGCGGACGCGGAGGCGTGGCGGAGAAAGCCGGCAAGGCGAAAAAGAGGGGCGCGAAGAAGAGGGCGCAGGAGAAGCCTGCGCCGGAGAAGCCATCGGGTGGGGGCGTGGAGGAAGAACCCGCGCCGGACGGGGTGGCCGTGGAGGAGGTCCCGGCGGAAAAGGCGACGTCCGAGGGGGAGGGCCCTGTGCCTGAGGAGCCCCCGGGAGCCCAGGGCGAGGAGGAGGCGCCCGAGGAGATGGCTCCCATGGCCAACGAGGAAGCCGGGGAGTTGCGCAACCTCCGCCTGAGGGTGACCCTGGACAAGGACTGCGTGCTGAAATCGGTGCGGGTGTTCATGATCTTCAAGAAGCTCTCACAGCTCGGCAGGGTGGTGGATTCGAGCCCCTCGGTGGAGGACCTGGAGGACGAGAAGTTCGACCGGTCCTTTGAGGTGTTGCTCTCCAGCGCCGAGGAGGCGGGGGAAGTCCGCAGGGCGCTGATGACCATAGCCGAGGTGCAGGAAGTGCAGGCGCTCCCGCTCGAGGGCGGGCTTGAGGTCGAGGCGGAGTCCATGGCGGAGGAAGCTCCAGAGGAAGCCGTTTCCGAGCGCTCCCGCCCGGAGGTGGAGAGAGCCCCCGTGGCTCCGGTGCGAACCCAGAGCGTGAGAGTCAACATCTCGCGTCTGGACAACCTCATGAACCTCATCGGCGAACTGGTGATCAACCGCACCAGGCTGCAGGAGATCTCCTCCTCTTACAATATCCCGGAACTGAAGGAAGCCCTGGCGCACACCGCCCGTTTGACCGCCGACCTTCAGGACGAAGTGATGAAAACGCGCATGGTGCCGGTGGAGCATATCTTCAACCGCTTCCCGCGCATGGTGAGGGACCTTGCCAAGAGCCGGGGGAAAGAGGTCGATTTCGTGATCGAGGGCAGGGATATCGAGCTGGACCGTACCATCCTGGACGAGATCAGCGATCCCCTGATGCACATGCTGCGCAACGCCGTGGACCACGGCATCGACAGTCCCGAGGAAAGGGAGGCGCGGGGCAAGCCGAGGCGCGGGAGCATAAAACTGGCGGCGCGGCGGGACCGCAACTACGTGTCCATAGAGGTGCAGGACGATGGGCAGGGAGTGGATGCCGAGAAGGTCTTCGCCCTGGCCGTGGAGAGGGGCTTTATCTCCCCCGATGAAGCGCGGTCGCTGAGCGAGGAAGACGCCCTGCGCTTTCTGGCCATGCCGGGCTTTTCCACCGCGGAGGAGGTAAGCGGGGTTTCCGGTAGGGGGGTGGGCTTGGACGTGGTCAAGAACAAGGTGGAATCCCTGGGGGGGATGCTGATCATGCAGAGCGTGAAGGGGGAGGGTACAACGTTCGCGCTCAAGCTCCCCCTCACCCTGGCGATAATACAAGCCCTGCTGGTAAAGGTGAGCAACGAGATATACGCCATACCCCTGGGGGTGGTTATGGAGACGGCGGTCATCTCCTCGTACGAGATAAAGTACGTGTCTGGCCAGGAGGTCATCTTCCTGAGGGACGAGACCCTGCCCCTGGTGCGGCTCGAGCGTTGCCTGGGCTTGGGAGGGGGCGATGGTCAGGGAACCTTCCCGGTGGTGGTGGTGGAGACGGCGCCCAGGAGCGTGGCCATCGCCGTGGACGAGCTCATGGGGCAACAGAAGATAGTCATCACCAGCCTGGACCGCTTTCTCAAGGGCATACGCGGCTTCGGGGGCGCGACCATCCTGGGCACGGGAGAGGTTGCGCTTATCCTGGACATACCGACTCTGTTATCCTGAAGGAAGTGGACTTGAGGTTTTCCTCGAAAGGAGGAGATATGGCGGAAGGGAGAGGGTTGACGCCCCTTCAGCTCGACGCGCTGAGAGAGGTGGGCAACATAGGTTCGGGAAACGCGGCGGTCGCCCTTTCCACCATGGTGGACAAGAAGGTCCTGCTGAGCGTCCCCAGGGCCACCCTGGTGCCCCTGGTCAAGGTGTCGGACCTGGTCGGGGGGGCGGAGACCCCAGTGGTGGGCATTTATCTGCACATAAGCGGCGAAGCGTCCGGCAGCATGCTCCTGTTGCTGGAGGAGCACAGCGCCAACCAGCTGGCCCATCTCATGGTCAGCGGGAGCGAGCAGGGCGAACTGTCGATGGTGGAGCAGTCCGCGCTGCAGGAGACGGGAAGCATCCTGGCGGGCTCCTACCTCAATGCCCTTTCGCAGATGACCGGCCTCCTCCTGCGGCCGTCGGTTCCCGGATTCGCCATGGACATGGCCGGGGCGATAATAGATTTCATCCTGGTGGAGATAAGCCAGTCCGAGGACTACGTGCTGGTGATAGAGACGGAGTTCGACATACTGGAGCACGTGATCAAGGGACACCTTATCCTGTTCCCGGATCTCGGCTCTCTGGACCTCATCCTCGGGAGGTTGGGGGTGAGCGGTTGAGCGGAGGCGGAGGGGCGTGACGCGGATACGGGACCAACGGGAAAGCAGGAACGCATCCGGCGTGGAAGGGGAGAACGCCACGATCGGGAGCGAGAAACAAGCGCCGGAGGAAACGGTAAACATAGGCGTCGCGGAGTATTGCGTGACCGACAATTCGCACGTGCTGGCGAGCTACGGGCTGGGGAGCTGCGTGGGAGTGGTTCTCTATGACGAGAAGCGCCGCATAGGGGGCATGGCACACGTTATGCTGCCGGACTCCACCGCCATCACCAAGAAGGGCAACCCGGGCAAGTTCGCGGATACGGCCATCAAGGCGATGGTGGAGGAGATGGAAAAGCTGGGCTCGCGACGCGCCGATATCAAGGCGAAGATCGCCGGGGGGGCGTGCATGTTCACCATCCCCGGAGCCGTCAACCCCCGCAACGTGCCCGGTCCCTGCCTGGGAATGCAGATCGGGGAGCGCAACGTTGAGGCCGCCAAGGCGGCGCTGCGCGAGCACCGCATCAGGTTGGTGGCGGAGGATACCGGGGGCAATTACGGAAGGACAATGCGCTTCGAAATATCCAGCGGCAAGGTCACCATAAGCTCCATCAAGCACGGCAGGAAGGAGCTATGAAAGAAGAGCCCAAGGGCGAGCGGGTGGAGGTGTCGCGAGAAGCCATCGCGGCCCTGGCGGCGCAGGCAGCCGGAGAGGTGGAGGGCGCCGAGGTCTGCCAGCCAAAGGCGGTGGAGAGCATCACCTCGCGGGTAAAGCGAGAGTTCGTCCACAAGGGGATCAAGGTCAGCCGGGACGATTCCTCCTACCGGCTGAGCGTCTATCTCAAGGTGCGCTACGGCGCCCACATACCCTCCGTGGCGCGCGAGGTCGCGGGCAAGGTCAAGGAATACGTGGAAGGGCTCACCGATCTCCCGGTCGAGGAGGTCGAGGTAGTCATTGAGGACGTCGAGCCGCCGGCCTGATCACGTCTCGCCGGGGCGAAAATAGGCTATCGCCGCCTCCACCAGGGCGGGGTAAAGCACGGTGACGGGATCCACGCCGCTACCGTATTCCACGATCACACAGGGCATGCGTGTCTCCCTGAGCATGGGGTAGCTCCTGGCCTCTGGGGCCGCGATCTGCGCCGCAGCGTTTTCGCCCAACCCCTCCCACACAAGGGACGCCAGGCGCTTCCCTCGTGGCGAAGAGTAATCGCCGCTGCCGAAATAGTACACCCGCGCTCCGGGTTCCCCCGATGCGCGGAGGCAGAGAACGATATCCGCGTCGCAGTCATTCGCCTGGCGCGCCCTTTGCCCTTCGGGGATTCCAGAAGATGGGCCGCCTGTTATCACCACCACCATGCCATGCGACCTCAAGTCTCCCGCCGCCAGGCGCACGGCGTCCTCGGCGCTGCCGCTCTCCTCCCCGGCGTCCAGCACCACCGTGCGCCCGGCAATGCCGCGCGAGGAAAGGTCCTCTATGGCCTCGTGGACCTCGGCCACGCTGGTGTCCTTCAGGGCATGGCGCAGCCGCTGGAGGTAGGACAGAGTGGAGGAGCCGGCGATGCCGTCCACCGGAAGGCCCACATTGTGCTGGAAGGCGCGCAAAGCCCGGTCGGTATCCCGGCCAAAGATGCCGTCCTCGCGCCCGGCGTTGAAGCCCAGACGGTTGAGGTAGCGCTGCAGCTCGCGCACGTCGTCCCCGCGGAAAGGGGGAACGCGGAGGTAGAGGAAACGGTCGCCGAGGCGATAGGAGGCCTCGACCAGCTCGTGCCAGGTGTTCTCGTCCACCCTCCCGTCCGCGGGCAGGCCTCGCCTTGACTGGAACTCCCGCACCGCTCCGGCAGTGCTCTCTCCGTAATGCGCTTCACGCATCTCCGCCTCGAGCCCTGGCGGCGTGTAGCCGAGCTCGAAGAGCCGCTTTTGCACATCGCTCACGGCGGGACCGCGGTCCCCTGGCGAAACGACGCGCACTTCTCAATCCTCCTTGTGCGCGGGAAGGGTGAACTTGAAGGATGACCCCATGCCCGCCTCGCTCTCCACCCATATGCGCCCCCCATGCCCCTCGACGATCCCCTTGGAGATGACCAGCCCCAGGCCCAACCCTCCCGCCGAGCGGGTGGAGTCCGTTTCTACCTGGTAGAACATGGTAAACAACTTTCGCTGCTGCTCGAGGGGTATGCCGGGGCCGTTGTCCCTTACCGCTATCTCCACCCAATCGGGATCCTCCGCGACGCGGGCCGAAACCTCTATCTCTCCCCCTGGAGGGGTGAACTTGATGGCGTTGCCGATGAGGTTTTCCAGCACCTGGTGGATGCGCCACACGTCGACGCTCACGGGAGGCAGGCCTTCGGGCACGGCGTGCCGGAGCGCGAGACCCGCCTGCTCCGCCCGGCCCTCGTATTCGGAGACGACGTTTACGATCAGCCCTTCCACGGGAGCGGGCCACCTCTCTCCTACCAGGCGCCCTTCCTCCAGCCGGGTGACGTCGAGAAGGTCGTTGATGATCTTGGTCATCTGGTCCGCGCGCGCGTTCATGATCCTGATCTTGTCCATCTGGAAGGGGGCGAGGTCGCCCAGCTCGCCGAACTGGAAAGCGTCCACGTAGCCTTTGATGATGGAAAGGGGGGTGCGCAGCTCGTGGGAGGCTATGGCGATGAAATCCGACTTCATCTTGTCCAGCACCGATAGCTCCTCGTAAGCCTTTTCCAGGTATCTGTGGCTTTCCTCTACCATGGCTTGCAGGCGACGCCGTTCGCTCAGGTCATGGGCGATGCCCACGATGCCGGCGAACTCGCCGGAGCGGAAAAGCGGCGCCGAGCTGATCTGCACCGGCAAAACGCCGCCGTCGTCTCGCCGTAGCAGGGTCTCGAAAAAGACCTTCTCCCCCCGGCGACGCCGTTCCAGCATGCGCTCGATCTTGGGCGCTTCCTCGGGCATTACGATGTCGAATGGACCTTTTTGGAAAAGGTCCCCGCTGCTCCGCAGCCCCAGCATGTCCAGGAAGGCCTGGTTGCAGAAGGAGAACTTGCCCTCCGAGTTCATGGCATAGAAGCCGTCGTTGAGGCTTTCGATGAGCAGGTTGAGGTAATCGGTGGTTTCCGCCAGGCGCCGCTCCAGGCGCACGTACTCCGTCACGTCCTCGAACAACAACAGGGCCTCGCGCACCGTTCCGGCCTCGTCCACCAGGGGATGCAGGCGCACGCGGTGGAAAAAGTCCATCCCGCCCACCACCTGGTGCACGCGCGGCTGCTCGAAGGAGCGCCCCTCGATGAGCACCCGCCTCAGTATGTGCTTCCAGTCGGGGCGGAACTCGCTGGGCATGACGTCCAGGGCGGGAAGGCCCGGAACGCTGCCCTCGTCCAGGCCGCAGGAGTCAAGGATCCAGCGCATCATGGACTGGTTGCATCGCACCAGACGGAAGTTGCGGTCGAGGACCGCTATCTTCACCGGCACGCTCTCGAACACGCCCGCCTCGCGCTCCGACGCCTCCAGCAACACCGCGCGCTCCCACGCCTCCTGGGTGATGTCCTGGATGACCACGAGCACGCTGCGCGATCCCCCGTCGCCGGGCAGCGCGGAAAGCCATACCCGGCATACTCCGGAATGTTTTTCCAGGTAATATTGCTCGTGTTGTATCTCCAGCGGGGCCTCGGATTCCAGGGCTTGTTTCAACACGGGCGTCCAGGCCCCGAAATAAGGGGGGAGAAACACCTCGTCGAGCTTCCTGCCCGGGAGCCCCTCGGCCGCCTCGCCGTTCAGGGGTATGAATTCCGCCGCCCGCAGGTTGGCCTCCAGGATGTAGCCTTCCGGGCTCACCAGCAAGGCGGGGGTGGGTATCGCCTCGAGGAAGGAGGAGCGATCGCCCCGCCGGGGTCCGGTGGTGGCGGGGCGCGCCGGGCCACGCCCGCGCGACGCAGGGAAGGAGGCGAGGGCGCACAGGGCGGCAAGGACCAGAAAGACGATAGTGGCGATCCGCCAGCCCGCCAAGGCGCAGAGCAGCGCCAGGCCCATGAGCGACAGGGCGGCCGAAACCGCCAGGCGGGCAGTCCGGTTTCCGGCCTCACCCCTCAACCCCGGGACCCTCCTTCCGGCGGGAGCGGTAGAGCTCGCCCCATATCCAGCCCCAGTACCTCGCGGTGGCGATGAGGGCAAAGGTTATGGCTATCCCCATGGGGATGGAGGCCACGGCGATCTTTATGATCAGGCCCGTGCTCGGGTCAGGATCCGGGAGGCCCCACGCGCCGGTGAGCAGAAGGATCCAGGCGGCGGGCAGGGGAGCGATGAAGAAGAAAAGGGAGACATAATAAAGGCGGTAGTACGGGGGGAGCTCCAAGGCCTGGCCCAGGCGCTTGCCCATGGCGCCGAGCAGGAGAAGCAGGACCGCCACGGAGAGGGGGCCGACTATGTAGAGAGCCGAGGATAGGTAATTCATCTTCCCATCATCAGGCGGTAAGCGCGGTAAACCACGACGAGCAGGATCAGCCCGGATATCATCGGCCAGACAGCATACCAGAGCTTGATGGCCACGATGGAGTCGGACATGGAATAGATGAGGGTGCTTGCCCCCATGAGCACGAAGAACACCGGGAGCAGGAAGTAAAGCGTTCTGCCCCCGAACTTGTGCTCCGCCATGCGGCAGATTCCAGCGAAATACACCAGCAGGACGGCGGTGGCGGAGGTATTGTAGAACCAGAGGAAAAGAGACAGCGTCTTCCACCATTCGTTCGACATCAACGCCCCCTTTCCGCGCCCCTAGCCTTAAGGCGACCGCTCTCCCTCTCCCCTCCGCTCGTCCAGTATGCGCCCGACCTCGCTGAGCAGCTCCTGCTTGCTGAAGGGCTTGGTTATATAGCCCGCGGCCTTCATCACCGAGAGGCCGATCATCTTGTCGATGTTCTGCGTGCGGGCGGTGATAAAAGCCACCGGTATTTTGCGGGCTTCAGGGTCGTTCTTGATGCGCCGCAGCACCTCCCAGCCGTCGATGCGCGGCATCATGATATCCAGCAAGATGAGGTCGGGCTTTTCATGAAAGGTCTTCTCCAGGGCTTCCTCGCCGGAGAAGGCCGAGATGGTGGCGTAGCCGGCGTTGCGCAGGAAGAGCTCGATGAGCTCCACCATCTCCCGGTCGTCGTCCACGATCAGGATCTTGTGTGCCATCATTCCACCCCCTCTATGACGAGGACTTGCCCTTCTTGCCGAACACTTCCACGAAGGCGTCCACCTCTCGCTTGCGCGGAAGCCCGGAGAGCACTCCCTCCCGGTCCGCGAACGGCTCGCCGATATCTATGCCCCCGGCGCCGATGCGGAACTCCCGGATCCTTTTATCATGGGAGCTGGCGCGCTGCTTGAGCACCATGATGGCACGGCCGATGGAGGAATCCAGTTCAACGTAGCGCAGGATGATCACCGCGTCGACCAGGTAGGATATACCGTATTGGGCCGCGGCCATATCTCCCGTGATGTCGGGGTCCTCCTGGGTGACCACCGCGGTCAGGCCGTGACGGAGGAGGGCGTTCACGAAGGTGAAGGCGATCTCCCTCAGCTTTACCGGGTCACGCGTCAGCCTTTCCAGGTGCGAGATGGAGTCTATGAACACCCTCTTCGCCCCCAGCTCCTCCACCATGGTGTCGAGCAGTCCTCCAGGCGCCTGTGCCTGTTCGAAAAAGATCTCCGGCGAGGTGAAAAGGATGCGCAGCATCCCGCTCTTTTCCATCTCCGGAAGGTCGAAGCCCAGGGAGGACGCGTCGCGCAGGAGTTTTTTAGGGAAATGCTCGAAGGTCACGATCAGGCCGGGCTCGTTCATCTCCGTGATGCCGCGGGAGATGAACTCCAGGCCCAGGCAGGTTTTGCCTGTCCCGGGGGCGCCGGTGACCAAGGTCACCGACCCCCGCAACAGGCCGCCGTCCATCATGGAGTCCAGCTCCGCGTTGCCGGTGGAGACCCTTTCCCCGAACTCGCTCACGCCCATCTCTCCTCCCGTTCTGCCTCCCGCCGTCTTAATTATTATACACGCTGCCCCTGTTACCCTCGCTGCCCGTCCTCCGTCGCCGGTCCGTGTTATACTAAAAACGTGATCGTGCTAAGCGGGGAGCTAGCGGTGCCCTGAACCCGCAATCCGCTACAGCGGGGCCGAATCCCCAACTGAGGCTCTCCGGTCTTGAGTATTGCGCACAGGCAAGTGGCGTTGAAGGTCGGGTCCTGCGCAACGGGAACTTGTGAACCCCGTCAGGTCCGGAAGGAAGCAGCGGTAAGCAAATCTTCTCGTGTGCCGCAGAACAACCTGTCCGGAGCCAACTACCCGTGTAGCGCTCGGGGTCGGGAGTCGAGGAAGGGTGCACGATCACACCCATTATAGGATGGAACCGGAACCCGGGCGCGGCGGTTTTCCGTGCCCGGGCCATCGAGGGGTGGATCTTGGCTTACGTGTCGCTTTACAGGAAATGGCGCCCCCAGAGCTTCGATGAGGTCCTGGGGCAGGAGTACGTCACCCGCACCCTGGCGAACTCGCTTCGCAACGGCAACTTTTCCCACGCCTACTTGTTCACCGGACCGCGAGGCACCGGCAAGACGAGCACCGCTCGCATCCTGGCCAAGGCCCTGAACTGCGAGGAAGGGCCCACCCCGAATCCCTGCAACCGCTGCACCCCATGCCGGGAGATCACCGAGGGCACCTCCGTCGACGTCGTGGAGATAGACGCTGCTTCCAATCGCGGAATCGACGATATCCGTGACCTGAGGGAGCGCGTGATCTTCTCTCCCGCCTCGGCTCGTATCAAGGTATACATCCTCGATGAGGCGCATATGCTAACCAAGGAGGCGTTCAACGCCTTCCTTAAAACGCTGGAGGAGCCGCCGCAGCACGTGGTGTTCGTCCTCGCCACCACCGAGCCGCACAAGTTGCCCCAGACCATACTCTCGCGCTGCCAGCGATACGATTTCCGAGGCGTATCGGCCGGGCGTCTGGCCGAGCACCTGGCCGCGGTGAGCGAACGCGAGGGGATAAGGATCGCGGACAAAGCGCTGCACCTCATCGCCCGCAGGGCCAAGGGCTCGGCTCGCGACGCGCTGGTATTGCTGGAACAGGTGATGAGCTATGGAGAGGGCGAGGTGGGAGAGGCGGACGTTGCCGGTTTCCTGGGCATGGTCGAGGACGAGCTCCTGGTTGAGCTGGGCGATCGCCTGGCCGCCGGCGATGCGGGTGGGGCGGTGGCGGTGGTGGAAAGGGCTTACGAGGAGGGAAAGGACCTGGCCCAGTTCGCGCGCGGCGCGAGGGAGCACTTCCGCAGGGTCCTCATCCTGCAACACGCAGGGTTCACCTCCGAGGAGCTGGAGGTGGACGAGGGCGCATACGCGGACATACGCAGGCAGGCGGAGTCCTTGCCCTCCGCGCGCGTGCTCCACTTCATCGCCGCCCTTGCGGAGGCGGAAAGGGAGATACGCTCGGATTCCTCCCCGCGGCTCCTCCTGGAGAGCGCCATCGTGGGCATGGCCGTGGAGGGACTGGACCCCACCCCGACCGCGCTCTCCGCGCGCGTGGAAAGGCTGGAGGGGCAATTGGAGAGGATCGCGCGCCGTGGCGCGGCGCCAGGGGCGGAGCCGGCAAGGCTGGTTGAGGAGAGGCCCCGCGAGGCCCCGCGGGCGGAGAAGGGCTCAGCAGGAGATGTCGCCCGCAAGGACGAGGTCGCGGCGGCCGTGAGGCCGCCCGGGGAAAACATCGAGGAGGCCACGAAAGCCCCGGCCCTGGGGCGAACCGCGCGGGCCTCGCTGGACATAGCAGAGGTGAAGAGGGCCTGGCCCCAGATCAGGGAGCGGGTCAAGGAGAAGAAGATAACCGTACACGCCCTGCTCCTGGAGGGTCGGCCGCTGGAGGTCAAAGGCGAGGAGCTGTTGTTGTCCTTTCCCCCGGAGCGGACCTTTCACAGGGGCGAGATGGAAAAAGATGTAAATAAGGCGGTGCTGGAGGATGCCATCGAGGAGGTGCTGGGAGTAAGGCTGAAGGTGGACACCAGCCTGGAGGCGGGAACGGGGCGTTATCCGGGGTCCGCGGAGGCGAAACGGGAGCGGGCCGACCCGGAGCGGGCGCGCGAATCGACCGCGGAAGGACGGGAAGCGCCGGCGCGGGAGCCCGAGGCGGGGGAACGGGATCGCCGGCAGGATAAGCCGGCCGCCGAGGGGCGCGGACCGGGACCGGAAGCGGCGGCGATGGCGGAAAGGGGGCCGTCGGGGGTGGGCCCGGACAGGGAACCGGGCAAGCCCGCGAAGGGCGGCGGGAAGCGCGGCGCCGAGGCGGGGGTCGTGTCCGAGGGGCACGAGGCGAGCGGGGCCAAGCTGGTGAAGGACATCTTCGGGGCCGAGGTGATCGAGGAGATTACGCTGGGTGAATGATCCGGGGACGATGGCGGGCTCGCAGGCGGCGTGGAGATCCGGGATGGGGGAAGGCGTGGTTGCGCGGTTGGGAGCAAGGGGAGCCGGTGCGGGCTCGCATAGCCGCAAGCCGCCCCCGGCCCTGTTTGCGACGGCGTCGTGCCGAGGGGAGGCGGACGGCCTGGCGATACGGAGGTGACCATGAACGGAAATATCCAGAAGATGATGAAGCAGGCCCAGAAGCTGCAGCGACAGATGATGGAGGCGCAGGAAGCCCTGGCGGAGGAGCGGGTGGAGGCCACCTCTGGCGGCGGCATGGTCAAGGTGGTCGCCGACGGCCAGCAGAACGTGCTGGAGATAAAGATCGATCCCGAAGCGGTGGACCCGGAGGACGTGGAGATGCTCGAGGACCTTGTGCTGGCCGCGGTCTCCGAGGCCTTGCGCAAGTCCCGGGAGCTGGCGGAGGAGCGCATGGGCGCGTTCACCAAGGGGATCAAGATCCCCGGACTCACCTGATGGGGGATATGCGTTGCTGTACGCCCCGCCCATCGCCCGCTTGGTGGAGGAGCTCTCGAAGCTTCCCGGCATCGGCCAGAAGACGGCCCAGCGCCTGACCTTTCACCTCCTGAAGGTGCCGCAGGAGGAGGCGCGAGCCCTGGCGGAGGCCATCGTCGAGGCCAGGGAGAAGGTGGCCTTCTGCGCGCGCTGCTTCAACTTCGCCCAAGGTGAGCTTTGCGAGTTCTGCGCCAACCCGCGCAGGGACCCCTCGCTGGTCTGCGTGGTGGAAAGGCCCCAGGACATCGTGGCGGTGGAACGCACCGGGGAGTTCCGCGGACTCTACCACGTTCTGGGAGGAGCGATCTCCCCCATCGATGGCATCGGCCCGGAGGACCTCAAGGTCAGGGAACTGCTGGAGAGGGTGCGAAAGGACGGGGTGAGCGAGGTGATCATGGCCACCAACCCGAGGGTGGAGGGCGAGGCCACCGCGGCGTACCTCGCCGGCCTCCTCAAGCCCCTGGGGGTAAAGGTGACGCGCATTGCCAGCGGCATCCCGGTTGGGGGCGACCTGGAATACGCGGACGAGATTACCCTGGGGCGCGCCCTCAAGGGACGCCTCGAACTATGATCACCGGAGGGCTGGAGGGGAGGAGGGAGGTCGGAGAGACATGCGCCCCCCAAGGGACGTCTCGAACCATGATCACCCCTGTCTTAAGAGCTCGCAAAATGCAGCGACCAACATGCTCTAACACGTTGCCTTGACGCAGGTCGCCCTCTTCGCCCACACTCTATGAGAAGAGCCCAAGGGCAGGACGGCGAGCCGCGCGCAAAGCGCGGAGGCGCCGAAGATGATGCGTGGAGGGCGGCGAGGAGTTGAACATAACGGTACAGAAATTTGGAGGCACCTCGGTAGCCGACACCGAGCGGATCCGCAACGTGGCGCGACGAGTATGCGAGTCGAGGAGCCGCGGGGAGAACGTGGTGGTGGTCATCTCCGCGCTCGGAGACACCACCGACCGCCTGGTGAAGCTGGCGTACGAGATAACCCCGTCCCCGCGGGAGCGCGAGATGGACATGCTGCTGGCCACCGGCGAGCAGGTTTCCGTAGCCTTGCTGTCCATGGCCATCCACGAGCTGGGATATGAGGCGATATCCTTCACCGGCGCCCAGGTGGGCATCGTGACCGATGGCGCTCATACCAAGGCCAAGATCCTGGACGTCAAGGTGGGGCGCATCCTGGATGAGCTGGAGAAGGGGAACATCGTGATCGTCGCCGGATTCCAAGGGGTGACCCTGGACGACCAGATAACCACCCTGGGGCGCGGAGGCTCGGACACCACGGCGGTTGCCCTGGCGGCGGCCCTCGGGGCGGAGGTGTGCGAGATATATACCGACGTGGATGGGGTCTATACCGCTGACCCCAGGTTGGTGCCGGAGGCGCGCAAGCTCTCCCATCTCTCCTACGAGGAGATGTTGGAGATGGCCGCGACCGGGGCGAAGGTGCTGCAGCTGCGCAGCGTCGAGTTCGCGAGGAATTACGGGGTGGTGATTCATGTGAGGTCCAGCTTTTCGCGCGAGGAGGGGACGTGGATCTCCGAGGGGGACGAGCGCATGGAAAAAGCGATCATCAGTGGGGTGACCCACGAAACGGAAGAGGCGAAGGTGACGGTCTTCAACGTCCCGGACCGCCCTGGCGTGGCTGCCAGGTTGTTCCAGGCGCTGGCGGCCGAGAATATAAACGTGGACATGATTATCCAGAACGTGAGCGCCGACCAGAGGACGGACATCTCCTTCACGGTGGGCCTGCAGGACCTGAGCAAGGCGGCGGAGATCAGCGAGAGGGTGGCCGAGGAGCTGGGGGCGGCGGGGACTGTGGTCGACGAGGGCATCGCCAAGGTCAGCCTGGTGGGCGCGGGTATGCGCACCCACCCCGGGGTGGCGGCGGACATGTTCAGCGCCCTGGCAGAAAGCGGTATCAACATCGAGATGATCAGCACCTCCACCATAAAGATAAGCTGCGTCATCCGCGCCGAGGACGCCCTCAAGGCGGTGAGGGCCATCCATGCCAAGTTCGGGCTGGACAAGGGCGTGGTGATGCGGGCTTAGCGCCCGGGAAAGATAAGAGAGGCAAGCTGCGTCATCCGCGCCGAGGACGCCCTCAAGGCGGTGAGGGCCATCCATGCCAAGTTCGGGCTGGACAAGGGCGTGGCGATGCGGGCTTAATGTCAGGGGCAGACCGGTCCGGCCATGGAGAGGCCGGGATGAGCTGAGCGACGGGAACGGCTCCTAGGGCCTGCACGGTCGGCGCGGAGAGAATCAATAAACCAGGTGAGCCCACGGCCTTCCCCGGCTGCCCCCGGCTTTCGGCGTGAGCGGGAAGGTGAAGACACGAGGTTGGAACGCCGATGAAATTACGGGGCGGAGCCTCGGAGATGGCGAGAAGCGAGAACGGCGCTGTACTAGAAGGCAGTGGCAGGAATATAATGGCAGGAAGGAAGTGAAGGGCGGAATGGCGAGAGAGCGAAGGGTGGCTGTGGTTGGGGCCACCGGGATGGTTGGCCAGGCGATGAGGGAGATCCTCGAGGAGAGAGATTTCCCCGTGGCCGAACTGCGCCTTCTCGCGTCCGAGCGCTCGCGCGGACGGCGCTTTCCCTTCCGGGGCGAGGAGGTCGAGGTCCAGGTGCTGGACGAGGGTTCCTTTTGGGGCATCGACCTGGCCCTCTTCTCGGCGGGGGCGGATATCTCCAGACGATACGCTCCCCTGGCAGTGGAGGCGGGCGCGCTGGTGGTGGACAACAGCAGCGCCTTTCGCATGCAGGAGGACGTGCCCCTGGTGGTGCCGGAGGTCAACCCAGATGATGCCCTTCGCCATAGCGGCATCATCGCCAACCCAAACTGCTCCACCATCCAGATGGTGGTGGTACTCAAGCCCCTGCACGACCGTTCGCCCCTGCGCAGGGTGGTGGTATCCACCTACCAGTCCGTATCCGGGACCGGAAAGGATGCAGTTGAGGAGCTGAGGTCGCAGGCCAGGGAGATGCTGGAAGAGCGCGAGCCTGTTGCCCGGGTTTATCCCCACCCCATAGCTTTCAACTGCCTGCCGCACATCGACGTGTTCCTGGAGGGCGGACACACCAAGGAAGAGATGAAGATGGTCAACGAGACCAGGAAGATAATGGGACTGCCGGACCTGCCGGTATCAGCGACCACGGTGCGGGTGCCCGTCTTCGTCGGCCACTCAGAGTCCGTCAACGCGGAATTCGAGGAGGAGATCTCACCCGAGGATGCGAGGCGCATTCTCGCCGCGGCGCCGGGGGTCGAGGTTGTGGACGACCCCGCGAACAACCTCTACCCGCTGGCGCTGGAGGCCGCCGGGAAGGACCCCTGCTACGTGGGCAGGATCCGCGCGGACACCTCATGTCCCCGCGCGCTGAACATGTGGATCGTGGCCGATAACCTGCGCAAGGGAGCGGCGCTGAACGCCGTGCAGATAGCGGAGCTGGTCCAGGGGTCCTAGATGGAAGAGAGCGCGCGCGGAGGCGGGGGGGAGGGCGTTCTTCCCGGGCTGCCACGATGCGCCTGGCACCCCAACGAGGCGGCAACCGCCGTATGCGTGGCCTGCGGGCGCCCGGTTTGCGCTAACTGCGCCCGGATGATTTACGGCCGGCATTTCTGTCCCGACTGCGCCGCTGCGATTCACCTCCCGCCCCCAGTTCCAAAGCCCGCGTACCGAGAGCCATGGAGCCAAGGACAGGGAGCCAGCTGGACTACGGCCCCCGCGACCGTGCCCCCTGCCACCGCCCCACTTGCTCCGCCGTCTCCGCCAAGCAGCGAGGGCGAGAGGAGGTGGTGGAGGGCTGACTGGGGGTTAGCGGAAGTGCTGGCTGCATGGCTGGTGATCTTCGGTATCTACAGCGTGCTGGGGGTGGTGCTTATGGTCTCCACCGATAACCCCCTGTTCTACAATTACCTCGCTTACGCGGTTTTTCTCTGTCCGCTCATCGCCCTGAGCGTCGTGCTCATCACGCGACGACATGGCCGGGGGCGCGAGGAGCTGGGTTTGCGTTGGGGGAATCCCGCCCGCACCGCGTCCTTCGGGTGGCTGGGGGCGCTGGCGGCGGTGGGCATGAGTTACGCGGCATATTTCCTCGTTTACCTCGCTTTCTACCTCCTGGCTGGACGAGGCCCGGTGAGCGGGGAGAGCGAGCACATGCGGGATCTGGGGGGCGGATACCTGGCGATGACGGTGCTGGTGGTCGTGGTGCTCGCGCCCGTGTTCGAGGAGCTGTTCTTCAGGGGGCTGTTCTACCCCGCGTTGCGCAGACGGGTAGGGGTTTGGGGGGCTATAGTAATCAACGGCGTGATATTCGGGGCCTTGCACATGCAGCCCCTCTTCATGCTCTCCCTGGTGCTGGTGGGCATGGTCCTCGCTTACCTCTACGAGAAGACGGAGTCACTTGCCGCGCCGATACTGGCGCATTCGTTGTATAACCTTGCGGTGGTGCTGATAACCATCCTCAGCGGAGGGTGACCTGGGCGACCGGGCGGCAGAAAGGGCAGGCGAGAAAATGCAGCGCCCGTATTGCGAGGAGCACGCGGAAAGGCCGGCGGTGGCCCGCTGTGCGGGCTGCGGCAAGTACCTGTGCCGGGAGTGCCTCTTGGAGGTGGGGGCCCGCCCCTGGTGCCGCGAGTGCGCCGCGCAAGCGTCCACCCCCGCCGCCGGGCCCGAAAACGCGCCGGAGGTCGTGGGCACTTCGAGGGAACCGGGGTTTCCCCCCAGCCCTGAAGAGGAGTCGCAGCCATTTGGAACGCGATCCCAGCTATCTGGGGAGGCGCCTCCCGCTGGCGCTTGGGCCGTGGGCTTTTCGCCAGACGAAGTTTTTCGCCCTCCGTCCATGAGAGAAACGGGCCATCCGGATGCGTCCGGAGAGCCGCAGAACGCCTCGTCTCCAACGGCCATTAACCCTCCGGCGACTCCGTCAGGCGGCGGTCCGGTAGCGGCAAGGGTGGTGGCTACATGCGCCTACCATCCCGGCGTGAGGGCGGTGACGAGGTGCGTGAGGTGTGGAGCCCTCATCTGCGCGGGGTGCAGGAGGGTCGTGTCGGGGAAGACCGTGTGCGAGACGTGCCATCGTGCCAGCCATGCCGGAGTCACGGCCCAGGCGGGGCTTCCGGCGAGCGGAACCGGGCCTTCTTCCGCCGTTGTGCCCTGGAAGCTGTGGCCGGGGCTTGCCTTCCTTCCGGTGCCATTCCTCCTCAACGGCCTCATGACCTACATGATGCGCCAGGGCGACGAGATATCCGTGGGGGCGGCCCAGCTCTTCATCTCCCTGCTGTTGTACTCGTCGACCCTAGCCTTCGCGTTCCTGGTCGCCTACCGCTACGGCAGCCCCCTGCAGGAGGTGGGGATGAACGGGCACAACCTCCCCTCCAGCCTGGGATTGGGGCTGGTGGGCGGGTCCCTGGCTTTCTGGCTGGCCGTGGCCGCAGGCTTCATGTCCGCGGGGATGTTCCGCGGCCTGGAGAGCGTTGAGAGGTGGCTGCAGGGCTTCTTCGACGTGAACGTGAAGAGCCTCACCGGGGCCGACGTCTTCATCGCCGGGCTGATCATCATCGTCGCCGCGCCCATATGCGAGGAGATCTTTTTCCGCGGATACCTGTACCCGGCCATGCGCAACCGCATGGGGATGTGGGGCGCCGTGTTTCTCAACGGCTTCCTCTTCTCCGCCGTTCACTTCAGCGTGTTCGGGCTCATCGGAAGAACGCTGGCCGGGGCTATCTTCTGCCTCCTCTACGAATACAACGATAACCTCTGGTCCCCTATCACCGCCCATGCGCTGAACAATTTCGTCGCCTTCTTCCTGCCCATCGTGGTCCTCTGGGGCTCATGACGGTTCCCCCTCCCCTCACGACAGATGCGCACCTTCTCCTCGGAAAGAAGAAGCGAATACGCGAACTGGCTCCTTATAAAGCAATTTATCGACTTTAGCTGTGTTAAGAGGCGAATCGTATTCGGGTATTACCAACATGAAAGCAGCTGAGACCTCGCCATTCTCGCAAGGCCGGAGGCCGTCAAACCCGCGACCCCTTCCGGGGATTTTGTATGCGAATGAAACCGCTTGCCCGAAAACGTCGGCACCCCCGCTCGACTTGCGATGGACACGGCGACTCCTTTTCCCTTGGGCTCGGCTGGCCTCGAACAAGGATATCGGCGTCCTCGGGGATAACCATATATAAGGTTGATAAACGGCGGCCGCGCCGGAAGTATAGGCGCCGCCAGGTATCAAGCGGTTTCCTTGATGGGATAGTATGGAGACAAGGAGGCCGCATGGAGAGGAAAGGTTGGCTTGAAAATGAAATGCCAAGAGTGCGGTCAGGAGAACAGGCCCGATGCCGCCTTCTGCATGTCCTGCGGGGCGCCGTTACCGGACGTGCCCTTCGCCCGGTTGGAAAAATCTCCTAGTATAACTCATGGTACGGGCGGGGTAGGAACGGGAGCGCCTGCCGGGCCGGGCGAGCGCACCGTACCCATGCCCGAGGTCCCCCGCGCCGCCGCCGGGGAGACCCTGGCGGCGAGGCCCCCCGTGACGGAGCCCACCATGCCGTCGGCCCCCGCCGGTTCCCCCCCACGCCCCGCGGCCGCGGCCAGCCCGGGAGTCCAGGGGGCGACGGTGGGCGG
>JABLXL010000028.1:2500-62833 GCA_013178005.1 Actinomycetota bacterium
GCGTATGGAGTGGGACCGGTCTTGCGGCTGCCTACGGGTGCGGGGGAGATCGCCGGGCCAAGCAGCCCAAGTAAAGCATGCCCGCGATGCCTATGGAGGGATGTGCCCAGTTGCATGAATGCGGACGCAAATTTTCATCCTCTGCGAAAAATGTCCAGTCTGGATACAATCAACCTTTCGGCCCACATGCAATTGGGCGTCCTGCAAAATGCTGTTCGGCGTTAAGGATGAATGCAGTGTTGCACCCTTGGGCTCCCGCCTCGAAGCGCCCACATCACCGGAACCGAGCCCCTTGAGCCAGGTCCAAGTGTTGCACCCTTGGACTCCCGCCTCGAAGCGCCCTTGGACGCGTGGCCTAGATGGGCTTGCCGACGGTATTTACCTTCATGAGCTTATAAAGCGGGCAGTAACCCGAGGCCACCGAGGAAAGGATCATCCCTGCGTTCAGGGCGGCGACCACCCCCAGCTTTCCCTGCTTCTTCCACGCGAGATGGAGAAGGAAGACGGCGAGAAATGCCCTGCCTATCCTGTCGAGAATGCCCACGTTCTGCTGCAACACCATCACCTCCGTTGCGTTTCGGGCGTGTCGCCCATCGGCGCGCGGGGCGCACTCCATAAATTGCCCGAAGTCAATCGCCCGCACGGTATCGCCCATCGGCGTGCGGGACGCATGTCCCCGCCCGGGAATCCAGGAGCTTCATAACTGTATCGCCCATCGGCGCGCGGGACGCACTCATCCGCCATCCACGATTGAAGTTATCCCCTCCGGGGCGTATAGGTCAACGGCAGGGTTGGCCAGAATGGGACGTAATGCGATGCCTGCCGGATAGCGACATCGATTCGTCATGGACACTGAATTGCGTCAAGCCGGACACCCGATTGTGTGTAAGCTGGACGGTTGATTGCGTCCAAGCTGGGCACTTCTCATGGAGGACACAAATGGGTGTCCGGATTCATGCAAATGAGCAACCAGATCGTATGCTCGGGGCTAACCATTCTTTCGTCTTGTCCGATTTGCCCATCCGGCCGGTATCGTGGAGCGGCTTTGAGCTCTCGACCCGGTAAGGCGGTTGCCGAAAGCATGTGGCGCCGATGAGAGCGTGCCTGGGTTTGTTACAATGGGAGAAAAGCCGGTCACGTTGAGACGCATGCATGCGAAGATCCATGACATGGATAAACGGTGTGCGATGCCGGCGGAGATGCATGCGGCGGGGCCGGGCTTTGTGGGAGTGATTGTGCTATGCGGGGCGGTGAGGAAGTTTCTGAGAGGCACATGAGGGTCGCGCTGTTCCAGTTTTCCGCCAACGCCACGGGGAAGGTCGCGGCGGTCTTCGAGCACCTCCTCGCGCTTTACCTCACCAACGGGCTGGAAAGGGCGGCGCGCCTGGAGGTGGTGGACCTGCACCCACCCGCTCGCGAGGGCGAGGTTCTCTCCCTGGTGGCCTCCCACGACGCGGAGGACGTAAGGGCGGCCGCGGAACGCGTCTCCGCCGACATATGCCTCTGGGGAGACCTGCATTTCGGGCCGGAGGGGGAGTACATGATCACCGAGGTGAAGGTGTCCCTGATGATGGGCTTGGCGGGGGCGGAGTCCGAGGTTCGCCGCGCCGACTTCGTATTCGGCGGGCTGCGTGGAGACGCGAGGAGCGGCGAGATCGAACTGGACCTCTCCGCCCTGGAGGACATGGTGGAGGAGATGCTCCTGGCCGTGGCGGGCTTCGCAAGCCTCGACGAGTCCTCCCTTGACCTTTGCAGGATAGGGGACGGCATGCCCCGAGCCGACGGAGCCGCGGTCTATTTCATCTACGCTTTGCGCATGGTCACGGATCCCGCCATGAAGCTGAGGTTCTACCTCAAGGCCATCGCCGCGGACCCCTACTTTCCCCTCGCCTACACCAACGCCGCCCAGTTATTGCTGGGAGAAAGAAAGCATGGCGAGGCGTTGAAATTGCTCCTCAGGGCCGAGGCGCGACTGAAGGGCGGGGAGTTCGAGCCCGACATCCTGAACCTCGCCGGGGTCGCCACCATGCACATGGGCATGTGGGACGACGCGGTTAGGTTGTGGGAGCGGTCCCTGGAGCTGAGCCCGGGACACGTGGAGACGCTCTGCAACCTGGCGGCCGCGTACGCCATGCGGGAGCTCTACGATGAGGCCGAGGAGTGTTACCGCGCCGCGCTTTCCAGCAGGAACGACTACCCGTTGGCGTGGTTTTCCCTGGGAAGGCTGCAGGCGCGCCGCGGCATGCACGAGGAAGCCGAGGCCTCCATGCGGCGCTACATCGAGCTCTGCCCCGGCGACCCCTGGGCTTATTACATCCTGGGCACGAGCCTCTCCCGGCAGGGGAGAGAGGCGGAGGCGGAGTTCTCCCTGGGCAAGGCGGCGCAGCTCGACCCCGACGGCGAAGCCGGAGCCCTGGCCAGGCGCGAGCTCGAGGAACTCAGGGGCTGAGGCCGCGATACGTTGCCGGCTCGGCCGGATCCCCTATCAACGTCCCTTGAATTGGGGCTTGCGGTTCTCCGCCAGGGCTTGTATGGCTTCCCTGTGGTCCTCGGACACCAGGCACAGCGTCTGGGCTATGGCCTCGAACTCCAGCGCCGTCTCCGGGTCGGAATCCCAGCAACGGTTGATGACCTGCTTGGCCAGGGCGATCCCGAGGATGGGCCCTTCCGCCAGCCTGCGGGCGAGCTTGAGCGCCTCCGGCAGCACCTGGTCCTTGGGGACCACGTGCTCCACCATGCCGATGCGGTATGCCTCCGCGGCGTCTATGGTGTCGCCGGTGAGGATGAGCTCTTTCGCGTAGCCGTTGCCCACGAGGCGAGCCAGGCGCTTGCAGGCACCGAGGTCAGGTATGATCCCGAACTTTATCTCCATGAGGTTGAACTTGGCGTCCTCGGAAGCGATGCGGATGTCGCATGCGAGCATGATCTCCATGGCCCCCCCGAAGGCAAGCCCGTTCACCGCGGCGATCACAGGCTTGTCCATCATCTCATAGGCGAGATAAGTGCCCTGGACTTCCTTGAGGAAGGCGTGTATCTGAAGGGCGCTGAGCTGCATGAGGCCGGCGAAGCTTCCCAGGTCCAGGCCGCTGGAGAAGGATTTACCCGCCCCGGTCATGACCACCGCCCTCACCTCGGGATCGTTCTGCAACTCCTTGGCGGCGACGCCAAGCTCCACGAACATGGCCTGGTTCATGGCGTTATGCGTCTCGGGGCGGTTCAGCGTGAGGACGGCAACCCCGCCCTCTCTCTCGATGCTTAGCGTTTCGTAGTCCATCTGTTTCTCCCTCCTTGTCCGATGGTCGTGGATCAGTTCACGATATCCTTTCTCTGCAGGGCCAACACCGACAGGGTCGCGAAGATTATTGCTACGGGAAGATGGTATGCGACACCGGTCCAGGAGAATCCCCCCGAGGTCATGGTGGCATAGGGGTCATAGTAGTGGAAAGGCAGGCCGTGGTCCAGTATGCGGAAAACCGTCCAGTTGTTCGCGAGGAAATTCACCAGGTAGGACGCGGCGAACAGGGTCACGCCCACCGCGTAGACCTGTCCCACCCCCTTCAGGGCACAGGACGCGAAAAGGCAGGCACCGCCGAGCCCGAGGTTCAACAGGAACACGGAAGCCGCGAATTCAAGTTGTCCCGCGTAGGATATGTCGATGTTCAGGAAGAAGGAAACGATCATCACCGTGCCCACCGCGACCAAGGTCAACAAGGCCACTCCGGCCGTCAGGGCGACGAAAGAGGTGATCGCGTAATCTCTTCGCTCTATGGGATGAGAGAGGAGGATCTCGAGGGTGCCGTTTTCGCGTGCCCTGGCCACGCAGAAAGCGGCGAAGGAGAAAGCGAAGGCGGCGATGATGAGGGGGAGGAAGAGTTGGTAATACTCCAGGGTGATATAGCCCTCCGCCCTCAGGATGTTGATTTCGTGCCCCCCGAAAAGGTTTTTCAGGGTGTCCGGGAACTGCCCCCAGTAATCGGAAAAGGCCTCAATACCTGAAACGGTGGGGTAAAGCGAGGTGATAAGGCCTCCCCAGGCTATAAGGCCCAAGCAGAAATAGAGGATGCTCCTCCTTTTTGCCTTGAGTTCATAGCGCAGCAGCTCAAGGTGAATCATCGGCCTCGTCCCGGTAGAATTCGAGGAATATCTCCTCCAGGCTGGCGTGGTTTACCTGCAGGTCCTCGATGGGGAGCCGCGACAGCTCCTTCACGAAAGCATCCATCTCGCCCCTGATGTCGGCGCGAAAACGCAATCCGTTCACTCTTTGCACGGTGGCGCTCGCAAAGCGCGGGATACCCCCCCGTGGTTCCTCCGCCAGGGTGAACTCGGCATGGCGCAGCTTTTTCCTCGCCAGTTCGGCGACGTCCTCGACCGCCACAAGTTTGCCCTTGCGAATGATGGCGACGCGATCGCATACCTGCTCCATCTCGGGCAGGATGTGCGAGGAAACGAAAATGGTGCGCCCACGCTGCTTGAACTCCCTGCAGAGCGCATAGAAGCTGTGCCTTATCAGGGGATCCAACGCCGAGGTGGGTTCGTCGAGGATGAGCATCTCGGGGTCATGCATGAAAGCCTGGATAATGGCGAGTTTCTGACGGTTGCCCGAGGAATACTCCGATACTTTCCTGGACGGGTCGAGTTCGAAGCGGTCCAGGAGTTCCTTCAACATGCCGCTTGCCTGCTTGCCTCGAAAGGAGGCCAGGAGATTGAGGGTTTCCTCGCCCGTGAGGTGTTCGAAGAGCCTGACCTCTCCGGGAATGTAGCCGACACGCCGGCGAATATCCAGCGATTGCCGCACCATATCCAACCCCAGGATCTCCGCGCTTCCCGAGGTTGGGCGGAGCAGACCAACCAGAAGCCTCAGCGTGGTGGTCTTGCCCGCGCCGTTGGGGCCGAGAAAGCCGAAGATCTCTCCCGGACGGACCTGGATATCAAGGCCGTTTATACCGATATGGCGACCGTAATACTTGGTGAGCCCGCGCGTTTCAAGTGCGTAGACGCTCATAAACACTTTTTATATCACCACTACCAGGAGTAAGCAAAATCTCTCGCTCGCGGGGTGGCTTCCCGTGATCGCCGGCCACTCGTCGGGAAACAGTGTAACCGGTAGGCGCAGACGCGGAATAAAGAAGGAGCGGGAGGCCGGGATCCGCGGCTTCATGGGAAGGCGCGGGAAGCGGGCGCGCCAAGGTTGCTATAATGTATCCCGGAGGTGAGCGCTTTGCCGATATACGAGTACAGGTGCACGGAATGTGGGCATGCCTTCGACCTCATACAGCCCATGGACGCGGAGCGCGTGGCGGACTGCGAGTGCTGTGGCGCGCAGGCCAAGAGGGTTTTCAGTCCGCGTATCGCCATAAGGTACGAGGGCTGGGGTTTCAATGCCACCGACAAGCTCCTCCCCGAGAGCAGCAGGGTCAAGAGGGATTTCAAGCAGCTTCGCGAGAAGGCGGAGCAGATCATGGACGACGACTTCACGCCCTGAAAGCGGCTTCCCCGGCCGCGGGGAGCGGTTGGCCCTGTATCACGCGTTGCCGGCGCTCTCCGGCATTCATTGAGTGACGGGCGCCGGAAAGAGGATTAGGGATTTCAGCTTGGCGGCGCGGGGCGCGCAGGCCGGTTATCCGTAAGATGCGATAGCGCCGCCATGGGTCGCACCTCGTTTTCCTCGCTCCCTTGGCTATATCCATCCCATGAGTATGCGGAGTATGTTGAAGCGCCTGAACCTGCTCCCCACCACCGGCCAGGTGAGTTCCTCCTTGGGCATGTGCAGCTCCCCGAATAGCTTCCTCGCCTCGCGGCGCAGCTTTTCCAGCTCTGCGCGGCGTCTGGAGGCGTCCTCTATGGCCATGACGTCGTCCACCAGCTTGAGCAGGGACAGGGTGTCTCGGATACGGCGATCGTTGCGCGCCGCGAAGGAGGGCGAGATGAGACCGTTGTTCTCCTTGATGGCGTTCAAGGTCAGCAATGCCTCGTAGGTGACGTCCACGATCTCCTGCCTCGACATCCATCGCGTCTCGTATCCAAGCATATCCCTCCAGTGGGGCGAAAGGGACGCGTGGGCGAATTCCTCCAGGGTGTGGTGGATGATGCGGTACCCGTAGCGGTCCGGTTCCCGGTGGTAGATGCATTCGGGGTCTATGAAAGGGGCGAGGGGGCCTATGGAAGGATTCACGCGCGGCCCAAAGCGACGCAGGAGCTCGCCGCAGTACTCCACGGTCTCCATGACCGAGTCACGGTCCTGCCCGGGAAGGCCGATCATGAAGAAGACGTCGAACTTGTCACAGCCGCTGTCCAGCGCCCAGGAGATGCAGCGCTCCAGCTCTTCGTTGGTGTAAGGTTTGCCGATAACCTCCCGTATTCCCTCGTCGTGCGTTTCCGGCGAGATCTGGAAGTCGTAGTTGTCGAAGCTCGACGCCACGCGCTCGAAATAATCGCGTGGGGCGGGGGAGAAGAGCTCCAGCACGAGGTGGTTCCTGAAATTTATGTGGCTGATGAGCTCCAGCGTGCGCAGTGCGTAATCTGCGCCGCCCTGCAAAAGGTCCCCGACCACAAAGATAGGGGCGGTGGTGAACCTGGTTATCAGCTCCACGTCGTAGGCTATGCGCTCCGGCGAGCGGAAAGCGGGTTTCTCCCTCCCGCAGAGCCGCGAAAGCGCGCTGTTCGACCCGCCGCAGAAAGCGCAATCACGGGTGCATCCGCGGCAAGTGAGCACCATGGTGACGGGGTATCTCCACCAGTTCCAGAAAGCGCGCAGGCTCTTGTAGTCCCCGTACTTGAAGGCCGACCTTATCATGTACCTGTAGTTGTCCCCCAGGTATTCCAGGCTGGCGGGAAGGTAGGAGAGAGGGTTCTCGATCACCGGCCCCCCCGGTCCCTTGCAGGTGAGATTGGGGATTTCCAGGGGAGAGCCCCCATGCAGGATGGACTCCATGAGGCGGCGAAGCGGCTCTTCGGTGGAATCTCCCCTCACCACGTAGTCCACGAAGGGGTAGGAGATAAGCTCGCGGTGGAAGAAGGTGGCGGAGTAACCGCCCATGATGATCGGCTTGGCGGGGTGGATCTCCTTGAGCATGCGGGCGACCTCCAGGGCACCCTGGGCGTGGGTGAGCCAGTGCAGGTCGACGCCGAAGGCGGCGGGATCCAGCCGCGATAAGAAACCCGGCACGTCGAAGCGGTCGTCCTCGAGCATGCGCTGTGCGAGGTTCACCACCCGGGTGTTGATGCCCCCGCGCTCGAGATATTCCCCCAGGTAGGTGAAGCCGATGGGGTAGAGCTCGAAAACGGGCGTGGAAGGCACGAGGTCGCTGATGGGGCTGGGGACGATGGTGAGGCGGCGAAAGTCATAGACGCTCGGGGGATGCAGGAGAACAAGATCAGGCTTTGCGAACAACATCATCCCACCTCGGTCCCACCTCGTCGAAACCAACGATTAAAAAGAATGATAGACGCCGCCTTGCGGCCAGGCAAGGCAAGAATGCGGATGGCCCGGAAGGGCGGCGACCGGGCGGCATCATGGGGCCGATAATGGCTCTGGGGGGTTGCAGGCTTAACGGTCAGAGACCAGGCATATGTCGTCCGGGGAGGCGCCCTCAGGCCATGAGTCGGCCCAGGAAATCCTCCCGGTCCCTGGTCATCTCGAGGAGGCGGGAGGAGAGCTCCTCGGTGATGCCGTCCACGGCGATGCAGAATGCCACCTGCCCCCTGCGCAGGGTATCCAGGATGCTGGCTGCGCTTTCGCAGATCTCGAAGATGGTGGAGCCGTCGGTGACCAGCTTGCACTCGGCGAGGGGGCGCGAAAAGTCGGTATGTTCGCGCAGGTAATGGAGGGTCCTGCGGATCTTCTGCAAGGAGATGCCCCGTTGCAGCATGGCTACTATGGTCCTTAGCTCCACCAGGTTGCGGAAGTCGTAACGATCCCTCCTGGCGCCACCGGAGGTGAACTCCACTTCCGCCGGCTGCACCAGGCCGGTGTTCTTCCAGTATCGCAACTGGCGCCGCGTGCAGCCGGACAGGCATGCGGCCTGTTCCGCGTTAAAGGTCATTCGGCCCTCCCCAGGGCGCAAGGACAAGCAATGGATGCCGAGTGTTACGAGGGTTTCTCTGCTATCGGCATCACTATTTTTAATACAATCCGGGGCCCTTCGCAAGGGCTTGGGTGAAATTCGCGGACTTTTTCAGACAGGCATCGACGCCGCCCCTTGCCCGTGTTCGCCGGTAGCCTATCGGGCGTGACGGGATACTCTGCCGTTTCTTTTAGTATTTTGCCTGATTAAGTGGTCTGTGAGACCGTTCTGCCTTCTTGAAAAGAAAAGCATGCTCCCAAACAGGAACGCCTCGCATATACAAGGTGGCGGGCTTTGGATATAATGTTCACTCAAGCGAAGCCTTCCCGACCATAAATGGTAAATAATGGGAGGTTATCTTGCGGGAAACCATGATCAGGCCGTTGCGGGGAACGCTCTACGCCTGTGAGAAAGTGGGCGAAATGGAGCGGGTTATCGCTCCCCCTTACGACGTGATCGACGAGGCAGCGAAGCTGACCCTGCTGGAGCGCTCCCCCTACAATATCGTCAGGTTGATCCTTCCCCAACCTGGAGGCGCGCGGGAATTCTGGACCGATTCCGCCGCCCTGTTCTCACGCTGGAAGGAGGACGAGGTGCTGGTGGTGGACGAGGGACCTTGCATATACGTGTACCGCCAGACCTATGGGCACCCCACGCAAGGCCTCCTCAGCCGCACGGGATTTCTCGCAGCCGTGAGGTGCGTTGATTTCGAAGACGGAGTGATCCTTCCCCACGAGAGGACCTTTCCCCGCACCCGGTCGGAGCGGCTCGAGCTGTTGCGCGCTTGCAAGGCCAACTTCAGCCAGGTGTTCATGGTCTTCCGTGATGGCGAGGGGGAAGTCCAGGAATTGATGGAAAAGGCGGTTTCCACCCCCCCGGCACTCGCCTTCGAAGATTACGACGGGGTGAGGCATGAGCTTTGGAGATTGAGAAGCGGGGCGGGAGCGGAGGAGGTGTGTCGGCGCATGGAGGGCAGAAAGCTCATCATCGCGGATGGCCACCACCGTTACGAGACCGCCCTGGCATACGGCAGGGAGGATGCCGCGGCCAGTGAGGCAGGGCACCCTCGCGGATTCGTGTCCGCGGTGCTCTTCCGCTCCGAGGAACCGGGGCTACTCGTGCTTCCCGTGCATAGGGTGTTGAGGAGGTGTCCCCTGGACTCTCGCGAGCTGGTCCGCAGGCTCGAGAGAGCTTTCCTGGTGGAGAGGATCGGCGACGTCGCGAGGGAAGGATGCGGAGGAGAACGGCTCTCCGGCTACCTTGAGGGCGCGGACTCGACCGCCTTCATAATGCTCACGCGAAAGGACGCCTTCCGAATGGAGCTTAAAGACGAAATCGATATTTCGCCGAGGCCGGGTAAAGGTGGAAGCGAGAGATGGAGACGCCTGGACGTCAACGTGCTCCAGTCGCTGGTCTTCGAAGAGGCCATGGGAGTTGACGCCGCGGAGATGGCCGAGGCGGGCGTCCTGCGCTTTGCGCCCTGGGAGGAAAGCGTCTTCTCCGCGCTGGAGAACGGCGAGGCGGAGGCGGCGTTTCTCCTGCGAGCCACCACCATGGACGAGATATGGGCGATAGCGGAGGGCGGGGAGCGCATGCCGCACAAGAGCTCCTACTTCCATCCCAAGCTGCCTTCCGGCCTGGTGATCTACGACCACGAGACGGCTTTCCGGTGATGGCACGGAGGCGTTCAGGACCTGCGAAAGCCCTTCGCTGCCCGTCACCATGGCGGGGTTTGCTTTCCGAGAAAAGTCCGTAGACGCCTTGGTTTCCGGGCTTTCCGGGTCGCCGGAACGAGGGTGCGAGACGGAAGCGGGAAAGGAAAGCATGGCGTGGAAGGCTAACCCATCATCATGATAAACGTATATTAAGACGACGAATGGGCAACCCAGGGGCTTGATCCAGGCGAAATGGCAAAGAGGTTCCGTTTTCGGTAGTGTTAACCTATACTTAACATATGTCTGAAAAACCGGGAGGGAGAAGGAGCAGAGGGAAGGAGCCCGCGCGGGAAAACCTCATGAAGGTCTCGCAGGTCTCGCGGGCTACCGGCGTTTCCACCTCGGCGATAAATTACTACGTGCGCATAGGGCTGTTGCCTCCGCCGGTGAAAACCCACAGGAACATGGCCTATTACGATCCCTCATATGTCCAGATGATAAATTACATACGCCGCCTCCAGGTGCAGAAACACCTGCCTCTGGAGAAGATCAAGGAGATAATGGCGGCCAAGGTGAAGATATGGCGGGAGATGGGCGCGGAGCCGGGGAGGCTTGCGGGTGAGATATTCGGCGAGGAGGCGGGGGAGGGACAGGGAGAGACCCCCGATGTCCGCGACAGGATCATGCGCGCGGCGAGCAGGCTCTTCATGGGGAAAGGCTATTACGACACCACCCTGGAGGATATCATCGAACTGGCGAAGGTCTCCCTGGGCGAGTTTCACCAGTATTACTCCGGCAAGGAAGACCTCCTGCTGGACCTGGCGGAGGAGGGGGTGCGCGTTTTCCGCAAGCGGGTCTCGGAGGAGATCGCCGCGGTCCCCGACATGCTGGAGCGCATTCGCATCGCGATCCCCGTGGCTTTCCAGGTGATCGTGGAGAACCGCGAGATATACACCCTTTACCTCGAGGACTCGGTGCTCTCGGATACGCCTTACGAGCGCAAGCTCTCGCAGATAATCTCCATCATCACCAACGATCTCAGGGTCACCCTGAGCCGGGGCATCAAGGAGGGCTCCATCAGGAAGCTGCACCCGGACATCGCGGCCTACGCCATCATCGGCCAACTGGTGAGGCTGGCCAACTACTGGATGGAGGACCCCCTGAAGCACAACATGGAGGAGATAACCCGGGAGGCGGTGGAGTTCGTCACCCGCGCCCTGAAGCCATGAGGCGCGCGACCCAGGCGCTTAGCCGGATCAGGGCCCGCGGCTTATCACCCATTCGCAGTGGGCATCTCCGCGAGGGAGCGAGCGCGTGATCTCGAAAGCGAGGCCGGGGTCGACGGCCTGGAGCCAATCGCGGAAGATGGTGTTGTCCACGAACTCGCAGGGGACGTGCTTCTCCCGGCCGGAGCGCGAAAGGTTGTCCCACCAGGAACAGCGCAGCACGCGAAAGACTATGGCCCTTTCTCCCACCTCGCCCTCGCACTCCGTCCCGTCGACGCGGCAGAGGGTCTCCAGCAGGAAGTTCACCGTCTCAAGGTCCATGGGGCGTCCGTCTCCGATGGCGATGCCCTTCATGCGGGCGAGCCTCTTCAGGAGCACCCTGCCGTAGGCCTTCCACACCTCGAGGTCGAGGTCCAGAGCGGCCTCGAACCCAAAGCGTTTCTCCACCTCCATGAACCACAGGCCGTCTATGGCGGTAAGCGCGCCTAGGCGCAGTTCCTCGATCTCCTCGCGCTCTGCCTGCATCTCGCGTCACCTCCGTGGTCCGGAACGATACGGCAAGGGTCCGTAGGTCCAAGGGGCCGGTTTCCCCGGCCCTCAAGGGCCATGATAGCATCGGGATGGCGTAAGGAAAACGAGGATGCCACGGGGGCATGAGCGGGCGCCCTTGGTGGCGAGGCATGCATGGTTTTTCCTGTGGAGAAACCGGTAGCCGGGGAGCGGGTGCCGCCGAGGGCATAAACAACCGGGAACGGACACATGTGCATGACGCGGGAATGATGGCGAGGCATGCATGGTTCTTCCGTGGAGGAGCCAGCGGCTGGTGAAGGAGTGCCGCTCCTGGCATAAACTGTCAAGCCCTGGCAACTGCTCGAGGCGCGGGAACAGGCTATGCGCCAGGCGAAGGTTATGCGGAAAGCGGTGTGACAACATATGGGCGGGAGTCTTCGGGACATCCCCGGCATGGCGGCGCGTTCGCACCTGACACGGATAGATCTTGATGCATGGCGCGCCGCCTGGGCCGCGAGCGGGTGTGCTCGCCCTGTCATCCCTCAGGTCGAATCGAGAACGGAGTCGGCCGGCAAGCTCTCCGCGTCCCGGGTTTATAATAGGGGCGACGCATGGCGGCATCCTTGTCGCCATGGTTCAAAGGGAGGGGTTTTCACATCGGCACGTGAATCCACGTTGCCGGCTTGGGTGCGGATTCTGGAGCGGAGGGTAATGGGCGATAAGGAGAATCCCGGCGGCAGGGTTGGGCGCCACCCGGTGTTGGATAAATTCACGGGGGGGCGCGAAGTCGTCATCTTCGTGGACGGAGAACCTCTGAGCGCGCGGGAGGGGGAACCGGTTGCGGCGGCGCTCTATGCCGCGGGCAGGAGGGTGACCCGTTACGCGAGGCACACCGGGGAACCCCGGGGCCCGTTCTGCATGATCGGCCTTTGCGCAGAGTGCTGCATGACCGTGGACGGGGTCTCGAACGTGCGCACCTGCCGCATTCCGGTAAGGGAGGGAATGCGGGTCGATACCCCTGAGAGGAGCTCGGGGTGAGCCTGCCCCTGGAGGAGAGGGAGATGGCGGTGGTGGGCTGCGGTCCCGCCGGTTTATGCGCAGCCATAACCGCGGCGAAAACCGGTGCCGACGTGGTGGTGTTGGACGAGAACGATCGCGCCGGTGGGCAGCTGATCAAGCAGATCCACCGCTTTTTCGGTTCGCGGCGCCATGGTGCCGGTAAACGCGGTTACGAGATCGCCGGGGAGCTGGAGCGTGAGAGCGAGGCCGCGGGCGTGGAAATGCGTCTTGGCAACACGGTGCTGGGCCTCTTCCCGGGAGGCGAGATGATGGTCGAAGACCGCGACGGCGTTTACGTGTTAAGGGCGCGCGCGGTGGTGGTGGCCACGGGCGCCTCGGAGAAGGGGCTGGCTTTCCCGGGCTGGACGCTTCCGGGGGTCATGGGAGCGGGAGCCGCGCAGACCCTGGTCAACCTGCACGGCGTCCTGCCGGGAAGGCGGGTGCTCATGGTGGGTGCGGGAAACGTCGGCCTTATCGTGAGCTACCAGTTGCTGCAGGCCGGGGCGGAGGTGGTGGGCATCCTGGACGTGTCCGAACGCGTGGGAGGCTACGAGGTGCACCGCCTGAGGGTTCAGAGGGAGGGCGTGCCTTTCTACCTGGGCCACAGGGTGGTGCAAGCCCGGGGCCGGTATGGCGTCGAGGAAGTGTCGGTGGAGGAGGTGGGAGGGGCATCGCGTAAGGTTTTCCGGGCGGACGCGGTATGCCTGGCGGTGGGCCTTTCCCCCCTGGCGGAGCTGGCGGCGATGTGCGGGTGCAGGATGGTCTACAGCCGGGAGCTGGGAGGCTTCATGCCCTGGCACGACGGCGATATGCGCACCGACCAGCCCGGCGTTTACGTGGCCGGAGACGCGGCCGGGGTGGAGGAGGCCTCAGTGGCCATGGAGGAGGGCAGGATGGCGGGACTCTCGGCCGCCGAGGACCTCGGGGCCATGGGCCGGAAGGAAGCGGAGAGGGCTAAAGACGAGGTAAGGCGCTTCCTGTGGGAGCTTCGAGGTGGCCCCTACGGCGAGGCGAAACGAAGAGCCAAGGAGAGCGTGCATTGCGCGTGAGCGGAAGGAAAGAGGGCGGGGAAACGCGCGTCGACCCCTGGTCGCAGGCCTGGGAGCGGGCTGCGGCGGGAGCGGTGGCGGTGGTGGACTGCGGGGAACGGATACCCTGTAACCCTTGCGAGGAGGCGTGCACCAGGGGAGCCATCGAGGTGGGGGAAGATATCTGCGCGCCGCCGCGCTTCGACCCCGGGCTCTGCGACGGGTGCGGGAGGTGCGTGGCCATGTGCCCGGGAATGGCGGTTTTTCTCCTCGATCGTTCCGTGGGGAACGGCAGGGCAAGGGTCACGGTTCCTTACGAGATGGGAGAAGAGATGCGCGCAGGCCGCGAGGTCTGGGCCATGGACGGGGAAGGCAAGCCGCTCGGCAAGGCCAGGGTGGTGGGAGCGAAAAAGAGAGGGGGGCGCGCGGGAACGACCCTGGTGACGGTGGAGGTCGACGAGGGATGGGCGCTAAAGGTGAGGGGCGTGAGAGACCGACTAATCACCTTGGAGGCACCGCTCGAGGCGGAAGCGGAGCCGTTGAAGGAATATCCCCTCTGCCGGTGCGAGGAGGTGAGCGGTCCCCGCGTGGGGGAGGTGGCCGCGGAGTTCGCTTCCCTGCGATCACTGCGGCGTTTTTCCCGTGTAGGGCTGGGATATTGCCAGGGCAGATTCTGCCAGGACATGCTGCGGGAGCGGCTGGCTCGGGCAAGGGAGATGGAGGAGGGAGAGGTAGGGACCTTCAGGGTGCGCCCGCCAGTGAGGCCGGTGAAACTGGGAAAGTTAGGGGGAGAAGATGCCTGAGGTACTGAGTTCGGAAGTGGTGATCATAGGGGGCGGCGTGATCGGAGCCGCGGCCGCCTATTACCTCTGCAAGGAGGGCGCCGAGGTTATGATAGTCGAGGAGGATGACCTCGCGGCCGGCGCTTCCGGCGCCTGCGACGGGTTCATCTCCCTGCAGACCAAGCAACCGGGCGTGCATCTCGAGCTGGCGCGCGAGAGCTCGGCGCTCTTCCCCTCCCTCGCGGAGGAGCTCGACGACGACATAGAATACAGTCCCTGTGGGGGCATAATGCTGGCGACCACGGCGGAGCAGTTGAAGGAGCTCAAGGCGCGGGCCAAGAAGATGAAGGCCGCGGGGCTCGAGGTGGAGACGCTCTCCCCGTCGGACCTGAAATCCCGCCTCCCCGAGGTGGGTAAGGACGTCAAAGGAGCCTCCTATTGCGCGCAGGACGCCCAGGTCAACCCCATAGCCCTGACCCTGGGGCTCGCCCACAAGGCGCAGGAGATGGGAGCCACCATACTGAGGGGGACCAAGGTGGAGAACATCGTGGTCACCAACAACCGCGTGCGGGAGGTCCACACCTCGAGCGGAAGCATACACTCGAGGCGCGTGGTCTGCGCGGCGGGAACGGGCTCGAACCGGATCGGGAAAATGATCATCGTGGACATTCCGGTGATGCCGCAGCGCGGCCAGATCCTGGTCACCGAGCCCAGGGAGAAGATGCTGGACGTTATCCTTTGCGGCGCGGAGTACCTGGGGACCAAGGGAAACATCGCGGAGCTCCTGCCCCAAGACGAGGAGGCGGCG
Source organism: Actinomycetota bacterium (assembly GCA_013178005.1). Lineage (GTDB taxonomy): Bacteria > Actinomycetota > Geothermincolia > Geothermincolales > RBG-13-55-18 > Solincola_B. The sequence goes on from JABLXL010000028.1 coordinate 17,632, forward strand.
AAGCTCGGCCTGGGTTTCACCGCGGAGCAGACCGCCAGCGGCAACTTCCTTCTGGGCAGCACGCGCGAGTTCGCGGGAGCCGACGCCGCCACCACCCCGGAGGCCATCAACGCCATCGCCAAGAACGCCATGTATTACCTGCCCTGGATAAAGGAGCTGGACGTCATACGCTCCTTCGCCGGTCTGCGCCCGTGTTCCCCGGACGGCCTTCCCATCCTCGGGACCGTGAAGGGGGTGAAGGGATTCTTCATCGCCACTGGCCATTCCGGCGACGGCATCTGCCTGGCGCCCATCACCGGCAAGCTCATAAGCGAGCTGGTGCTGGACGGCGAGACCAGCCTGGATATCGAACCCCTATCCCTCTATCGCTTCAAGTGAGGGGAAACCCCGCGGGGTTTCGTTCCCGCTCACGGGAAGCGGAAGGACCGGGCGCCCCGCGGAGGCGGGCAAAGTCCCGGGCGCGTGCGGAGGCGCATGAGCGCATGTGAAAAAAGGGGATAAGGACCGAGCGGCGAACGCTCGCAGGTGCCGCCGCGGTTATGGTTGCGCCGCAGCGTCTCATCTATAATCGTAATGACGGCGAGCCCGCGAGGAGGAATTTCTTGAAGATACTGTTCGTTTACCCGGATTATAAGGTGAACCTGGACCCCCGGGACGGGCGCATGCTGGGGGTGGAGGAAGGCGGCTGGTACATGGAGGGCGTGGCAAGCCTGTCCGCCGTCCTCAAGCAAGCCGGGCACGAAGTCTCCCTCTACCACCTCACTTCCCCGGCCGGGAGGGAGGAGTTCCAGGGAGAGCTGCGCCGGCAGGCGCCCGACCTCATGGGCTTCGTGACCATGACCCGGGAGTACCCTCAAGTCAAGGAGTACGTGTTATGGGCGAAGGATGCCGTCGAGTCGCCGGTTATATGCGGCAGCTATCATCCCACCACCCTGCCGGAAGAGGTGATCGCCACCGAAGGGGTGGACATGCTCTGCAGGGGAGAGGGAGAGGCGGCGATGCTGGAATTGGTGGGAAAAATGGACGTGGGGGAGGACTACCGCGATGTTGAGAGCATCTGGGTGCGCGACGGTGACGCCGTGCGCCGCAACCCCGTGAGGCCGCTCATCGAGGACATTGACACGCTCCCCCTCCCCGATTTCGGCATCTTCGATTTTCGCAAGCTGCTGTCGACGCGGATCAACACCGGGGTGGTCATCCTCTCACGCGGCTGCCCCTATAGCTGCACCTACTGTTCCAACAAGAGGATGCGCGACATCTATCCAAATAAGAGCCGTTATTCCCGCTTTCATAGCCCCGAGTACAGCATCGAGTACCTCAAGAAGCTGCTCGCCACCTATCCTAGCATCGAGTACCTGAACTTCCGCGACGACATCCTTCCCTGGAAGGGCGGGTGGCTGGAGCGCTTCACCGAGCTCTACCGGAGGGAGATAGGCCTTCCCTTCATCTGCAACTACCGCGCCAACCTGGTCACCCCGGAGATCGTGCGTATGTTGCGCGACGCGGGTTGCTACCAGATGTTCTTCGGGGTGGAGAGCGGAAACGACTACATACGCAACCAGGTGCTCAACCGCCACATGAGCCGGGAGAAGATCGAGCAGGCCTTCGACGCCTGCCGGGAGGTGGGCATCAAGACCGTCGCCTACAACATGGTGGGGTTGCCCTACGAGGACAAATCAAGGGTCCTGGATACCATCAAGCTCAACGCCCGTATCCGCGCCGACCATTCCTTGAGCCCGGTATATTACCCGTATCCCGACACGCCCCTCTTCGAGACCGCGGTGCGCGAGGGATGGGTGCCGGCCGTGTATGACTACCGTGAGGACCGCTACGTTGACCAGCCCACCCTCCCTCGCGAGCAGCTCTACTTCGCCCGCTACTATTTCCGGACTTTCGTGAGGATCTATCGTGGGTTGGAACGGCTTCCCGCTCCGTTAAGGGAGAGGCTTGAATGGGTGGTCGACAAGTGTTTCGTGAGCCCGCGCCTTCCCCACCAAGCACTGGTCAAGGCGGCGAGGGGGAGCGAGGCGGCGCGAGACGGGACTAAGGAGTTCATGCGGAAGCGCTTCCCGCGCCTGTATCTTTGGGTAAGGGACCGCGTGCGGGGAGTGAGAAGGGGATGAAGGAGGCGTGCCTCATGCCAGCAGGACGTGAAGCGCGCCCGTGGCGGCGGCCTTGACCTGGTCGAGGCTGCCGGGAGTGAAGAAGGCGAGCGATGCCGGATTGCGTCAGCTGCGGAAGACAGATCCCTCCCGGGAAGCTCTTCTGCGACGAATGCTACCTGAGGATGAAGGGCAGGATGGGCCCGAAGAAAGGGCGCGACCCGTCCCGGAAGTCGGAGGCACACGCGACCTCACGCCAAGCCCCGGCCGCGACGCGCGCTGACGGGACAGAGCCCCCTCAGACCGTCGTCGCCCTTGAGGGCGACCGGGCCGCGCAAGGCGGTGGCGCGAGGGCAGGCCTCACCCCGGCTTCGCAGAAAAAGGTCGTCTCCATGAGGCCGCGGATCGAGAAATCGGCGAAGGAGAAAGCAAAGAGCGCAAAGAAATTCACCATAACCATCACCTTCAGCGAAAAGACCTATGAGCGCCTGGCGAGGGCGAGGGCCAGGTTGAAGCGCGGGGAAGGGAAGAAGGCAAAGGAAGCCGCCGTGGAGGCCGTTCCAGCCGGAACGCCGGCGGCGCCCCGGAAGAGGAGGAAAAGGAGGGGCCCCTACGGCAGGCCGTTGCTGCGGGCGGTGGAAAACTCTGGGAAACACGAGCCCGAGGCGAGAAAGGGGTTGATAGGGGTGTTGCTCCATCGCCGGCGTGCCTGGGACAGGGGGGATTACTTTTCCGCCGTCGCCGCCACCTGTGGAACGGCGATGATCCTGGCCTTTTCCTTTCTGGCGTGGGTGAAGCTGAGCTGGGTCTCGCAGGGTGGGTCCTCCCTGCTGACGGTGGGGGTGAAGGGCACGGAACTGGGAGCGCCCGTGTACGTGATCATGGCGCTTGCCGCCCTCGCCTGGAGCTACATGGTGGCGACGGCGCTATTGGGAGGGGAGAGGTTGAAGATGGATTTTGGGGTGGTGCTCCTGCTGGCCGGGCTGGTGATCATCCCCCTTATCTTCGTGGCGCTGTCAGACAACAAGGAGGTCTACGACGCCGCCATGCGCATCCTGGGCAGGAAGGGTACCTTCATACCCATCGAGGCCACCGGGTACGAGAGGAATACCTCATGGCCCGCCTATCTCATGGTCCTGTCCGGGCTCGCTCTCTCCTTCTCGGGGCTGACGAGGCTCTCGGAGCGCCGGACGGTTGCGGTGCCGAGGGAAAAACCGGAAAGGGACAGGGGAGCTTCGTGATGGAAGACGCGTACCGGTTGCTGTCCGAGGCGAGGGTGCTGCTGGACGAGCGAAAGCACCTGGCCGCCGCCGCCTTGCTGGAAAGGGCGAAGACACTCGAGCCGGGGCGCGGCTCCATAGTGGAGGCGCTGGGCATCGCCTACTACAACAGCGGGCGCCACGAATTGGCGATGCGGGAGTTCGAGGAGGCCTTGGAGATCGACCCCACCAACCATTTCGCGCGCTACGGACTAAGCCGCTGCCTGCGCAGCGCAGGACGGCTGGAGCATGCCATCGGCCAGGTCAAGCTGGCCCTGGCCATGGCTCCCGAGGTGGAGATGTATGGAAACGCGCTCAAGCGCTACCGGAGCGAGCTGGGTTCGGGCGATTCCGGGCGGGGAAGCGAGGCCTGAGGCGGCATGGCGAGGATCGACCCCTACCAGGCCCTGTTCATGGACATGGACGGCGTTATATACCTCGACCGGGAGCCCATCCCCGGCGCCGTGGAGTTCGTGAATGCCGCACGCGCCGCGGGCAAGCGCCTGCTTTTTCTCACCAATAACTCCAGGCTCTCGCGCCGCCAGTACCGCGATAAGCTGTCTGGAATGGGAGTGAAGGTGACCGAGGAGGAGATCCTTACCTCGGCCACGGCCACGGCGGATTTCATCGCGGAAAACTACGACACGGAAGGGAAGAGCGTCTACGTCATCGGGGGTTGGGGGCTGGAGGAGGAACTGGGGCGGACCGGTCTTGCCTTGCTGGAAGGAGAGGAGGGTAGGAAGGCGGACTTCGTGGTGGTCGGTTGGGACACGGAACTCACCTACGACAAGCTGCGCATAGCTTGCCTCGCCCTGTATGGAGGCGCCGTCTTCGTGGGCACAAACGCAGACGCTACTTTTCCCGCGCCGGATGGGCTCTGGCCGGGTGCGGGGTCCATCCTGGCGGCGCTGGAGAAGGCGGCGGGCCGGGAGGCGCTGGTGGTGGGAAAGCCCAATCCCTACATGCTTGAGATGGCCTTGGGCAGGGCGGGAAGCCGGGCGGACGCCACCTTGATGATCGGGGACCGCCTTGAGACGGACGTGCTGGGAGGTTGGAGGGCGGGACTCGATACCTGCCTGGTGCTCACGGGCGTGGCTCGCAGGGAGGACCTGGAAGGTTTCAGCCCGCGCCCGGACATGGTGGTCGATAGCCTGCGGGAGCTGTTGTGAGGGGAACAGGGCCAAAGGAATGGACGGAGGAGCTTTTCCGCAGGTGGGTGCCGTCTGGACCGGACGCCCACACCACCTACCTGCACCTCGCGCGGCTTCACTGTCCCCCCGGGGGTCGGGTGGCGGATCTGGGTTGCGGGGAGGAGGACTTCCTGTTCTGCCTAAAGGACCTTGCGGGCGAAATCGTGGGCGTGGATGCGAGGCCGGCGGGAGGGCGCTATGGACGATATATCCAGGCGGACCTGGAGGGTGAGCTTCCCCTGGAGCCGGGAAGTGTGGATCTGGCGGCGTGCAAGTTCGTCATAGAGCACCTGGAGGATCCGGGAAGATTCATGCGCAGAGCGCGGGAGGCGCTGGCCCCGGGAGGCGCGCTCCTCATCCTGACCGCCAACGTCCTCTACTATCCCTATGCGGCGAACCTCGTGCTGTCGAAGTTGCTTCCACAGGAGACGCGCATGCGCCTCGTGGGGCGCCTGAGCGGAAGGGACCGCGGTGAGATCTTCCCGGTCCGCTACCGGTGCAACACTCCCCGGGCCATGCACAAAGCTCTGGAAGGCGCGGGTTACGAGGTGCTTCATCTGCGCACCTATCCGGATTTTCTGGTAAGCGCCCTGAGCCGCCCCCTGGGGGCGCTCGCGGTGGCCTACGAGAAGGCCGTCTCTTGGTTAGGTCTCGAGGGCGCGGGAGGGTTCATGGTGGCGCTGGGACGCCGGGAGTGAGGGATAAGAAGAGACGATGTTGTTTTCCTCGACGTACACAGAGATATTTCCTGAGGGAGGAAAAGGGATTATGACTCCCTCCTCCATATGCGTCCATGAGCTCCGTTCGCCGCGGTCGGGCTCGAGGGAGGGGAAGGGCTAGTGCTGCCCCTCTTCGACCGCAATCCCGCCCGCAGGGTGCCAGTCGTGACCCTGACCATCATCTTCGCCAACTTCGCCGTGTTCCTGTTCATGCTCACCCTCTCGGCCTCGCGTTACGACGCCTTCATATATCGGTACTCCGTGGTTCCCTGGGAGATAGTCCACGCGGCTCCCTTGCCCTTCCCTGCGCTGGAGCAGATCTTCTCCGGACCGGTGCCGGACGTTTCCGGAAAGATCGTCTACCTCTCCCTCTTCACCTCCCTGTTCCTGCACGAGGGATGGCTGCATATCCTGGGCAACATGCTTTTTCTCTGGGTGTTCGGCAACAACGTGGAGGACGTCATGGGCCACCTGGGTTTCGCGGCGTTTTACCTCTTCTGTGGTTTGTTTGGAACCCTTGTCCACGTGGCCGTATACCCCCAGAGCTTCAATCTCCTGTTGGGGGCGAGTGGCGCCATTTCCGGCGTGCTGGGGGCATACCTGATCCTTTATCCCAGGGCTTGGATATTCACCTGGGTGATCATCTTCATCATCCCCGTGCCCGCCTTCCTGGTCATAGGCGTCTGGATAGTCCTGCAGGTGGCGCAGGGCTTGACCTCGGTTGGGATGGGCGCCGGAGGCACGGCCTGGTTCGCGCACTTGGGCGGGGTGGCCATGGGGTTGATAGTGACCGCTGCGTTTTACCCCCTGCTGCGCCGGAGGAGGGATGCACTTGCCCTATCGGCGGAGGAACACTGGTGGAGGCGGGGTGGTCCGACCGGGGGCGGGGAAGGAGACCTTTTCTAGCTCTTGCCGGTCAGTCTGGGGTTGGCCCCGTGCCAGCGGGGCCGGACGGGTACTCACTTGAGAAACGCGTAAAAACATCTCATGTGCGTCCTAGGCAAGAGGGCGAAATTCAACCGATGCCGTCGCTATGCCACGCGACTGGTTAAAGGGTCTTATGCACGTCCCCGGCGATGGCACGGGAAGGCGCATGGCTATTTGTCCGCAGCGAGGAGGATGGGGTAGGGGTTAATGGCCGCTCCGCCGCCGGGGTGGATCTCGAAATGCAGGTGTGGAGGCCCACCCACGGCATTGCCGGTGTCTCCCACGTAGCCGATCACCGTGCCGGCGGCCACGTGTCCCGTGGCCCCGAAGCGTTGCAGGTGCATGTAGTAATAGACGTTGCCGTCATCACCCGCCAGGCGCACATATAGGCCTGCGTTCTTCCCCTCGCCCTGGTTGACGGTGCCCGAAACGCATGCCACACAGGGGGTGCCCATGGCCGCGAAGACGTCGCATCCCTGGTGCAGGTGGCCGCGGCGGGGGGCGTGCCAGTCGTTGGTAAAGGAATGGGGGCCTTTTACGGGAAAGATGAAGTTGCCGATGGGAGTCATCCTGGGGGTCCCGCCGCCGCCCGACTGGGCGAGCAACTCAAGTATCTCCTTGTTGACCGCCTCGAGGTATTTCTGCTGTTCCTGGAGGGAGGCCTCCATGGCCTGGCGCTTGGCGTTCACCGACCCCACCAGCTGCATCTGGCGGGCCTCCTGCTCCTCGAGGGTCCTCTGTCGCTGTCCTATCTCGTCCCGCAGGCGCTTCATCTCGCGGAAGATCTCGTTGTCGCGGCTGCCGATATAGGTGAAGAAGTCGTAGCGGGACAGGAGGTCGTCGAGGCTGGTAGCCTCGATGAGCACCTCAAGGGAGGTTATCTCCCCCGATTTATAAATGGAGCGCAGACGCTCGTTGAGGATGGTGCGCGCGCGCTTGTAATCGGCTTGGGCCTTCTCCAGCGCGAGCCGGTTCTCCTCCACCTGGGCGCGGATGAGCTCGTACTCGTTCACCGCCAGGGTGTATTCCTGGGCCAGCCGCTGGGACTCTGCCTTCATGCTCTCGATCTGGCGGCGCACGCGCTCCGCCTCCGCCTGCTTCTCCTCCAGGGTGGCCGCCCCGGCATGGAAGGGAATGGCGCACAGGACCATAAGGCAGATAACCGCCGAAAAGGCGACGCGCAAATTCCTGGATCTCGCGGACAAAGCGCCTCCTGTCATCCCTTTAAGCGGGAACCCCCGGCCCGCTTTCCACAGGGACAATATAACATATCCCCGCACATCATATATTTCCGCCACGCCTCTAAGCGTCCCGTAAGACGCGGCGCCCATGCTTCACGGTTCCGGCGCGCATTCGCTATCTACGCTTACCAACCGACGCGCTTCGCCCGAAATGCTCGGCGCAAGCCTCTTTGGACCGTCGCGTCGCGGCGTCTTGCCGCCCGTTTCGCCGCCCGATATCGGCCTATTACATTATCGACGTCCCCGTGATTTAATATAACCATTGTTATTAGAGCATTTTATAGTTGATAATGTCAAATAAAGTTAACTATGGATACGAAAGGCGTAGCCCCGCTTCTGCTAAAATCGATGGCGTGGCCGGGCCGCGCATGGAGGCGGGCTACCTGGGCTTCGGCCCGTGGGACAAAGGGGCGTCGCGGTGATATCCCTGCTCGGAGTGGATAAAGAATACGACGGGCTTCGCGCCCTTTCCGGGGTTAGCCTCTCCATCGAGGAGGGGGAGATTTTCGGGCTTATCGGGCCCAACGGAGCGGGCAAGACCACCCTCATCCGCATCCTTTCCGGGCGGATGGACCCGACACGGGGAGAGATATTATTCCAGGGCGAAAAGGTGGAAGCGAGGCACCCGGGCTACCGGTCGAGAATCGGCCTTGTCCCCCAGGACCCCGCCTGCTACGGACGCCTTACCGCGCGCGAGAACCTGGGATTGATGGCGAGGCTTTACGGGATGGGACGGGAGGAGGCCGTCCCTAGGGTGGAGGAACTGCTCTCGTGGTCCGGCCTCATGGAGCACGCCGACAGGCAGGCGCGCCATTTCTCCCGCGGCATGCTGCAGCGTCTCAGCCTGGCCATGGGCATGGTGCACTCGCCCCCCGTCATCTTCATGGACGAGCCCACCTCGGGGCTTGACCCCGAGGCCCGCAGTTCCCTCTGGGAGCTCATCTCCCGCCTCTCCGGGGAGGGGAAGACGGTCCTGGTCACCACCCACAACATGGAGGAAGCAGACCATATCTGCTCACGTATCGCCATCCTCGTGAAGGGCCGCGTCAGGGAGGTGGGGAGTCCGCGCGAGATAAAGGGACTGCTGGGCGCCGACCGGCTGGAGCTGCGCCTGGAGAACGGGGCCGAAGGCGCACTCTCCTCCGTGTGCGGCCGCCTGGGGCTGGCGTGGAGGAGAGAGGGAGACCTTTACGTGGTCACCGGAGAAAATATCCCCGGAAAGCTGCCCGAGGTCGCCTCGGGGCTGGCCGGCTCCCTGCGGGACCTGCACTACCGCGAGGTCACCCTGGAGGACGCCTTTCTCCGCTTTATGCGGGAGGTGGGGGAATGAGGGGATGGACGGCCCTTTTTATAAAGGACGGAAAGCTCATCCTCCGCAACCGGCTGCTACTGGTTGTGCTGGTGATATACCCTTTCCTCATCATGGGGATCATGGGGGCGGCGTTCTATGACGCGGGCCGCCCCGTACCCCTGGGGCTGGTCGATCTGGACCGGGCTGAGGAGGGCGGGATCGCCTGGTTGGGGGCGACCACGGACGAAGTCCCGGCGCTGGAGAGGCGTTTTCGCTACCGGGCCGTGCGTGTGGAGGAATTCGGGAGTTGCGAAGAGGCCGAGGAGGCGCTGTCCACGGGGCGGGCCAGCATGGTCTTAGCAATCATGACGGATGGCGAGTCCCCGCGCTGGCTGGGGGCGGACCTCACGGCTGACCAGGTGGAGCTTACCCTGGAGGACGTGCGCGAGGCCTCGTCAATGCGGGATTACTCCTCTTTTCAGGAGGCACTCGAGCCGCGCGGCGGAGAGCGGAACGATCTGGTACTGGCCCTGCGCGAAAAGGAATACCCCCACATAGGGGAGAGCATCTGGCTGGATAAAGAGAGCTACGACGCCTCCGGGCTCATCATGCGCTTCTCCTCCGGGGTGGCCGAGGTGACGGAGTACGAAAGCGAGGAGGAGGCGCGCGAGGCGCTGGCGCGGGGCGGGATCGACGCGGTGATAGTGCTCCCCCGGGCCTTCGTGTACCGGCTCAAGGCGCTCAACGAAACGGCGATCGTGCCGGTGATCATCGACCAGTCCAACCTGGTGAAGGCGGAGTTCGCGGAGACGAGCATCCGCGGCTTCCTCTCGCGCGTGAAGGACGGGGTGGCGGAGGAGAAGATGCGGGCGGTTGTGGCCGGGCTTTACGTGCTGGTGACCGGGGGCGATTTCTTCGGCACCGAGGTGGTGGGACTGGGACAGATAAGGGAAAACCTGGAAACCATTAAAGGAGCCCTCGCCGACCGGCCTGAGCTTGCGGAGCTCGTGGAGGGGGGCATCGACCTGGCGACCACGGTGATAGAGGATATCGAGGAGGCGGCCGACTACCTGAAGGGCACAGCCCTGCCCGTGGAGCTGGACATATCATCGACCGCGGGGAGGACGCTCTCCGCCAAGGACGCCGCTGTGCCCGCCCTCATCGCCCTCTCCATACTCTGGACCGGGGTGCTCTGCGGGGCCATCCTCATGGTGGTTGAGGACGAGGAGGGCATGCGGGAGAGGATCGCACTTACCGAGACCGGCCCCCTGGCCCTGGTGGGGTCCAAGCTGCTGCTGGCCACGGTGGTCGTCTTCGCGCAATCGGCGGTCATGCTGGTGTTGGCGGTGGCGGCCTTCGGGGTATTCGCCTCCAACGCGCTCCTCGCCCTGCTGGTGATAGCAGCCGCCTCCTTCTCGTGCATAGGGATAGGGCTGGTCATCGCCGCCTTCGCCCGCCAGGTGGCCGCGGCGGTGATCATGAGCGTGCTGGTGAGCTTCCCGTTGATATTCATGACCGGAGCGGTCTACCCCCTTTCCCAGATGCCCTCCTTCATGCAATGGCTGGCGCACGCTGTGCCCCTCACCTATGCCATAGACGCGCTTTCCGGCGTTATGCTGAGGGGGGAGGGCCTCGCGGACGTGGCGGGGAGGGTGGGCATCCTGCTGGCGTTCGGGGTGGGGCTGCTGGCGGCGGGGTCCATGCTGGCGCGCCGCAGGGATGCCGGATGAGGCCGGATAGGCCCTTGTGGCCCGCGTTAGCGGGCGTTCCATGTGTTAAAATTACCCTGGATTCAGGCGGTGGAAAGAGGGGAGAGCCATGGATTATTTCAACCCGGTGGAGATCATGGAGCGCTCCGAGCTTGAGGAGCTCAAGCTGCGCAGGCTGCGGGAAACGGTGGAACGCCTTTACCGCCAGGTCCCGTTCTATAGAAGCAAGCTCGACGAGGCCGGGTTCGAGCCGGGGGACCTGCGCGGACTCGAGGACCTGGAAAAACTTCCCTTCACAACCAAGGACGACCTGCGCGATAACTACCCCTTCGGGCTCTTCGCCGTGCCCATGCGGGATATTGTGAGGATCCACGCCTCCAGCGGAACCACTGGGAAGCCCACCGTGGTGGGGTATACCGCGAACGATATCAGGACGTGGGCGGACCTGGTGGCGCGCACCATCGTCGCCGCCGGGGGCACCCCCGAAGACATCGTGCACGTGGCCTACGGTTACGGCCTCTTCACCGGGGGACTTGGGCTGCATTACGGGGCGGAGATGCTGGGCGCCACCGCCCTCCCCATGTCGGGGGGAAACACCAAGCGGCAGGTCCGCCTCATGGTGGACTTCGGGAGCACCATCCTCTGCTGCACGCCTTCCTATGCCCTGAACATCGCGGAGGTGATGCGAGAGATGGAGGTGCCACGTGAACAGGTGAAACTGAAGTCGGCCATCCTTGGCGCCGAGCCGTGGTCGGACGAGATGCGCCGTCAGATAGAGGAAGAGCTATCCCTCTCCGCGCACGACATATACGGGCTCTCCGAGGTCGTGGGCCCGGGAGTCTCCATCGAGTGCGCCGAGAAAAAGGGCCTGCATGTCTTCGAGGACTGCTTCATCCCGGAGATCATAGACCCCGGGAGCGGGAAGGTGCTGCCGCCGGGGGAGAAGGGGGAGCTCGTCTTCACCAACATCAACAAGGAGGGCCTGGCGCTGCTCCGCTACCGCACCCGCGACATATCGCGCCTCATGGTGGAGGAGTGCCCGTGCGGTCGCACCCACGTGCGCATGGAGCGGATCACGGGGCGCACCGACGACATGCTTATCATCCGCGGCGTGAACGTCTTCCCCTCCCAGGTGGAGATGGTGCTCATGCAGATCCCCGGGCTCAGCCCGCATTACCAGCTCGTGGTGGACAGGGTCGACAACCTCGACATCCTTGAGGTACAGGTCGAGGTTTCGCCACAGGTTTTCTCGGACGAGATCAAGCGGCTGGAGGAGCTGGAACGGAGGATCCGCGACGAGGTCCAGAGCTACCTCGGGGTGGGGGTGAAGGTCCGCCTCATGGAGCCGCGTTCCATCCAGCGCAGCGAGGGCAAGGCGGTGAGGGTCATCGACAGGCGGAAGATATAGGAGGTAGCGGAGTTGAAGGTAAGACAGGTCTCCATATTCCTCGAGAACAAATCCGGCCGCCTGTACGAGGTGTGCAGGTGCCTGGCGGAGGCGGGGGTTAACATCAGGGCCCTCTCCGTGGCTGAGACCGCCGACTACGGCGTGCTGCGCCTCATAGTCAACGACCCCGACGCCGCCATGCGGGCGGTGAGCGAGGGCGGTTTCACGGTGAGCGAGACCGAGGTCATAGCGGTAGAGGTGCCCGACGAGCCGGGGGGCTTGGCGGGGGTGCTCGCTCCCCTCTACGACGCCAACGTGAATATCGAGTACATATACTGCTTCGTGGAGAAGAGCGGGAGCAGCGCCATCGTGGTCTTCCGCGTGGAGCGGATCGACGCCGCCATCAGGGCGCTTCAGGACGGTGGCTACAAGGTGATGCGCGAGGAAGACGTGTACCGGATCTAGGCGAAGCGAAAGGGGAGGGAAGTGCCCGTCTACACCACCACCCTAGAGTTCTCCACCCATGGAGATTCCGAGATCGTCGATATCACCGAGCGCGTCCAGGAGGAGGTGTCGCGCACCCCCCTCACCAACGGCTTGGTGACGGTGTTCGTCCCGGGCTCCACCGGGGGAGTGATCACCCTGGAGCACGAGCCCGGCCTGGTGCGCGACCTGAAGGAGGCTTTCGAGCGCCTGGTTCCCCGCGACCATCCCTACCATCACGACCGGGCGTGGCGCGACGGCAACGGCCATTCCCACGTGCGCGCCTCCCTCGTGGGCCCGTCCCTCTCCGTGCCCTTGCGCGAGGGCAAGCTTGCCCTGGGCACCTGGCAGCAGATAGCCTTCGTGGATTTCGACAACCGCTCCAGGCGTAGGGTACTCATCGTGCAGGTCATGGGCGACTGAGGAGGGGGAGGAAGAGATATCCCGGGAAGAGAGAGGCGGGAAGGTCGCAGGTCGCGGACGTTCCAGCAAGGGCGGTAGGGCGTCCCGTGCCTCCCAAGCATATTTCTGGGCATGGACCATCCCCTTCTACGTATCCATGACCCTTTTTTACCGCTTCTTGTTGTACGGCTACGTCAAGGGGGTCCTCGACCGGCAGTTGATGGGACTTTCCCGCACCATGGGCGTGGCCGCTTCGCTCGCCGCCTATCTCCTCATCCTGTGCGTGCCCCCGTTCCTGCTGGCGCGGCGCAATCCCTACCACCCCATCTGGAGCGGCCTGGAGTGCCTGTCGATCTACGCGCTCGCGGCGGTCGTCATCGGCTCGCTCTGCGCGGTTTTCGCGCAAGATGGGTGGGGGGCGCTGGACGCGATCGTGGCGGGCGGGGAAGCGTGGGCGACGGCGGGTTACGCGATCCTCATGATGGCCATGTTCCTGGGCGCGGGAAAGGCAGGGAGCGTGGGCGCTTCGGCCAGGGCCCGCACCTCGAGAAAAAGCGGAGGAGACGCTGGCGGTGCAGGTGGCTGAGGGAGCCATTGTTTGTTCCTTCATGCTGAACGGGTCCATGCCGGTGCCATGATGCGCTTGACGGGCAGCGGATAGAGGGGGCGACCCACCCTGGAGATTGCTTCATTACTTGAGGGTGAGGCTCATTCCAGGCCGCCGCGGTCGATCCCGTCGATGACCGCGATCACGAAATCCAGGGCTACCCTCAAGGAGCGGGGATCGACGTTATCGCAATCGTCCTTCGCCCACCTCCAGAAGCGGGGATAGCGGGTTTCTTCCCAGGAGCGCACGGTTACGGCACGGTGCCCACGGGAGATGAGCTGGAAACCCTCTCCAAGGTAAAGGGCGTTTTTTCTGAAACCTGAGCCGTGGTGGACGTGAGTCTCGCATACGCGCTTCACCACCCCGGTGAGTCGCCGGTTGGCGCGGAAACCCACCAACCTTCCCTCACGCTTGAAGCAGACCGGAAATCCCCTCCCCACCCCCTCAACCACGATGAAGTACGCGTCTTTGAGCTCGCGGCGGTGCTTCCGTGCCAGGCGGCGCACCCCCAGCCCTCCGGCATCGGAAGCCCCGGTGGCCGCTATCCAGAGATCCACGTGGTGGGGCTTTCGGCGGGAATATACTCTCGACGCCTCGATGAGAAGGGCAAGGCCGGAGGCGTTGTCGTTGCCGCCCGGGGTGGGCTGACCCGCCACCGCCTTGCCGAAGAGCGATAGGCCGGCGAGAAGCGGCGGAACGGCGAGCGCGAGGCCAAGGCGCCAGAAGAAGTCGAGGATATTGCGGTCCATGCTGAGGAGGAATCCTCCGTAGGCCACCGTGAAGAGCATGAACAGGGCGGCATGGCACAGGAAGACCAAGATGAGGGCGGGGCGGTGGAGTTCCATGAGCGCGGGGCGGTAATAGAAGGAAGAGCGAGGTGAGTCCAGGTGGGCGACCAGGACCACCTTGTATTTGGGCTCACGCAGTGGCTCGATGCGGGCGCATAGGTTCCGTGAAGTGCGGCGGGGAAGAAACAAAGCAAGAGGGTTACGCCCGAATTCACCGCATAGGTAGAGCAGGAATCCCAGGCAAATCATCAAGTAAGAGAGATGGCTGTTCACGGGGAAGAGCGCGACGCCCGCCGCGGCAATCAAGTGGGGAGCCATCCTGGCCCACGCGCAGTTATCGGGGGTCCGAAACTCCATACTCTCGACGGAAAGCCCCGCGGCCTCGATCTCCCTCTGCACGAAGCGGGCGGCGGCGAGCTCTCCCTTGCTCCCCGGTGGTCGTGACCCGATGTCCTCCGTCAGGTGCCTTACCAAGCGGGCCAGACCCCCCCTAGGACTAGTCTGGCGGGTCTCCTTCTTGGCGCCTATGGTGTGAAAGAGCACGGGCTTGTTTCCGTCCAAATCATCTCCGTTTTCGGATGGCCAGGAACCGCTTGAGACCGGAAAGACCCGCCGTTCGCCTACGGGCGCCACGGCGGCGGGTCGAAAACATCATACTATATTTCAACGCCCGGGAAGGTGCTCCCTGCCCGGGAAAACAGGGAGCCCATGGCTGACAACATACCCTTCTCGGAGGAGGCGGCGGTCTTGGGGCGGCTTGCCCGACGGAGGCCATAGGTGGCTTGCCCGCCTCGCCCTCGAGGGGAAACGCGCTTGGTCGTTGGAGCCTTTTCGATCAGATGGACTCCGATGCCACAACGTTTCGCAAGGTGCTTCTCGGGCTGACAACAAGAAAATAGCGCCATCATCTTAGCGAAACAAGCAGCAATTTGAGGAAAAAGGGTTTATCTCCCGGATGTTCGATCTGAGTCATATGGGGCCACATTCGATCACGGAAGCAAGAGAGATGGGTGAGGTAGTCAGTAAGGCGTATGGCATGGTCTTCCGAGGTCGTGGTCGCCCTTGCGGGAGTCGGTAGGGGCGGATAGAATCCAATTATGAGATAACGGGCCGCCGGGGTACAGGGGACGAACCCCGCCGCCCTTGTTTTTTAAAGGCTGCGTTGCTTGGAAGGTGATCATGGAAAAGGAAGACGGTGCGGTTCACCGCGAGGTCGACGGCGAGGGCGAACTGGATATGGTGGAGAGGGCAGTGGCTGAACTACGCGAGGACCCGGAGAGAGAAGACGCCCTGGACCTCCTGGAGCAAGCGGTCAAGGGGTTGGAAGAGGCGGGAAACAAGCTGGAGGAAGAGGGATGAGCGGGACGCCGCTGCTCGATGACCTCACCGGACCCCATGACCTGCGAAAGTTGGACAGGGGAGAGCTGGAGCGCCTCGCGGAAGAACTGCGGCAGGTGATCGTGGAGACCACCGCCAGGTGCGGCGGGCACCTGGCGCCCAGCCTGGGGGTGGTAGAGCTCACCATCGCGTTGCACCGCGTTTTCGACAGCCCGCGGGATCGCATCATATGGGATGTCGGCCACCAGGCGTATGCTCACAAGCTGCTCACCGGAAGGAGGGAGGGGTTCAGACGGCTTCGCCGCTCGGACGGGTGCAGTGGATTTCCACGCCGCGAGGAGAGTCCGCATGACGTCAACAACCCCGGACATTCCAGCACCTCTATCAGCTATGCCCTGGGGCTGGCCATAGCGCGCGACCTGCGCGGCGAGGACCACCACGTGATCGCCGTGGTGGGGGACGGGGCGCTCACGGGGGGGTTGGCGTTCGAGGCCCTGAACCAGGCTGGGCACTTGAAGAAGGACCTCATCATCGTGTTGAACGACAACGGCATGTCCATATCCCGCAACGTGGGCGCGCTCTCCGCCTACCTGACCCAGCTCAGG
Source organism: Actinomycetota bacterium (assembly GCA_013178005.1). Lineage (GTDB taxonomy): Bacteria > Actinomycetota > Geothermincolia > Geothermincolales > RBG-13-55-18 > Solincola_B. The sequence continues at coordinate 33,680 of JABLXL010000028.1, forward strand.
TTGAATCCCAGGTACGCCAGGATGAAGGACGAGGTGAAGGAGATCATAGAGAGCGTGCCGGTGGTGGGCGTCCATACCGATCGCCTTATACGCTCCTTCAAGGAAAGGTTGAAGAACTTTCTCATACCGGAGTTCATATTCGAGGAGCTCGGCATCCAGTACGTGGGCCCCGTGAACGGACATGATATCCAGGCCATAGAGCGCGACTTGACGCTGGCGAAAACGGCGGAGGGCCCCATCCTCATCCACGTGCTGACCGAGAAGGGCAGGGGATATGCGCCCGCGGAACGGGACCCCGATCTCTTCCACGGCGTGGGCCCCTTCGACCCGGAAAGCGGCAAGGTCCTTGGCTCCGGCGGCCCGCCTTCCTATACGGAGGTCTTTGGGAGGGTTATGTGCGGGATGGCGCGCGTGGAGCCACGGCTGATGGCCATAACCGCCGCCATGAAACTGGGGACGGGGCTGGACGACTTTGCGCGCCTTTTTCCGCGGCGCTTCTTCGATGTGGGAATTGCGGAGCAGCACGCCGTGACCCTGGCGGCAGGCCTGGCCCTGGGCGGGTATCGCCCGGTGGTCTCCATCTATTCCACCTTCCTGCAGAGGGCGGTGGACCAGCTCTCCCAGGAGGTGTGTCTGCAGAACCTGCCGGTTATCTTCACCCTCGACCGAGCCGGGCTGGTGGGGGAGGACGGCCCCACCCACCACGGATGCTTCGACCTCACCTACCTGCGCATGTTGCCAAACATGACCGTGCTGGCGCCGGCCGACCAGGAGGAGCTGCGGGACATGTTGTGGGCGGCCCTGAAGCTGGAGGGTCCAGTGGCCATAAGGTACCCGAGGGGGGCGGGGCCTTCCCGCGAGGTAGGGGATGAACCCCGCGCCATGGAGTTGGGAAAGGCTTGCCCGTTGAGGGAGGGCTCCGACGTCTGTCTCCTGGCTGTGGGCAGGATGGTGGGGGTGGCAATGGAGGCGGCGGAGACCCTTTCGGACGAGGGCATTGAGGCCGCCGTCATCAACGCCCGCAGCGTCAAGCCCATTGATGAGGCAGCGGTGGAGGAATGGGGGAGACGATGCCCGCTGCTGGTAACCCTGGAGGAGAACGTGCTCGCGGGGGGGTTTGGAGAGGGGGTGTCCTCCTTCGCCCAAAAAGCCGGACTGCCTTGCCGGGTGGTGAGCATCGGGCTTCCCGACACATATGTCGGGCATGGGGAGGTGGAGGAGCTCTTCCGCCGCCACGGCATGGATTCCGCCTCGGTGGCGGAGAGGGTGAGGGAGTCTCTGAAGGGTACCGGGGATTGAGGTATCAGGGCTTTCATCGTTCCTTCAACCGCTCTTTTCGGTGAGGGAGAAGCTTAAGAATTCCAGGTGTTGAGAGACATCATGATCCTGTTGTTTGCGAAGGGGCGGGTATGCCCTCCGCCGTCGATCGCGGGGAGCTGTTGCAGCGGGGCTTGGGATGAAGCGGCTTGACCAGTGGCTCGTAGACGAGGGTTATTACCCATCCCGTGAGCGCGCAAGGCTGGCCATCATGGCGGGAGAGGTGAGCGTCGAGGGAAAAGGGAAGATCCTCAAGGCAGGCACCAGGATCGGGCCGGGCGATCGCGTGGCAGTTGCCGTCAAGCCGCGGTTCGTGTCACGGGGCGGTGATAAACTCGACGGAGTGCTGGAGCGCTGGGGAATGGAGGTGGAAGGCCGCCTGGTGCTGGACGTGGGCGCGTCCACGGGAGGTTTCACCCACTGCCTCCTCGAAAGGGGGGCCGCGCGCGTTATCTCCCTTGACGTCGGGAAGGGGCAGTTACACTGGGATCTGCGCAACGACCCCAGGGTGACGGTGATGGAGAAGACCAACGTGCGTCACGTACGCAGGGAGGACCTGCCCTTCGTGCCCGAACTGGTTCTGGCGGACCTCTCCTTCATATCCCTGCGCCTGGTATTGCCGGTGTTGCGGGAGCTCATGGAGGAGAAGGGAGAGTTGATAGCGCTCATCAAACCGCAGTTCGAGGCGGGCAGGGGCAAGGTGGGCAAGAAGGGCGTGGTCAGGGATCCCGGTGTGCACCTGGAGGTGCTGGAGGAGGTCGGGCGGACGGCGGCCGCATGCGGTTTCGAGCTGCTGGAGATCGCCCCCTCGCCGTTGCGCGGAGCTGAGGGCAATATGGAATATTTTGCCTGGTGGCGGAGGGCAGGAGAGCGGGCGCACTTCCCGCTCGAGGCGGTGGAGAAGGCGGTGAAAGAGGCATGGGATCGGGCTTCGAGAACATCGCGTTGATGCCACACGTGCACAAGGAGGAAGCGCTACGGGCGACCCGGGAGCTGGCGCGCTGGCTGGAGGCCGCGGGAGCGTCGGTGCGTGTGCTGCGCGATGACTCCGTGCACCTCGGCGAAGGGTTCCGCGGCGTGGAGATGGATGAGCTGGTGAGCGGGCTGGACCTGGTGGTCTCTTTGGGAGGTGACGGCTCCATGTTGCGCGCCGCGGCGGTGGCCTTCGCCGCGGATGTGCCCGTGGTGGGAGTGAACCTGGGGAAAAAGGGGTTTCTCACCGCCATAGAGGCGGATGGCATGAACGAGGGAATCGAGGACATCCTCGCGGGGCGTTATGTGGTGCAGGAGCGCATGATGCTGGAGTGCCTGCTGCCGGGAGAGGAGGCACGGCATTACGCCCTCAACGAGGTGGTGGTGGGCAAGCGCGAGCTGCAGAGGATGATACGCCTGGAGGTGGACATCGACGGCGTATATTACCATTATTTCTCAGGGGACGGCATTATTTTCTCCACGCCCACGGGATCGACGGCCTATTCCCTCTCCTCGGGTGGCCCCATCGTGGACCCCCTGCTGGAATGCATCATCCTCACCCCCATCTGCAGCCACTCGCTCATGGACCGTTCGGTGGTGGTGTCGCCGGATAGAGTGGTGGAAATAAGGGTCGAGGCAGGAAGGGTCATGCCATCCGTTTCCCTGGACGGCAGGGAGGAGGTTGCCCTGCCGGAAGGCGGCGGGATCACGGTAAGGAGGGCGGAGCGGCGACTGAAGATGATAAAAAAGGCCGGATACTCCTTTTTCTCGTTGCTGCGCGAGAAATTCGATTTTCCGCTCGGAGACAGGCGGGAGCCGTGAGGGATCCAGAAGGTGCGTGATGCTTAGGGAGATGCGCGTCAGGAACCTCGCGCTGGTCGAGGAAGCGGTCCTGGAATTCGGCCCGGGTCTCAATGTGCTCACCGGCGAAACCGGCGCAGGGAAGACGGTGCTGGTGGAAGCCCTTTCCCTGCTGCTGGGGGGCAGGGGGGACAGCGGCATGGTAAGGGACGGCGCGGAGAGGATGGAGCTCGAGGCAGCCTTCGACATCGGGGAACACCACGAGTTGCGCCGGCTGGTAGAATCGGAGGACCTGGCCACGGAGGAAAGCGACGAGCTTGTGTTGCGCAGGGTGATGGGCGCGGACGGCAAAAGCAGGTGCTACGTCAACGGCAGGTTAAGCACCGTGGGCACCCTGGCCCGTATCGGGGATTACCTGGTGGATATCCACGGCCAGCATGAACACCAGCGGCTGCTGCGCCAATCGACCCACCTGGAGTACCTGGACGAATACGGCGGCCCCGAGCACCTGGAGCTCCTCGAAGCCTATAGTTGCCATTACGCTGCATGGCGGGAGGCAGCGAAAGCCCTGGAGAGGGCGGACATGGACGAGGCGGAAAGGCTGCGGGAGATCGACCTCCTCCGCTTCCAGGTGCGGGAGATCGAGGCGGTGAAGCCCGAGGAGGGCGAGATGGAAGGGCTGCTGCGCGAGAGGAAGCGCATGCAGAACCGCGAGGAGCTCTTCTCCGCCGCGCGGCTTGCCCATGAGCTTCTGGTGGGGGACGGAGGGGAGGGAGCAGTCGACCGGCTGGGCGAAGCTGAGGCAGCGCTACTCAGGGTGTCCTCCATGGACGAGGAGCCGGCGCAATGGTGCCGGCGCCTGCGGGAAGGGCAGGAAGAGTTAATGGAGCTGGCTCGCGCCATGCACGATTTCGCGGAAGCCCTGGAATTCGAGCCCGGCCGTCTCGAGGAGGTGGAGTCGCGGCTGCACGCCCTCGCTGACCTTGCGCGGAAGTACGGGGGGGAAACCGCGGCGGTGCTTGAGCACCTTGAGCGTTCGCGCAGGCGGCTCGAGGAGCTGGAGAACCTCGACGCCCGCAGGGAGGAGCTCAAGGAGGAGAACGAAAGAGCCCTTGCCGCGGCGCTCAAGGCGGCGGAGGAAATCAGCTCCTCGCGCAGGAAACTGGCGCTCAGCCTGACCCGCGAGACCAACCGCGAGTTGGAGGAGCTCAACATGGCGGGGATGCGCTTCAGGGTGCACTGGGAGGAGGAGGCGGAATTGGGGATCACGGGCATGGACAGGATCGAGTTCCAGGTGTCCCCGGGCAAGGGTCTTCCCTACCGGTCCCTGGGCCGTATCGCATCCGGCGGAGAGCTTTCCCGCATCACCCTAGCCTTGAAGTTGGCCCTGGCGCGAGCCGATGCCGTCCCCACCCTGGTCTTCGACGAGGTGGACGCGGGGATTGGCGGCACCACCGCCGACGTCCTGGCGGAAAAACTCGCCCGTATCTCCGCTTACCACCAGGTATTCTCCATCACCCACCTTCCGCAGATCGCGGCCCGCTCGGACACGCACCTGGCGGTGAGCAAGCGTGAGGCCGGCGGCAAGGTCAGGACCGAGGTGAGGCTTCTGGGGTCGGAGGAGCGACTGGACGAGCTGGTGCGCATGCTGGGTGGGGAGGAGGCCACCGCCCGTCGCCATGCCCGGGCGATCTTGAAGGCGGGGTCGTCGCGGAGGGCGCGCGAGGCCGACTGAGGAGGCCGCCCGGTTTCGGGTCCGCCGTGGAGTGGAAGCGGAGACACCGCAAGGCCTTGAAAGCGCCTTTCGTTTGGAGAGGGCGGGAAACAACCCTCCCGGTCCAGGCAAAGCAGGCGGAATGGGCGTGGCAAAGACGTTTGCTTCCAATCCCCGGGAGGAGGGTGGGGATACGGAGCCAGTCTATGTCGACGCGGAACGGACATGGTGATTGAGACAAAGGTAATCCATCGTGAGGCGAGTTGAAGCAGGGAGGCGCCCTGGGCTATACTGTACGCGTAGGAATACGGCGGTGATGAGAACGGGAGGTGACCGGCTATAGACGAGCCGGAGGAATCCCGAGTGAGAAACCAGGACGGAATCCCTGACCGGTAGGGATTCCGTCTCTTTATAGAGAATTAAGATAAAGGCTGTGGCCGTGCTATATACGTGAAAGACTAGGGGCATGATCGCAGCCGTCGCGCTTAGCGAATGCCGTTATCGCAGGTGCGTGGAGCCGCCCTGGGGTCCGGGGTCAAAGGAAGCTATGGAGACGGGAGGTATGAAGTGATGCCGGTGAAGTACATTTTCGTGACGGGGGGCGTGTCGTCCTCGCTGGGTAAAGGGATCACGGCGGCATCCATCGGCAGGCTCCTCAAGTCACGTGGCCTGAAGGTGACCATGCAAAAAATGGACCCTTATATCAACGTGGACCCCGGCACCATGAACCCCTTCCAGCACGGTGAAGTGTTCGTGACCGACGACGGCACCGAGACCGACCTCGACCTGGGCCATTACGAGCGCTTCGTCGATGAGCACCTGGGAAGGGAGAATAACGTAACCACCGGCAGCGTCTACTGGTCCATCATCTCCAGGGAGCGCAAGGGGGAGTTTCTCGGCGGCACGGTGCAGGTAATCCCCCACGTGACCAACGAGATAAAGGAACGCATCCTCCGGCTCACGCGCTCCAGTGAGGTGGACGTGGTGATCACCGAGATCGGTGGGACGGTGGGGGACATCGAGAGCCTCCCCTACCTGGAGGCCATCCGCCAGTTCAAGAAAGACGTGGGCCCGGAGAACGTCATGTACATCCACGTCAGCCTGGTTCCCTACCTGGAGACAACCAAGGAGATGAAGACCAAGCCCACCCAGCATAGCGTGAAGGAGCTCCGCTCCATGGGTATCCAACCCGACGCCATCGTATGTCGCTCCAAGGAGCCCATCGGCGTGGACCTCAAGGACAAGATATCCCTGCTCTGCGATATCGACATCGAGGGCGTGATCTCCGCCCCTACCGCCGATTGCATCTACGAGGTGCCGCTGCTGCTGCACGCGGAGGGCCTGGGCGATTACGTTGCGAAGCACCTTGGCCTGGAGGGGCATGAGGAGGACCTCTCGGACTGGGAGGAGATGGTGCGAAGGATAAAGTCCGCCGCCGAGAGGGTGAGCATAGGGGTGGTGGGGAAATATGTGGACCTCTCCGATGCCTACCTGTCCATTATCGAGAGCTTGCAGCACGGCGGGTACGCCCACGGAGCGCGGGTGGAAATCTCCTGGATAGCCTCGGACGACATCACCAGGGAGAACGCCGGCGAGCTGCTCTCCGGCCTCGACGGCATCCTCATACCGGGCGGCTTCGGGGTGCGCGGCGTCGACGGCAAGGTGGAGGCCATCCGCTACGCGCGCGAGAACCGCGTGCCCTTTTTCGGCATCTGCCTTGGTTTGCAGTGCGCGGTTATAGAGACGGCCAGGAACCTGTGCGGCCTGGAGAAGGCCAACAGCTCGGAGTTCGACCCTGCCACGCCCCATCCGGTCATCGACCTGTTGCCCGGGCAGCGAGACGTGGACGAGATGGGGGGCACCATGCGGCTGGGGCTGTATCCCTGCAAGCTGCAGGAAGGCAGCCTCGCCCATTCCTGCTACGGCGAGGAGGTTATCTACGAGCGCCACCGCCACCGTTACGAGGTGAACAACCATTACCGCAGCCAGCTGCAGGAGGCTGGACTGATCTTCTCCGGCCTTTCGCCGGACGGCAGGCTGGTGGAGATCATCGAGCGCAGAGACCATCCCTGGTTCCTGGCCGGACAGTTCCACCCGGAGTTCAAGTCCCGTCCCAACCGTCCCCATCCCCTGTTCAGGGATTTCGTGGGCGCCGCCCTGGAGCGCAAGGCGGAGATGGAGGGGAAGCCGGACCTCAAGGTCGTGGGCTGACTCCCGGCGCGGAGCAAGCGGCGGCACGCGAAGGAGGGGAGCAGAGATGGAGAGGGTGCTCAAGACCTTCCTCGACCTGGCGGCGATCGATAGCGAGACTTACCACGAGGGGGAGCTTGCCGCCTACGTTTCCAGGGCGGCGCGCGAGGCGGGGTTCGAGCCCTACATGGACAACGCCGGAAAGGCGATAGGGGGAGAGGTCGGGAATCTCTATATCGGACTGCCTGCGCGAGGGGTGGACGCGCCTCCCCTGATCTTCAGTTCCCATATGGATACCGTCTCGCCCGGTAAGGGCGTGGAGCCGGTGTTCCAGGGCGAGAGGATTGTCTCGGGAGGGAAAACCATCCTGGGAGCGGACTGCAAGGCCGGGGTCGCCGTCATCATCGAGCTCATGTTCCTCTCCGCGGAGGGTAAACTTCAGCATGGCCCCTTGGAAATGCTGCTCACGGTGGCGGAGGAAAAACAGCTCCAAGGAGTGCGGCACCTGGAAAAGGACCGGCTTAAGGCCGGACACGCCTTCGTGCTCGACGGCGAAGGGGGCGTGGGCACCATCGTCAACGCCTCGCCCACCCAGGACAACCTGGAATTCGTCTTCCACGGCAAGGCGGCGCATGCGGGAGTGGAACCGGAGAAGGGGAAAAACGCTATTTTCGGAGCGGCCTGGGCCATAAGTCTCATGCGCCTGGGGCGCATCGACAGCGAGACCACCGCCAACATAGGGATCATCAGGGGAGGAAGGGCGGTGAACATAGTGCCCGACCGGGTGGTGGTGGAAGGGGAGGTGCGCTCCCACGATCCGAAGAAGCTGGATGAGCAGAGGAAGTCCATGGTAAAGGCGGCCCTGGAGGCCGAGGGGGCGGTAGGGGTCGGAGTGGAGGTGAAGGTGGAACGCGCCTACGAAGGTTATCGCATCGATGCGGGGGATCCGTTGGTGTTACTTGCGCGCGAGGCGGGGAAGGCCATGGGGCTGAAGATGGAGCTCAAGTCCTCGGGGGGCGGGAGCGACGCCAACTTTCTCAATGCCTTGGGCATCAAGTCCCTCGTCCTCAGTATGGGAGCGAGGGAACCCCACACCACCCACGAATACCTGGAGGCGCGCGACTTGCCCAGGCTGGTGAGGCTGTGCTCGGAGATAGCCGCTTCCGCGGGAAGGCTGAGGATGGCGCGATGAAGGACAAGGGCGACGAGCTCCTGGAGAGAGAGGCCATTTTCGAGGGCAAGGTGGTAAGGCTCTACCTCGACCGGGTGCGCCTGCCGGACGGCAGGGAGGCGGAGAGGGAGGTGGTGCTGCACCGCGGAGCCGTGGGCATGGTGGCGCTGGACGAGGAGGAGAGGGTCTTCCTGGTGAGGCAGTACCGGCACGCCACCGGGGAGCACCTGGTGGAGATACCCGCCGGCAAACTCGACGCGGGGGAAGACCCCATGGAATGCGCGCGCCGGGAGCTCCTGGAGGAAGTGGGGTGCGCGGCGGAGAGCTGGACTAAACTGGCCTCCTTCTATACCTCGCCGGGATTCAGCGACGAAGTATTGCACCTTTACCTCGCGCGCGGGTTGACCTACGGCGAGTCGTCTCCTGACGATGACGAGTTCCTGGAGGTTATGCGCGTGCCCCTGGAAGAGGCCTTGGAGATGGTGGCCCGGGGGCGGATAAGGGACTCCAAGACGGTGGCGGGCATCGCCCTGGCCTCCCTGCACCTGGCGGGGAGGTATCCGCCGGCGGGAGGTGGGGACGCGTGATCGTCGGGGTTCCCAGGGAGATCCTGGACCAGGAATACCGCGTGGCGCTGACGCCCCAGGGAGCCCACGAGCTCTGCGCGGAGGGCCACAGGGTGCTGGTGGAGGAGGGGGCCGGTGAAGGCTCGAGCATCTCCGACGGCGATTACCGCAGGGCGGGAGCGGTGCTGGTTCCGGCCGCGGAGGACGTATATGGGGAGAGCGAGCTCGTCCTCAAGGTCAAGGAACCCCAACCCGGCGAATTTAGCATGCTGAAGGAAGGGCTCATCGTCTTCACCTACCTCCACCTGGCCGCGCATCGCGAGCTGACCGAGGAGCTCATGCGCCGGCGGGTGGCTGCGGTCGCCTACGAGACCGTGCAGCGCCCGGACGGCAGCCTCCCCCTCCTCGCGCCCATGAGCGAGGTGGCGGGGCGAATGGCGCCCCAACTGGGGGCTCACTACCTGGAGAAGATGAACGGCGGCAGGGGCATGCTTTTGGGCGGGGCCACGGGAGTTCCTCCCGCGAACGTGGTCATCCTGGGGGCGGGAATCGTGGGCTCGCATTCCGCCATCCTGGCGACGGGCATGGACGCCCATGTCATCGTGATGGACAAAGCCCTGGATCGCCTCAGGTACCTGGAACACATCCTGCACGGTCGCGTGACCACCATGGTCTCCAACAAGATGAACGTGATGGAGATGGTGAGCGACGCGGACCTGGTGATCGGGGCGGTGCTCATCCCCGGGGCGAGGGTGCCCGTGCTGGTGGACGAGGATACGGTGCGGGAGATGAGGCCTGGCTCGGTGGTGGTGGACGTTGACATCGACCAGGGGGGGTGCATCACCACTGCGCGTCCCACCACCCACTCCAGCCCGGTGTACGTGGAGCACGACGTGCTGCATTACTGCGTGGGGAACATCCCCGGCATCGTCCCGCGCACCTCTACCTTCGCCCTTACCAACGTCACCCTCCCCTATGCCCAGGCGATCGCGGGGCTGGGTTTGACGGAGGCGGCGAGGCGGGACCCGAGCCTGGCCGCGGGGATCAACGTCATCGAGGGGCGGGTGACCTCGGAGCCGGTGGCCAGGGCTCACGGGATGGAATACGAGAGGCTGGAGAACGTCGTTCCCATAGGGCTGCCGGAAGAACGCTTTTTCGGCGTGTGAGGGCCATGGGGGAGCTGAGGAAGCGAGAGGGCCGGGGAGACGACGCCGATGCGGGAGGCGCCTGGAAATCCCTGCTTTCGGAATACCTTGTGTTCATCGGGGTGCAGAGGGGGCTTTCCCCGCGTACGGTGGAGGCCTACCGCAGGGACCTGGAGAGATGGATCGCCTTCGCCGCCGAGCGGGGAAGGAATTCGCCCGGCGAGGTGCAGAGGGAAGATCTCACCGTTTTCCTGGAGGAGCTGCGCTCGAGCGGGCTTTCCGCGAGATCAGTGGCCAGGGCTGTGGCCAGCTTGAGGGGGTTCCAGCGCTTCATCCTGGAGGAGGGGGGATCGCCGGGGTATCCGGCCGCCCTGGAATTGGCGGTGCCAAGGCATGTCCGTCCCCTGCCCCGCGTGCTCTCCAGGGAGGAAGCTGCCAGGCTGCTCGACCAACCGATCTCCCGAGATCCGGCGGGACTGCGCGACAAGGCCATCCTGGAGACCCTTTACGGCACCGGCATCCGCGTTTCGGAGCTGACAGGCCTGGACCTTGAGGACCTGGACCTGGTGGAGATGGAGATGCGCGTGATGGGCAAGGGATCGCGGGAGCGGGTGGTGCCGGTAGGCGAATCGGCCGCCCGCGCCATCAGGGATTACCTGGCCCATGGGCGCGGTAAGCTCTCGCCGCGCCCGGGCCAGCGGGCGCTTTTCCTCAACGCCAGGGGAGGGAGGCTGACCCGCCAGGGCGCCTGGGGATTGGTAAGGAAGTACGCCGCCAGGGTGGGCCTGGCGGAGCGCATGACCCCCCACACCCTGCGCCACAGCTACGCGACCCACCTACTTGAGAGCGGAGCCGACCTGAGGCATATACAGGAGCTCCTGGGCCATGCCAGCGTGAGCACCACACAGGTATACACCCACGTGAGCAGCGCTAGGCTCAAGGAGGTGTACCTCAAGGCGCATCCCCGCGCTTGAGGGGGTCACACGCACGCGGGGTCGTATCTTGACTTTTTCCTCGCTCTGCTTGCAGGCTTCGCTCGTTGGATTGCCTTTTTCAGGCCGGGAGGATTGATCGACTCGTCTCCGTGGCAACGAGGAGTTCTATCATCACTTTATTGCTTTGCTCAAGAAAGGGCTCTCCGCCGCAAAGCACGGGCAATACGCTTCGCCTCTTATTCTCAACCCCATACCCTGAGCTTAACCACCGCTTATTTCCAGGCCAGCGACGAGACCGATCTTGTTCAATAACCAAACTTCCGGGAGAAGTAACATCATCCTTAATATGTCTGCCGTTCATCTTCTTAGCTCACCAGAGAAAGCAGCCTTATAACCGCTTGAATTGGCCGATAGCCCTGGCCCCCGGGTTTTATGCCCATGGCCAGCCTTGACCCCAAGGCCTTGCATAATCCTAAGTATGTCTGCCGCTTATCTGCTTAACGCAACAGAAAAACAGCCTTATAGCCGCTTGAATTGGCCGATGGCCAGCCTTGACCCCAAGGCCCTTGCATAATCCTAAGTATGTCTGCCGCTTATCTGCTTAACGCAACAGAAAAACAGCCTTATAGCCGCTTGAATTGGCCGATGGCCAGCCTTGACCCCAAGGCCTTGTCTAGCCGCTTGAATTGGCCGATGGCCAGCCTTGACCCCAAGGCCTTGTCCGATGGCCAACCCTGATCCCCAGGCCCGGGAGAAGGACCATATATAATAATGGGAGGAAAGCGAGGGCGGCATGTCGACGGGGCGCATACCGTCCGTATCTTGTTCGCATGCCCCGGGTTCGACTGTTATTAAACGAAGGAATATGGGAATATTGCGAGTAACCAATTATGGGGAAGCCTCTAGCGCAGGCGACTTGTCCTGCGCCACATGGAGGAACGGAAGAGGAATGGCTCGTAGAGCGCTGAGAGTGGCTAATTCCAGAATCGTGTGCGCGACCTAGAGATGATCGGTCCCGGAAAAGGGCGGGCGCAAGGCGGCGCCGGCAAGCATGCATAGAGCCCATCCAAGAACCGATTTTATAAAAGGCGACGGTATCAACAGGAATAGAAAGGGAGGTGATAGATGGTACTCAAGGGTTGAAACAGCGGAGGGAAAGGAGGTGAAAGGAATGCCGGACGTATCGATGATCAGGGATTACGCGATTAAGAAGACCATTAATGGCTTAATCTTCGTTCTTCCCAATATCCCCGACGACAAGCTGCTCTCCTTCGCGGAGAAGTTCGTGAGCGGCGTGAAATGGCCTGACGGGCAGGAGTTCCTGCGCTCCCTGATCCTTCAGATCAAGAACCGCCTGCCCGACCTGCACAAGAACGTGCGCCGCGGGGCCATCAATTTCCTCACCGACGCACTGTTCTATAAGGCCAGGTTGAGGGAGGCGTTCGAGAAGGAGCACGGCTTCAGCCCGCCGCTTCTTTTGGTAATAAGCCCTACCATGCGCTGCAACCTCAAGTGCGTGGGATGCTACGCGGGCATGTATTCAAAGAAAGACGATCTGCCCGTGGAGGTCCTGGATCGCGTACTCACCGAGGCCAAGGAGATGGGCATCTATTTCATCGTCATCTCCGGCGGCGAGCCCTTCTCCTACAAGCCTCTGTTGGGCATATGCGAAAAGCATCGGGATGTCACCTTCCAGGTCTACACCAACGGCACCCTGATCGACCGCGGGCTGGCGGGAAGGATCGCGGAGCTCGGCAACGTCATTCCCTGCATCTCGGTGGAGGGATACGGCGAGGAGACCGACGCCAGGCGCGGCAAGGGCGTCTACGACAAGGTGCTGCGGGCCATGGATAATCTGAAGGAAGCCAGGGCCCTTTATGGGTTCTCGGCCACGGTGACCCGATTCAACTCGGACCTCCTCACCAGCGAGGACTTCGTGGACTACTACATGGACGAAAAGGGGTGTTTCATCGGCTGGTACTTCCAGTACATGCCCATCGGCACCCGCCCCTCCTTGGAGCTTATGACCACCCCGGAGCAGCGCATCCAGCGCCTGGAGCGCGTCACGCGCATGCGCAAGGAGAAACGGGCGCTGATCTCCGATTTCTGGTGCGACGGGCCTTTGGTGGGGGGCTGCCTGGCTGCGGGTCGCCAGTACCTGCACATCAACCAGAACGGGGACGTGGAGCCCTGCGTGTTCGTGCACTTTGCGGTGGACAACATAAAGGAGAAGTCCCTGACACAAGTGCTGGAGTCGGATTTCTTCCGCTCCATCCGCGAGCGCGCCCCCTACCATCCGAACCTGCTCCGCCCCTGCATGGTCATCGACCATCCCTACGTGCTCAGGGAGTGCGTGGAGAAATGCGGGGCTCGTCCCACCCACCCGGAGGCGGAGGGCATCATCACCGACCTCGCCCCCGACCTCGACCGTTACGGGGAGGAGTACGGGCGCCTGGCCGATCCCATATGGGAGGAACGGTACCAGGATACGGCGGTGGAAGTGAAGAGGCTGCATTCCGCCTGAAAGGGAGACGACCCGAAAAGACGGGCCGCCTGGGCGCGGCCCGTCTTCTATATTGCTCCATATCACTGCGCGACCCTGTCGCTTCCATGCACAGGCTTTTTCCAGGACGTATCCTTCCTGTGGTAGTGTTCGGGACGATCGCCAACGAGGTTGCGGCAACGAGTTGTTGCCGTGGTCTCCCGGCTCTCCGTTACCAGAAGATATGACTTTGCTACCGAGGTGCTGAAAACCGGGTCGCAACGGGGCCTGGCCAAGGGATTTTCGCCTACGCGCGCGGGCAGATCGTGGAAGAACGACACGAAATAGTCACAAAGACATATCGCAACGGGGCCTGGCCAAGGGATTTTCGCCTACGCGCGCGGGCAGATCGTGGAAGAACGATATGAAAGCCCACAGAGCGCATACCATGCCTTGGATATGGCCACGGATTTTCACGCTTTCCGGTATACGGAAGCGGTAGCGAAAGGGCTTGGCAACAATCCAACGATGGTCATCGCGGTCCCAACCTCCAGCCAGAGGCGGCGCGAGTGCTCGCAGAGCACTTGCAACAATCCAACGATCGTCATCAAGGCCTCAACCGTATGGTTGATGATCACAAGACGACGGAAAGTCGAGAATGGGCTTGCCTTCAACGACAAACACACCCGGCAGTCTCATGGATGTCTTCGAGGAAGGGGGTAGGGATGATGCCCGCCGATTGCCGCCGTTGTGGGAGCGCGGGGTCCGTGGAGTTCGGGATGTGCCAGGTATGCTACCATGACCATGCGCGCGATATCGCCGCGCGCGGCAGGGAGGGGGACTCCCCGTCTCGTGCGGACGGTGCTCGCGTTACCGAGCGCGCCGATCCCATTTCCGATACCCGGGTCCCTATCGTGGGCATGCTGGAGGAGGCCGCCCTTACCGCATAAGCCTCCCGAGGCGCCTGCCGCGGCGTAACGCGCCGATCCCATCTCAAATACCCGGGTCCCTGTCGTGGGCATGCGCCATGACTCATTTTATGGGGGAGCGAGAGGAGGCTGCCCTCTCCACTTGAATCTCCCGTGGCATTCCTGGCTGGATGTCCCGCGGCCTCCCCACGTCTCCCATCCCAATGCTTTAGGCCATAACAGGCACCTCCAGTGACGCATTTCGCTGCATCAAGCCCGAATACGAATATAATCATGACTTGGTGGGGAAAACACGCCTGCCCGTATCGCCGAATGCCCTCGGTTGTCCGGGAAAGTGCGAGCGGATCGCCGAATGTGGCATATGGTTCCTAGGAAAGAAGGCTGGGCTGTCATCGCAAGAGGCCGTGTTTTATATGTACCCAGCGGTCGCCTTCCTTCCCCACATCGAACCGCGATGCCGCCGGCGCGGAGAACGTGCATACGCGGGAGCTTGGAAAGAGCGGGCAGAGCGCACCCCTGTATATAGCTTCTCGCGACGAAGCCTGGGCTATCCTCGTGAGGCGCTATGCTTTTTATGTCCCCAGCGGTCGTCTTCCTTCCCCGCATCGAGCAGCGTCGCCGAAGACGTGGAAAACGTGCCTAAGTGGAGACTCGGGAAGGCCAAATAGGAGGGCAAAGCGAATGATAGAATGGTCGTAGGGTTCGGCTTTAAGGTCGGGGGCGAGATGGAGTTCATGGTCTTCGGCGAGGGATGGTTGAGGGATATCCTCGGCGCCGCCGGCGTGCCCGGCGAGACGAAGGAGAAGGTAAGGCGGAGGCTGTCCTCGCCTGCCGGAATGGAGGGGGGCGGCCTGGTGGAGGAATGGAAGGTCATCGACCGCCTCTTGAAAAAGGGAAGGACGGGCGAGGCGTTGGAGCGGGCCATGGGCACCGTTGCCAGGACGGCCGAAGACCTGCGGGAACTCCTGGGCGACGGGGCCGACACGATTGAAAGGCCGTTCAGCCCCTTCCTGGTCAAGGGCAAGGAAGTCAGGGCGGTGTTGCATCCCAGGGAGGATATCGACCGCCTGGCTCGTTCCGGCGACGAGTTCGACATGATTCGCGCCCTGGAGCTGATCAACGACGCGCGGCGCCTCCTTGCCAGCTGGGGCGCGGAAGTATGGGGGAAGAGGCCGCTTAAGTTGATTCCCCGCCTGGAGGAGGACGTGGATGGCTTGCGGCGGACGCAGGCGGAGCTTCCGGAAGAGGACGAATACCTCGAGGTGGACCCCGAAAAGGAGATTGAGCTGGCCGACCGTTTCGCCACCATGGCCACGCGTTTCGCCCAGGATCTCCTACGCCTGCATATCCTGAACGCGGGCAACCCCGAGGTGCGCCTGCGCTTCTCGCTCCTCTGGAACAACGTCGCCCAGCTGGAGGAGGACGGCGACGTGCAGGCTGCCGCCCTCGAGGCCCTTCAGGTGCTGGAGGAGGCATTTGAGCTTGCCGGCATGGGCGGCGGGGAGACCCTGGAGAAGGTGGACATGCTTTACGGGGTCTTCAGCGACGCCGAGGAGTTGAGGAGCGCTGTGAACAGCCTCTCGAACATTTCCAGCGACGGCGGGACGATCGCGAGCAGGGAGGAAGGTCGAGCTTATATCGAAGCCATCCGCAGGGCCCTGGCCGACATGGGCCTGGAGCCGGTGTGACTTCCCCCACCGGGCCGGCGCCCGGGGGATGAGAACGATGGCCGCAAGCCCGGGGCCACGCGAAGCGGCGACCGGAGGCGAGGCGGAGATCGCCGGAGGCAGGTTGGAGGTTATCCTCGGTCACGTCAACGTGGATTTCGACGCCCTGGCTTCCATGGTGGCGGCGAAGAAGCTCTATCCCGAGGCGGTGATGGTCTTCGCCGGGTCGGTGAACCGCAACGTGCGTGAGTTCATCTCACTGCACGGCGACGTCCTCGAATTCATGGACCCGCGCGCGCTGGACGCGGAGGCCATCGACCGGCTCATCGTGGTCGACAACCGCATCGCCGACCGGCTGGGCGAGTTCAAGGACCTGCCCGGGCGTCCCGGGGTGGAGGTATTCGTTTACGACCACCACCCCCCTTCGCCGCACGACATGCGGGACGTGAAAGACTATGGCGAGGAGGTAGGGGCCACCACCACCGTCCTGTTGAAGATAATCAGGCGCAAGGGCATATCCATAACTCCCTTCGAGGCCACCCTGTTCGCCCTGGGCATCCACGAGGACACGGGATCGCTGACCTTCGCGGGGACCACCTACGACGACGCCGACGCCCTGGCCTATCTCATGCGCGAGGGCGCCAACCTCAACGTCATCGCGCATTTCCTGGGCCCCTCGCTCACCCCGAACCAGCACGAGTTGATGAAGAGGCTCCTGGCCGGCCTGGAGACCATCAGGGTGAGGGGCCTGCTGGTGGCCGTGGCCAAGGCGAGGATGGAGGAGTACGTGGAGGGCGCCTCCGTCATCGCGGGCAAGCTCGCGGAGCTGGAGAACCTGGACGTCATCTTCACCCTGAGCGAGATGCAGGGGCGGGTGGTGGTGGTAGGGATTTCCAGGTTGAGCCAGGTCGACGTGAACGAGGTTTTGGCCGGCCTGGGCGGAGGCGGGCATTCCAAGGCGGGGTCGGCGGTGATGAAGGGCGTGACCCTGGGGGAGGCGGAGAAGAGGCTCCGGGCGGAGCTGGAGAAGAAAGTGCGGCCGCTGGTGACCGCGGGCGAGATAATGAGCGGACCGGTGAGGATCATAAGCGAGGACACCTCCATCGCGGAGGCGTCGCGCCGCATGCAACGCACGGGACACACCGCTTTCCCGGTGGTGGACGGCGACGGCAAGCTGGTGGGGATCATCTCGCGCAAGGACCTGGACAAGGCGGGGCACCACGGGCTGGGGCACGCGCCCGTCAAGGGCTTCATGGCCCGCGACCTGATAAGCGTCACCGAGGAGACGTCCCTGCTGGAGATACAGGAGCTGATGGCCGCCAACGCCATCGGTAGGCTTCCGGTGGTGAGGGGCGATAAAGTGGTCGGCATCGTCACCCGCAAGGACGTCCTCAGGGCACTGCATGGAAGCAATTACCTCCGGGGATTCGCGCCCACGGGCCGCGCGGCGGGTTTGACGCGATCGGAAGTTATCGACCTCATCGGGCGCAGCCTGCCCGGGGAAGTGCAGGGACTCCTGCGCGCGCTGTCGCGGGTAGCAGAGGAGGGAGGGTACGAGGTTTACCTGGTGGGCGGCGTGGTGCGGGATCTATTGCTGGGTTATCCCAACCTGGACCTCGACGTAGTGGTGGAGGGAGACGGCATCGCCTTCGCGCGCCTTCTCGCCGGGGAGCTCAAAGCCAGGGTGAGGAGCCACCGCAAGTTCGGCACCGCGGTGGTCATCCTGCCCACGGGGCGAAGGATAGACGTGGCCTCGGCGCGCACCGAGTACTACGAGCGTCCGGCAGCCCTGCCCACGGTGGAGATGTCCTCCATACGGCAGGACCTCTTCAGGAGGGATTTCACCATCAACACCATGGCGGTGGCCTTGAGCGGCGGACGCTTCGGAGAGCTGCTAGACTATTTCGGCGGATTGCGGGACCTGGAGAGGCGGCAGGTGCGCATCCTCCACAACCTCAGCTTCGTGGAGGACCCCACGCGCATCTTCCGCGCCGTGCGCTTCGAGCAGCGGTACGGGTTCCAGCTGGAGCACCAGACGGAGATACTCGCGCGGCGGGCGGTGGAGATGGAGATCGTGGGGAAGCTCACCAACGCGAGGGTCCGGGACGAGCTCATAGACATCTTCTCCGAGCCCTGCCCACTGCCCTTCAAGGCCGTCGAGCGGTTGCAGGACCTGGGTGCCTTGAGGACCCTGCACCCCGACCTCGAGGTCACCAAGGCGATGAAGGAGAGGTACCGTAGGCTGGAGAGGCACATCTCTAAGGCCATGGGGCTCGCGGGGGAGGGCGCGAAGAAGTGGATCCCCTCCCTGGCGGCCATGCTGGAGGAGCTTCCGGAACGCGAGGCGGAGAAGTGGTGCCACCAGATGCGTTTCCGGCGCGAGGACGTGGAGGCGTTGATGCAATGCCTGGAGAAGGTGCCGGGCATCGTCGGGGCCCTGGACGGCGAAAAACTCTCGCCCAGCGAGATCGCGGGTTTCCTTGACCCCCTGAGCGCGGAAGCCTTAGCATATCTCTATGTGCTCGGGGGACCGGGCGCGCGGAAGAGCGTGGAGAACTACGTGAGGAAATGGAAGGATATCCCACTGGAGATAAGCGGGCATGACCTCTCGGCCATGGGGCTGAAGCCCTCGCGTAAGTACGCCGAGATCCTGGCGCGGGTGCGAGACGAAAAACTGGACGGCAAGGTAAAGGGCCGCGAGGAGGAGCTGGCCCTGGCCCGGCGGCTGGCCTTCGGCGGGCGCGGGAATGGGTGAAGCCGGCAACGCAAGTCGGTCTCGAGAACGGAAAGCAACGCCTCCCCGGACGACGGCGGGATAAAGGAAGTCGGTAAGCATGAATAATTTCGAGCGCGCCATATACATGCTGGTGGGCCTGATCATCGGGGTCATCGTGCACGAGTACATGCACGGCTACGTGGCGTACCGCATGGGGGACACCACGGCGAAGAGGGCGGGGCGGCTCACCCTTGACCCCCTGGCGCACATCGATCCCTTCGGGACGTTGATCCTGCCGGGAATACTGCTGCTCATGAGCATCATGGGCTACGGGACCTTCATCATCGGGTACGCCAAGCCGGTTCCCATCAACCCCTTCCTTTTCCGCAAGCCCAGGGGGATTATCTGGGTGTCGCTGGCGGGGCCCCTCTCCAACCTCGGTCTGGGTGTGGTCTTCATCGGCCTTATACGCCTGTTGTTGACCTTCGACGGTGGAGCGGTGCTCGACAAGATGATATACACCTGTCTTTTCATCGCCTATATCAACATCCTCCTCTTTGTCTTCAACCTCATACCCATTCCTCCCCTGGACGGCTCGAGGGTGGTGGGTTATTTCCTGCGCGGAGAGGCCCGGCGTATCTACCAGTCCCTTGAACCCTACGGTTTCTTCATCGTGCTCCTGCTGGTGATGACCTTCGGGTTCCTCCTCTCCAGCGCCGTGGGGGGCGTGGCCAACCTCATCACGCGCCTCTTCGGCCTGGGGAGCATCTTCTAAACCGGGGTGCGCGGGGCGTGAACACCTGGCGCAACCTGCCGGGAAAGGCGTATGTGGCGGCGGCCGCCCTCCATCCCCGTCTGCGCGCGAGGGCCGATAAGGCGGCGAAGGTCCTCTCTCGGGAAGAGCGAGAGCTCTTCCTGTCCATGAAGCGCTATGACCTCGCCCATTCCCTGGCCGTGGCCGACCGCGTGCGCGACGACCCATTTCTCTACCGCGCGGCACTCCTGCACGATGCTGGAAAGCTTCCCTCGGAGCTGGGCCTGGGCACGCGCTGGCTCTTCACCGCCCTGGAGCTTGCGGCCCCCGGACTGTTGCGCCGGCTGTGCGGGGCGGTGGAGGAAAAGGCAGAGGGGGATGGGCCAATGGAACGCGTGCGTAGCCTGCCACGGGGTATCCGGAGAGGACTTTACGTGCAGGCCCATCACGGCGAGATCGCGGCCGAACTTCTTCGGGCCTGGGGAAGCGAGGACGAGATGGTGCGACTGGTGGAGGAGCACCAGCACACGCCGCGGGACGCGAGAGCGAGGAGGCTGCGCGACGCGGACGACGCCCTCTGACCGGGCCGCGGAAAACGACGCCGGCCGGCTCAACCCCCCTCTGAAAACCAACCTTGCCGGCCGGGATGCGAGAAGTATCCGCTGGACGCACCATCCCTTGGGCCCGGGAAGAGGGCGGCACAACCGGCGCTTGAGGCCGGGGGCCTGGATGCTGCATGCAGGCGGGCCGCTTATCTTTGTAGAATAATGAGACCGGGAGGTTGAGTGGGACGGCCCCGAAGGGCAACGGCGGCGAGTGAGCGGAAAAGTCGGTAGAAAGGGCGATTCGGGGCCGACCTGGAGGTGGGATGGCTGGCTTGATAAGGGAAGAAGACGGGAGTCGTAAGTGGAAAGAACGGGAGAGGAGAGGGATTGAGAAAGAGAATACTGACCGGGTATCGTCCGACGGGAAAGCTCCACCTGGGCAACCTGCACGGAAACCTCAAGCGCATGATCGAGCTGCAGGAGGAGGCGGAGTGCTTCTTCTTCATCGCCGACTGGCACGCCCTGACCACCGACTACCAGGACCCCTCGCGCCTGCGCGCCTACACCGAGGACATGGTGCTGGACTGGCTCGCGGCGGGCATCGACCCCGGCAAGGCCGCCATATACCGCCAGTCCGATCTGCCGGAGGTGGCGGAGTTCCACCTCTACCTCTCACTTATCACCCCCCTGGGCTGGCTGGAGAGGGTTCCTTCCTTCAAGGAGCAGCAGGAGCAGCTGCGGAACAAGGACATCTCCACCCACGGCTTCCTGGGCTATCCAGTGCTGCAGGCGGCGGACATCCTCATCGTGCGCGCGGACGGGGTGCCGGTGGGAGAGGACCAGCTTCCCCACCTTGAGCTCACGCGGGAGATCGTGCGGCGCTTCAACTTCCTGTACGGCGAGACCTTCGGGGAGCCGCAGTCGCTGCTCTCGCCCAGCCCGCGCATACCGGGCACCGACGGGCGTAAGATGAGCAAGAGCTACGGCAACTATATCTCCCTGACCGATCCGCCGGACGAGGTCAGGAGGAAGACGCTCTCCATGATCACCGACCCCGCGCGGCGCACGCGCAAGGATCCCGGCGACCCGGAGAAGTGCAGCGCGTTCCAGCTCCACAAGGCGTACAGCGCGGACGTGCTCGATAATATCGCGGAGAAATGCCGCACCGCCGCCAGGGGTTGCGTGGAATGCAAGACCATGCTGGCGGAGAGGATAGTGGAATCCCTGCTTCCCTTCCAGGAGCGTCGCCGGGAGATGGAGAGCAAGCCGGGTTATGCGTGGGAGGTCATGCGCGAGGGCCTGGAGAGAGTAAAGCCCATCGCGAGCGAGGTGGTGCGCGAGGTCAGGGAGCGCATGGGCATAGATTGAGGGGTTGGATTGCCTTACCAGGTCAAGCTGCCGGTATTCGAGGGGCCGTTCGATCTCCTCCTGCACCTCATCGGGCGGAAGGAGATAGACATCTACGAGGTCTCCATCGCGGAGATCACCGACGAGTACCTGGCCTACATCGAGACCATGCGCGACCTCGACCTGGAGGTGGCGACGGAGTTCCTCCTCATCGCGGCGACTCTGCTCAAGCTGAAATCCGATTCCCTGCTTCCGGCGCCGGAAAAGGAGGTCGAGGAGCTCGGGCCCCAGGAGCTGCGCGAGGAGCTGCTATGGAGGCTGGTGGAGTACCAGAAGTTCCGCAACGCGGCCACGGAGCTGGCGGCGAGGATGGAGCGCGAGGAGAGGTATTATTACCGCCAAGTGGACCTGGAGGAGCCCTTCCGCGACCTTGTGCCCGACGCGCTGCGCGGGCTGACCTTGGAGATGCTGGTGGAGAAGGCGCGGGAGCTGGTGGAGACAGAGGACGAGGTGGAAGTGGGCTATATCGCCCCCATACGCGTCAACGTGGAGGATTTCATCGACAGGGTGAGGAAGGCGCTGGGGGGCGAAGGCCGCACCAGCTTTCGAGAGCTCACCCGGGAATGCGCGTTGCGCATCGAGGTGATAGCCTTCTTCATCGCCCTCCTCGAGCTCTTCAAGCGCGAGGAGATAGACCTGCGCCAGGCCACGCGTTTCGGCGATATCGAGGTTTACGCACTCAGGGAGGACGGGGATGGAGATTAAACCCATAGGAGGGGCCATCTGGAGGACCGGAGCGGGGCAGGATGACATCCGGGAGATGGAGGAGGTCAAGGGGGCCCTGGAGGCGCTGCTCTTCGTGGCCGATGAACCCCTCACCCCCCGCAGGCTGGCGGAGGCGCTGGAGTGCGACGAGGGCAAGGTGCTCTCCGCGCTGCAGGAACTGAGGGACGAATACGTGCGCTATAACCGCGGCATGCAGCTGCGCGAGGTGGGTGGAGGGTGGCGCATGCATACCCACCCCGCCTACGCGGCACAGATAGAGAGGCTGCTCCTATCCTCGCGGCGCGCCAGGTTGACCCGCGCCGCGGTGGAAACCCTGGCCATCATCGCCTACATGCAGCCCATCACCCGCGGCCAGGTGGCCAACCTCAGGGGGGTGCAATCGGAAAACATGGTAAAAGCCCTGGAGGAGATGGGGCTGGTGGCTGAGGCCGGCAAGGAAAAGGCTCCGGGGGGACCGGCCTTGTACGTGACCACCGAGAAGTTCCTGGAGCGCTTCGGCCTGAACAGCCTGGATGACCTCCCGCCCCTGGAGGACTTCCAGCCCGACGCGGAGACGGTCGACCGCATCGCGCGCTCGCTTTCCGGCCAGACGGAGCCGGACGCGGACGCCGTTCCAGGACCCGGAGAGGCGATGGCGGATGGCTTGGGGGCGCGGGGATATTCGGGAGATACCGACGAGTTGATGCCGCGCGCGGAAGCGGGTCAAAGCTCGCAACCCCGCCCGACCGGAATGGTGCCGGATTATGCGGATGAGGTGATGCCTCGCGTTGGAACGGATCAAGGAGAGCAAACACAACAACCGGGAACGGCCATTGAGGATCACGACGGGGTTATGCCGCGCGCGGAAGCGGGTCAAGCCCCGCAACCCCGCCCGAACGGAATGGTGCCGGACGAAAGGGATGAGGGGACATCCACGATCGGAACGGACACGGAAGAAGGCGGCGATATCGAAACCGGGACATCTCCCGAGCCGTGTCCCAACCATGTTCCGCATCCGCAGGATTACGTGGATGAGGCTGCTCCGGATATCGAAGCGGACACGGAGGGCGGAGGCGATGACGAAGGCAGGGACGTGTCCTGAGCCGCTTACCAAGCTGAGGTTACTGTCATTAGACGACGAACGGCCTCGTGAGTTGTACAAAGTCATGTCGTTCAAAGGCGGTTTAATGGCGGGGGCAAGGCCGCTCTTGGTTGTGAGCTAGCGGCGGCTCGGCGATAACCCCGTTCTTTATCTGAGAGGGTACTGGATCACAGGTGGGTTCGGAGGAGAGGCTCCAGAAGGTCCTGGCGGCGGCGGGGTTAGGATCGCGACGCCGCTGCGAGGAGATCATCTCCGCAGGAAGGGTGAGCGTCAACGGGCGGACGGCTTCGCTCGGGGACCGCGTTGACCCGGAGCGCGACGAGATCAGCGTGGACGGTGTTCCCATCGACCCCAAGGTGGAGAAGAAATACCTCCTGCTCAACAAACCCCCCGGCTACGTCACCACGGTGAGGGACACCAGGGGGAGGCCCACGGTCATGGATCTGGTGAAGGGAGAAGGCAGGTTGTTTCCAGTTGGGCGGCTCGACCTTGAAACCCGCGGCTTGCTCTTGCTGACCAACGACGGTTATCTCGCCCACCGCGTCATGCACCCCAGCTACGCCATCGACAAGACCTACCTGGTCACCGTGGAGGGACGGCTGGGGCGCCGGGGGCTGGCGCAGCTGCGTGAAGGGGTGCCGCTGGAGGAGGGGGTCACCGCGCCCGCCCGGGTGCGGGTGCTGGAGAACCACGGAGGCCGCTGCGTGCTGGAGATGACCATACACGAAGGGCGCAAGCGACAGGTGCGGAGGATGTGTGCGGCGGTGGGGCTGCGGGTCACCGACCTGGTGCGCATAAGGCTGGGGCACCTCGACCTCAAGGGGGTGGAGGAGGGGAGCTACCGTGTGCTTTCGCGCGAGGAAGTGGAACCCTTCCTCGCATGATTCTTCACGTATATATCAGGGCGAACCGATAAAGGGATTTTCGATAACCATGATTGCCTGAATGCGGGCATATGGTAAACTTTATTTCTAAAAAGGAGGATGGAAATGCAGTTAAGGGCTTTGCGCGGCGCGATAATCTGCAAGGAGAACACCAAGGAGGAGATCACCGAGAAGTCGGCGGAGCTTTTGCGGGAGATGATCAAGCGCAACGAGATACGGCCGGAGGACATCGTGGACATCATCTTCACCGCCACCGAGGACCTGACGGCGGAGTTCCCCGCCGCGGCTGCCCGCCACATAGGGCTCACCCACGTGCCCCTGCTTTGCGCGCGCGAGCTCTCCATTGAGGATTCTCCCCAGCGCTGCATAAGGGTCCTCATGCATTTCTACACCAGAAAACATCCGCACGAGCTGCGCCACCCCTATCTGGAGGGGGCGCGCCAGCTGAGGACGGACCTCCCCGAATGAAACTGGCAGCGCCTCACAGGAGAATAAGGAAGGAAGGTTAAGGTCGAGAGATAACGGGAAGTTTCCGGACGAGAAAGGGGAGTTCGAGCCGGGGCTCGGGCTTTTTTTATTTTGGTATTTTTACCCTGAAGGCGGGAGGAAGCATGAGACTGTTTTAAGGCTGGAGGAGCTCGAGAAGTGGTGCAAACCCTTGGTGGAAATCCTGAAGGCGGGAGGAAGCATGAGACTGCTAAACGGCTGGAGGAGCTCGAGGAGTGGTGCAAACCCTTGGTGGAAGCCCTGCAGGCGGGAGCAAGCACGAGATTGTTTTGCGGCGCATGAAAGCGGCATGGGGTCAAAGTTTGGGATACCCGGCAAACGGCGCCATTCGGATTCGTTGCATGTATTAGATATGGAAAAACTAGTATTAAAAGACGATACTCATACCCATTCCGAAAGCGTTTTCAGAGCAGGGATTAATCGGGAACAGGCGGTTATGGAGGTGTAGGTAAAAGGCGGATTGACCGTCGCTGAGTTCAGGGAAGGATGTGGTGAAATTGGTTATCGTCATGCGCGAGGGCGCCAGCGAGGCGGAGATAGCCGAGATCGTGGAGCTGCTCCACAAGGTGGGGGCGGAGGCCCACGTGTCAAAAGGGGAGTTCCGCACCGTCATCGGGGTGATAGGGGACCGGGAGAGGGTCATGCAGATGCCCTTCGAGGCTTACCCGGCCGTGGAGCGGGTGGTCCCCATCATGAAGCCGTACAAGCTGGTGAGCCGGGAATTCCAGGACGAGCCGACGGTAATCCGGGTGGGCGAGGCAGAGATAGGCGGGGGCGGATTCGCCGTCATCGCGGGTCCGTGTTCGGTGGAGAGCGAAGCGCAGGTGCTGGAGGCGGCGCGAGCCGCGAAACAGGCCGGAGCCTCGCTTTTCCGCGGCGGAGCCTTCAAGCCGCGCACCTCTCCCTACAGTTTCCAGGGTCTTGGAGAGGAGGGGCTGGCCATGCTCGCCCGGGCGCGCGAGGAGACTGGACTCCCGGTGGTGACCGAGGTCCTGGACGTCAGGGATATCGAGCTGGTCTCCAGGTACGCGGACGTGTTGCAGGTGGGAGCGCGCAACATGCAGAACTTCCTCATGCTCAAGGAGCTGGGGAGGCAGGGCAAGCCGGTGCTGCTCAAGCGCGGCATGAGCTCGACGGTGGAGGAATGGCTCATGGCGGCGGAATACATCCTCAAGGAAGGCAACCGCCGCGTCATCCTCTGCGAGCGCGGCATCCGCACCTTCGAGACCTCCACCCGCAATACCCTGGACATCTCGGCGATCCCGGCGGTGAAGAACGCCTCTCACCTGCCTGTGATCGTCGATCCCAGCCATGCCACCGGGGTGCGGGAGCTGGTGCCACCGCTGTGCATGGCGGCCCTGGCCGCGGGAGCCGACGGGGTGATGGTGGAGATGCACCCGAGGCCGAAGGAGGCGCTATGCGACGGCTCGCAGTCGTTGACCGTGGACGGCTTTGGGGAGATGATGGATGAGCTGAAGGCCCTGGCCGCGTTCTTGGCCGGCAGACGAGGATAGCGAAAGGAGCTCGCTTGAGCGGGGAAAGAACCTTCCGGCGCGCGGGGATCCTGGGCACAGGCCTCATCGGGGGCTCCCTGGGGATGGCGCTGCGGAAGCGCGGACTGGTGGAGGAGGTCCTGGGCTTCGACCGCGACGCCTCCATGCTGGAGAAGGCGTTGCGTTGCGGCGCGGTGGACGCCGCCGTGGCGGGCGCAGAGGAACTCGCCCGAGCGTGCGACCTCGTTTTCATCGCTGTGCCCGTTAGGTCCATACCTGGCGCCATGCGGGACCTGGCTCCTCACGTGAACGCCGGCACGGTGGTCAGCGACGTGGGCTCGGTCAAGGGCTCGGTGGCGAGGGCCGCGCAGGAGCTTCTCGGCCACGGGTGCCACTTCATCGGAGGGCACCCCCTGGCGGGTTCGGAACAGAGGGGGGTGGAGTTCGCGGACCCCGACCTCTTCCGCGACGCCTACTACGTGCTCACGCCGGGAAGAGACTGCGACGCGGACGCCTATGCCAGGCTAAACGCCCTGCTCAGCGCCATGGGGGCCAGGGTCATCGCCATGGAACCCGAGCAACACGACCGGGCAGTCTCGGTGATCAGCCACCTCCCTCACGTGCTGGCCTCCTCCCTCATGAACTTCGCCCTCGACCGCGCCGACGAGTACCCCTTGCTGCGTCTCGCGGCGGGGGGGTTCAGGGACATGACCCGTATCGCCGCCTCCCACGCGGGCCTTTGGCTGGACATCCTCATGGAGAACCGCGAAGCGTTGGGCGAGACCCTGCGCGCCTTCACGGAGGCGTTGCGAGGAGTTGAGGATATGCTTGGGGGGGTGAGCGAGGAGGAGCTCTCGGCCTGGCTGGAGCGCGCGCGGGGCGGTCGGCAGAACCTGGCGCCCGCACTGCGAGAATCCCTACAGGAGCTGTACAGCCTGGTCATGCCGGTGGAGGACCGCCCGGGGGTGATCAGCGAGGTCACCCTGGCGGTGGGCGAGGAGGGCATCAATATCGACGACATCGAGCTGGTGCACCCCCTGGAGAGCGGCAGCGGCCTGCTCAGGCTCTCGGTCAGGGGCGGGGAGGCGGCGCAGCGTGCCGCCGAAGCCCTCAGGGACCGGGGATACCGGGTCAGCGTAAGCAAGTCCCTGGGAGGGGAATGAGGCCGTGTCGGGGGAAGCGACCGACCCGGCGAGGGGTGGCCGAAGCCCTCAGGGACTGGGGATACCGGGTCAGCGTGAGCAAGTCCCTGGGAGGGGAATGAGGCCGTGTCGGGGGAAGCGACCGACCCGTCGAAGGGAGGCCAGGCAGTGAAGAGCGAGTCTTGGGCGAGAGGTTTCCCGCGCTCACGGTCGCGATTGGAGCGAAAGGGAGCAGCCGCGTGAGCATCCTGCGGATGACTTAACGCCTGGGTCAGGAGGGCAAGGAGGTCAACGAGGTGGAGATGGTCTTTAACGGCGTGTCAAGGGGCTTGCGGGGTGAAACGCGAGTCCCGCCCGATAAGTCGATATCGCACCGCGCGGCCATCTTGGGCGCCATGGCCGAGGGTGTGACCACGGCCAGCCCCTTCCTGCGTTCCGGAGATTGCATGTCCACCCTTTCCTGCCTCAGGGCTCTTGGAGTCGGCCTGGAGCTGGAGGGCGACACGCTGCGCGTGGAGGGCAAGGGAGTAAGCGCTTGGCGCGAGCCGGAGGGCTGGCTGGACGCGGGAAATTCCGCGACCACCATGCGCCTGCTCGCGGGTGCGCTGTCAGGTATTCCCATCCGTTGCGAGATCCGCGGCGACGCGTCGCTTTCGCGCCGGCCCATGGCCCGTATCGTGGAACCCTTGCGCGCCATGGGGGCCGAGGTGGAGGCGGTGGGGGAGGGGAATCGCCCGCCCCTGGTGATACGCGGGGGCGGCCTTAAGGGCATAGATTACGCCATGCCCGTGGACAGCGCGCAGTTGAAGTCTGCCCTTCTCCTCGCGGGGCTGCAGGCCGAGGGGGAGACGCGGGTGCGGGGCGGCAAGACCTCGCGCGACCACACCGAGAGGATGCTCGCGCTGATGGGGGCGGACATATGGTTCGAGGAGGATGCCGTGGCCGTCAGGCGTTCCACGCTCGAGGGCCATGAGATCAGGATACCCGGTGATATCTCCAGCGCCTCTTTCCTGCTGGCGGCGGCAGCCCTTGTGCCGGGCTCGCGGCTCGTGCTTCGCGACGTGGGGCTGAACCCCACGCGTGCCGGCTTCCTTTCCGTGCTCAACTCCATGGGAGCCCTGGTGATGGAGTCCTCGTACCGCGAGACGGACAACGAGCCGCGTGGAGACCTGGAGGCGGCGAGCGCCGAACTCGCGGGCGTGGAGGTGGATGGTTGGCGTATCCCGGCCATGATCGACGAGGTGCCCCTGCTCGCGGTCCTGGGGTGCCGCGCGAAGGGGGAGACGGTGGTCAGGGGGGCGGGGGAGCTGCGGGTAAAGGAGAGCGACCGCATCGCGGCTATATGCGCGGAGCTTATCCGGATGGGGGGCAGGCTGGAGGAGCTCGAGGACGGCTTCGTGGTCCACGGACCCGCCAAACTCGTTGGCGCCCGCGTCGACTCCCACGGGGACCACCGCATCGCCATGGCCCTGGCGGTGGCGGCGCTGTGCGCCGAGGGGGAGACGGTGATATCCGGCTGGGAGTGCGTGGACATCTCCTTCCCGGGTTTCGCCGAGCTACTGAGGACACTGATCTGAAACCCTTTGCATACGGGCCGGTTTCGTTCCCAGCGGCCCCATCGACTGCCTCTTGCCCCCGCTCTCATTTATAGCCTTGGCGGTGCGGCGCTATGCGCCGAGGGGGAGACGGTGATATCCGGTAGGGAGCAGGCATTCGGAGATGCCATTACCGCAGCAGCTGCCATCGAATGTTTGGTTCACCACTCCATCATTCTTGACTCATCTTCTACAGTTGACCCCCTATTTTGACCCCTTTCGCGTGTAAAACTCCAGGTAGATAGATTCTGGCTTGCGAAACGCGCTGAAATGTAGTGCCACGTATAAAGGGAGTAATTAGGCTAATAGGTCTTGTAATAGGCATAATAACATGGTAAGTTAGTAGTGATATGTTCATCCGTGAGAAGACCGTCCAAGGCCGTACCTACCTCCAGGTGGTGGAGAACTACCGGGA
>JABLXL010000029.1 GCA_013178005.1 Actinomycetota bacterium
GTTCAGGGAAGGAAAGGCGTCGGCGGCCTCCTGCACGTCGTGCAACAAGTGCTTCGCGGAGGTCGTTCACCGCAGGCCCCTGCGCTGCCTCGCCTCGGGGCGCGAGAGTTAAGCGGTTCCCCGGCCGTGATGACAAGGTGAGGCCAGTCCGTCTCCCTTAGCGCGTGCTCACAAGCCCCCGGACCGACCCCCGCGGTCATGGCGCGAACCGGCCATTGTGGTAGAATAGCCCGCAGGAGGGGTTCGGCAGGGAGGGCGTGGCTTTCTCGACCGTCGTGGTCGAATCCGGTCGCACAATCACTCCGCTGCGGCAGACACCGGTCAACGCGCAACCCCCATGCGCGCCGCGAGCCGGGTTTCGAACCGCACCCGGCCCCCGCCGTCGGACCTTAGCTTTGGAGTACAATACGGCGAACCCGCCCGTGCCGCCGCGCCTCTCACGGCATGGGTGCCGGGTGAGCCTGGAGGCAAGAGGAGGTTCGACAGATGAGCGATGAGTTGGGAAAGACGCTCGAGGCAAGCTTGCTCTGGAGCGATGGAAAGAGGCGAACCCTGCACAAGGGCGCATCGCCGCTAGTGAACAGCGACCGCTGCGTTAACTGCGGCACTTGCCTGCGCTCCTGTCCCACCGGGGCCATCCGCGAGGCGCAGCGGCAGATCTGTCGCCTTTGCCCGGATTGCGCCGAGGGCGGGATCATGTTTCCACGCGACATGGAGGCCTTGACCGCCAGGTCCTGCAGCCTCGCCTGTCCCCTGGGCCATTTCCCCGAAGGCTACCTGAACCTCATCTCCAGGGGGGATTGGAAAGGAGCCTGGAGTCTGGTCAGCGCCGTCAACCCCCTGCCGGGCGTACTGGGCAGGATATGCGCTCGTCCTTGCGAGGAGGAGTGCAAGCGCGGCATCCTGATCGACCGCCCCATGCCCATCCGCGCCGCCAAGCGCGCCCTGGCTGACTGGGCCTGGGAGAACGGCCTGGCGGAAAAGAGGGTGTACCACCGCAACCTGGACATCCGCGTGGCGGTGGCGGGAAGCGGCCCGGCGGGCGTCACGGCGGCGATGGACCTGGCATCCTTGGGATACCGGGTGACCGTTTTCGAGCGCGCCCCCCGCCCGGGCGGAATGCTTCGCCTGGCCGTGCCCTCGTTCCGCCTACCAGACGAGATATGGGAACGCGAGTTCGCCCTCGCGCTGGGGGATGGTATCGAGATGGTCTACGGCGCCACCGTGGGAATTGAGCCGAGCCTGGATGAGCTGGAGCGGGATGGCTTCCGGGCCGTGATCCTGGCCACTGGCGCCCCCCTGGGCGTGAAGCTCCCCATTCCTGGCAACGATTACCAGGGGGTGCACGACGCCGTATCGTTCATGGCCGCGGTTAAACAGGGACGCCCGGTGGAGTTGGGCGAGCAAGTGGTGGTCATCGGCGGGGGGAGCGTGGCCACGGACGTGGCGCGAACCGCTTTGCGCAAGGGCGCCCGCGAGGTGCAGCTGGTATGCATCGAGCAGGAATGCGACATGCCAGCCCTCTCCTGGGAGGTAGAAGAAGCTAAGCGCGAGGGGGTAAAGTTCCTCGCCGGGTTCGCCCCCACCCGCGTCACCTCTTCCTGGATGCGGGCCGAGGCGGTGGAGCTGGCGCGCGTGAGCGCCATCCGCTGTGACGACTGCGGAAGGCTCACGCCGGAACTGAAGGCGGGAAACGGCATGACCGTCAAGGCGGACACGGTCATTTTCGCGGTGGGCCAGGCGGTTGAGAGTCGGCACCTGGAACGCATGGGACTGGAGCTGGACGACGCGGGCAGGCCGCGTGTCCTCGACGCCATGGGAACGACCTCTCGGCGAGGGGTCTTCGTCGCGGGCGACGTCATCGGGGGAAAAGGATCGGCGGTGGAGGCCATGGCCTCGGGCAGAAGGGCGGCCCAGGCGGTGGACGCGTACCTGCAGGGAAAGACGGCGCAGAGCGAGGAGAGAAGCGTGACGGGAGCCCCCCTGGACGAGAAGATATTCCCGGTGCGCCTGGAAAAACTGGAGCCCATGATGCTGCCCCACCTGGGCCGGGAGCAGGCGTTGGCTTCCTTCGCGGAAGTGGAGCTACCGCCCGACGCGAGCGCGCTGGAAACAGACGCCCGCCGTTGCATGCGCTGCGGGTACGTCGAGGTCGACCACGAGCTGTGCATAGGCTGCGGCGTCTGCCGGCAGGCCTGCCCGGCGGGAGACGTCATCACCATGGGCGCGCCGGTTTCCGGAGGTGATGGATCATGACGCGCAAGGAATGGGACGTTATCGTGGTGGGGGCGGGCCCGGGGGGAAGCACCGCCGCCTCCCGCCTCGCCCTGGCCGGGGTGGATGTCCTTCTGGTGGACAAGGAACGGTTCCCCCGCGAGAAGCCCTGCAGCGATATCTACGGCCCCTTCGGGGCGCGCACCTACGAGGAGTTGGGGGTGTACGAACGCCTGCTGGAAGCAGGTTACCGCTATCCCTCCGTCATCCTCTCCAGCCCCGACTACACCACCATCAGCGGCCCCAACGAGAAAGGGCTCACCTGTCCGCGCCGCATCGGGGACAACCTGCTCAAGGAGAACGCGGCGCGCCTCGGCGCCGAGGTATGGGAGGAATGCTGGGTGCACGACCTGGTGATCGAGGACGGCCAGGTCCGCGGCGTCAAAGCCAAGTACCAGGGCGAGTTCATGGAACTGCACTGCAAGCTGGTCATAGGCGCGGACGGCTCGCATTCCTGGGTGGCCAAGCGCCTGGGCCTCTTCCGCGACGATTACGACCAGGTATACCTCGCTGGGCGCGCCTACTTCGCGGGGTGCAACCCTCCCCTGCGCGACGTGGAGGTGCATTACGATCCCGGCTTCACGCCCGGCTTCGTCTGCCTCTCCCCCCATCCGGGCTACGGCGACGTGGTCAACATGGGCGTGGGCATACAGATGTCCAAGTACGTGGACTCCCCCCTCAACGCCGAGGAGATGGTGATGAAGTTCGTGGCCGAAAGCCCCCACGGCGAGAAGATGCGCGGCGCCAGGCAGGTCTCCCGCTGGATGGGGTGGCGTGTGCCCAGCGCCGGCCAGATCGGGGTCAACCACGCCGCAGGAGCGTTGCTGGTCGGAGACGCGGGGAGTTTCGTAGAGCCCTTCATCCTCGAGGGAGTGGCGTCGGCGGTGCGCTCCGCTAACTACGCCGCCCGCACCGCCCTGGAGGCGCTGGAGGATGGCGATTTCTCGGAAGCCTCCCTCTCGCGTTACGCCGAGAAGTGGGAGGCGAAGATGCTCCCCCAGCTCAAAGCGCTGCAGGGCATGGCGGTCACCGCCGCCGACCCAGAGGCCTTCAACCAGGCCTTCCTGGCCTTCAAGGACAACCCGGAGGCGATAACCAAGGTCTTCGGCATGTGATTCGGCCCGGAAATCGCACCGGCGGGGCGGCACGTACGCCCCGCCGGTGCGCGCCCCTCTTCGAGCCTCAAGAAGGACCGGGGTCGCCGCCCATCTGGGCAAGTCCCTCGAAGGTCCGGCCGAGGGAAGCCTGCAACGCCTCATCGAATTCCCTCAACCATTTCAAGATGTATTCGCGGTCATAGTGGGGGTTTTTCGCCATGACGATGCGCGCGTCCTCGAGGTCACGCGGCCTGCCGGCGACGACCTTATGCACGATGAGGTCCTCGAGGGAAGCGAACATGACCTTCGTTCCGCCGATCTCCACCGGCCTCGCCCGCGCGATGGCTTCCCTTTCGTAGGACGACTGAGAGAAGATAAAATCGACCCGGATGCCAGACTCCTCGTCGATGGTGGGCAGCACGTAGGTTTCGACGATGAACCTCTCCACCTCGGAGGGGAGCGGCCTCAAGCCGGCCCTCAAGGACACTTCGATTGCCGCTTGCGAACTCTCAACCCCTATGCCCAACGTTACATCGATATCCCTGGTGAGCCTCGGCTCACCGTAGAGGAGGACCGCCTGGCCACCGATGATCATATAGGGGATTTCCGCTGAATCCAGCTCCCGGGCGACCCTCGCTAGCAGTCTACCGAACACTGTTGACGATCCTCGCTACCCTGAGGTCCACCTCTATGCCCTCCATGGGGTCCTCTGGGGGCAACACTCCGAGGGCCACTGCCTCTTCCCGCATGGCGTCCATTATGGCGAGGTTCCTCGCGTAGTCTACTCCGGCCTGCTTGAGGTAATCCTCCTCGAATCTCGCCAGCTTCTCTCCGTTCCTGATCAACCGGAAACCCCCTGCGCGCCAGTTCGAATCATCATGCTGAATACGTATCCTTATTATACCAGCCGGGAACGCCGCCGCGCTCCATCAGGAGAACCCCGCCATCCGCCTCTTTCCACCTGGAAAACCTACCCAGGGGCTGCACATTATCGGGCTCCATATCGGTATATGGATGCCTGTTCCGTCCTGAACCGCGTCCCGAATCGTCGCGTCCGCGTAAAGGGCGGCGAGCGGAAGGCGACCTGGAGGCCGGTTTTCCCAACTCAAGCCGGGTCTCCCCGACGGCCGCTCTTGTCCATGCACGAGGCGCGGGGGCGGGGTTTCCACTCCCCCGTTTCTCACGGTTCATTTCCTTCCTTCCCTCTTTGTGCCGCGTGGTCCTTTCGGATATCCTATTCAACAGGCAGCACGGCGAGAAGAATGGGTGTAATAAAGGCCCTAGAAGGTCGAGGCTACTTATATATATTCTTTGCTTTGCGAGGAAGAGGCGGAAACCTGGAAACGGTTTGCGGTAGCGCGGAAAGCGGCTGGCGGTTAAGGTATGGTTGACCTTCGAGCATGGCGCTTTTTATGGATTGCGCGCCCTCTATGGCGAAAAGTAAGATTTTGGGATCACGGATGGAGCTGGAGGGGATTTAAATGGACTGGGACGCAATCGGCGATGCCGCAGTTTCCGCTCTGGCGGAATATTTGCGCATAGACACCACCAACCCACCGGGGAACGAGGCGCGGGGTGCCGAGTTCCTGGGAAGCCTTCTCCGGGGGGAAGGGATATCCTTTCAGCTGCTCGAAACCGCGCCTGGAAGGTCTTCCCTGCTAGCCCGATTGAGGGGAAGCGGCGAGGAGAAGCCCCTGGTGCTGCTCAACCACATCGACGTCGTCCCCGCGTCCCCGGATAACTGGTCCTTCCACCCCTTCTCCGGCGAGATCGCGGACGGCTTCGTGTGGGGGAGGGGAGCCCTGGACATGAAGGGCATGGGGATCATGGAGCTTTACGCCTTCATGGCCCTCGCGCGCGAGGGCGTTCCCCTGCGGCGCGACGTGGTCTTCCTGGCGGTGGCCGACGAAGAGGCCGGCGGTTATTTCGGCGTGAAGGCGCTGCTGGAAGGTCAGCTCGGTGGGCTCGATGCGGGAGTGGTCATCAACGAGGGAGGGTACGCGACCACGGACCTGGTTCCGGGAAGGCCTTTCTTCATGATCGCCAGCGCGGAGAAATACGGTTACTGGTTGCGGCTCCTTAGACACGGGGTGGGCGGGCACGGCTCCATGCCCACCGGCCAGGGCGCCCTGGAACGCATGGTTCCC
The DNA here is from genome assembly GCA_013178005.1 of Actinomycetota bacterium. Classification (GTDB taxonomy): domain Bacteria; phylum Actinomycetota; class Geothermincolia; order Geothermincolales; family RBG-13-55-18; genus Solincola_B. Next base: position 5,519 of record JABLXL010000029.1, read on the forward strand.
GCCCTGGCGCGGCTGCTGGAGAAGCGTCGTCCCATGCACATCAACCCCACCATGCTCGCCTTTTTCTCGCGCCTGGCGGAGCACTGGGATATCCTGGCGCCATTCCGCGAGAGCGGAGACCCCGTGGCACTGATGCGCATTATCGAGGACAACAACCTCGCCGCCCTGCCCGCCCTGGGAGCGGTCCTGCGCGACACCGTGAGCCTCAACATGCTCAACGCCGGGGTTAAGATAAACGTCATCCCCGACAGGGCGGAAGCCTTCCTTGACTGCAGGCTGCTTCCCGAAACGGAGGGGGAGGAGTTCCTTTCCTATATCAAGGACGCCCTCGCCGACCCGGAGATGGAGGTCGACGTGTTCATGGACATGGAGAGGGCTCCGGCCTCACCCCACACGGGCCCGCTCTTCGACGCCATAGCGGAAACCGTGGGCCGCGTCTATCCGGAGGCGGTGGTGAGCCCCTTCATGCTCTCGGGCCTCTCCGACTCCCGTTTCTTCCGCGCCAGGGGTGTGCCCTGCTACGGCATCATCCCCGCGCGCCTGGGCCTTGCGGACCTCGCGCGCATCCACGGCGTGGACGAACGTATAGCGGTGCAGGACATAAAGGAGGGGACGAGGTTCCTCTTCGAGCTCGTCGTCGCCATCTGCGGAGCGTAACCGCCGCTGTGGACGTAAGACCTACGGGAGCGGGAATATATATCGGGCTTTATAGGCTGCAAGGGCATGCGATGCCCATGGCGCGGGCGGACGAAGCTGGCATTGCGAAAAAAGCGGATCCGCCGGGTGCAGGGGATGGGGGGTAGGAATACCCGACGGATGCCGCTTGTCGATCTCCATTTGCTGCGGAGTGTCTTTGCCTCCGGCTCTATAGCGTCTCCTGACTGCCCAAGTCTCGCTTTACCTTTTCACTCAGTCCATGCCGTCAACCCGATATCATACCCGCCACGAACATCACCGCCCCGCTCATGAAGGGGAAGAACAACACCGCCGTGGGAGCCGCGTCCCGCCAACCGAATACGAGCGCCATGATGGTAAGAACCACCAATCCGAACCCGCCCGCGTAATAGGCCCAAGCGGGGGAACGCAGGCCTGGAACCTTCTGGAAGGCGAAACGGGCCGCGAGAAGCAGGCCGGAGAAGGCCGCCGTGCCCGCGCAGATCGCCAGCATGGCCACGCCGTACGGGGTCTGGTATCCCAGCCAACCGCCGAAGAAGTGCGCAAAGCACAGGATGCCCGCCGTGACGCTTGAGACCAGGGCGAGGAAATCTCCCGCGGGCCCAGACTCCGCGTAACGCACCACCTCGGGCGGGAAATCGCCCCTCTCCAGATCCTCTTCCCTTACCAATAATTTCTCCAGCATTTTCCTAACCTCCTCGTGATGTGTTGGCTTTCCTTCGTTGCCGGGCGACAACTCCCGGCCGCCGCGGAACCGCTCTCCTGGTAAGCGCTTTTCTCATGGCCTGGCGCCGAGCAGGGCTTCGCACCTCGCTTCGAATGCGTCTATGAACCTCCTTGCCTCCATCATGCTCTCCGCCCACGCGCGGAGCTCCTTCCACCCTTTCTCCGTGAGATAGTAAACCTTGCGCGCCGGACCCCTGCCTTCCGGCTTCCTGAGCTTGAACTTAACCAGCTTCCTTCCCTCCATCTGAAGCAGTTCGCGGTAGATGACCGGGAGCGGCAGGCGCTTCTCGGCGACGCCCAGACCCACCAGCTTCTCCAGGAGCGCGTATCCATGCATGGGCTCTTCGCCGAGCAGCAACAGGATGCTGGGAACCAGGAAGCGCCTGGGGATGGAGCGCCGCTCGGCGAGCGGAGAACCGCCCTGGTTAAATTCCTCCTTGTCGCGCGCCGTCTTTCCCATCGGCCTGCTCCTTTCGAACCGTAGTCTCGCTTATGCACACAATAAATTAATATTAACATTATGTCAATATATATTTATCTGATTATATTGCGTGTTTGTGTTTATATACCTTGGCGTGGATGATGCGACCGTCGGCATCTAAAACCAAGGTCTGGCAGAAGAAATCGCGTTTGCGGCGCCGGGTCCCGGCGATCGAGCGCCTTCCCCGGACGTCTACCAGACCACCCGGACCGCGCCAAGCGCCTCGAAAAAACCGGTGTCCCGGCGATCTAGTGGCTTCCCCGCGTGCTTAAACGATCTACTGGAGGGCGACCATCTCGTGCAGGGTGGTGCCGGTCTCCTCGAAATCCCGCCCCTCGTGGCGAACGCGCAAGGTGAAGTCGGATTCGAAACGGAACCAGCCCGGGCGCATGAAGCGGTTGATGAGGCTGCGCACAACGGGGTTGAGGATGACGGGGTGGCCCAACTCCTTGAGGAGGTCGTTGCAGTCGATGATCCGCTTAACCTCTAGGCGCAGGTTGACCTGCCCGGGGATGTCCAGCTCCAGCCACGACGGGTAGGTGCGGTTGGCCTTGGGGTTGAAGACCGCCTCGCCCTCGGTCAAGGCCATCTCTCCCGAGCTCACGATGACCTTGTCCCTGTAGGCGAGCATGAGCGGCTTGGAGACCACATTGCCGAAGCGCTTCTGGGTGCGCACGTAGGCGTAGAGGAGGGTGAAGTCGTCGGTGTACAGCCGCCCCCAGTACCACCAGGAGATGATGCGACGCGCGTCGGCGGTGATCACGTTGTGGTCGTGGTAACCGATACCCCTCGCCTCCAGGGTCTTGCCCTCGAACCTCACCTTGCCCTCCACCCGCGCGCGGGGGATGGGGACCACCCAGCTGAAATATCCGCGGTCGCCGTAACGTGTCCGGCCGTGGCCCGGCTTCCACCCCGGCACCTCGCTGCGGAAGACGAGGTCGAGCTCCATGCCCTCCTCGGAGATGAAGAGGTAATGCGTGGGGAGGCCGCTATCCTCCGGCCACTCCGCCCAGCAGTGGTTCTTCCCCACCCACACGTCGCACTTGTCCTCCGCGGCGCGCAGTTCCGTGGTGGGGAACTTCTTCACTACCGAGAGCTTCTCCCCCGAGGGCTTGTAGACGTGGATCTCGATCCCCGGCTTGCGCGTCATGAGCTCCGAGGCCTGCAGGAAGCCCACCACCACGTGCCCGTCCTCGAGGCGGGCGTCGAAGTACCACCACTCGCCGTAGAACCTGCTCTTCGCGGCCTCGCGGTTGACCCCGTTCTCCCGCGCGCTTAGGGGGACGATCTCCCCGTCCTTCTCCCCCGGACCCAGCCACTCGTCGACCACCGGCTCGATTCTCATCTCCACACCACCTCACCGCTTACTAACCTGACACCACGTCAGCATTATAGCACGCGATAGGGTCCCTGCATTGGAGTCGTCTTCCTAAATTGAATTAGTGTTCTTCGCCGCGAAGTGTGGACATTACGCTTCGCCTCTTATTTTCAACCTCATGCCTGGAGCTCAAACAACGGTTCTCTCAGCCAGAGGCGAGCCCGACCGTATTAAATACCCGCACTTCCGGGAGAAGAACCATAATCCTTAATATATCTGCCGTGGAGAAGGAGCAGATGCCTTGGCACGAGTGTTTGAGCCAGGGTAATCCTTAATATGTCCGCCTGCCGCACATCCGCTAGACACGCAGGAAAAGGCAGTCTTAAAACCGCTTGAATTGGCCGATGGCCAGCCCTGACCCCCAGGACACAGGGTAATCCTTAATATGTCCGCCTGCCGCACATCCGCTAGACACGCAAGAAAAGGCAGTCTTACAACCGCTTCAATTGGCCGATGGCCCTGGTCCCCAGGCCTCAGGCCGATGGCAAGGCCTGACCCCCAGGCTTTATGGCCTTGATCTTGGCGCTCCTGACCGCCGCCAACAGGTTGTCCAGCTCCGGACGCGTGAGGCCAAGGTCGGTGACAACCGCTTGCGCGGTTGGGTCGTTGAGCATGCAGTCGAGGGGGAAGACGCTCTCTTCCACCACCTCCACCTCCACGAATCCCGCCTCCCTGATGGTGTTCAGGTAGTCTTCCCTCCCCATGGCTCCCGAGATGCAGCCCACGTAGGCGGCAGCCGACTCGCGCACCGCGGGGGGAAGCTCGCCCTCGAGCACGATGTCCGAGACCATCAGGCGGCCTCCCGGCTTGAGGGCGCGGAATGCCTCCCGGAAGACCCGCGGCTTGTCGGGAGAGAGGTTGATGACGCAGTTGGAGATGACCACGTCCACGCTCGCGTCCGCCACGGGGAGGTTCTCGATCTCCCCCAGCCGGAACTCCACGTTTTGATATCCGCCCCGTCGCGCGTTCTCCCGCGCCCTCTCGAGCATCTCGGGGGTCATATCCACGCCGATCACGCGCCCATTTTCCCCCACCCGGTTCGCCGCCAGGAAGCAGTCCAGGCCCGGACCGGACCCCAGGTCGAGCACCGTCTCCCCATCCTTAAGGGACGCCAGGGCTACCGGATTGCCGCATCCCAGGCCGAGGTTCGCGCCCTCAGGGATGGACTCAAGTTCCTCCGTGCTGTAGCCTATCTTGGAGCTTATGTCCTCGGCGAGACCCGCCCCGCAGCAAGAGGGCACGGCCGGCCCGCAGCAGGAGGGTTCGCTCGGTCCGCAACAGGAAGAATTCCCGGACGCGATGGCCCCGTAACCCTCGCGCACCATCTTCTTTATCTCCTTTTCCTCCATATCCGATTCCCTTTCTCACACGATCTCCGCCATCAGCGGACCCAGCTTGTCCTTCACCAAGCCCGCAAGCTCCTCCGCCCTGATAAGGCTCATGCAGCAGATCTCGCCGTCCCTGCTCCAGCTCACCAGGACTAGCTTGTCCCCGGCCTTGATCCCAGCCCGCTCCCTGAAATCCTTGGGAAGGACCATCTGGCCTCGCTCGTCCACGCTGAGCAGGGACTCCACCCGGCACTGGCTCCCCTCGCCCGCGACCTCGCAGCACCCCTGCTTTTTCGCCCTCGCGGCCATTTTTTCCTCCTTAGACCTATTGGTCTGATTATTCTGTTTATTCTGACTTATTGGAATATACCACGTCTTCCGCGGCAGGGTCAAGGGCGTGGTGAGGTCGCGGCGCGAATGCCAAGTAGCGGGGTGATACAGCCATGAACCCCGGGACGGTGTGGGTGTCTGCATCGTCCTTTTCTCTGCGGACCGGTTTCCCGGCCGGGGAAGGAGCGGCAATTCTTCCCAGCTCTGTGTAAGGGGGGACGGGAGAGCCCCACCCGATAGCGTTCGTCGTCTACGGGAAGGTCGCACGGGCGCGTCCCCTCAGGCGCTCCTGTCCCCTTTGGGCTTCCTGGGCGGGGCGTACCATAGGGGGTCGCCCTCAGCCCATTCTTTTACCCCGACCTTCTTGATCTTGCGCAGGTTCTTGAGGTGGGCGTCGCCGTGCACCGGCACCAGGAAATCGAGCTTGGTGCAGGTCGCGAACTCGCCGCATTCCCAGCACCCCTGGTATCCCAGCTTGGCCGCGCACTGGGCGATGTGGCAGAACTGCGAGCGCGACCCCACCTTGCAGCCCTTGCAGCGCAGCTTGACCAGGGAGCCCAGGAAATCATAGGTGCGCCGGTAGTCGTCCGCGTCGAGGAAGGGGATCACCTCCGCCACCTTCTCGAACCTCGCCGCGCGCAGCTCCTTGCGCAGGTCGCGCGCCAGGTCGGGGATGGCCCCGGTGTGGAACGCGCAGTCCTCGCAGTAAAGGCCGCAGTAGGCGGTCATTCTCTCCTCGTCGCCGGCCATGGATCTCCCCTTTCCCTCGTCCCGGCGCCTGTCGCGCGCCGCCGCATCCCGAGCCGAAGCCGATCTCTCTTCTCCCCTTGCGCGACCCACCCCATGATACACCCTCCGGGAAAGGGAAACGCTATCGCCGCGGCCGCCGCGATCGGGCGACTCCGCCGGCCCTCAGGAGTATTCGCGCAGGACGCGTTGGAAATAGGCGTGTCTCTCTGCGTCCGCCTTTTTCCAGAGCGGTATCGCCTTCTTTATCCATGCACCGAAGTCCGCCGGGTGCTCCGGGTAGGACTCGTACAGTTTGCGTATGGCCCCCGCCGCCACGGCCATTCTCGCCATGCGGGATATGGAAGCAGGGCGCAGCTTGCCCGCAGCCGCGCCTTTCAGCAAGGCGGGAAGGGCTTTGAGCGTCTCGGACGGGTCCGACCTCAGCTCGTACTCCAGGTTGAGCGCCCGGGTCCCCTCCTCGCTGAAGACGCCCGGAACGGAGTAGAGGAAATCGATCTCGTCCGGCGAGAGGGAGACCAGCGCCGGCATCAAGGCGGTGAGGAAGGCGAACTTCGCGCCCTGGTCGCGGAAATAGCGCGCATTGTAGGGCCAGAGCACGTCCCGCGTGAGGTCGTCGCGGCGCAAGGCCTCGGCCGCGACGTCGGCGGCGATGGCGCAGGCGGCGAAGGCGGAGGTGACCCCCTCGCCGCTGAAGGGCTTGTTCATGAAGGCGGCGTCCCCCACCACCATGAGGCCGTTGTCCACCAGCGAGTAGGGCGGGCGGCGGTAGGGCACCCTGCCCATGGTGGTACTCCTCGCCTCGCCGCGGAAGGGAAGGGTCGCCGCGAAGGCCCGGTGGCGTTTCCTCGCCCCCTCGGGGCTCGCGGGCATGCCCACCCCACGATCATCTCGTCGCCGTGGCTGGGGGCGTACCAACCCTGGAAGTGCAGGAAGGAGTTGATGTCCGGCTTGAGGTCGCCCGCGAGGTCGCCCCAGGACTCCATGTACACCACCAGGGTGTCCATATCGGCGACGGGGTCGTTCTCGAACCAGGGGCTCGCGGGGACGCTGGTCCGCACCGCCCCGCCGATGCCGGAGGCGTCCACCACCAGGCGGCAGGCTATCTCCACTTCCCCTTCCGGCCCTCGGGCCTCGACCCCTGCGGGTATTCCTCTTTCCCGCGCCAGCCGCGTGAACTCCGTCTCCTCCAGCACCTCCACCCCCGCATCCCGGGCATAGGAGAGGAGGCGGCGCATGAAGGAGGGCTTGTCCATGTCCAGGGTCACCAGACGCGCCGTGACCTCCCCCTTCATGCACGGCGGCCACATGGTAATTGTTTCCAGACGATGCAGGAGCTCGTCATCCCCGGGAAGCGGGATGCCGAACCTCTCGAAAGCCGCCTCCTCCATGTGGAAGGGCCCGATGGCGACGCCGAGGTTCTCCAGCTTATCCTTTTCCAGTATCAGGCAGGAAAAACCGCGCTCTGCCAGCTTCCACCCCAGGTAGGCCCCCGAGGTGCCCGCCCCCACGATGACCACGTCCGTCCGCTTCTGCGCCATGGCCGCCTCTCCGTGTCCCGCGCTCCTTCCCACCAATTCTACCATGGGTTCTTCAATCTCCGGTCCCCGGTGACTTAGAGCTCCATTCCACGGGCGGTTCCCAGCGCGGAAAGCGCGCACGCTTGCCCGGCCATGACCGCTTGGGAGAGATCAGGTCACGCCTCGCCTAGGGGTAGGCCGATCGAATTCACGCCCCCGGCCCCTTATAATGGATAGAGGCTGTCGCGTATCGAAGGGGGCTTGGAATCATGACCATCGACGAGGCCTGCGAGGAACTCGAAAGCGCCGTCGGACCCGAGAACGTATCCCGCGAACCCGCCGTGCTGGACGGCTACGCCTGGCAGGCCTTCACCGAGGTGGTGGGCCAGACCAGCGGCTGGTGCCCCGACCGCCCCGCGGCGGTGGTCCTGCCCGGGAACACCGAGGAGGTGCGGGAGGTGGTGCGCATATGCGGCAGGCACGGCCTGCGCTTCAAGGCCATGTGCACCGGTTGGGGCGTCTGGAACATGGTGAGCGGAGACGACGTGGTCCAGGTGGACCTGCGCCGCATGGACCGCATCCTGGACATCGACGAGAAGAACATGTACGCGGTCGTGGAGCCTTACGTCATCGGCGCCCAGCTGCAGGCGGAAGCCATGAAGCGCGGCCTCAACTGCCACATCATCGGCGCAGGCTCCGGCACCTCCCCCCTGGCCAGCGCCACCTCGCTGTGCGGATACGGCTGGTCGGGCCTGACCACCTCCTACAGCGCCCGCAACCTGCTGGCGACGGAATGGGTCCTTCCCGACGGCGAGCTGCTGAGGCTGGGGACGCTGGGCTCGGGATGCGGCTGGTTCAGCGGCGACGGACCTGGGCCCAGCCTGCGCGGGGTCGCCAGGGGCTACATCGGCAACTGCGGCGGCCTTGGCGTCTTCACCGCCTGCGCCCTCAAGCTCTTCCCCTGGCCGGGCCCTCCCGCGCCCGAGGTGGAGGGACTGCTCATGGACGCGGCCGCGGAGGTCCCGGAGACGAGCAAGCTGTTCATCTGCGCCTTCCCATCCTTCGAGGCTTTCGCGGAGGCGACCTACAAGATCGGCAACGCCGAGATCGGCTACCTGCACTGCAAGAACGCCGTGGGGGCGTTCCTCTCCACCATGACCCCCAGGCTCATGGACAAAATCGTGGCCCACCCCGCGCTGAAGGCGGCTTTGCGCTCGCAGCAGCACATGTTCCAGTTCCTCATCGCCGCCTCATCCCCGCGGGAGTCCGCTTACCAGGAAAAGGTGCTCAGGCTGATCGTGCGGGAGACCGGGGGGCTCTGCCTCGACCTAAGCTCCATGCCCTCCCTGCACGCCTCGCTGTGGTGGGGTTTCGTCCGCGCCTCGCTCCCGCCCCTCATCTTCCGGAGAGGGGGGAGTTTCGGGACCTCCTTCGGCGCCCTGGAGGCGTGGGACCACCCCGTGCTGCAGGCTAGGGTGGCGGCCGAGCTCAAGCAGTCCTTCATCGACCAGGGCAAGCTCATCGACGACCTCGCCGACAACGCCTGGGGAGGCATCTACGAGGGCAGCACCTGCTTCGGGCACCAGGAGGAGCTCTACCTCTACGACCCCCGCGACCCGGACATGATGGCCAGCGCCACCCAGTACCTGGCGGAGACGTTCATGGCCACCGTGGGCCACAACCTGGGACCGGGCCTGGGATTCGCCCTCGGCTCCATCGGGGCGGAGCTCTTCGGGCCCATCATCGGCGATTACCACCACCGCCTGCGCGAGGTCAAGCAGGCCTTCGACCCGGACGACGTCAGCGACGCCGGTTTCTACATCTCGCTGGACCCGGTGGGGACCATCCGCGAGGCTATCGCGAGGAGCCCCGAGATGGCCGCCTTCCTCGCCGCGAGAATGAGGGAGTTGGGTATGGACGACGAGGAAACGAAGGGGTGAGCGAGGATGGCCGTCGACCGTGACCTGCTGGCGCCATGCGGGCTCTACTGCGGAGTGTGCGCGGTGCGCATAGCACACCGCGACGACAACCGCAAGTTCAAGGAGAGGCTGGTTTCGGTGTACGGCGTCAGCTCGCCGGAGGACATCCACTGCGGGGGATGCCTCTCCGACGACCTCTTCTTCTACTGCCGGGTATGCCCCATCAGGGACTGCTGCGAGAGCAAGGGGATCGAGGGATGCCACCGCTGCGACGACTTCCCCTGCGACCTCATCGAGAACTTCCCCCTCCCGGTGGGGAAGAAGGTGATCATGCGCGCCATCCCTGAATGGAGGGAGCTGGGGACGGAGGCCTGGGTGGAAGGGGAGGAGAAGCGCTACCGCTGCCCCGAGTGCGGCGCACCGCTCTTTCGCGGGGCAAAGCGATGCCGTGGGTGCGGCGCCGACGTTGACGTGGACTGAACGGGGTCGGATCTTCACTCTACGGGCCCCGGCAACACGACCAGCGGGGTCGATCCACTTGGGTCGCATGATCAGCGCCTGATCCCAGATCCCTCAGGCGCCCGCGCCCCGCCGGTTTGAGGACAAGCTGCCCGGGCAAGTTATCCAGAACATGGTTCTTAAACTACATCGCGACCGCTTGGCCGAGATGGACGTGGGCCGGCGGACCGGATCTGTGAGGGATTATGCCCGGGGCTTCACCTCTATCTCGAGGTCTCCCTCGGGCGAGAGTTCCCACTCAACGGCGCTCTCCTTGCCGTGGGCCATCTCGTAGATGCCCTGCATCAGCCCCACCACCATGAGGTGGATGGCGGCGTTGTCCAGGCGCATGCGCAGGCCGCTCGGTCCCGCCTCGAACTCCTTCAGGTCTCCCAGGCCGCGCACGGCGAGCTGTTTGCGCAGCACCTCCACGTCGTCGATTTCCTGCGGCGAGTACATACCCGACTTCGTGAAGCGCCGCTGGGCCTCCACCACCGTCTCCGGGATGGTCTCCCCCAGCTCCTTCTCCAGCTCGGCGAAGATGGCGTCGATCACCGTGGGGGCGAAGAAGGCCATGCGCCTTCCGGTCGCGCCCTGGGTGATGACGCCCCGCTCGAGATCCCACCTGAAATCCGACAACTCCCGGGGCGCCCCGCAGGAAGGGCAAGGCTCGAAGTCGATGTCGCCCTTGCCATGGTCGTACGGCCTCATGATCAGCCGGTCCTTGTATTCATCGGGATGGCTGGACCTGAAAATGCGCACCTCGTAGGCGTCGCCACCCAACTCTTTATATTCGAATCCAAGCTCGTACCCGGTAAGGGCCTCCATGGCCGCCGCCGGGTCGCACAATCCGAAGACGGCGGAATACGGTTGCTCCACCCGCACCACGGCGTAGTCGTCCTCGTCGTGCTCGAAACGGTAATCCAGCAGCTCGAACTTTCCGTATCCCAGGGCGAACCCGATGGCCACGAACCCGTTGAAGATGTCGGCGAGCTTCAACCGGCCATCCTCCAGCATCTCCCTCACGCCCGCGGGCACCATGCGGGCCATGTAGGCCCGCCCCGCCCGGCGCCGGGTGGTGAGGACGATCCTCTCTATGGAGACGCCGATCAACTCCTCCACGCCCTTGAAAAGGGGGTCGAGGTTCTCGCTCTCGATGAATATGACCACGTGGCGCTGGTCCCTTTTCTGGGCGATGAGCCCGCAGTCAAGCCAGAGGTGCTCGGAACTCACGTATTCGGGGACCCCACATTCCCCGCAGGTATTGATGTGCATCTTCCTTCCTCCCACCAAGACAGCTTCCTACCCGCGACCCCACCGACAATCTATTCTACAATATCGTCTGAAATGGGCCTTTTACTTGAACCGCGGGTCGCCGTCGCACAATCGCCTCCGGATCCTTGCCGCGGCAACGGGAATAGCGGTAGGGCAACGGCGCCGAAACGGGGTGGATGCGTGCCCGCCACGGTATCGCACCGCTGGGTGGACCTGCGCGAGAGGATCATGGAGCGCGGCGGATAGGCGGCCTCGTGCCTGACCCCCGCGCGAGAGATACATTATACTTATGAGTCGTGAACCAAGGGGAGCGATAACCGCGGGGAGGGAGCGTCATGGGCCTGCTCAAGCCAGCCAAGCCGTTCAACGAGGAAGCGTGCACGCGCTGCGGCCTGTGCTTCAGCGAGTGCCCGGTGATGGGCCTGCCACCGAAGACGGCCCGGGAGGAGATAAAGCGCCTCATCGCCGGCGAGCCCACGCGGCACGTGCTGCGCAAGTGCACCAGCTGTTTCGCCTGCGACTTCATCTGCCCCGAGGGGTGCAACCCCACGGAGCTGGTGCTCGAGCGCTGGCACGAAAAGTACGAGCGCGACGGGCTGCCCCTCCGGGCCCGGTACTACTCCCCCCACGAGGAGCTCAACTTCCGCACCTACGTGGTGGCCAGGATGCCCTCGGAGGAGCGCGAGCTAATCCGCTCCTGGGCCGACCACTCCCCCGTCGACGAGATCCTCTACCCCGGCTGCAACATCATCACCGCCCCCTTCCTCACCCAGACCAGGGCCCTGGAGGGGCTGAACATCCGCGGCGCCCTGGACTACTGCTGCGGCGAGACCTATTACCGCATGGGGCTGTTCAACGAGGTGCAGAAGGTGGCCCGCCGCCTGGAGAGGTACTTCAAGACCCTGGGGGTGAAGCGGGTGAACCTCCTGTGCACCGCGGGGTGCAACATGTTCATGAACGTCCTGCCCTCCTACGGGGTGGACTTCGGCTTCGAGGTGAGGCCCTACCTCCCGGTGATCCTCCGTAAACTGGAATCCGGCGAGCTGTCAGTGAAAAAGAGGCTCTCCGGCACCGCCACCGTCCAGGAGTCCTGCTACGGCAAGCAGCTGGGGGAGGAGTACATGGACGTGCCGCGCAGGATCCTTGAGCTCATCGGCCTGGAGGTGGTGGAGGAGAAGAAGCGGCGCGAGCGCGCCCTCTGCTGCGGCATCGCGGGCGGGTTCCCGCCCGCTTCCGGCTACCACGTCATGGACATCACCGTGGCCACGGTGAAGAGCCTGCTGCAGTCCCGCGCCACCGGGGCGGACTACACCGTGGGTTACTGCGCCGGGTGCCTGCAGATGCTCTCCACCGGCCGGGTCCTCTTCCCCCTCGGGGCCCCTGTATACCATATCCTGGAATTGCTCTCGCAAGCCCTGGGGGAGGAGCCCCGGCACCCCATGGGGTGGCGGGGGCGCGCCTTCCTGGCCGGGGTGATACGCCACCAGGTCCCCCTCACCCTCTCCCGCGGCAGGTACCGCGTCCCCGAGATACCCGAGGTCCCGCCCGGGGCGAAGGCCTGAAAGGAGGCCGGCCATGGACGACGCGCCCGCGCCCTTCCGTTTCTTCCGCGACTTCCTCTGCGACCGCTGCGGCGACTGCTTCGCCGCCTGCCCCTACCTGGAGCTCTCCCGCGAGGAGGCGAAGAAGGAGATCGCGAGCCTGATCGAGCAGGGGAGATCGCGCGCCCTCGAGGTCTGCAACACCTGCCACACCTGCGACGTCGCGTGCCCCAACGGCGCCGACCCCTACGAGCTGGTGCTGGAGCGCTGGTGGGAGCGCAGGCGGGGAGGCCTCCCCACCACCGCCCGCCTGGTCACCCCCTCGGAGCCCTGCAACATCTGGTCCTGCCTCAAGGCGATCATGCCCGCCGACGAGCTGGCCCTGCTGCGCTCCTGGGACGATTTCTCCCCCCGCGAGGAGATCTGCCTCACCGGCTTCTACACCAGCGTGGTCCCGTACATCATGCGGGCCAGGGTGCTCGAGGGCCTGCCCAAGGTGGTGGGCTCGGAGGCCCTCTTCGGCTGCGCCGGGGACATCTACAAGACGGGCCGCTTCGACCTGGTGGAGCAGATCGCCCGCAGGCTGGAACGCGTCTTCGGGGAGCTGGGGGTGAAGCGGGTGGTGGCCTCCATGAGCGCTGAGGGCATGGTGCTCAAGCACATCCTGCCCGAGCGCTTCGGCGCCCGCTTCGGCTTCGAGGTGACCACCCTGGAGGAATGGCTGCTGGAGAGGCTGCTGGCCGGGGAGGTAAAGGTAACCAGCCCCCTGGGCATGAAGGTCGCCGTGCACGACAACTGCCTCTCCAAGCTGGAGGGCGGCAGGCTGCAGGGGGTGATCCGGGAGATCGTGGAGCGGACCGGCTGCCGGGTGGTTGAGCCCGCGCACCACGGCGAGCGCTCCATGTGCTGCGGCTTCGGGGCCGCCGCCGCCCGTTTCCGGGTCATGGACATCATGTCCTCGGGCTACCGCCGCCTGAAGGAGCTCGAGGCCACGGGGGCGGACGCGGCGGTCATCTACTGCCCCGCCTGCCTCTTCATCCTCTCGGTGATCCGGGAGATGGCGGGGGCGAGGATCCCCTTCTACCATCCCGTCGAGCTGGTGGAGGCGGCGGCGGGGGGGCGACCCGACCGCCGCCACGAGGAGAGGGCCTGGGACATGATGGCGGTCATCTCCAACCACCTGGTAAAATATGCCTTGTTCCCCAGCCACAGGAGGGATTTCCAGCCCGCGACCGTATCCCCCGAGGTCGAGCCGCTGCCCGAACTCCCGCCTTGGGACAGGACGCGCATGAAGGCGCTGGCAACCCTGTATCACAGCCCCGTGGTCCAGAACAGGGCCATGCGGGCGGCCATCTCCCTCGGGTTCAAGGCTGCGGTGGGTGGCTACGACCTGGCGAGGAAGAGGCGGCTGGGGTTGAAGTCCTAGCGGGAGAGGAGGACAGGGGATGAGCGCCGCTTGCAACGTATATGCCGCCCGGAGAGCCGCGGCTGAAGGTCCAGCGGGAGAGGAGGACTGCGATGCCTGACGCGCCGGAGGGATTCGGTTTCTTCCGCTACGAGGACTGCGACCTCTGCGGCGACTGCCTGGCGCGCTGCCGCTACATGGACCTTTCGCGGGCCGAGGCGGTGGAGGAGATGAAAAGGCTCGTCGCCGGCGAGCCCACCAAGGTGGTGCACCGCAAGTGCATCAGCTGCTACGCCTGCGACGCCTTCTGCCCCCGCGGCTGCCGCCCCTACGAGCTCATCACCAGGAGATGGCACGAGCGCTACCGCGAGCGGGGGCTTCCGGTGCGCGCCTCCTACCTCATGCCCGCCTCGGAGCCGAACTTCCGCACCGACCTGGTGAGGCACATGCGGCCCTGGGAGCGGGAGCTGCTGCGGACCTGGAGGGAGACCCCGCCCGAGGGGGAACTGGTCCTCTACCCCGGATGCAACGCCCTCACCCTCCCCCACCTGCTGCACGGGCCCCACATGGAGGGGGTCGTGGTATCGGGCGACTTCGACCTCTGCTGCGGCGAGATGTACTTCCGCATGGGACTCTTCGACGTAGTCGCGGAGACGGCGGAGAAGAAGTTGACCCGCCACTACCGCGGGCGGGACATCGGCACCATGCTCTTCGTCTGCCCCGCCGGGCTCAACCTCTTCCGCAACGTCCTGCCAAAGCAGTTCGGCGCGGAGTTCTCCTTCCAGACCAGGTACCTGGGGGAATACCTGCTGGAGAAGATAGAGGCGGGGGAGCTGGAGATAAAGAAGCTCCCGGGCCGCTCGGTGGCGGTGCACGATTCCTGCCACGGCCGCATCCTGGGCGAGGAGGTCACGGGGTCGTCGCGCCGGTTGTACGAGCTGATGGGCCTGGAGATGCGGGAGATGGTGAGCGATCCCGTGGAAGGCCTGTGCTGCGGCATGGCCGCGGGATGCAACCGCTACAACCCCCTGGACATGTACCTGGCGGCGGTGAAGGAGCTGCGCGCAGCGCAGAGGACCGGCGCCGGTGAGCTGGCCACCTACTGCGGCGGCTGCCAGCTCACCTTGTCCCTCATGCGCTGGCTCCACCCCACCCGCCAGCCGGTGCGGCACCTGCTCGAATACCTCAAGGAGGCCCTGGGAGAGGAACCCTACCACCCCGCGCCCCGGCGCACCCTGCGCATGCTGGGCAACGTAGGGGTGAAGGCCTTCCCTCAGCTCTTCTCCCGCCGCACCTACCGCATCGACATCTCCCGGGATCCGCGCGGCGATTCACGGCCTTAAAAAGCTGGGGTGCGAAGGGGGCCTCCTGGACTTATTACATCTCGTAGATAGCGGCGCGCTTCAACAACGTTTTTTCAAATGATGAAACCGCGTGTTCGAACATGTGAGTCGCCGCGTCATCCTGGCTTCGATAGGCGCCTCGCCTTTGAATCGCCGTAAGACCCACCCCTGCGTTATTCCTCCATTCCGGCGCGTGCGTGACGCCAACGCGCGGAAGCATATTCCCCTGCTGGTTATTCTTGCCATCCCGTGCGACACCATGAAACGTCAATGCCGGCCGTCCCGCCGCGGGCGGACCCTTTTAAGCCCCCGGATCGCTGAACCCCGGTAGGTTGAAGCGCCGCTCTCCCCCGGATGATAATGGTGACGGTTCAGGCCGGCCGTCCAGGCCCAGACGAGGAGGGAGATGAGATGGACTTCGCGTTGACGGACGAACAGAAAGCCCTGCGCGACACGGTGCACGAGTTCGCGGAGAACGAGATAAGGCCCGTGGCCCGCGAGTACGACGAGAAGGGCGAGTTTGCCTGGGACATAGTGCGCAAGGCCGCCCGCCTGGAGCTCACCTACTCCGGAGTGCCGGAGGAATACGGCGGCCCCGGGCTGGGGATGCTCGACAACGTCATCGTCATCGAGGAGCTGGGCTGGGGGTGCGTGGGCATCGCCTCGGCCATCGCCCTCAACCAGATCGCCATCCTCCCCATCCTGCTGGCGGGAAACGAGGAGCAGAAGAAAGAGTACCTGGGGCGGCTCACCGACCCCGATAACCCGCGCCTATGCGCCTTCGGCCTCACCGAGCCCGAGGCGGGGTCCGACGCCGCCTCCCTGAAGACCAGGGCGGTGCGCGACGGGGACGAGTACGTGATCAACGGCCAGAAGTGCTTCATCACCAACGGCGGCGTGGCCGATTTCTACACCATCTTCGCCACCGTGGACCCGGAAAAGAAATACCAAGGCATAACCGCCTTCGTGGTGGACGCGGGAACGCCTGGATTCTCCATCGGCAAGATAGAGCACAAGATGGGCATGCGCGCCTCACAGACCGCGGAGCTCATCCTGGAGGACGTGCGCGTGCCCGCCTCCAATGTGCTGCGGGGCGAGGGGCAAGGCTTCTACGTGGCCATGGAGACCCTGGACAACTCGCGGCCCGGCGTGGGGGCCATCGGGGTGGGCCTGGCGCGCGCGGCCTTCGAGGAGGCCCTCTCCTATTCCAAGCAGAGGGTGCAGTTCGGCCGGCCCATCTGCCGCCAGCAGGCCATCGCCTTCATGCTCGCGGACATGGCCACCAAGGTGGACTACGCGCGCCTGCTCTGCTACCGTGCGGCATGGATGCTGGACCAGGGCATGAACGCCATCAAGGAGTCTTCCATGGCCAAGTACGTGGGCACCGACGTGGCCATGGAGGTGTGCACCGACGCGGTGCAGATCCACGGCGGCTACGGTTATATGAAGGATTACCTGGTGGAGAAGCTCTTCCGCGACGCCAAGATCCTGCAGATCGTGGAGGGGACCAACCAGATCCAGCGCCTGGTGCTCTCGGCCCAGCTCATCGGCTGAGAAGATTTCCCGGCGCCCCCTTACGGGGGAGAGGAAAGGAAAACCCGCTCAAGCCAGGGTGGCACCGTGACGCGTCCCCCTTACGGGGGGAGAGGAAAGAAGGTGCGATCCGGGCTTGAAAACCGGCCGCGGGCCAAGTTCGCCCGTATTGCCCCGATGCCCTTGGTAGCACAACGCGCCTGAAAGTGCTTACATCAACGCTTATCCGTACGGGGTCCAGAACACCCGTTGCGCCAAATCATGTTCTATTCAAGGAAACTTTTGTTGCCATAGACAACATACGATCAGTAAATCTACTCAGCTATGGTCGCTATACCGGGCGTGCCCGGGATCGGGCTCGCGCAGGATCGGGTCTTGTCTTCTCTTTCTTATTTTCCGGAGAAGTGATGCGCATCTGCCCTGCGAAACGGCGGAATGGAAAAGCGAAGACGCGACCCCCATCTCCTTCCAAAGGCATGCTGCTGAGCAAAAGATCCAACCTCGATAAATCTATTTCAAGCACGCTTCTTCTTGCCCTGCTTCCAGGGCTGAAAAACCGATTCGCGATGCAGTATAATCTAACGCATGGCGAATGAGAACGAAAGCAAACCCCTAGCCGCGGACGAAATCCTGCGCACCGCCATAGAGATCGTAGAAAAAACCCTTGCCATCCAGGGGGTGCGGGTAGAAAGGGTTATTCTCTTCGGCAGCCGTGCGAGGGAAGAGTCGATGCCTGAAAGCGACTACGATCTTTACGTGCTGACCGACAGGGACCTGGATTTTTCCCAACGCCACGCCCTCATAACCCGGATAAAACGAGAACTCGCCGTCCTCCGTATCCCCAACGATATCGTTCTGAGATCCGCCCAGAGTTTTAACCGGGTAAAAAAAATACCCGGCAACCTGGCTTTTGAGGTAGCCCGGGAAGGAGTTCCCGTTTCATGAACCACGACCGCGAAGAGCTCGTTCGGAACTGGTTGATCAAGGCGGAGAACGACCCGAAAACCGGCCTCGATGAGTTCCGTTCTGAAGACCCTGCCACCGACATGGTCTGTTTTCACATGCAGCAATGCGTTGAGAAATATCTCAAAGCCTATCTCAGCCTCAAGGGAAAGCACTTCCGCAGGACGCATGATATCGCCGAGCTTATCGAGGCCTGCAAAGAGGTGGACCCGGATTTCGAGAGGCTATTCGCACTGGAGGCCGATCATCTGACCGTTTACGGCGTTGAGATCCGCTACCCCGACGATTTCTACATGCCAACCGTGGAAGAAGCCCATCGCTGCGTGCTCCTGGCCACGTCCTCGCGGGATTTTATCCGCGGCAAACTCGGGTAGCACATGCGCGATGCCATTACTACTTGCGCGCGGGGACGAGGGGGACGCAAATTGACCACGGGGGAAAGGGGCGTTGAGGGAAACCCGGCGCCGTCCCTTCCCGCGGACCCCGGCGGGAGGAAGCCCGGCAAGGGAGGCGTGCTCTCCGCCTTCGGCTACCGCGACTTCTCGCTCCTCTGGTCTGGGGCCCTGCTCTCCAACATAGGCACCTGGGTGCACATGAGCGCCCTTTTCTGGTACGTGAAGGAACTCACGGGATCGGACGCCTGGGTGGGTCTGGTAACCGTCGCCAACTTCATCCCCGTCTTCTTCTTCGTGCTCTTCTCCGGCTCCCTCGCGGACGTGCTCAACCGCAAGGCCCTCATCATCACCACCCAGGCAGCCATGATGCTCGGCGCGCTGGCGCTGGGCGTGCTCTCCTCCCTGGGAGCCGCGGACCTCGTGGAGATCCTCGCCATCACCGCTTTCATGGGCATAGCCTTCACCTTCAATTTTCCGGCATGGCGGGCCATCATCACCGACCTGGTGCAACCCGGGGATATTCTCAATGCCGTGGCCCTGGACGCCGCGGAGTTCAACCTGGCTCGTTTCATCGGCCCCTGGCTGGGCGGCATCATCGTCTCCGCCTGGACGGTTGCCGCAGCCTTCTACATAAACGCCGCGAGCTTTCTAGCGGTTATTGCCGCTCTGCTGCTGATAAGGACAAAGACGCCCCGGAACCCTAAGCCACCCCACGGCACCCTAGGTCACATGCGCGAGATCCTTGGCTACGTGTGGCGAAACCGCTGGGCCTTCAACCTGCTGGTCGTCCTCGCCGTCGCTTCCGTTTTCGGTCTCCCCTTCATCGTGCTGCTGCCGGGCATGGCCAGGGATGTTCTGGAGAAAGGCGCCGGCGGATACGGGCTACTGCTCGGATTCGTGGGCCTGGGCGCCGCCGTCTCCGCGCCCTTCGTAACCTGGATGAACCGCCGTTACCGCGAGAGCGAGATCATAAAGATTACCGCCTTGGTCTCCGGGATCGCCCTGGCCGGCTTCTCGCTTTCCCGCTTGTTCTGGCTTTCGCTGGTATTGAGCTTTGTTTTGGGGGCGGCTTTCCTGATGCTCTCGGCGGCGGTGAACACCGTGCTCCAGGCGCGCGTGGAGCGGAACATGCGCGGGCGCATCATGAGCCTGTACATCTTCGTCTTCCAGGGTATGATGCCGGTGGGCGGGATGCTCATGGGGTTCCTGGCCGACCGCTATTCCGCCCCCTCCGTGCTCCTGGCGGGAGGGCTGGTCTGCCTGGCCATGTCCCTGGCGCTGTTCGCCTTTCCTTCCTACCTGAGGGACGCCGCCACCTGACACGCGCGGAGCGAGGCGGTGTTATACGTGTAGGTTGCGCCGTTACCGCGCCGTGCCCGGCCACCCCATCGATGGGTTTTCCGGTACCGCGGGCAAGGCGAAAAGGCGAAACAGAAGGTGGGTGGATCCTGCAGCCTATTGCCCGGATGGAATCGGCATTCCGGGCGGGGAAAGCGGAAGGGTGAAATAGAAGGTGGAACCCTCTACAACCTCGCACGTCACCTGTAAACGACACGAGCGTAATGCTCAACGTGACCGGTGAAATAGAAGGCGGAACCCTCTCCAACCTCGCACTTCGCCCGGAAGGCAGCGATGCCGCGGCCCTAGGCGTACCTGTACGACACCCCAGTGCCCCCGGGGGGATAGGTGAAATCCACCGCACCCGCCTCGCAGGCGATATAGCAGCTACCGCACTCCATGCAGTTCTCCCGGTAGCCCTCCGCGAGCTCCGCCCTTCCCCCGCGCATCCTCCACAGGTCCATGGGGCAGATGGCCACGCAGTTGCCGCACCCCGTGCACCTCTCGGCGTCCACGAAGATGAAATCGCGTGGAGACGGTACCACCTCCGTGAGGGCGA
Organism: Actinomycetota bacterium; assembly: GCA_013178005.1. Classification (GTDB taxonomy): domain Bacteria; phylum Actinomycetota; class Geothermincolia; order Geothermincolales; family RBG-13-55-18; genus Solincola_B. The sequence continues at coordinate 25,473 of JABLXL010000029.1, forward strand.
ACCTGTCGATGTCGCTCCCGCCTCCGCCGCGCGCGTCCTTTCCTGACCTTGGCTTTTCACTAACCACGTGCCTCACGCCTCCGCATCGCCGGATCCCACCGCCCCACCCCCCAGCGCGGCGGCCAGACCCTTCAGGACGGCGAGGTGGCCGCGAAGCCTCTCCCCTTCCACCTGCAAAATCATGGGAAGGTAAATCCTGGCAACCTCCATGAGAGCGGGAAGGTTCTCGGCCAGCACCGGCAGGGCTCGCGCCACGCATTCCGCCTTTGGCTCCTGCGCCGACATGAAGAGGTTTACGGTCAGGTCCACCGCCATCTCGGTGAGCTCGCGGGACAGGCGCGGGTCGCCCAGGATCTCGAAAAGCCGGCGCAATTCCGCTCCCCCCACGAATTCCTTCCCCACCGGGCTTTCCTCGAGCCGCTCCAGGTAACGGGCCAGGGAGGCGGCCGACAGGTCGCCCTCCTCCAGGCATTCCATGGCCACCTGGGCGGCGAGCCTCCCCGAGTACATGGCCTGCCAGACCCCCTCGGCGTACAGGGGTTCGGGAAGGCCGGCCGCATCGCCCACCAGCATCAGCCCCCCGGTGTATATGTTCGTGGGCATGCGGTCCATCCAGGGAAGCAGGTGGGCCTGCCACTCCCGGGGCCGGGCCTCCAGGGCGCGCAGCAGGCGCCGCGTGGGGGGCGCCGCGATGGTGTCCAGGAGCTCGCGGGCCGGCTTCACGTGCGAGCGGTTGAGACGTGACACCAGGCTGTTGGTCACCCCCGGCCCCCCCAGGTGCACGCCGTCCGCGTAGGCCACGAGGTAATTCCCCCCGATCCCGGGCCCGAAATAAGCCTGGAAGCCCGCCTCGTGGATCACGTCGTCCATGCGCTCCCTGGGCGCTTCGAAGTCAACGGCGCACGCGCTGATCACCTGGTCGGGGCGCCATTTCTCCCTCAGGCCGGAGAGGCGTGCGGTGGCGGAGAGCACCCCGTCTGCTCCTACCACCACGGGGGCCGCGAATTCCTCCCCTCCCTCCAGGACGACCCCGGCCACCCGTCCCGACTCCCTCCTCAACCCGGTGACCAGGGACTCGAGCATGAGCGTCGCGCCCGCGGTGCGAGCCTTGTCCGCCAGCCACTGGTCGAACTCCCGCCGCAGCATGCCCACGGTGAAGAAATCCCTCGCTTCGGGATAACCCATACGCCGGGAAGGGCCCGATGAGATGGAAAACCTTTCCTCCATCTCCGGGGGCGGGGAGAGGATGTGGGCGACGCAGAAGCGGTTGTAGCGCATGGAGGGGAGATCGAGGTCCGCGATGAATGGAAAATCCCTCCATGCCTTGGTGGAAAGCGCGAACCCCGAGGCGTTCTTCTCTCCGGGAAAACGCGAACGCTCCAGCAGGAGCACGTCCATCCCCGCCTCCGCAGCGGCCAGGGCCGCGGAGCTTCCCCCGGGGCCCGCCCCCACCACCACGAGGTCGAACTTTCGCATCCCTTGCGCCCTCCGGCATTTCCCCGACATGTCATGCCCGTTATGACACCATGATAGCACTTAGGCGCCAGGCGGTCGGGAAAACGGCGATAAAAGCGACCGGCCGGGGCGTCCAGCCGTAATCCATCCCCGGAGCCAAGGCTGTGCAATCTCTCCAGTCTCCTCAGAGATATCAGTTGAGAGTATCCGGCCTTAACCCATCCTCGAGGCTATGGCATGCCGCCTCCTTAAGCGCCTCGCTCCGGAAACGTCCGCCGCCATCTTCCCGCTCAACCGGCACCCGTTGCGAAGCCATGTTCAACGGGCAGGAGGCGCGCTTTCCCACGACATGTCGTGGCAGCCTAGGAGCGCCTAGCGACGCGATCCCGCATCTACATCCCGCTCGCCCGTCTCGTCAATGGGTGGCCACGTGGCCGAATCCGGGTATGGCGAAGGGCATGGGCAGAAGCGGCTTCTCGCGTTCCGTGAGCCTGATGAGGCGGTTGATGCGCTCTGCCCCAAGCAGGCGGATCTGCCATTCCATGAGCCCGACATGGGGACGGACGAACCTCTTCCAGGCCTCCTTCAGGTAGAAACTGCGGCGGAACCGCCGCATGAAGCGGTCGAACTCCCTCTGCGCCCCCTCCGGGTCGGAGACCGCCATGGCCGCCACCTTGCCCGAGACCAGGGCCCCGCTGATGCCGAAGCCCATGAAGGGGTCGATGGCGCCCGACATGGTCCCGCACATGATCAGGCCGTCGCGGAACAGACGGAAGTTGTCGGGCACCGCCAGGGGCACGGCGCCCACCTGGTAATCCCAGCTTTCATGCTCCACGCCCTGGTGGCGCAGGGCGAAATCCCGGTAGCGCCTCAACGCTTTTTCGTCCACCCGCCTTCCGAAGGAGAAGAGGAGGTCGAAATAATAGTTGTTAACCGCGGAGAGATAGCCGTATTCGGTCACGCACTCGTCGAACCACAGCCAGGCGTAATCGCTGAAACCGATCTCCCCCCTGGACATCCACATGGAGACGGTAATGAATGGGATCTCCAGCATCTTGTATGCCCTGGGGATGAGGCCGCAGGCGATGATGGTGCCGGGCTTAAGCCGGGGTACCTCCTCCTCCTTGAGGGGAGAGGAGAACTCGAACTCCACCCCCGCGTTAAGGCATTCCCCGTAAAGCAAGGTATCCAGGCTTCCCGGGCGGTCGCCCCTCTCCACGCCGTACACGGAATAGACCGGAAACTGTATCTCGGTCTGGTGGAAAAACGCCGGGCATTTTATCACCTTGTGGAACACCGGGGAGACGTCTATCCCTATGTACTCGGAGGTCTTAATCGGATCGATGGGGGTCACGTGGGTGGATGGGTTGTATATCCTCGCCCCTCCGTAGGATTCCTCCGCTTCCCTTACCAGTACCCGGTGGCCCTCCCTGGCCAGGTTGATCGCGGCCACCATGCCGCTCATGCCGGCCCCGACGATCAGCACTTCCCCTGCGGCCATCCTTACCTCCTCCGGTCCGGACGGCCCCTCCCAGGACGTTCGACGGGAATCCCCGTCGCAACCCCGCCGCCAATATATTATGTCACTGTGTGTTGCTGTGCCACCCGCCGCCAGGCCAGACTGGGGCCGAGAGGAGACGCGAGGCCACTTTGAGCGGTTGACCCGCGATGTCACTGCCCGGCCTTACAATAACTACTGGATAGCGGCTCCCGCCCGTCTCATGCTTGGGCGCTGCCTTTGGAGGCGCGTGAGAGCGCGCTCGGTAAACTTTGATGGATGCACGGAGGAAGACGATGGAGCTCAACCGCCTCGCCGAGGACCTGCGATCGCTCTGCTCCAGCCGCCCGCTGGAGGAGAAGCGGCTGCTCGCGCCCTCGCTGCGCGTGGGCCGGCAGTGGCTGGACGCCGTCACCTGCGCGGGCACGGCGGTATTTAACGTCCGGATCATGACCGTCACCGGCTTCGCGCTCGAGCTGGCCGCGCCGGAAATGGAGAGGCGGGGGCTGACCTTCGCCGGGGACACGCGCCTCGGCCTGGTCCTGGAGGAAATGCTCGCACAGCGGAGGGAGGAAGCGGGCTACCTGGGGCGCCTGGACCAAAGCCCCGGCCTGGCGAGGATGATGGCTTCCTCCTTCCGGGACCTCCGCCTGGCCGGGGTTACGGCGGAAGACCTCCATCCGAAGCATTTCGAGGTCTCCGCGAAGGGCGAGGAGCTTGCCTCGCTCTTCGCCGCTTATGATGAGAGGCTCCGCTCCCTATCCCTCGCCGACCTCTCCGCCGTGTTGCGCATCGCCGAACGCCGCCTCAGGGAGGACGCCCGGGCTCTGCCTCCGCAATGTCTGGTCGCGTTGCCCTCGGACATGCTGGAGGAGATAAGCGCCCTGGAGCGCGCCCTCTGGGACGCGCTCCCCGAGGGCGTCAAGGTGATCCTGGAATGCGACCGGCCATGCGAGGCCCGGGTGGGGGCACCCACGGATGCCGCCCTCCTGGCCTGGCTGCCTAAGCCCGCGGAAGCCCCCATGCCGGCGGGCGACGGCAGCGTGGATTTCTTCCGCGCGGAAGGGGAGGTCAACGAGGTGCGCGAGGTGTTCAGGCGCTGCGTCGCCTCCGGCATCCCCCTTGACGAGGTGGAGGTCCTGCACAGCGATTATTCTACTTATGTGCCGCTTATATACGAGGTCTGCCGCGCCCTTTTCGGAGACGGCGACGACGTGCCCGTAACCTTCGCGGAAGGTATACCGGTGAGCTACTCAAGGCCCGGAAGGGCGCTCGCGGGCTGGATCTCCTGGGTCCGCGACGGTTACCCCCAGGAGACCATTGCGCGCATGATCGAGGACGGATTGCTGAAAGCGGGAGACGGGGAAGCGGTGGGCGGCTTTGCGCGCCTGGCCGCGGCCTTGCGCGCCCTGCCCATAGGCGCGGGTCGCGATCGTTATCTGCACGTCATACGCGGCGCGCTGGATTCCCTCTCCGCCGGCCCACCCGAAAACGGCGACGAGGACGTCGATGCGTCCGAGGGCGCCGAGGTAACGGAGAGAGAACCTCTTCTCGAATCGCTCGCCTCACTTATAGAAAACCTGACCGCTGAGTTGCCGCGCGACATCGCGAAGGGCGTTGAACTGCTGGCAGCCGCCGAGGATTTCCTGTCGGACCGAGTGCGTTGCACGAGCGAGTTCGACGAATACGCCCGCAGGCGCCTGCTCAAGGGGGTGCGCGAGATATCAGCCTGCCTGGAGGAATGCGGCGCCGACCATATCGATATCCAGGGCCGCCTGTCCGAGATGGCAGCCTCCCTCCGCGTGGAGGGAAAATCTCCCAAGCCGGGCTGCCTTCACGTCGCCCCCCTGCTGGGGGGAGGACACAGCGGACGCCCACATGTCTTCATACTGGGACTCGACGACGGTCGCTTTCCGGGGGCGGGCCTCCAGGACCCTCTGCTCCTCGACTCCGAGAGGGAGGCCATATCGCGCGACCTGCCCACATCGGCCGGGCGTCAGGCCTCGGTCATGGAGGGCCTCGCGCGGGTCATGTCCAGGCTGAGGGCAAAGGTCACCATCGCTTACTGCTGCCGCGACCTGACCGAGGACAGGGAGATGTTTCCCAGCCAGGCCGTGCTCTCTGCATACCGCGTGACATCGGGCGTGCGGGACGCGGTGCAGGACGACCTCTTACGGAAACTGGAGATACCCGAATCCTTCGTTCCCCGCCGGCCCGAGAAATGCCTCGACGAAGCGGAATGGTGGATCAACCGCCTGTGCGGCGAGGCCCCCGTGGCCAACGCGGAGGAGGCCGTCTTCGCCGCGTATCCCCATCTGGGTTACGGCAGGAAGGCTCGACTCGCGCGCGAAGGGGAGCAGTTCACGGAATACGATGGCTACGTCCCGGAGGTCGGCGCGGAACTCGATCCCGCACGGCCAGACGGACCCGTACTCTCCGCCAGCCAGCTTCAGACGCTCGCGAAATGCCCTCTCGAATATTTCCTGACCTACGTGCTGGGGATAAGCCCCCCCGAGGAATACGTCCCCGATCCGTACCGTTGGCTGGATACGTCCGAGAAGGGTAGCGTGCTTCACGCCGTGTTCCGGGACTTCCACCGGCGGCTGATGGAGGAGGGGAGGACGCCTTGCCTGGAGAGCGACTGGGAGACTCTTCGCGGAATGGTGGAGGAGAGGCTCGCCCTGTGGGAGCGCTTGAAACCGGCGCCTAACCCGGAGACGGCCCGCTTGGAGCGCGAGGATATGCTGCGCTGCGCCCGCATCTTCCTAGCCGAGGAGGAGCGGTATTGCCGCTTGAACCGCCCCCTCTATCTCGAACTGGCCGTGGGCATGGCAGGCGTGGGCGCGGGGAACCCCGCGGATTCCCCTGATCCGGTATGCGTGGAATTGCCCGGCGGCAGGCGCATCCGCGTTCGGGGGCGAATCGACCGCGTGGACGAGATCGGAGAGCGTGGCAGCGAGGTCTTCTCCATCCTGGACTATAAGATCGGATCCGCCTATGGCTACGACATCGCCGATCCCTTCAAAGGGGGAAGGCGCGTGCAGCATTACCTTTACCTGGTTATGGCGGAGCAAGCCCTGGCGAGCCGACATCCCCGGGGAAGGGTGGTTTCCTTCCAGTATTTCTTCCCCTCCACCAGGGAGCACGGCGAGCGCCTCACCTGGGACGCGGATTCCCTGCGCGAGGGACCGCGTTTTCTGGCATGCCTCTCCGAGATGTTGGCCACGGGGTGTTTTCCCTTCACCGACAGCGAGGACGACGTCAGGTACAGCGATTACCTCCCCGCCTTCGGAGACGTGAAGGCGGCCGCGGCGAGGTCCAGGGCGAGGCTGGAGAAGCCCGGCGACGACGCACTCTCCCCCTTCCGCCGCCTGAGGGGATATACGAGCGAAGGAGCGGATTGAGATGCCCGATGACGCGACGAACACGGATTTCCTTCTTCCTCCCGACCAGGAGCAACGCGAGCTCATCCTCCGCGAGCTTGACCGCAATATGCTGGTGGAGGCTGCAGCGGGCACCGGCAAGACCACCAGCATGGTGGGAAGGATGCTCGCCCTGCTGGAGAGCGGTAAATGCGCTGATATACGCCACTTGGCGGCCGTCACCTTCACGCGGAAAGCTGCCGCGGAACTGAGAGGCCGCTTCCAGGTGGAGCTGGAGCGCAGGGTCAGGGAGGCGGAAGGGGAAGGGGGCGAGCGCCTCGGATCGGCTCTGGATCGAGTGGAGCAATGTTATATCGGCACCATCCATTCCTTCTGCGCCCGCCTGCTCCGGGAGCGCCCCGTGGAGGCGGGCGTGGGCCTCGATTTCAAGGAGATCGACGACGTCGAGGACTCCCGCCTCCTGGAGGAGGCTTGGGAGGCCTTCGTGGCCGAGCTCACGGTAAGCGACCCCGCGGGGCTGCTGGAAAGGCTCGTCCGCCTGGGCTTGACCCTCGCGGACCTCAAGACCGCCTTCGCCGATTTCTGCCGCTATCCCGACGTGGAGGAATGGCCCACGCCCCCCGCCACGGAAGAACCGGACCTCGAGGAGGCGCGCGAGGAGCTCCTCCGCTATAACGATCACCTGAGAGAGCTGGTACCCAGGCTGCCGGAAGAAGTCGGAAACGACAACTTCATCCCCCTCCTGAAGCGCCTGTTCCGCTTCCTTTCCCATCTCCACGACATGGACAGGCCGGAGCGCCTCATAGAGGCCCTCGAATACTTCGACGCTAACCCCAAGATAGTGCAAAAAATCTGGATTGAAAAAGGAGGGTTCAGCGGGGAGGAAGCAAAGGCGGAGAAAAGCGCCTGGGACGATTTACGCGACCGGGTGGCCCGTCCCGCGCTGCGCGCCTGGCGCGAATACCGCTACCCGACGGTCATCGAAGTCCTCCAGAGGGCACGCCTCGTATACGACGGACTGCGGCAAGAACGCGGCCTGCTCAATTTCCAGGACCTGCTAATGAAGGCGGCGGCGCTGTTGCGTGACCATCCCGAGGTCCGGCGGTACTTCCACCATCGCTTCACCCACCTGCTTGTGGACGAGTTCCAGGATACCGACCCCATCCAGGCGGAGGTCATCTTCCTCCTCGCCTCGAGCGATCCGGAGGAGAGGGACTGGCGAGCCTGCGCGCCCCGACCGGGCTCGCTGTTCCTGGTGGGCGACCCCAAACAGTCCATATACCGATTCCGGCGCGCCGATATCGCCACCTACGCTGAGGCCAGGCGCGTCCTCGAAGAGCTGGGGGGAGGCCTGACCGTAAACCTGCGGGCGAATTTCCGCTCCTCTCCCCCCGTCATCTCCTGGGTCAACGAGGTCTTTGAGCCGGGTGAACCGTCTCTTGACGTAAAGGGGCGGGCTTTGCTGCGCTTCCCGGAGGTCGAGGCGCCCGAGTCTCCGTTCTACGTCCCCCTGCTTCCCGGCAGGAAAGAGGGTGAGTCCGGTGGGTTGTGCGGCGTTTACCGACTCCCGCTTCCCGAGGAATGTTCCAAGAATGAGATCGTGAGGGAGTACGAGCCCGACCTGGTGGCCCGCATCATCAGGGACGCCCTGGACAGGGGAATGACCGTGTCCCGTACGCGCGGCGAGATCGAGGGCGGAAAGGATCCCCGGGTGCGACCTGACGACTTCATGATCGTCACGCGCAAAACCCATAACCTGGGCGCCTTCGCGCGAGCCCTGCAGAGATACGGTATCCCTCACCGCGTCACGGGCGGCCAGGCTTTGAATGAGGTCGAGGAGCTGCACCTACTGTACCTTTGCCTGAGAGCCGTCGCGAGGCCGGAAGACCCCATCGCCCTGGTGGCGGCGCTGCGAAGCGAGCTCTTCGGGATAAGCGACGCCCGTCTTTACGCGTACCGCAAGGCGGGGGGACTCTTCTCTTTCCGCTGCGACCCGCCGGCCGGTTTGGACGAGGATGTCTCTCGGGTGTTCATGGAGGCTTACGCCCGCCTGAGGCGATACGCGCGCTGGCTCGACCGCCTTCCTCTTGCCTCAGCATGCGAGAGGATCGCCCGGGACCTTGGCTTGTTCGCGCTGGCGGCCGCACGATCAGGCGGGGACGCGCAGGCCGGAAGCCTGGCCAAGGGCATTGAGCTCCTGCGCGCCACGCTATCCGGGGAGTGGAGCGTCGCGCAGGCAGTGGAATATATCGGTATGCTGGCCCGCGGCGAGGAGAAACACGACGGGACTCCCGCGCTTGCGGGAACGCGGCCCGAGGTGAGGGTGATGAACCTGCACAAGGTGAAGGGATTGGAGGCGCCGGTGGTCTTCCTCGCCGACCCCTGCGGAGAGTTCGACCACGGCGCCGAGGTCCACATAGACCGTTCCGGAGAAAAGATCAGGGGGTATCTCGCCATCTACAGCAAATCGGAAAACTCTCGTCGCAAGAAGATCCTGGCTCACCCCGCCCGCTGGGAAGACCTGGAAGAGAAGGAAGGGGTTTTCAAGCGCGCCGAGGAGTTGCGCCTCCGCTACGTCGCCGCCACCCGCTGCGGCGCCGCCGTCATAATCAGCCAGAGAAAGGCCAGGAACGACGACAACCCGTGGTGCTACTTCGACCGCTTCATCCCCCAGGACAGGGTCATTCCCGACCCCGGTCCCCAGGAGGCTCCCGCGATTCCCGCCGTCGAGCTCCCCCCGGGCGAGCCCGAGGCGAGCATGGCTAAAATATGCTCACGCCTGGATGCCACCACCTCCCCTACCTACGATGTGCTCGCCGCCAAGGAATACGCTCTCTCACAAGCGGGCGGCCCTGGAGCGGCGAGGGCGGTGGGCGTTGGCCAAAGCGACACGGAAGGATCCGCGCCGCCGTCGGGCCACGCCGCACCCGCCTCCGCGCCAGATAGCCCCCAAAACGGCGAACATGGACCGGAATGGGGAGAGGTCATCCACGCCCTCCTGCAGGCGGCGATGGCGGAACCGGACCTGGACATGGAGAAGCTGGCTGCGACCCTCCTGGAGGAAAAGGAGATGGAGCCGGGGTTCGCACCCAGCGCCGCAGCCCTGACACGCTCGGTCATGGCATCCGAGATCTGGCGCCGAGCCCAGGCCGCGGAGAAACGGTTGACTGAGGTGCCTTTTCAAATCCCCTGGGATGAAGGCGGCCGTCCCGCCATCCTGCGCGGGGTGATAGACCTCGCCTTCCGGGAGGCGGACGGCTGGGTGGTGGTGGACTACAAGACGGACCTGCTGCGGGAGGGGGAGCTAAAGAGGGCGGCGGAGAAATACGCCCCCCAGGTGCTGCTCTATGCCGAAGCCCTGATGAGGGCGTGCGGAGAGCCCGTGAAGGAAACCCTGATCCATTTCACGGCCACGGGCGAACTGGTGAGGGCAGGAGGCAAGGCCCCCTCCCAGGCTCCCTGATGCGGGAAAGACGGGCGAAAGGCGGGGGCGCGGTCGGAATCGTGTGAACTTGATCCTCCTCCGAAGCGGCCCGTTAAAGGGAAGGCGCTTGGCCGAGAGTATGAGCCGGAAAATGCGCGTATGAGGCCTTTCCTCCTGGGACAACCTGATATTTAGCCCAGGCGGGACACGCATGACCAGTCTCCCCAGGTTCAGAGAATGGTAAGATAGCGCTGGCGGCGCATCCAGATCAAGCGAGGTGACATATGCATATCCGTGCCGCGGCACCCAAAGACGCGGAGGCGGTCGCACGCCTCATATACCTGGCGGGCAAGAGCCATCTCGACGTCTCCATATACGACCTCATGTTCCGGGGTGTGGTGGAGGAAAAGCTGCAAAAACTGGCCGCCCTTTTCACCGCCTCGACGCCGTCCTTCTACCACCACTCCCACTACCTGATAGGCGAAGTGGACGGCGAGATCGCGGGCTGCCTCTGCGGCTTCAACGAGGGGCTCGCGGGAGGGAATCTCCTTCGGGAGGCGCTGGCCGAGATCGGCATCGATCGCGCCGAGGGCAAGGCGATGTACGCCCGCATGCAGCCCTTCTATCGCGTCAACCCCGGCCATTACGAGGACTCCTGGGTGGTGGAACACGTGGCGGTCTTCCCGGAGTATCGACGACGCGGTTTGGTAACGTCCCTCCTCGAGGAGATACTGCGCCTGGGAAGGGAACGCGGCTACGGTTGCGCCGAGCTGAACATGCTCATAGGCAACGAACCAGCCCGGAGGGCATATGAAAAGGCGGGCTTCGTGGCGGTGGAGGAAAAGACCGACGACGAGTTCATGCGTATCTTCAACTGCCCGGGAATGTTGAGGATGTACCGCGAGCTCTGATGCGCAGTTTTTTCCACGGAGCTGGATGCAGGTATGGGTAGGAGGATTCTATTTATTCCTGTGAAAACATGCGGCAGGCTTGATAGGCGAAGCAGGCCACGGCGTGGTCGAGGTAAGGAGAGATCGATCGCTGCGCTTCGCTCGACCGGAAACCCGTCGGCAGCCATACCAGCTGTGGCAAGATTTTGGCATGAAGGAAAAGGTGAACGACTGCTCCACACGCCCCGGAACGGTTGAAGCCTTGCATGTGGCAAGATTCCGGCATGAAGGGAAAAACAAACAACCGAGAAAGGGGGAGCCAGGTGAAAAGAACTATGGCGAGGCTGGTCCTATCGGCCGTTTGTCTGCTGCTCCTCGCTTCGTTCGTCCAGGCAACCGCCGGCTGCGGTGGCTCGAAGCAAGAGGGCGGCGTCCATGAACCCAGTGAAGAGGAAAAGGCCGCCCAGGACGCTTACGAAAAGGGGCGCGCGCGGGGACGCGAGGATGGCTACGAGCAAGGTGTTAAGGAAGGGAGGCAAGGCGAATATGACCCGGAGGTCCCCGAGCTGACCGGGGCCGATGAAGATTACCTGCTGGGTTACGCCGAGGGTTGGTCCGAGGGATACGAAGAAGGACACGCCGAAGGCGCCAAGGAAGCCGGTGCGAGGGCGAATGAGCTGGCCGAGGTGGAGGCGGCCATGATCGACTTCGTGAAACAGAACGCGGCCCCTGGCCTGGAGTTCAAGATCGAGAACATCGTGATACGCGGCGACGAGGCAGTGGGCAGGGCAGTATGCACCAACGAGCGCCTGGAAAGCCCCTACGTGGTGATGAAGAAAGGTGCATCGGGGTGGTCTCCGGTGGATTTCGGCACCGGCATCGAACCCCCCGAGTGGTATCCGTACTGATGCAGGTCTCATCGCTTAGTCCGAGACCTTACGGCCTTTGAGGGCTTTTTGTCTCATGCGGAAATGCACGGTGGCAGGGTGCCTGCCACGTGTGGACTTAGCCACCTGCATCGATCCCCCCGAGTGGCGTATCCATAAGCCCGGTTCCGCGTCCACCGTCGCCGATATACACATGAACACACATCTTTTTCATCAAAAAGAGCTGTTCGCGTTCACCCCGCGCGATTGGGTACCCACCCCCCTTCGCTTCCCATGCTTTATCACCGACGGCGAACCCATCATAATGGAGGATGTCGGCGCTCAGCATGGCCCCGGGGCCGGCGTGAAGGCGTGAAAAAGAAGCGGGGCGGTCGGCCCCGGAGGTGGAGATTCTTATGCGGGGCGGCAGAAGGAAAGCAAAACACGGCCGCGATTACGAACCCCCCGAGGACAAGAACCCCGGGGCGGAAAATGCCACCAGCGGCGGGGAAAATAAACTGCGGGACGCTTCCGCCATCGATAGGTACGCGCGATCGCTCATCGAGTACACCTTCGACCTCATCCTCCTCCTGGACAGGGAGGGAAAGGTGCTCTACGCTAGCCCATCCGCGAAGCGCCTGCTCGGATACGATCCAGACGCGGTCACGGGAAGGAGCGTTTTCGAATTCCTGCACCCCGACGACCTGCAGAACGCAACGGGGTTCTACCGCTCGAGAGCGGGCTTACTTGGCTTCTCGCCGTACCTGGTGATAAGGGCCCGCCACCAGGACGGCTCCTGGCGCTGGTTCGAGGCCGTAGGCAATAACCTTCTCGGAGACCCCCTGGTGCGGGGCATCGTGGTCAGCGCCCGCGACATAACCGAGCACCGGCGCCTAGAGGAGGAGCTGGGAAAGAGCGAGGCGTATTTCCGCTATATAACCGAAAACACAAACGACATCATCTCCGTACTGGATTCAGAGGGCAAGCTGCGCTACGTCAGCCCCTCCATAAAGAGGATATCCGGTTACGAGCCCGGGGAGTTGCTCGGAAGGTCCCCCTTTGAACTCCTGCACCCGGAGGACATGGAGCACGTGATCGCAGTTTTCTCCCAGGGGCTTGAGGAAAACCTCCCCTCGGCGAGGGTGGAATACCGCTGGTTGCGCAAGGATGGAACCTGGCAGGTCTTCGAGGCCTTCGGAATAAACGCCCTTGACAACCCGGCCATCGGAGGGATCATCGTGCACGCCCGCGATATCACGGAGAGCAAGCGCCTGGAGGAGGAGCTTCACCGCAGCGAGGCATATTTCCGATCCCTGGTAGAGGGCGCCTCGGATGTGATCGCCGTGCTCGACGCGGAGGGCAGGATCAGCTACGTGAGCCCGTCCGTCAAGCGCACGGCGGGTTATGAACCCGAAAAGCTGGCGGGAAAGAGCCTTTTCGATTTCGCCCACCCCGACGACATCGGGGACACCGCCCGGGCGCTCGCCTATGCCACCGGCCGGGAGGGGACCACGGAATACGCGGAGATCAGGATAAGGCACGCGGACGGCACCTGGCATTACTACGAGGCCACCGCCAGCAACCTCCTGGAAGACGCCGCGATACGGGGCCTGGTGATACATGCCCGCGATATCACGGAACGCAGGAAATGGGAGGAGGCGCTCCGGGAATCCGAGGAGAAATACCGCCTCATATACGACTTCACGGGCGAGGCCATCTATACCTACGACAGGAACCTCACCCTCATCGGCGTCAACCGCAAGGCCTGCGAGCTCATCGGCTACAGCGAGGGGGAGCTACTGGGCAAGAACGTCCTGGAGCTGAACATCCTCCACCCGGACGACTACGAACGGGTCGCGGAGGATATCCAGCGCCTCCTCGCGGGGGAAGTGGTTAACGACGAGCTGCGTTTCATCAGAAAGGACGGGAGCGTGGCCGTAGGGGAAGTGACGGGGGCTCCTCTCTACGACAAGGATGGAAGCGTGGTCGCCTTCACCAACGTCGCCCATGACGTCACGGAGCGCAAGCAGGAGGAATGGCGCCTCGACAAACTCAGGCTCTGCCTGCTCGGCCTGGGCCCCTCTCCCATGGACAACATCGCCAAGATCGTGGCCGTGGCTGGGGAGGTGCTGGGCGAAGACGCCCTTCGCTACTGCCGGTTGGAGAAAGGCGGCCTCTCCATCCTCTATCCCTCTGGAAAAGGGAAGAAGTGGGTAGAGCCCGGGGACGCCGCCACCTACTTGTGTTATGAGGCCATGCTCTCCGGCGCCGTGGAGCCGTGCGTGATCGAGAACCTGGAGGGATCCGCTTACGCCCGGGATCCTGACGTGGCACGGGAGGGTTTCGGGTCCTTCCTGGGATATCCCGCGCTCCTGAGCGAAAAGGCCGTGGGAATGCTTTGCCTTTTCTCCAGGGGAACGGGGGGTTTCACTCCCGCGGACATGCATTTTATGGGGATGCTGGCCCGCGCGCTGACCATCGAGGAGGAGCGCCTCGTGCACCTCGAGGGCATCAGGCACTTCGTGGACATCGCCTCTCACGAGCTGCGCACGCCCCTTTCCATCATCAAGGGTTATGCCGACGCCTTCCAGCAGGGCGACCTCGCGGGAATCGATGAAACCAGCCTGGAGAAGATGCGCATCATCAACGCCAAGGCGGACAAAATGGCAAAGATCATCAACGACCTCCTCGACCTCTCGCGCATAGAGAGGGGCATTTTCACCATCGAGAAACGCGAGACGCGGGTGACTCCCCTTCTCGAGAACGCGGTGCGCCAGATGCGCGACAGGGGCGCCGCCCACACGTTCGAGATCCGCGTCGGCGAGGATATCGAGACCCATGCGCTGGATGAGGAAAAGATCTCCGATGCCCTTATCGTCCTCCTGGACAACGCGGTCAAGTACTCGCCCCCGTCCTCTCCCGTCCTACTGGAGGCAAAGCGCGAGGGCGGCGCCCTGCTCATCTCGGTGTATGACCGCGGCTTGGGAATCCCGCCAAGGGAACGCGAGGTCATTTTCGAGCGCTTCCGCCAGTTGGAGGACGCCGCCCACCACTCCTCGGGCGGCCTGGGGCTGGGTTTGTATATCGCCAGGGAGATCGCGTGCGGGCACGGTGGGCGCATCTGGTGCGAGGCGCGGGAGGGGGGCGGCTCGGTCTTCAGGATCCTCATCCCGTGATGAGGCGATAAGGGCCCCTTCCTCACTATCTATGCGCGGTGGATACGGTGGGCGCATCTGGTGCGAGGCGCGGGAGGGGGGCGGCTCGGTCTTCAGGATCCTCATCCCGTGATGGGGCGATAAGGGCCCCTTCCTAACCGGTCATCTTCGGTGCCGGACTTCGCCAAGAGATCGCCGCGAAAAGAGAACGCGGTTCATGGAGCCCTTGCCCCGTCCCCGCCCGGGCCCGCCTACCTGCCCGTATAAGCCTCGGCGAAAAGCCACGCGGACGCCGGCGAGCTCACTCCCGCCGAGACGTGCCCTCCGCGAATGGGCTCCCTGCCGTCTGCTCCTCTTCCCAGGTCGAAATACATCGCCCGCTCGACCACCACCGGCAGGTTCGACATTATATCCAGCGCCACCTGGGACGGTCCGTCTTCCGCAGCCAGCGCCGCGTTCACGTCGATGGTCATCCTGGCATGCGGCCCCACGCGATAGGTCTGTGTGCGCGTGCCCTCGCCGGGGCCCAGCAGGAATCTGGCCTCTATCACCGCGGCCTCATCGTTGGGATTGAGAACCGCCACGTACTGGTGGATGCCGTCGAAAGCCGATCCCTCGGCGAACATCCACCTCCGGGACGGCTCCGTCACCCCGGGCGACACATGCCCGTCCTCCCATGCGCCGTTGTAGCGAAAATACATGGCCCTCTCGCAGGCGATGGGCACGTCGGAGCTCACGCGCACCGAGACGTCCGAGGCCGACGGGAAGAGATCGTCGACCCTTAAGGTACGACGCGTCCCCGGCGGCAGAATGATATCCTTCCGCACCCGCTCCCCCCGAGGCGTGTAGCACGTTACGTCCGCGCTCGCCGGCGCGGTGCCGGGGTTGGCAAGCAGGACCCAGGCGTCGAAATCGTCGCCGACCCTCCCCTCGGCGAAATACCATTCCCTGGAAAGCGAGTTCACTCCCGGTTTCCCGTGACCCCCGTCGGCGGTGAAGGTGCCGTCCGGCGAGCGGTAGAGAAAATACATGGAGCGCTCCGCCACCACGGGGAGGTCCGTCTCCACCCTTGCCGAAACCGCCCCCTGCGTGTAGGCGTTGACGTGGTAGGTGCGGCGCGTGCCCGGCGGGACCTCCAGCTCGACCTCGGTGGGCTCTCCCTTCTCCGGCAGCAGCTCCAGGACGCCGCGAGCGGTGCCGGTCCCGAAGTTGGCGACGCAGATATACTCATGGAAGGGCTGCGAATCCGACGCGTATCCCTCGGCGAAATACCACGAGGTGTGCGCCTCCGTCCGCCCGAAAGCGACGGACCCGCCATCCATCCAGCCGTGATAGCGGAAATACATGGGTCTCTCCGCCAGCAGCGGCGCGCCGTCCACGGAGCGCACCTCCACCGCGAGGTTCTTGTCCCGCAGGTAAGGGTTGGCGTTGAGGTCCAGGGTGATGCGGGACGCCGCCTCCACCTCGCGGTATATCTTCAGGTATTCGCCCGCTTCGTCGCGGAAGGTTATCTCGGCCCAGGTGGACAAAGATCCCGGGTTGGCGATGCTCAGAAAGGGGAAGAAGTTGTAGGAAGCGTCCTCTCCCGGGAACGTGTCCCGCTTGTCATGGGGAAAACAGGGCTCTCCCAGGTCGGTGTTGTCGCCGTCGGCGTTTTTATCGCCCGGCACCATACCGCATACCCCTTCCGCCGTCAGGAGGGGATCGCCGGCCCAGGCCGGCTGTCCCCACACGGCGCCGTTGCCGCTGCCGGGGAAACGGTTCTTGCGGTAAACCATTCCCTCCGACCCCAGACGCTGGTGCCGCCCCTGGAGCAACTCGTACCCGCTTCCCGCCGCGTAGGATGCCGAGAGGTCGGGGACGGTGAGCTCGCCTATGGCCCGGTGGTGTTCGCGGAACAGGGATTCCAGGTAGGATGGCGTGGAGCCAACGTTGATGCTCGCGGTGAAGGAACGCGCCCCGGGCCCTTCCTGCAGGAAGGTGTAGGAGTACTCGTTCAGGCGCCTGAGCACCTCCTCTTTCGAAAGCAGCGCGGCCCCGTTTCCCATATCCGCGGCCTGCAAACCGTTCGCGAAGCAGGTATGGCGCATGACGACCATGGCGTTGGGGGCAAGCCTTATCTCGTCCCTCCAGTGGGCCCTGAAATCACCGAACTCCCGGGCCTCGTCCCGTCCCTCGGGCGTGTCCGTGCGAGATGCCCAGGCCGTATCCTGCGGAAGGCAGAACCCCCAGCGCTCGTCGTTGCCATGGCCGTAATAGACCACGAGATTATACCTGCGGTCGGAGACATGGCGGTGCAACTGGTAATGCGGGCAGGGACTCAAAGACCCGTCCTCCTCGTAGGCATCCAGGATGTAGACCTCGAAACCGTACTTCCACAGCGTCTGCACCGTGGACTGGAGGTCGGGCACCGAGGTCGAGCGCAGGTTCTCCCCCGGCGCGAAGGCCATGACCAGGAGGGCCTTGGGGGCGGATCCCGCAGCGCTTGTCGTTTCCGCTAATCCCTTCCATGGCACCGGCAAGATAAGGCAGAGGAGCAGGAGCACGACCGCGCAGCGTATCACGGCCCCCGTCAGCGTGAACCTCATGCTTTTACCTCCGTTATCAAGCCTGGGGAAAGGGAGGTAGACCACTTCCCCCGCCGGAGCCCGGACACATCGAGCGCCTCGCGCGCATCACCCTTGGGGCTCGGACGCCGCCATACTATATCAACGGACGCTGTTTGTATATGTTATTTGACCAACCAGCCGTAATCCCTCGCCGGGAAGGGCTGGAACAGGGACGGTGCCGGGAAGGCGCCGCCCGATGCCGGCGCTTGCCATCAAGGGTACGGGGATGACGATGGGTGTTTGCCTTGCTGCGCGGCGGAATGAAAAAGTAAAGATACGACCCTGCGTGCGGGTATGAACCCGGGTCGTGTCTTGACTTTTTTTGTTCCGGGGAGAGGTTGGGTGTTTGACTTGCGCTGCGGCGGAATGAAAAAGTAAAGATGCGACCCCTCGTCCGGGTATGCAACCGGGTATGAACCA
>JABLXL010000003.1 GCA_013178005.1 Actinomycetota bacterium
CCTCGGGCAGCCTCCCGAAGACCATCTCCGTGTTGTAGTCGTTTTCCGGGTTGGACATGATGTGCTGGGCGCAGAGCACCGCCCCGACCTCCTTGACGTCGATGCCCGCGTCGCGGATGGCCTCCCGGGCCACGGTGTAGGCGATCTCGAACTCCGAGCGCTCGGGGTAGTTGCCGCACGGCACCTCCCCGGTGCCGATGATGGCGAACTCGCCGCTTTCCATGAGAATCTCCTTTCTAGTCCTTCCCAGTAGGTCGTCGCAGCTACCACGAAGGAAAAGGACTTCACGGCAGGTTCCATACTTTTCATGCTTATTAGAAGTACGGTACCGTACATTACGTGAGTATATTCATGGGACTCTATTCTGTCAAGATGCGCACAACTACCTTACAATGCATGCTGGAATAACGAAATTACTAGGAGTGACTCGGTGCTAAAAAATGAAGGCTTTATTTAATAGCTATTAGATCTTGACTATATAGTTATTATAGTCTATAAGATTAACAGGACCGCTTGCGTGGAGTATGGATAACGAGGTCCTTGTTAGCTTTGTTCGAAGTCAGCATGGTGCCCGATAAAATACAACTAATTTCGCATGGAGTGCGGACCAATGGAAACAGACAAGCACAGGTACATAACTATAAGCGAACTCGAGAGATTAACCGGGATCCCGAAGACCACTATCAGGTATTACATACGCGAGGGCCTTATCGCTCCTCATATTAAGACCGGCAAGACCATGGCCTATTACACAGAGGAAGAAGTAAAGAGACTCAAGCTGATAAGAAAACTAAGGGAAAAAGAGAGGCTTCCGGTCAGGTTCATCAAGGATGAGATGGCCAAGTTTGACGCGGAAGGTGAGCAATCTGAAGAACGGGGCAAGTCAGTCGACAGGAGACAGGAGATAATACAGACCGCGGCCCTCTTTTTCATGCAGAAGGGGTACGAGCGGGTCAGCATTCAGGACATAGTCGGCGAGCTGCAAATGAGCAAGTCCACTTTCTACTCGTTCTTCAACAACAAGGAAGAGCTATTCCTGGAATGCGCGAATTACATATTCCACCAGATGTTCAACGAGGTTTGGGACAATATCCGAAAGGAGAGAGATGTAATCCCTCGCCTTCACAAGAGGACGGATGCTTTTCTGGACGCATATCCCAAATGGCGGGACATGATGTACCTGCTACGTGGTATCGCTATCTCCAATAACCAGGAATTCATCGAGCGGTACAAGGAAAGCCTCAACTATATCGTCCAGCCCATTATCCATGACGTCGAGAGAGCCATCGAACAGGGAGAAATGGATAAAGACCTTATTCCCGAGATCATCGGTTTCGCGTTGATGGGAATGGGCGAATACCTTGCTGAACTGCACCATGTGTTCGGCAAATACGATAAACAGACGATCCTGGAGCAAGGCGAGAAGATCCAGAAGGGAATCAGGACGAGGAAGTAAGGCCTGCGCGAGGGCATCCGCGTACATTTTTCTCACCCCTCCCCTTAGGCACCAATCGCTATCGACTGGACTCGACGCCTTGCTCGCCCGCTGTGAGGGCATCGCCAGTGATGGGCGCATATGGGAGAATATACCCGTAAACATGGGCCTGGATTGGAGCCGCCGGGCAGCACCCTGCACAAGGTCACTACTGACGTGGGGGCATCTGGCCGAAGTCAGCTCGGCATTAATACTATCTATATGTCCAGACAGAAGAAAGATATAGAGCAGGGGAGGGCGACATGGAGTACAGGAACCTTCTGATACAGCGCGAAGGCCATGTAGCCGTGGTCACGCTGAACCGGCCGGAGGCCGGAAACGCCCTCAGCCTGGAGCTGATGCGCGAGCTGGAAAAGGCGGCGCTGTCCTTTCGAGAGGACACGGAGACGAGGGTAGTGATATTCACCGGGGCGGGCAAGCATTTCAGCGTGGGCGCGGACCTCAAGGACCCGGAGCAGGCGCTCGTCCACGCCGCTCCCTTGATCGCGCGGCAGCGGTCGTTCCACCTGGGCCCGCGTATGATAAGGGCGCTTCGCGAGATGGATCAAGTCACCATCGCGGCCATAAACGGCGCCGCCATGGGGGGAGCCGCCTGCATAGCCTCCGCCCTCGACTTCCGCATCGGCGCCGAGGACTGCCTGGTGGGATATCCCGAAAGCGGCCTGGGTATACCCTTGAGCTGGGTGAGCCTGCCGCTTTGCGTGCGCCTGGTGGGCCCGGCCAGGGCCAAGCGTTGGGTGATGACGGGCGAAAAACTGAGCGCTAAAACGCTCCTGGATTGGGGTTTTCTGGACGAGGTCGCCGCGCCGGACGAACTTCTGAAAAGCGCCCGGGAGATGGCGGCGGTCTATGCCGGCCGGCCTCCCGTGGCGGTGCAGATGATAAAACGCAGCGTCAACGCCCTCGCAACGGCCCTTGACGACGCGATCATGCACATGGACAGCGACCAGGTGCTGCTCGCCGAAACCGGGGAGGATTTCAAGGAGGCCATACGGGCCTTTCTTGGAATCGCCGAGGAGCCGAATCCTTAAGGCCAGGGTGCGGACCACCGGGGCATCGAAGTCCTTCGTTACCATAAAATGGAAGGACTGCCGCTCAAGGTTACCGTACCGCGCCCAAGGCATGTCCGGCAGAGGTCACGTTTCACCGCATGGGTCAAAACAATTAGTTCAGACCGGGGACCCATCTCAAGAGCTCGGCGCTACCATGTCCCATTTTGGCTTGCTGACATATAGCCGTATGTTATGATAGAGTTGTTGCGTTGGCTGAGCATCGTTCCCAAACATGTCTGCGCAACAGCCATAAGGTATTGACGCGAACAGGGCGTGGAATGGAAACTACTGGTGCAAGCATACCTTCATCCATGAGCGCTTCCTTGTCTATGCGCTCCGCCCTCTCCATGATCCTCAACCCGGCCCAGGCGGTGAAAGGCGCCCTGGAAAGCGTCCCCTGGGTCTTTTCCCTCGCTGTATCCGGCCTGGCCTTCACCCTCTTTTTCCTCCAGACCGGCCTGGACATGAAGGACGCTGGAACCGCCTCGGCGGGGAAAGTGGCGGGCTTCACCTTCCTGGGGCTGGCCCTGGGGACGGCCGGGGTGGCCCTGGCGGCCGCGCTGGCCTGGGCGGCCTCCCGCCCCTTCGGGCAAGGGCGCTCCCTGGAGTGGACGGTCCGGGCCTTCTGCCTCGCCTACACCCCTACCCTCATCTTCTGCGCGGTGGGGCTCGTCTTCAACCTGGCCACGGGCTGGTACACCGCCGTGGCCTTCGGGGTCACCGGGGCGCTGTGGGCGCTTTACCCCATGCTCTCCATCGTCAAGGAGATGACCGGGGAGAAGCTCTGGGCCTCCCTTCTCATCTCCACCTTCTGCGGGGGCCTGGTGCTCTCCGCCTGGGCCCTCCTGGGGATATAAGCAAGGCGGGGAAAGAGGCGGGCATGGGCGGATCCCGGAAAGAGAGGATCGTAAACAGCCCGGTCGTCCTCTCCCGCCTGGCCATTCTGGTGATATAGGCAGGGGACGGAGATGGACAAGACAGGGGCGGAGAGGATTGTAAACGGCCTGGTAGTGCTCTCCTGCCTGGCCATTCTGGTGTTATAGGCAGGGGACGGAGATGGACAAGACAGGGGTGGAGAGGGTCGTAAACGGCCTGGTAGTGCTCTCCTGCCTCGCCCTGCTCTCCTGGCTCAACGGCCGCTATGTGGGATCCGGGGCGGGACAGTGGCCGCCTTCACCGTGGTCGGCCTGGCCCTGGCCTTTTCCTGCCTGGCCGGACTGGCCGCCCTGCTGCTCGCCGCGAGCCCCGCCCTGCGCCAGGGAGCGGGGTTCGGGGGCGCCTGGGATGCGGTGGCCCGGGGCTTCCTCCTCCTCGTCCCCTTCGCCCTGCTCGCCCTCCTGGCCGACCTCGCCTTCGGCTGGAGCGCGGCCACCGCCTTCATGCAGGCGGCCATCATGACCTCGGGGGCGGCGGTGGGGCGGAGCTCTCTCGTTCCTACGGCAACAAGATGCGCCTGATGCTCCTCCCCATGGCCGGGGCCTTCGCCTTCTCCATCGCCTGGATCGCCTACTCGTTCATCTTCGCCAAGGCGGTGGGGTGATGGGCAACAATACTTACAGGGTGCAGCACCGGTTCTCATTTTATCTGCTCCTGGCTTTCATGCTGGCAGCGATATCACTGGCCTGCTCGGTTCCCTGTCTCGCAGCCGACATCAAGCCGCCGACGGACAAGGAGGTGGAAGAACGCATAAGCGGGAGTGCGCTGACGAAGTTTGGCTGGGATATCGAGGAACGTATCGAGATGCACAAGGTCTCGGGACAGGGCGAGGACGCCGAGGTCCATTTCTACCTTTACGTATCTTTCACGGCCATGCTGTCTGATACCGCCGAGCCCGGTAGTGCCATGGCAGCCACCGCCTACGATCTCTGCGAGTGGATAGGAAGCGCGAGCGGAACGACGTTCAAGGGATATACGTTTAATCCAAGCCTATACGCCGACATGATGGGAGTCGATACCTCCTCGCTGCAAAGCATTGGTTCTGTCCGCGATGAAGACCCCGAAGGATATCAGATTTTGCTTTCCGAGGTGCGAGGCGACATACAGGGGGAGGCCAGGTCAAAAGGCCTTCAGCCCGGATGGCCGGTCATCAGCGTGCCGGGAGAAGAGACCTTGCAGGAAGAAAGCGAGCAAGAGGAGCCTGCGGGCGAAGTAACCGCCACAGAAGAAGACGTTGAAGAGGGCGAAGGCGGCAAGATCCCCGGCCCCGGCAGCTGGTGGACCTGGCTCACCGGCACGTCCGTCGCCGGCATCATCGCTTCGCTGCTCTCTCTCCTGAACTGGCTCTTCGAGCCCGTTACTCCTCCCGCCCCTATACCGGAAGTCGAGCCGGCGCCGCAACGTCCCCCCAAGCCACAACTGTCGGAGTCCGAAAAAGCCGAGCGCAAAGAACGCATAAGAAGGATGCAGGAATCCGCAATGGTGACGGAGGGCGTCTTCGAACTGACTATAAAAAACATATGGGAAGATCTGAAGAAACCCGTGGATTGGGCATTCGACAAGCAACAAAAGAGTATGGAATACCTCCGCAACATGATGAACGATCCGGCCAGGCCGCTGAGGGAGATAGGTGAAGCCCATAGGGACCTGATGATTTCCACCGGCAGATATATCAGGGAAGACGCGGCCCGCGACATATCGGATGGCATGACCCGTCTCAAGGACTGGAGCGAGCAGAAGATCAAGGGGGATATCGAGGCAATGCGCGAGGCCGCCCGCGACCCCATGAAGTTCCTCGAGAGCATGGGAAAGGCACAGAAGGAATGGCTGATGTCGATAGCCGAAAGCCTGAAAAAGGACCCGTGGGGCCCCATCAAGACCATCCTGGGTACCGATCTGTGGGAAAAGGCCATGGATTACAACAACCCCCTGCACGTGCGTTTCGGCTATTCAGCTCTGGCGACCCTCAACACCATCGGGTTGCTCGAGGGGGCTTCGGGGCTGAAGAACTGGCTGATCGGAGGAACGGGCAAGACCACGGGCAAGACGCTCGTGGGAGCGATGGAAGACAAGCTGGACGACGCATTGAAAGCTCCGAAGCTCCTGACTTACAAGGAACCGAAGCTGTTAACCTATGAACGCAAACCGCTCGTCGCACCCAAAGGCAAGTTGAGCGAGGCCGACATACGCAATATCCGAAAAGTACGACTGACGAGAGATAGGCCCTTCTTTCACGATCTCGAGAAGGCAAGCAAGGGCAGGCTGAAGACCATCTGGAGCAATGAGCTGCAGAAAGCTGAATCGAAAGTAAAGCGGTTCAAGAGGGCCATGAATAGCGGCGATATACGAAGACAGACGGAGGCGGTGCTTGAGATACAGCGCGACCCCCTGGCCATACAGAAATTGAGCGGCAAGGATAAATCGACAATAAGGAAGTTCAACAGGCAAATAAGGAGATTGCAGAACGAAGCCATGGAGGAAACCAGGATGCAGATCGCTCAGGAGTTCGGGGTGGGTCCCGAAGATGTGGAAGTCTTCAGAGCTACCAACCCCAGAGATCCTGGAGCCAGGGTCAAGCCGAGCATGGACCAGGATTTGACCATTCGGATCAGACAAGCGGACGGAAGTTACAAAGACGTGGCCGCAGCGGATGTACAGAGGATCTACGACGAGAGGTTTTACGAGGCGGCGGGCCGCCCGCAGGGGATCACCCCGGAGCAACTGGGAAGGGAATGCCGCAACGTGGCCGTGGACCGCCATTCCGCCGAGGCCTTTGGCATGACGCCGGAAGACTGGGAGAATCTGCAGCTTGGCAGGACTACCTCCCATACGGACACGGTGGCGAGAACCCTGCAGTTTAAGGCCGACGAGGCATTCACCCGCGCGGACCAGCTTGCCCGCTCGGGAGACATCAATGGAGCCCTGAGGGAGCGCTGGCTGGGGCAACGGGAGACGGTCAAGGCTTTCAATAACCAGCTGAAGGCGAGGGCCGATTACCTTAAGAGACAGGGAAGCCCGGAGAAGATCGCTGACGTCAATCGAAAGATCGCCGACATCGAGGATACCGTACGCGGGATGGAGAAACTGCTCAAGGAGGGCGCCGGACCGGTGAAGATAGACGATTTCCTTCGGTCAAAGGGCACTACGGCCGAGGACCTGGCCAGAAAAATCTCAGACACATACCGTGGGTTGACGCCCTAGGGATCTTGCCAAAGGAGGGTTATGGTGTCCGATTACGCTTTTTACAGTTTCCAGAATGAGGCCCTCCTGGACCTTGGCGCGGACCCCCTGCCCCTTCCCGTGCGGCGGGAAATGGAGAAGGAGATCTTCGGGGGCGAGGAGGTGCGCGTGGACCTCATCATCGAGGAACTCTACTTCTTCCTGGATGAATTTCCCGACATGCGCGACCTCTACGCTGCCACCATGGAAGCGCTGGCCTGGATCGCCGGGGCGAACAAGGGCATGGAGGGAGACATGGAAGCGGCCGCCCGTTTCCTGTTGATGGGCCTGGATGCCGCCCCCGACAGCCTGCTGCTTCGCTCCAACTACGCCATGGTCTTGCAGCTCCAGGGCAAGGGCGAGGATGCCCTGGAGCAATACGAGGTGGTGCTGTCCGACCCCGAAGGGAAAGAGAATCCCATGGTGCGCCTCATGGCCGCACGCCTCTACGCGGAGCAGGGGGAGTACCTGGAGGCCTACCGGCTGCTCGACGATATGGCCCACGACCTCCCTACCGACGACGCCTTCTGGAATTTCCTGGCAGAGATGAAGGAGCTGGCTGGGCTGGAGGGAGAAGAAGAGGTAGACGAGGAGGAGGAGATAACGGTTGCCGCTTCTCAAGCGTCTGCCACCTGCCCCGCCTGTGGGACTGCGCTTAGGCCGGGCGCGCGCTTCTGCAGGCAATGCGGGACCAAGGTGGAAACCGGGGCGCAGGAGCGGCATGAGGTGCCCAAGCCCTCCTTCTGTCCCGGTTGCGGGATGCAGCTCCGGGAGGGGGCGCGCTTCTGCAGGCAATGCGGGACCAAGGTGGAAAACGGGGCGCAGGTGCGGCATGAGGAGCCGAAGCCCTCCTTCTGTCCTGGTTGCGGGATGCAGCTCCGGGAGGGGGCGCGCTTCTGCAGGCAATGCGGTAAACCACTATAGAAGAGCTTGCTTGCGAGCAACGCGCTTTCGCCTGGCTGGCGAAAAGGCACAAGAAAGGCATCATCAACTGCTCCAAGGCAAGGATCACCAACGCTTCCGTGGAGGGCGTGAACCGCAAGGCCAAGGTGGTCTCTTAGAGGGCCTATAGTTTCAAGTCCGTTCCCACTTTCCAGCTGGCCCGATCCCTCCGCGTAAAGGATCGAGCGGGGCTGATATACCCTTCCAACGATGTTCGTCCATAGAGAGGTATTGCCGCCGTCCAACACCATGATGCCGTCGCGCCCGAGCACGTTCACGGCCTCGCCGATGGGGCGCAGGTGATGAAGAAGGATTGACTGGATCGAAGGGACGGGAGCGTTGACACCGCGTCCGTATTCGCCCACACTTCACGCTTAGGGATACCGTGCAGGGAGAGGCGATGGAGCGGAAGAGAAAGCGAACCAGAGAGGGGCGCGGCAAGGGGAGCGAGGCTGAGGCGCGGCCGCGCGGGGCCAGGGAGCTGGCCTACGATATCACCAGGAGGGTAAACGACGGAGGGGCCTACCTGGGACTGCTGCTGCGCTATACTCTGGACAAGGCACGTCTCGACCCGCGCGACCGCTCCCTGGCGGTGGAGCTGAGCTACGGCGTGCAGAGACACCGCAGCTACCTCGATCACCTGATATCACAGGTGGCGAACCGTCCCCTGGAGGAGATAGACCCACCCGTGCTCGACGTGTTGCGGCTCGGGATGTATCAGCTCTTCCGCATGGACGTACCGAACCATGCGGCGGCGAACGAAAGCGTCGCCCTGGCGAAGGCGCGGCTGGGTCCCGGGCCGGCTGCCTTCGTCAACGCGGTTTTGCGTAAGGCCTCCACCGAAAGGGACTCCCTGGAGCTGCCCTCCCGGAAGCGCCTCGGGGAATACCTCGAGGTGGCGCATTCACATCCCCGCTGGCTGGTGGATATGTTAATCGAGAGGTTCGGCCCGGAAGAAGCCGAGGCCATGTGCGTCGTCGATAACTCCATACCCTCCCTCACCCTGCGCGCGAACACCTCGCGCATCGACGCCCCCGGGCTCCTTGCCCGCATCGAGTGCCTGGGCGGTACGGGAAGCCTTTCCCCCGCCTTGCCCGAGGCGGTCCTCAAGGTGGCGGTTCCGCACTCCCACCTGGAGGCCATGCTGAAAGAGGGGCTGTGCGTGGTGCAAGATGAAGGGTCCATGCTGGTCGGTTACGCCGTCTCTCCCGGCGAGGGAGACCTCGTGGTCGACGCCTGCGCGGCTCCCGGAGGGAAGGCGACCCACCTGGCCCTGTTGGGAGGGCCCGGATGCCGCGTCATCGCCCTGGATTCCAACGCCAATAGAATGGAGGCCATGAGGAAATCCGTACGACGCCTGGGCCTCGAAAACATCGAGATCGGGGTCGGAGACTCCCGGGAGATGTTCGCACTGGTGGAAGGGAAGGCGGACCGGGTGCTGGTGGACGCGCCCTGCTCCGGCCTGGGAACCCTGCGCCGCAATCCCGAGCTCAAGTGGCGCAGGAAGCCCGAAGACCTTCCCCATTTCGCCCACCTGCAGCTCTCCCTTCTCGAGGGGGCTTCGGAAACGGTTCGCAGTGGCGGTGCGCTGGTCTATTCCGTCTGCACCTTTACCCAAGAGGAGACCAGGGACGTGGTGGATGCCTTCCTGTCGCGGCATGGAGATTTCGGCGTGGTGAGCCTGGAGCCGTACCTTCCAGGGGAATACGCATCATCCCTGACTCCGGAGGGGTACGCCCAGCTCTTGCCTCACCGGCACGGTTGCGAGGGGATGTTCATCGCCCGCCTGGAGAGGGCTTGAACCCCGCCGCCTCCTCGTCATGGTCACGGCTGTCCTGGTTGCCTCAGGAAGAATGGGTTTATGGCTACGAGGGACGAATGGCCGGGTCCTGCACTCGGCTGGATTTCCCGCATAGAGGGCGGGATCGGCGAAAGCCGGCGGCTTCTCTCGGAGGGAAACCCGTCCGCGTCAGAAGCCCCCACCCAACCCACCTTGAGGGGCAATGTCGCGAAGTTGGCAACGGAGGACATGCGCTCCCCGCGAGCCGCGCGCCACTCCTCGCGGTTCCTTTGAACGTTAAAGCGGTAACGGATGAGGAGGGAAGGCGCCTGCCCATGGCCGAAGACCGCTTCCAGGCAATGCCCCTTCAAGGGTAAAGTTGTCACCCCGCAGAAATATAATTAGCGAGGACGCGAAGATAGGGCGTCGAGAACGATCGGGGCGGCTGCCGGTCGATGACATATGTCGCGTGGATGAGATCAGGAGGATTGAAAGTGGAGAAACAGAAGGCTCTGGAGATGGCCCTGGTCCAGATCGAGCGCCAGTTCGGCAAGGGATCTATCATGAAGCTGGGGCAGGACAACCACCGCTTCCAGGTAGAGGCCATTCCGACGGGGGCCCTCTCCCTGGACCTGGCGCTGGGCATCGGGGGCGTGCCAAGGGGGAGGGTGGTGGAGATATTCGGACCCGAGTCCTCCGGCAAAACCACCGTCGCCCTGCATATCATAGCCGAGGCGCAGAAGAGAGGCGGGATAGCCGCCTTCATCGACGCCGAGCACGCGCTGGATCCCGGTTACGCCAAGGCGCTGGGAGTGGACGTTGATGAGCTCCTCATCTCCCAGCCCGACACGGGAGAGCAGGCGCTGGAGATAGCGGAGATGCTGGTGAGGAGCGGAGCGCTGGACGTGGTGGTCATCGACTCCGTGGCCGCACTGGTGCCGCGCCTGGAGATCGAGGGGGAGATGGGCGAGGCGCACGTGGGCCTGCAGGCGAGGCTGATGTCCCAAGCCCTGCGCAAGCTGGCCGGGACCATCAACAAATCCAACACCACCGCTATCTTCATCAACCAGTTGCGGGAGAAGATAGGGGTGATGTTCGGAAGCCCCGAGACCACTCCGGGGGGCAAGGCGCTCAAGTTCTACGCCTCGGTGCGCTTGGACATCCGCAAAATTGAGAGCATCAAGCAGGGGGCGGAGATAACCGGCAACCAGGTGCGGGTCAAGGTGGTTAAAAACAAGATGGCTCCTCCCTTCCGTAAGGCCGAGTTCGACATCATGTACGGGAAAGGCATCTCCAAGGAGGGCAACGTCCTCGACCTGGCGGTGGAGCATGGACTGGTCAAGAAGAGCGGCTCCTGGTACACCTACGGGGACGAGCAGCTCGGACAGGGAAGGGAAAACGCCAAGCAATACCTCATCGACAACCCCAAGGTGCTGGAGGCCCTCGACGCCCGGTTGCGGGAGATGCTGAACCTGCCCAAGAGCGCCGCCCCCACGCCGCCCGAAGGGGCTGAGGCAAAGGAGGTCCCTAACGGCAACGGGAAAGGCAAGTAGCTCGCAGGATGGCGCGGAGGATGCCAGGCGCGCTCTCTCCCGCGCTCTGAAGCTGCTATCGTACCGACAACGGAGCTGTTTCGAGATAAAGGAGGACCTTCGATCCAGGGGGTTTTCCGCGGAAACCATAGAAGCCGTGCTATGTGATCTCACATCTAAGGGCTTGCTCAACGACGCCGATCTCGCCCGCAGGCTGGTGACCAAGGCTCAGAACGCGCACCGGGGAGGGAAGGGCGTCTATGCCTTGTTGCGCTCGCGGGGAATCGACAGGGAGATGGCCGAGGAAGCGATGGCGAGCTCCTTCGATCACGAAAAGGAAGTGGAGGACGCGGCCCGCCTCATAGCCATGAGGCTCTGTAAGGCTTTTCCCGAAACCCGGCGTGAGGACCTCGAGAAGGCCGCAGGCCAGCTTGCGAGAAGGGGATTCACTCCGGGATCCATCTCCCGCGCCATGGATAGATTCAGGGAATGAGGAGCGCGCGTCCTCCCGCTCCCGATTTCCTTGACAGTGTTCGTGGGCTCTCCTAGAATTTATTTAGGCTTAAGGTCGATGTTCGATGTCCTGGCGAGAGATCGCTTTACGGATATACCGTTGGAGGCGTCCTAGGTAGCAGGCCAAAACGGTAAATCTAAATCGCAGATTTAAACCTTATGCCGAGAGAAATACTCGGCTTTTTTACGTTAAGTAAGGGGTTTAAACCCCGACTTTACATAAATGAAGGGAGGAATATCCATGGTTTGGTACATCGTGATCGGCGTGGCGGCCGCAGCTCTAGGCGTCCTAGGAGGATACCTTTCAAGGAAGCTCATGGCCGAGGCAAGGATAGGTTCCGCGGAAGAAGAGGCCAAGAGAATAAAGCAAGAGGCGGAAAAGGTCGCCGAGACTAAAAAACGTGAAGCTCTAGTTGAAGCTAAGGATGAGATTTTCGCCATGCGCAACGAGGCGGAGCGCGATATCAAGAACCGCCGCAACGAGCTTCAGAGGTTCGAGCGCCGTCTCCTGCAGCGCGAGGAACAGCTCGACAATCGCGCGGAAAACCTGGAAAAGCGGGAGAAGGCGCTCACATCGAAAGAAAACGAGATACAGCAATTGCGCGCGGAGGCCCAGAAAACACTTGAGGAACAGAGGTCAAAGCTCGAGAGCATAGCGGGGATGTCGAAGGATGAGGCGAAGCAGCTGCTGTTGTCACAAGTCGAGCAAGAGACCAAGCGCGAAGCGGCGCAGGTGATCAAGAAAATCGAGACCAGGTTGCGCGACGAGGCGGACAAGAAAGCCAAGCATATCATCGCCAACGCCATCCAGCGTTGCGCCTCGGACCACGTGGCCGAGACCACGGTGTCAGTGGTTCCCCTTCCCAATGACGAAATGAAAGGCCGCATCATCGGAAGGGAGGGCAGGAACATCCGCACCTTCGAGACCCTTACCGGTATCAACCTCATCATCGACGACACCCCCGAGGCGGTGATCCTCTCAAGCTTCGATCCCGTGAGGCGGGAGATCGCGAGGCTCACACTCGAGAGGCTGATTACAGACGGACGCATCCAGCCCGCACGCATAGAGGAGATGTACGAGAAGGCAAAAGCCGAGGTGGACGCGGAGATCAAGGAGGTCGGGGAGCAAGCCGTGTTCGAGGTGGGATTGCACGGCGTCAACCACGAATTGATGCGGGTTCTTGGTCGCCTTAAGTACCGCACCAGCTATGGGCAAAACGTTCTTAAGCATTCCCTCGAGGTCGCGCACCTGGCGGGCATCATGGCCGCGGAACTGGGCACCGACATAAAGCTGGCGAAACGCGCCGGGCTGCTGCACGACATAGGCAAGGCCATCGACCACGAGGTGGAGGGCTCGCACGCCATCATCGGAGCCGAGCTCGCCAAGCGCCTGAAGGAGAGCGAGGCTGTGGTGCACGCCATCGAAGCCCACCACGAGGAAGTGGAGGCCCGCACCATCGAGGCGGTGCTGGTGCAGGCGGCGGACGCCATCAGCGCGGCGAGGCCGGGGGCGCGCCGCGAGACCCTGGAGAGCTACATCAAGCGCCTGGAGAAACTGGAGACCATCGCCGATTCCTTCGAAGGGGTGGAGAGTTCGTACGCCCTGCAGGCGGGGCGCGAGATCCGGGTCATGGTTAAATCCGACGTCGTGGACGACCTTGGCTGCATAACCCTCTCCCGCGAGATAGCGCGACAGATAGAGGACGAACTGGAATACCCCGGGCAGATAAAGATCACCGTGGTGAGGGAGAAGCGGGTGGTCGATTACGCGAAGTAGTCGACGGGGGACGTGCCCTTCACGCGACCTTGCTTCCTCGCCCACGGGCGGCGTTCAGAAGACGGGCGTCGCTGCCGAGATGGAGAATAAGGATCTCGGAGGGCGAAGAAACAGGCAGGGATGTGAATTCAGGTGTCCGGGAAGGGTAAAAGGGAAGACGACCTCCTGGATTTCGTCAGGAGATTCGCCGACCGCGGCACCTTCACCGTGGAGGAGGAGCTCGGTCACGGTTACGTCAGGCTGAGGATAACCGAGGCCGAGCGCCGTCAGGCGCTGCAGGACATCCGCAGCGTCGAGGACGTGGTGAAGGAGCTGGTGCGCAACGCTCGCGACGCGGGAGCCCGCGAGATCTACGTATCCTTCCAGAAGGAACGCGGGAGATGGCGCAACATCACCGTACTTGACAACGGAGCCGGCATCCCGGAGCCGCTGCATCGCAAGATCTTCGAGGCACGGGTCACCTCAAAGGTGGACGGGGTGGTGGAGGATGCTTTCGGCGTGCACGGCAGGGGTATGGCTCTCTTCTCCATAAAGCAGGTGGCAGAAGACATACGGCTGGTCGATTCGGTGGAGGGACGCGGCACTGTCATCTTGGCGCGCCTTGACACCCAGAAGGTGCCAGAGAAAAAGGACCAGTCCACCTTTCCCTGGCTGGAGAAAGGCGAGGAGGGCGTCTTGACGGTCACCGGGGGGCCTCGCAACGTACCACGCGTGCTCGCCGAATACGCCCTGGACCGGCAGGACGTCGAGATCTACCTTGGCTCCAACGCCGAGGTGCTTGCCA
Source organism: Actinomycetota bacterium (assembly GCA_013178005.1). Lineage (GTDB taxonomy): Bacteria > Actinomycetota > Geothermincolia > Geothermincolales > RBG-13-55-18 > Solincola_B. Next base: position 14,031 of record JABLXL010000003.1, read on the forward strand.
CCCTCTACCACCGCTCGCAGATGCTCAGAAAGGACTGGGCGGCGGGCGGGATGCGGGAGGGCAAACCGCTGTGGTTTGATCTTGGAGGCATCAATGAAGGAAAGTCCCTGCACCGCTTCGCCCTGGAGCGCCTGGGGTTGAGCGTGTCCGAGCGCAACGCCTTCCGTATCCTGGAATACGAGATAGCCCCCCTCATGAGCGTGAACGAGCTGCTCGACGAACAGGGGTGCAAATCGCCGCCGCGGCGCTCGGACCTCCACCGCCAGCCCAGGATGACGTGGACCGACCACCTGTCCCGCCGTCTTTGCCAGGACGACCTGGACAGGATCTCCGCCTCGCTGACCCACCTGCTGAACGAGATAGGCGAGAGGCACCTCCTGTGCATGGAGCCCCCGGTGATTAAGAGGCGCAAGAACCGCATCATCATATCCCTGGCGCTGCATGAAAAGGAAGACGAGGATTGAGGAAAACTCGTGGCGCGCGAGACGCCGCTGGACGGCGGACAAGCAGGGGATAGCGGCGCCTGTTGATACGCTGCGAGCATTTATTCGAGTTGCGTCCCAGGGAGGATATCCGGCGTAGGTCGGTCGAGGGCTCGAGATGCGCCGGGAAAGCGGAGTGCGAAACGGCACCTGGAACGGGGACAGGCGCCACACCGGGGAACGCGAGACCCGATTGTCTCCGGCCGGCGCGTCGCCGGCCCCGTTCCCGCGCGTGAAATCCTCTCTCCGCTCGCGATGACGCGCCGTCTCGCCAGGCAATTTAGTCAAGGTCGAAAAGCGATGAGGTTAATGGCTTTCCTTGCGCACCATGCCCATAAAAATATCGTCAATGGCCTCCCTTGCGCGCCATGCCTTTAACGATGGGCTTAAATAAGATAATATATTTCACTATTCAGGGATGTCGGGATACGGTCGCATGGTGGGAGCACCGGGAGGAGTACGAGATATGGAAGTGCTCAAGGTATCGTCGAAATCAAACCCCAACTCGGTCGCCGGAGCCCTGGCGGGCGTGTTGAGGGAGGCGGGAAGCGCCGAGATCCAGGTAATCGGGGCGGGGGCCCTCAACCAGGCCATCAAGGCCATAGCCATAGCGCGGGGTTTTGTGGCCCCGAGCGGCATCGACCTGGTATGCATCCCGGCCTTCACCGATATCATCATCGACGGCGAGGAACGCACTGCCATCAGGCTGTCCGTGGAATCGCGCTGATACGACCCGCTCCGGCCCCCGCGCCCAGCCCGGGGGCCGGAAACGTCCCCGGGAGGCGTCATGGAGGTTCTCAAGGCCATATTTCTCATCGCGGCCATCGTGTCCGTGCCCGCTTTGAGTTTCTTTCTCATCAGGTTGACGCTGAAGCTGGGGCGAGGGCTTGACCACCTTAACCGCACCCTCGACGACTCCCGCCCCCAGGTGAACATGCTGCTCGTGAGCCTCAACCACACCCTCGACGAGGTCAACGGTGAGCTGGAAAAGTTCTCCACCATGACCTCCGAGGTCCAGGAGATGCTGTCACACGCCGAAACGGGCATGCGTTCCGTGGAAGAATCCTTGCGCTCGCCCGTGGCGCGCCTGGGCGGCATGCTGGCCGGTTTCCTGGGAACCTCCCTGCTCTTCCGTGGTGCTGCACGACGGCTTCGTGGGCGCGGGAACGGGACGGGGGGTAGATGCCGATAGCCGAGATCATCCTCTCCACCGCCTCCCTGTTCAGCTTTTCGCTCCAGGACGCGTTCCGCCTGGCGGCCGAGGCCGGTTTCAACGGCGTGGAGCTCATGGTCACCAAGCGCGAGGATACACAGTCCGCGGCCACGGTTACTGCGCTCGCGGAGGCCAACCGCCTTCGCGTGCGCGCGGTGCACGCTCCCTTCCTGCTGGCCGCCAAAAAGGTTTGGGGGGATCACAGGGGAAAAATAGAGCGCTCCCTGGAAATGGCGAAAGGGCTGGGGTCGCGCGTTGTGGTGGTACACCTTCCTTATTTCTGGCAGTGGGGGTACGCGCGCTGGTTGCGCCGCGAGGCCGGCACCTTCGGCGAGGCGTATGGGGTCACCGTGGCGGTGGAGAACGCCATGCTCGTGAAGGCCCACCGCCCGTTGAACCTCAGCCTCTTCAACGGTCTGGAGGATCTGACCGGCTTCCGCCACCTGGTCTTCGACACCAGCCATTTCGCCATTGCCAGCGTGGACATCTTCCGGGCCTGGGAAAGGCTCAGGGACAGGGTCTGCCACGTCCATCTTTCCAATAATTACCTGAAGGGTTTCGACGACCACGCCCTTCCCTTCGAGGGAAGGCTCCCACTGGACCGTTTCCTGCGCGTGCTCAGCCGGGACGGCTTCGACGGGTGCGTTTCCCTGGAGCTCGGCCCAGGGCCTCTCGAAGCGAGGCTGGGGGAGGAGAGGCTGCTGTGCAATCTGAGACGCAGCCTTGAATTCTGCCGCGAGCACCTCGGGGCCTGAGCCAGGCAGGACCGAAGAACCCGTCGCTGCGCTAATATAGAGGGCATGGAGAGAAAATTCGCCCTGCTCACCTTCGGGTGCCAGATGAACATCCACGACTCGGAACGCGTCGCGGGCCTGCTGGAGCGGGAGGGATGGGTGGAAACGGAGCCCGAGAGCGCCGATGCCGTCATCCTCATCACCTGCTGCGTGCGGGAGAGCGCGGAGCGCAAGCTCTACGCCAGGCTGGCCGGTCTGAGGACAGTCAAGGAGAAAGGCGCCGTTATCGCCGTGGGCGGCTGCCTGGCCCAGAAGGAGGGCGAGCGGCTTCGCGAAAGGGCACCGCACGTCGATCTCGTCTTCGGCACCCACCGGTACCCCGGGATCGCTTCCCTCCTCGAGAAAGCGGCTCGAGGCGCCGTGTGCTCCACCTCCATGGACGGGTTGAGCCTGCGGGGGCTTCCCTGCAGGAAGAGGGAGGGCTTCCGGTGCTGGGTGACCATCACCAATGGCTGCGACAACTTCTGCACCTACTGCGTGGTTCCCTACGTGAGAGGAAGGGAAATGAGTCGTCCCCTCGAGGAGGTCCTGGAGGAGGTGGGCGCACATGTGGCCGGCGGAGCAAGGGAGGTGAACCTCCTGGGCCAGAACGTCGATTCCTACCGGCGCAAGGAGGAGGGGCGCAGCCGTTTCGCCGACCTGCTCAGGATCCTGGGCTCCTCTTTTCCCGGAGTATGGCTGCGCTTCACCACCTCGCACCCCAGGGACTTCGACCTGGAGGTGATGCGGGCCATAGCCGAAACGCCCGGGGTCTGCGAATACGTGCATCTCCCCGTGCAGGCAGGATCCGACCGCGTGCTGGAAGCCATGGGGCGGGGTTACGGTAGGGACGAGTACCTCGAAAAGGCCTTGGCGCTGAGGCGCGAGGTGGTGGACGTGGCGCTCTCCACCGACATCATGGTGGGATTTCCGGGCGAGAGTGAAGAGGATTTCCTGGCCACCCTGGAGCTGGTGGAGGCATGCCGTTTCGAAACCGCCTACACTTTCGTTTTCAACCCGCGTCCTGGCACCCCGGCGGCGTTGCTCGGGGATGACGTCCCACCCGAGGTCAAGCGGGACCGCATGGCGAGGCTTACCGAGCTGACCAGGCGCCTGACCGCCCAGGCCTTGCTCGCGGAGGTGGGGAGGGAACGCGAGGCGCTGGTGCACGGTCCCAGCCGCAGGGATTCCGGTTTCTGGGTCGCCCGCACGCGAAAAAACTTCCCGGTGCATTTCCAGCGTAGCGTTGAGGACCTGACCGGAAGACTGGTGCGCGTACGCGTGACAGGGGCGGGAAGCTGGAGCCTGCGGGGGAGGCTGGTTGAGGTACTGGGCTGAGAAAACGGAAAGAGCGCCAGCAGCAAACCAACGATATATCAGCTTTTATAAACCGTTTTTCGCGCAGGGTGCTGATAAACGGAAAGGCCTCAAGCAGCGATTCGATGACATGATCACGTTTTCCCAATTGGATGCCTGGGTATGTTATAGACGAAAATCAGCGTGCATATGGCGCTTATATGAAAACGGGTCGCGGAAGCTCGTTTAGCGACCCTGATCGCGGAGGTGATCATATGGCCACGAGCCAGGGAATGTCGGCGGGATGTATCGTGCCCCATCCGCCGCTGTTGATTCCCGACATCGGCGGGCGCGACCTCGAGAAGGTGCGCTCCACCTACCGGGCCATGGAGGAGCTGGCGCGCAGGATAGCCGGGATGGCGCCCCAGGTGATGGTAATGATCTCGCCGCATACCCCGATGTACCGCGACGCCTTCACCGTCAAGGGCTCGCCCGAGATGAGCGGAAGCTTCGCGGCTTTCGGGCAGCCGCGCGTGCGCATCTCCAAGCGCAACGACCTCGAGCTGGTGGATACACTGCTGGGCGTTGCGGAGGGGGAGGGGATCCCCCTGGTGCGGGCCACCTCGCAGGCCTCGCGCTGGCTCGAGGGCAGCGAGGAACTCGACCACGGCCTGCTGGTGCCCCTCTACTTCCTGGACCAGGCCTTTGAGACCCCCATCATCTCCCTCTCCATATCTGGACTTTCCTACCGAGACCATTTCGACCTGGGCCGCGCGGCCGCCATGGCGTGCGAGGAGCTGGGGCGCAAGGCGGTGTTCGTCGCCAGCGGCGACCTTTCGCACCGGCTGCTCAAGGGGGCGCCGGCGGGTTACAGCCCGCGGGGTCAGGAATTCGACGCCCGCATCCGCGAACTCGCGGAGAGCGGAGACTTCGACTCACTCTACTCGATCCCCGAGAACCTGGTGGAGGAGGCGGGCGAATGCGGCTTCCGCTCCATCCACGCCATGTGGGGAGCCCTGAAAGACGGTCGCCTGAAGAACGAGGTACTCTCCTACGAAGGGCCCTTCGGGGTCGGCTACCTGGTATCGCTGCATGTGCGCGACCAATAGGAGGTGTTTTCCCGTGAAGGAAGATGCTGCGCCGGCAACCGAGAGCCCTCATGTGAGACTGGCGCGGGCCGCCATCGAAGCATGGGTGAAGGAAGGACGGAGGCTGCGGGCAAAGGAAGTGGGAGACCTGGGGCGCGAGCTCGAGGATAGGGCGGCCGCTTTCGTCAGCCTGAAAAAGCGCGGCCAGTTGCGGGGCTGCATCGGCACCTTCCAACCCTGTTACGAGAACCTGGCGGAGGAAATCGTCAGCAACGCCATAAGTGCCGCCACGCGCGATCCCCGTTTTCCGCCCGTGTCCCCGGACGAGATCCCCGAGCTTGATATAAGCGTGGACGTGCTTAGCGAACCGGAGCCCGTGGACGACATCTCATCCCTCGACCCAAAGCGCTATGGGGTCATCGTCAAGAGGGGAGGCAGGATAGGGCTCCTGCTCCCCGATCTCGAAGGGGTGGACAGCGCGGAGCAGCAGATAGAGATCGCCCGCGCCAAGGCAGGGATAGGCGCGCACGAGCCCATCCAGCTATACCGCTTCACCGTGACCAGGCATCATTGACGGGATCGCATGTTCGGCACACATGGCAAGATCTCGATCGCGGCCATCCTCGGCCCCACCGCGGTGGGAAAAAGCAGGGTCGCCGTTGAGCTGGCCTCCATGCTTCCCCTGGAGATCATCTCCGTGGATTCCATGCAGGTTTACCGGGGCATGGATATCGGGACGGCGAAGCCGGACGAGGAGCAGCGCCGCCGCGCGGTTCACCACATGATCGACGTGGTCGACCCGTGGCGCGATTACTCGGTAGCCCTTTTCCAGGAGGAAGCCAGGAGAGCGGCCGAGGAAATCGCCGCGCGGGGAAACCTGCCCCTGCTGGTGGGGGGAACGGGGCTCTACTTCGAAGCGGTGGTTTTCGACCTGCGTTTTCCACCCGGCGGGTCCGACGGCAGGCTGCGGCGCGACATCGAGGAATGGGCACACCGGGACCCCGAAGGGCTTCGCGCAAGTCTCGCTGAGGTGGACCCCGAGTTCGCGCGCGGCGAGGGCATGGGGAACCTGCGCCGGATGGTCAGGGCCATGGAGGTCTACCGGCTCACCGGCAGACCTTTTTCCTCCTTCCAGGTCAAGAGGGGAGGGCAGCGGCCCCTCTACCGTTACGCGGGAGTGGTCCTCACCATGCCTCGGGAGGAGCTGTACCGTCGCATAGACATGCGCGTGGATGAGATGTTCTCGGCCGGCCTGGTCGAGGAGGTGCGGAGCCTGCTGTCCGGGGGCGGCCTTTCGCGCACCGCGGCGCAAGCGCTGGGATACCGCGAGGTGATCGAGCACCTTGACAGGGGGGTAACCCTCGAGGAAACTATCACTAACGTCAAGCGGAGGTCCCGGAATTACGCCAAGCGCCAGCTCACCTGGTTCAGGCGCATCCCGGGGCTGTTGTGGTTAGAGGTGGGGGGGGATCGAGACCGCGCCGGGGACCGCGGCGTGGCGCTAAGGATCCGCGACCATCTCCTGAGCGAACTCGCCCCGCGGTGAAGGCCGCGCGATTTTACCCGCGGATCAAGGGTCCCCGCTTCCGTCGCTGAAAGGAGCGTCCATCGGCGGTGATGAGATGAGGTTTTTCAAGTATCACGGCACCGGCAACGACTTCGTGGTCCTGGACCGGCTCTCGGGAGGACCCCTGCCCTCGCCCGAGGAAGTGGAGGCGTGGTGCAGGAGGCACACGGGCATCGGGGCTGACGGCGTGATCTGCGCCTGCCCTCCCGTCGCGGGCGGCGACGCCCGCATGTGCATCTTCAACGCTGACGGCTCGGAGGCGGAGATGTGCGGGAACGGCATCCGCTGCCTGGCCAGGTTCCTCTACGAGCATGCGGGGATAAAGAAAAACGAGATGCTTATCGAGACCGCCGCGGGCTCCAAGAGTCTATCCCTCAGCGTGGAAGCCGGAGAAGTGCGGGAAGTGGAAGTTGACATGGGGGCGCCGGAGCTGGCGGCCCCGGATCTCCCGGCCTCCGACGATCCCGCGAACCGCCCCGGGGTGGTTTCCATCTCCGGAATCCCGGAGGGACCAGTCGATGCCTTTTGCGTTTCCATGGGAAACCCGCATTGCGTGATCGTGGTGGATGACGTCTCCCAAGCGCCCGTATCCACCCTGGGTCCGGCCATCGAGAGGCACCGGCTTTTTCCCCGCCGCGTAAACGTTGAGTTCGTCGAGGTTACGGGCGAGGGCCGGCTTAAAGTCAGGGTATGGGAACGGGGGGTAGGGGAGACGCAGGCTTGCGGGACCGGCGCCTGCGCGGCGGCGGTGGCGGCGGTCAACCTTGACAGGTGCTCTTTTCCCGTGCACGTTGCTCTGCCCGGCGGAACCCTGGTCATCTCTGTTGACCAACACGGGCATGTTCTAATGAGGGGTCCAGCGGTAGAGGTCTTCCGCGGAGAGCTCACTTCGAGGCGCGGGAAGGAGCGATAGGAAGCGACGCGAGAGGAAAGGGGAGGAGATTTGAAGGTCGCGAAAAGAATTGAGGAGCTTCCGCCCTATCTCTTCGCCGAGATCGACAGGCGCATCGAGGAGAAGCGCTCCCAGGGCGTGGACGTGATCAACTTCGGTGTGGGTGACCCGGACCTGCCCACTCCCCCGCATATCGTGGAAACGCTATGCCGGGAAGCGGAACGGCCCGAAAACCACCGCTATCCTTCCTACCGCGGCATGGCGCGTTTCCGCCGGGCGGCAGCGGAGTGGTTCGCCAGACGCTTCGGGGTGGAACTCGACGCCGAGAGCGAGGTTCTCGCCCTCATCGGGTCCAAGGAGGGAATTGCCCACCTTCCCATGGCCTTGCTGGACCCCGGGGACGTCGCCCTGGTGCCGGATCCCGCGTATCCCGTATACCGCACTTCCGTGATCTTCTGCGGCGGCACGCCGGTGTTGATGCCCCTCGTGGAGGAGGAGGGTTTCCTGCCCCGGCTGCGTGATATTCCCGATGAGGTCTGGCACAGGGCGGAGATGATCTTCCTCAACTACCCCAACAATCCCACCGCCGCGGTTGCCGGGCGCGATTTCCTCGAGGAGCTGGCGCATTACGCCCGCAAGCACCAAGTGGTCATAGCCCACGACCTCGCCTATTCCGAGATAACCTACGACGGTTACGTGGCGCCCTCGCTGCTGGAGATCCCCGGGGCGAAGGAAATCGCGGTGGAGTTCCACTCCCTCTCCAAGACCTACAACATGACCGGATGGCGCGTCGGTTTCGCGGTGGGAGGAAGGGAGCTGATATCCGCGTTCGCCGCGGTCAAGGAGAACATCGATTCCGGCGTCTTCAACGCCGTGCAGCTCGCTGCGGTCTCCGCGCTTGAGGGCCCTCAGGATTGCGTGGAGCGCAACCGTGAGGTCTACCGCCGCAGGCGGGACATGCTGGTTGAAGGGCTGCGCTCCATCGGCTGGCGCGTCGAGCCTCCCGTGGCCACCCTCTACCTCTGGATGAAGGTCCCGGAGGGTTACGACTCGAGCGCTTTCGCCGGGGAGCTCCTGGAGAAGGCCGAGGTGGTGGTGGCACCCGGCTCCGCTTACGGCGAGCGCGGTGAGGGGTACGTGCGCTTTTCCCTGACTATCCCAGACCAACGCATCAGGGAGGGCGTAGAGCGCATGAAAAGGGCGTTTTCCTGATTAACCGGGAGGCGGTGCTGAAGGGCATGGGAAGGGGGGTCGATCCTCCAGCGCAGGAAGACGGCGAGCGGCCGGAGAGGGCCGTCCTGGTCGGTGTGCGCTGGGGGGACACCTCGGAGGAGGAGTTCGAGGAGAGCCTGGACGAGTTGCGCTCCTTGGCCTCAACCGCCGGCGCAGAGGTGGTGGAGACGGTGCGCCAGGCGCGGAGCAGGCCGGATCCGGCCACCCTGCTGGGAAAGGGCAAGCTCGACGAGCTGAAGGCGGCGGTGGGGTCCACAGCCGCGGACATGGTGATCTTTGACCAGGAGCTTTCCCCCTCTCAGCAACGCAACCTCGAAAGCTCCCTCGGCGTCAAAGTCCTTGACCGCACCGCCCTCATCCTCGACATCTTCGCCATTCACGCCCGCTCCAAGGAGGGAAAGGCGCAGGTGGAGTTGGCCCAGCTCCGATATTCCCTCACCAGGCTGACCGGGAAGGGCGTGGAGCTGAGCCGGCTAGGGGGCGGGATTGGAACCAGGGGCCCCGGCGAGACCCGGTTGGAGGTAGACCGACGGCGCATCAACGCGCGTATAAAAACCCTGGAAAGGGAGTTGAGGGACCTCTCGCGTATCAGGAAATTGAAACGCAAACGCCGCGAGAGGCGCGCCACCCCAACCTTTGCCCTGGTAGGATATACCAATGCAGGTAAATCGTCCCTCCTCAACGCGCTGACGGGCGCGGGTGTCAGGGTGGAGGACCAGCTCTTCTCGACCCTGGATCCGGTGACGCGCCGACTGGAGCTGCCCGGGAACCGCCGCGCTGTTATCACCGACACGGTGGGATTCATCAAACGCCTGCCCCACCAGTTGGTTGAATCCTTCAAGTCCACCCTGGAGGAAGTGGCTGAGGCGGACGTGCTGGTGCACGTCATCGATTCCGCATCTCCCGCTTTGCCGGAGAGGATAAGCGCGGTGGAGCAAGTCCTGGAGGAGATCGGTGCGGGGGATATACCGGCCATTAAGGTCCTTAACAAGGCCGACCTGCTGGGTGAGCGCGATAGAAAAGACCTCTTCCGGACCGTCTCGGGAGGCATCCTCGTCTCCACCGTTACCGGCGAAGGCCTGCCGCAGCTGCGCGCGCGCATGGCGGCATACCTCCAGCCTTCACGCATGTTCCGGATGTTGCTCCCTTTCGAAAAAGGGGAGATGCTCGCCGCGCTCTACCGCTCCGGACGTATACTGGAGATGGATGAAGGGGAGAGAGGATACCTCGTCACCGTGGAACTGCCGGAAAGCATGGCGCACCGCTACTCGCCATACGTTATTTGAACCTGCGAGTAGGGGCGTTCACCGTATCTGAGAACCGGGGCCGGGATTATGCGGCATAGTCATATTCCTCCGGTGCGGGCGCGTCCGCGCCAGCGCTCCGGTCAGGGTCCGGGACATGGGATAGGGAGGTAACTCGGCCTTTCCCGCACATTCTGGGCACGGAGAAGCGCAGGGGGAATTTTCTTCATGGCCAGGTGATATGAGGAAACCGAGGCGTCGCCCGACGCGGCGCGGCGTCTCGTCCTCACGGGATGCTAATATAAGTCTAGTTTGGTTTTCGGGCAAGGCGTCGCTTCGATGGCAAGTGTTTGGGATGCCCAACAAGCCGCATGTTCCACGGAGTGCGCGCGAGGGGCTGGCGACGGCCGTGCACAAGGCGGCGGTCTCGAAGGCAGGCTATGATCGGTCGGAACATGAGCGTAGCAAATGAGGGGGCACTGGATCCCCGCGGGCGGGAGACCGTATTACGCGTGGCTTTCATGCTCCTGATCCTGGGGCTGGCGCACCTTGACCGCTTCGGCGTGGACCTGGGGGCGGAAGTAAGGTACGCCCCGCTGTACGCGCTGGGCGCTGCCTACCTAATCTTCTCGGTGATAACCTACTACCTATACGAGACGCTGGGGCTCAAAGGCTCCTTGCGAGCCATCACCGGGGCGGCGGACATCGCCTTTTTCTGTGCCGCCCTGCATTTCTGCGGAGGCGTGGAAAGCTACCTCTTCCTCTTGTTGGGCGTCGCTCCCCTCATTGGAGGCATATACGATGGCTTCAGGGGAGCCCTTTACGCCTTCGTCTTATGCGCCCTCGGTTATGGCGTGGTGGCCCTACTGGACCCCTCGCATCCCGGTGGATACGAGCTAGCGCAGGCGCTCGCTTTCCGCTACGCTTACCTCGCGGGCGCCACGTCCGTGAACCTCTTCGTCATCGACCTGCTCCTCAAGGACCGCAAGCGCTTGAAGGTCTTCTACGAGATAAGCGTCAGCTCGAGTAAGAGCCCCGCTCTTTACAACGTCCTCAAGGAGATAACCCAACGCCTGGCGGAATTGACCAGGGCGGAGGTGGCCATGATCTTCCTTCACAACGAGAAGACGGGGATGCTGGAGCCCCAGCAGCCCTCGCTGGGCCTGGACTTCATGGCCACCGGAAAGCTCAGGGTCAGGGTCGGCGATGCGGGGGCGCTCAGCGACTGCTTCCGGGAGGGGAGGGCCGTTCTTATCCCCCGCAGCCTCTCCAGGGACACCGCCATCGCCCCCTTCCACCCCTCCTACGAGGTATTCGACCTCATCGCCTGCCCCCTTGCCGCCAGGGGGAAGAGCATCGGGGTCCTGGTTCTCGCCAACAAACTCAACCGGCGGGGTTTCGTGCGCCGCGACCTTGAGCTGTTGGAGCTCATATCCCCCCATGTCTCGGTGTTTCTGGATAACGCGCTCCTGTACCGGCGCAGCGAGGAGAAAGTCGCCCAGCTCACCAGCCTTATAAGGGTGGTTGACGTGATAAACACCGTCGCCAACCTCGACCAGCTCTATAACCTCGCGCTGGACGTCATCAGGGGGCTTTTCGCGGCGGAGAAGGCCCTTATAAACATCGCTGATTACGATACCGGCCTCCTGGAGACGGTGCGCAGCTTCGGCTTCAGCCAGGACTACGTGAGCCGCCACCTGAGCCATCCCTTCGAGACCATCAGGGACTGTTATGTGCTCGGCAACGACGATGCCTACCTGTGCGGCGATCTCGCCACCGATACCCGCTGCCCCAACATGGCTGTGGATCCCCAGACGCGCTCCGTCCTCTGTGTGCCCATCCGCTCGGGAAACAAGATCTACGGCATCCTGCACATGGCCAGTCGCTACCAGGATGCCTTCGACGACGAGGACGCCACCCTCGCCAAGGCCATCGGGGAACAGATCGGCATGGCGGTGGAAAGGGCGAGGCTGTTCGAGGAGATCTCGCGCCTCGCCATCACCGACGAACTGACAGGCCTGTACAACATCCGCCACCTCAAGCGCGTGCTCGGCGAGGAAGTCAAACGCTCCCTGCGTTACGAGCGGCCCCTGTCCTTCATCATGCTGGATATCGATTTCTTCAAGAACTACAACGACCGCCATGGCCACCTCCGGGGGGACGAGGTGCTGCGCCTGCTGGCAGGCTTGCTGCAGCAGAACACGCGCGACGTGGACTCCGTCTTCCGCTACGGGGGAGAGGAGTTCTCCGTGATCATACCCGAAGTCGCCAAGCAGGAGTCGCTGGCCATGGCCGAGCGCATCAGGCGCGTGATCCAGGACTACGTCTTCCCGTACGAAGAGGATCAGCCGGGCGGAAACCTCACCGTGAGTATGGGAGTGGCCAGCCTTCCCGGGGATGCCTTCGACGCGGAAGAGCTGATCGACAAGGCCGACCGCGCCCTCTATCACGCCAAGCAGTCGGGGCGCAACCGCGTGTGCGCCTATGACGAGGACTCCGACTACACTTTGCCCCGCGCCCACGGATCGACCGAGGAGTGACGCCACCCCCGGAATCAACGCGCGGCGCCTTTCGCGCCTGCGGTTATCATATATTGGAATGCCTTATACAGGTACCATTCTCTGCCATGAGGCCACACCGACACGCGATTTGATGAGGGAGGGATTTAAAAGATATTTTCCTGGAAAGTCGGCGCCGGCACTGGCCTCCTTCCCGTTGCAATGGATGGACGCGGCGGATAGAATTGAAGACTGTAGACGCGCCGAGCGGGATGTGGCGCAGCTTGGTTAGCGCGCTTGACTGGGGGTCAAGAGGTCGCCGGTTCAAATCCGGCCATCCCGACCAAGAGCAGAGGGGCTTTCCGCGATGGATTGCCCCTTTCTCATCCCGTTTCCCACCGACAGATGGCCACCGGGTCTTATGGGAAAGGCGAGGTCCTGGTACGGCGCCCTCCGCTGCAGCGCCGATCCGCTCTATACCCACGAGGTCGTGATCCTCACATCCAGATACCCCATGGCGGGAGATGCGTGCTAAAGTATCTGCAGGGAAGGTCCAGGCAGCGGCGCGCCATCGCGGCATCGGTATATGAAAGAGACAGCGCTTAAACCCAGAAAAAGCCGGGCGCGGGTTTAAGGCCGGGGATGGCGGCGGTCGGGACGAAGGCTGAGCGATGCGGAGGTGTTGCATGATAAGAAAGAACCTGGCCAACTTCTTCACCTGCCTGCGCATCGTGCTCATACCCGTGGTCGTCTGGCTCATCTCCATTGCCTCAACGACCGAGGTCGACGCGGCCCACTACTGGGCCCTCGCCACCTTCATGTTCGCCGCTTCCACCGATTTCATAGACGGGCAGATAGCGCGCCGCACCGACACCATAAGCGAGTTCGGCAAGGTGGTCGACCCCCTGGCGGATAGGCTCCTGGTGATTTCGGTGCTGGTGTCCCTGATGTGGCGCCATTTCATACCCCTATGGATGGGGCTGCTCATCGTGAGCCGGGACGCCCTCATGCTCGTCGGCGCGCCGGTGGTGGGCATCAACGACAAGAGAGTGCGCGAACAACTCGCCGTGCACTGGACGGGGAAGCTTGCCACCGCCCTGCTCTTTACCGCCATATGCGCCTTCGTGCTCTGGAACCTGCCGGAACCGCAAGGGAACGCTTCATTCTTCGACCGCGTAAACCCGCTGGGCTTCGCCCTGTTCTGCGTGGGGATTGTGTTCTCCTACGTAAGCGGTTTCATCTACGTCCGCAGGGGTATAAAAATCTTAGGCGCGGACGCCGACCAAGGCGAGTGACCTCGCCGTCCGTCCACCGGGCGGAGCGTGGTCCCGCGCCCGTGACCCAACCACTGGTACGATCCTGAGGAGGAACGCCATGACCGTCGACTACACCGTAGAGCGGCCGCTGGAGGAAGCGGTGCGCGTAAGCTGGCTCGGACACGCCATGTTCCTGCTGGAGGACGGAGCGGGAAACCGGCTGGTCACCGACCCTTACGGTGAGGGCGTCGGGTACTCCCTCCCCAGCGTGGAGGCAGGCATAGTCCTGGTGAGCCACGATCACTTCGACCACGGAAACGTGAACCTGGTGAAGGGAAACCCGGTGGTGATAAGGGAGGCGGGAAGCCACGAGGCGGGAGGCATACCCATAACCGGGTTCTCCACCTTCCACGACGCCAGCGGGGGCAAGGAACGGGGCCAAAACATCGTTTATCGCTGGAAGATGCAGGGCCTGACCTTCGTGCATCTCGGAGACCTGGGGCACCCCCTTGACCCGGAGCTCGCGTCCGCACTTCAGGGCTCCGACGTTCTCTTCGTTCCCGTTGGCGGCACCTTCACCATCGACGACGCGCAGGCGGCCGCCCTGGTGCAAGAGCTGGCTCCGCGGGTGGCGGTGCCCATGCACTACCGTAACTCCGGCTGCTCATTCCCCATCCTCACCGAGGAGCCCTTCACCTCGCGCTTTACACGCGTGGAAAGGGTCGGGAAGTCGCCCGTTTACTTCGCGCCTGGAGAGCTTCCCGAGCCCACCTTAGTACTGGTGATGGATTTTCTCGCCTAGAGTCGGAGGGGCGCAGAGGCATGAAAGCGGTGATAATGGCGGGAGGGCAGGGAACCAGGTTGCGTCCCCTCACCAGCAACCAACCCAAGCCCATGCTTCCGGTGGTCAACCGGCCCATGATGGAGCATATCGTGAACCTGCTCCACCGCTGCGGATTTCGAGAGGCCGTGGTCACCCTCCAGTTCCTCCCCACCCTCATAAGCAATTACTTCGGTGACGGGGAGGAATGGGGCGTTGCCATGCATTACTCCACCGAGTCCATACCCTTGGGCACGGCGGGAAGCGTCAAGAATTCCTCCTCCCTCCTTGACGACACTTTCCTGGTGATAAGCGGGGACGCCCTCACCGATATCGACCTGAACCGGGTGGTGGATTTCCACCGTCGCTCTGGGGCCGTGGCCACCCTGACCCTTATAAGGGTGGAAAACCCCCTGGAGTTCGGGATCGTGGTCACCGACCAGGAGGGGCGCATAGAGCGTTTCCTGGAGAAGCCCAACTGGGGCCAGGTTTTCAGCGACACCATCAACACCGGCATCTACGTGCTCGAGCCGGAGGTGCTGGATTTCATCCCCGAGGACCGACCCTTCGATTTCTCCAAGGACCTTTTTCCCGCGCTGCTCGAGAAGGGGTACCCGCTTTACGGCTACGTGGCCGAGGGATACTGGTGCGACATCGGAAACTTCGAGCAGTACGTGGCGGCGCACCGCGATATCCTCGATCGCAGGGTCAACATCGACCCGCCCGGGTTCCGCATGGCCGAGAACATCTGGGTGGGGGAGGGAGTGGACATCGAGGAGGGCGCCGACTTGAGGGGCCCAATGGTCCTGGGGGACCACTGCAAGGTCGAGAGGGGGGCGGTAGTGCGCGAGTACAGCGTACTCGGCCACAACGTCGCCGTGAAAGGGGACAGCTTTGTGCACCGCGCCATCGTCTACGATAATTCCTACATCGGCAACGGCTGCCACCTCCGGGGATGCGTGGTGGGAAAGAACTGTGACCTCAAGGGCAACGTGCGCCTCGAGGAGGGGGTGGTGGTGGGGGACGAGTGCCTCATCGGCGAGAACGTCCTCGTCAACCACGACGTGAAGATCTACCCCTTCAAAACGGTGGAGGCGGGCGCGACGGTCAACACCAGCATCATTTGGGAATCGAAGGGTCTGCGCACCCTGTTCGGGAAACGTGCTGTCTCCGGCATCATGAACATCGACATCACCCCTGAACAGGCCCTGCGCATCGCCATGGCCTACGGATCCGGGCTTCCCATGGGCACGACGGTGGTCACCTCCCGGGACGCCTCCCGCTCCGCCCGCACCATCAAGCGGGCGGTGATAACCGGCTTAAACTCCGCGGGCGTCAACGTCTCCGACCTCGAGATCTCCCCCTCCCCGGTGAACCGCTTCGCCATCAAGGCAGAGCGCGCGGTGGGCGGGGTGGACGTGCGCATCTCCGCCTTCGATCCCCAGTCCATAGAGATACGCTTTTTCGACGAGGAGGGCATAGACATCTCCGAGGGGAAACAGCGCGACATTGAGAAGGTCTTCTACCAGGCAAATTTTCGACGCGCCTTCGTGGACGAGATAGGTGCTATCATCTTCCCACCCCGGGTAATCGAGATGTACGCGAACTCGCTCCTGGAGCAGGTGGACCTGGAGTCCCTGCGCAATCGGCGTTTTCGCCTTGTGGTTGACTATGCGTACGGGAGTTGTAGCTCCATCCTCCCCTCCATCCTGGGAAAAATGGGCTGTGACGTCCTGGGCCTCAACGCCTTCACCGACGAGAAAAAGGTGACCCTGGGCCAGGAGGAACTGGCCTCCTCCCTGCGAAACCTCTCCCAACTGGTGAAGGCGTCCGAGGCGGAGCTAGGGATCATGCTGGACAATGCTGGGGAGAGGCTCTACCTCCTGGACGAGCAGGGAAGGCAGGTCCCGCCCCAGTCGGCGCTGCTTCTCTTCGTGAAGCTCTTGTCGGAGACGGGCTGGAAGGGCAGGATCGCCGTACCCGTGAGCATGACCTCACAGGTGGAGGCCATCGCGGGCGCTTACGGGAACGAGGTCGTGCGCACCAAGGTGAGCCGGAGCGAGCTCATGCGGGCCTCCCTTGACCGCGAGGTGATCTTCGCGGGGGCGGGGAGCGGAGGGTTCATCTTCCCCTCCTTCCTGCCCACCTACGACGCCATGGCGAGCACCGCCATCCTCCTCGACCGTCTCTGCGCCTACGGGAAGCCGCTCTCTGAGCTGGTGGACGGGCTTCCGCCGGTGCACCTGCTCTCGGAAGAGATACCCGCCTCCTGGGACCAAAAGGGCATGATCATGCGCAGGCTGGTAGAGGAGGGAGGCGACGGTGAGCTCGAGCTTATCGACGGGGTTAAGGTAAACCTGGACGGCGGGGCCTGGATACTGGTGCTTCCCGATCCGGATGAGCCATCCCTGCACCTGATATGCGAGGCCGAAGACGACACGCGCGCGGCGCGCATCATCGGCGATTACGCGAAGAGGATACTGGACATGGTCTCGGGGTAAGTGAGACGGGGTATGATAGGGGAAAACGGGCGGGCGACAAGAAGGAGGAAAGAGGTGGAATTCGAGGCGGACAGCGCTCTTCTCGTCATCGATATGCTCAACGATTTTATCGAGGAGGGAGGAGCGCTGCTGGTTCCCGGGGCGAAGCGCATCGTGCCGCGCATCGCGGAGATAATCGACGGAGCGCGTGAAAGCGGAGTCCCCGTCGTTTACGTAACCGACAGCCACCGTGAGGACGACCATGAGTTCAGGCACTGGCCGCCCCACGCACTAACCGGCAGTTGGGGCGGCGAGGTGGTGAAGGAGCTGGCGCCTCGTGCCGGCGACTACGTGGTGCCCAAACGGAGGTACAGCGCCTTTTTCGGCACCGATCTCGACAACTACCTGAGGGAGATGGGCGTGAAAACCCTTTACCTTACGGGGGTGCTGACCAACATCTGCGTCTACGCCACGGCCCTTGACGCCTCCATGCGCAACTATAGCGTCAAGGTCTTCAGGGACGCCGTGGCGTCGCTTAGCGAGGAAACGGACAGCTTCATCTTCCGGCAACTGGAGGAAGTGCTGCAAGCGGAGCTCCTATAGGCCTTCGGGCGTGGGGGACCGTGTGAAGCCTCACAGCCGACGCCCCGGTTATATCCGTCACGGTAATGGCGGTTTCTTTGAGGGGCGGAGAGGGCACGCAACAGCCGATGCGAGGTGAGCATAAAACGAGATAGCGATGGCGTTGGAGGTCTGCCTCGTGTCCGGAAGTCCCTCAACCGGCGATCCGAGAGAAGCAAAGACGAAAAGAGATCGCGTTGGGAACCGAAACGTGTTGGGAAACTGTATAGCAGCGATCCGAGGGGAGTAAAACGAGATGGAACGATCACGGACCGCCTCATGGCGCCTGATCCTCACTCCGCCCGCAGGCGGAGCCTCGAACATGGCCTTGGACCAGGCACTCCTGGAATCCGCAGGCGAGGAAGGCTTCGTACCCAGCCTGCGCTTCTATCGTTGGGAACCTCCCGCGCTTTCCCTCGGACGCTTCCAGCCCATAGAGGAGATAGACATGGAGGCATGCGCCGCCGAGGGCATCGAGACGGTGAGGAGGCCCACGGGCGGCAAGAGCATTCTGCACCTGGACGATTTCACCTACAGCCTGGTGTTGCCGGAGGAATGGGGCCTTCCCAGGAGCGTGGAAGAGGCCTACGTCGTCATCTGCGCAGGCATCATCGCCGCGCTGCGTCACCTGGGCGTGGAGGCGGTAGTGCAGTGCCGAGCCGGAGAGGACTACCGCGCGTCGGGAGGGGCCTGTTTCGCCGCCGTCACCAGGGCCGACCTTGTTCACGCGGGACGCAAACTCTGCGGAAGCGCGCAGGTTAGGAGGAGGGGAGCCGTCCTTCAGCACGGATCCCTCTTCTTAAAGGACCGCTCGGAAACCATGTTCCGCCTACTGGCCTTCCGCTCGCATGAGGAACGCCAGGCCGCCCTCGAAGCTTACCGTTCCCGCTGCGCAACCCTCGAGGAGGCGGGCTGCACGGCTGCCTGGGATGAGCTGGGGGAGGCCTTCCGGAAGGGATTCGCTGGAGCCTTCGAAGTGGACATAATGCCCGGCGATCTCACCTCCGCGGAAAGAGAACGCTGGCGGCAGCTCGAGGAAGCCTATCGATCGCCGGACTGGCTGAAAAACGCCGAGGCGCGTTCCTTGCCTGCTCTCCCTCATGAACGGATGAAGGCGGCAAGCCCGAGGTCGCCGGCGCGCTGAACCAGTACGGCGATAGAGGAACGGCACGCATTCTGCTAAAATGGCATTGAGCTATATTCCATCTTAAGGAGGGTCTTGGATGAGCGGGGAAGGCAAGCAGCCCACGAGCGTTCCTCCTCACGAGGTGTATATAGACTACACCAGCAAGAGCGACGAGGAGCTCCGGGCAATCCTGCAGGAACTGTTGAAGGAGGAGAGCAAGGTCTCTTACCAGCGGCGGGTTCTGCATGGAAAGATAGACATACTTCGGGCTGAGCTGGTCAGGCGCAAGAAAGCCGGCATCGCGGAAGGAAAGACCCTCGTCAGCGACGAGGAGATCAACCGCCTCACGGAGATCCTGGCCGGGGAGGCTTTGGGCGCGAACCGAAACGACCCCACCGTCGACTGACGCTCCGAAGTGGCCTAAAGGTAAGGCTTTCATTTAAATTCATATGCACGCATAATAATCGGTGGAGGCTAATGGCGGAGGCAAGCCCGGGCGGCGGTGTGGCGCGAAAGGCAGATGTTGACGCCGCTATGTAAAGCATGGTGAGGAGGTAGGTGCGCTTGTACTGCAACCTCTGTGGTTTCGAAAACCCGGACGGCAGCCTCTTCTGCTCCCGTTGCGGCGCCAAGATGGAGGTACAGGGAGAAAGCGACGGCAGCACCGTCGGCCTCCCCCCCGTGGAGAGCGAACTGGACGAGGAGGTGGAGATCGCTCCGCCCACGGAGACCCTCAAGCGGGGCATGGGCCTCATGGTGATAAAGAAGGGTCCCGACGCGGGCATGACCTTCACCCTTGACCGAGACCTGGTGACTATCGGCAGGCATCCGGAAAGCGACATCTTCCTGGACGACATCACCGTCTCGCGCAGGCACGCCGAGATAAGCAGAAACCGCTCCGTCTTCACCTTGAAGGACACCGGCTCCTTGAACGGCACTTACCTCAACCGGGAACGCATAGAATCCGCCGTGCTCGAGAACGGCGATGAGATACAGATCGGGAAGTACAGGCTCCTCTTTTTCTCGGCTCCTGACTGAAGCAGGCTTAGGCCTGCCGTCTCGCCGCACGCCCTGGCCGGTGACTGCGGGAGAGATGGACAAGCCGATGGGAAAGGGAGAGCCTGGGGCTGAACCTTCACGAGAGGTCCGCCCCAAGCTGAACGGAACGGAGAGAGTGGACGGGGAATGGTTATGGATGGCGTCAAAGAGAAGATGGGCATCGGGGAGCTGTTGAAATCCCTCAAGGGGGAATTCCCGGACCTTACCATCTCCAAGATAAGATTCCTGGAAAGCGAGGGCTTGCTCTCGCCGGAACGCACGCCCTCCGGGTACCGCAAGTTCAGCCAGGCGGACGCGCAGCGCCTCAGGTTCATCCTCAAGCTTCAGCGCGAGAAATACCTTCCCCTCAAGGTCATCCGCGAGAAGATCAACGAGCTGGAGAGCGGCAAGGCGCGCGCGGGCGACCTGGTGCCGGGGATGTCCGGCTCCCTGGAGGTGGGGGAGGACATGGCCGCATACGATGACACTACGCTTCTGCGCGAGGAAGCCCCTTCCGCCCTGGAGGTCAGCCCCTCTTTCGTGTCTACCCTGGAGGAATACGGCCTCGTCCATGCCCGGCAGGGAGACGACGGGCCCTTCTTCGACAAGGAGGACGTGAAGATACTGCGCATCGCGAGGGAGTTCTCCCGATACGGGTTCGAACCGCGTCACATGCGCATGTACGAGAACCTGACCGACCGCGAGGCCATGGCTTTCGAGCAGATCGTCGCCCCGGCGTTGATGTCCAAGGACCCCGAGGTGAAACGCCGGGCCCTGGACAACCTTATGCAGCTCGTCAACCTCTCGCGAGAGCTGAAGGACCTCCTGCTTAAGAACCGGGTCAAGGAGCACTTCGTCAAGGCCGGCCAGCCCGTGCCCTTCTGACGGTGGAAAAACCAAGCCGGGAAACCCGTTTTATCGCGGATCGCATGCTGGGCAGGCTGGCGCGCTATCTCCGCCTCCTGGGTTACGACGTCGAATACCCACCCCCAGGGCCTGACTCCGGTCTCATCGCGCGCGCCCGGTCGGAAGGCAGAGTTCTCCTCACCCGGGATCGGGAGATAATAGACCGCGTGGGGGGAGGAGCGCCCGAGGTGGTGGAGATAGCCTCCGAGGCGGTCCTGGACCAGGTGGAGCAGCTCCGCGCCGAAGGCTGGCTGACCGCGCGCATGCCCCCTCGCTGTGGCGAGTGCAACGCACCTCTGGAGTGTATGCCCCGTTGGGAAGCTATGCACCTGGTCCCTCCCTTCGTGCTCGCGGTGCAAGTTCGTTACGCGTGGTGCGGCAACTGCAACATCGTGCTCTGGGAGGGCACCCACTGGGAGTATTTTCATTCCGCCGTCTACGCGAAGGCTGGCGGTTTGACACCTCCCGAAAACGGCGAATAGAATGCATAAAAGCGAAGCCCGGCACCT
The DNA here is from genome assembly GCA_013178005.1 of Actinomycetota bacterium. GTDB lineage: Bacteria > Actinomycetota > Geothermincolia > Geothermincolales > RBG-13-55-18 > Solincola_B. The sequence continues at coordinate 35,073 of JABLXL010000003.1, forward strand.
TCGGCCTGTGATAACCCTTTCCTGCTGGACGTGGGGATCATGGCCAAGAGGAAGCGGGGAGCGCGGAAAGCGACCCCTGTGATATCGCCATGGATAGATCGCTTGCAAGACCTTTCCAGGCAACGTCGCCGGCGGCGAATTACCTCTCGCGTATATAAACACGGGAGTCCGGACCGCGGGGCGGCCTGGTTTTCGGTACCTTCCTTGGAGGTGCGGGATGATGTTCTTCTCCGAGCTTCAGGAAAAGAGAATCCTTGATCGCGCCGGCCGCCAGGTGGGCAAGCTCTACGACGTTTGCATGAGCGTCAACGGCGGTCTGCCCCAGAGCTCTTTCCTGGTGATATCCCGCTCTCGCCGGGGAAGAAGAGAGACAGCCACCGTTCCCTGGAGCTGGGTGACCTCCATCGAGCCCGACGCCGTGATCCTGGGGAGGGACGCCGAGGAGGTATGGGGAAGCGAGCTCGAGCCCTCGGGGCTCCTCTTGGGTCGCTACCTGCTCGACCGCCAGATAGTGGACCTGCACGGCAACAAGGTGGTGAGGGTTAACGACTTGCGCCTGGCGGAATTCGACCACACCCTGCGGCTCACCGGCGTCGACGTGAGTCAGAGGGCCCTTCTCCGGCGCCTCGGCCTGGAGAAAACCCTGGGTTCCCTGCTCAGGCTGGTGGGAATCGATCTCCCCGAGAGCACCATCCCCTGGAGCTTCGTGGCCCCCCTCGGGATCAGGCAATCCGACCTGAGGCTCACCGTATCCCAGAAGCAACTCCTCGAGCTTCACCCCACCGATATCGCGGACATCATAGAACAGCTTGACCCGGAGCACCGCGAGCGGCTGCTTGATCTCCTGGGCACGCTGACGGCGGCGGAATCCCTCTCCGAGGTGGATCCCGCCAAGCAGGCTGACGTCATCGAGGACCTCGCGGAGACCAAGGCCTCCAACCTCCTCGAGGTGATGCCTCCCGACGAGGCGGCGGATATCCTCTCCATGCTCCCACGCGATAAGGCCGAGAGGCTTCTCAACATCATGGGGGTGAGGGAGTCAGAGGTCATCCGAGAGCTCCTCGGCTACCGCGAGGACACGGCGGGGGGAAGGATGACCCCCGAGTTCGTCGCCGTGCCCAGCTACTACGACGCCGGGGAGACCATGTCCTACCTGCGGCAGAACGCGCCGGACGCGGAGACCCTTTACTACACTTATGTGGTTGACGACGAGGGCAGACTTAAGGGAGTGATATCCCTGCGCGACCTCCTTACCGTCTCCAGGGACCGTCGCGTGGAGGATTTCATGCGCCGCGACGTTATCTCCGTCAACGTCAACGACGACCAGGAGACGGTGGCCGACGTCATGAGCCGCTACAATTTCCTGGCCCTTCCGGTGGTGGACGATAAAAACACGCTAAAGGGCATCATCACCGTGGACGACATGATCGACGTGATCAGGGAGGAGGCCTTGGAGGACATCTCACACCTGGGAGGTCTGGAACTGGCGGAGCCGGGGGCGATCTCCTCCCTGCGCAACAGGTTGCCATCCATCACGATCACTTTCCTGGGCGGGCTGGCGACGGCGCTCCTCCTCAGCGCCTTCCGCGAGCGCATCCTCCCCATCATCGCCATTTCCTTCTTCATCCCCCTGGTGCTGAGGGCGGCCCAGGATATGAGTATCGTCTCTCACGCCGTGGTGCTGGAGGAGATAGGGGGCAAGGATATAGGTGTGCGCGAGATCTCCGCCATCGCCTGGCGCGAAATGCGCGTGGTGGCGCTGATCTCGCTCGGGATTGCGTTGCTGGGAGGGGCGGTCTCGGGGCTATGGGAGGGTTACCCGCGCCTCGGTCTCGCCGTAGGGCTGTCCCTCCTGTCGGCCGTCTGCCTGGGGGCCACTCTGGGCATCGCCATCCCCATCGTGACCCGGCGGGTGCGTGGGGAGTTCGGGTACACTCAAGCCCGTTTCTCCTTCCTGCTCGTGGGCATCACGGCGCTCGCCGTCTACATGGGCATAGCACTGGCGATCCTGTGATCTTTCAGCCGGTGCGACTTGTGTCCCCTGTGCGGTGAACCAGGAGATACCCTTTTTCAACCCTCGGCCCTTCCGCTATGCGGAAATGCTCGCCTTAATGGGGCGAAGGGGGGTGCGGGATGCGCTTTTTCAACCCTCGGCCCTTCTGCTACACTCCTCTTTGATGGATAACAGCAACGACAACGGCCTCACGGACGCACCGTATCCGCACGTCGATCTTACCAGCGAGGAGAGGCGCAGGCTGACGGAGAGGCGCATCAAGGAATTGCGCGCCCGCAAACGCCGCCAGCAGCGGGCGGCAAGGCGCAGGCGGCGCATGATCGTCTCGCTATCCTGCATCTTCCTGGCGCTCCTTTTTCTTATGGCCGCGGTATCCTCCCTGGCCTCGAGCGGGGAGGACCAGCACTACCTCTCCGCGCGCCTTTCCGCCTCCAATATCGGCTCCCTCGACGAATTGTCCAAACCCTCCGGGAGCGTCACCGAACCGTCCATACCGGCCGTGGCCGCCGCCCTGCTCGACCCCGCCACCGGGGACATGCTGTACCTCAAGAACGCCGACCAACCCCTGCCCATGGCCTCCACCACCAAGATAATGACCGGAATACTGGCCCTGGAGAAATCCTCCCTGGGCGAGACCACCACTATCAGCGACGGCGCCAGCGCGGTGGGGGAGTCCTCGGCCTGGCTTGAGAAAGGGGAGACCCTCACGGTGGAGCAGCTCCTGTACGCGGTGCTCGTGCAGTCGGCCAACGACGCAGCCGCGGCCCTGGCGGAACACGTGGCGGGCTCCCAGGAGGCGTTCGTCGCGCTCATGAACGAGAAAGCGGCGGAGCTTGGCCTTTCCAACACCCATTTCGCCAATCCCCACGGACTGGACGCTCCCGGCCACTACACTTCCGCGCGCGACCTTGCGAACCTCGCCGCCTACGCTATGCGCAACCCGGATTTCCGCAAGATCGTGTCTGCCAGGACGTTCCAGCTCCCATGGCCCGGCCATCCCGGTCCGCGCGTCTTCGAGAACCACAACAAGCTGCTCAAACTCTATCCATATGCAACGGGGATCAAAACCGGATACACCTCGCAGGCGGGGAAATGCCTGGTGGCATCGGCGGAGAAGGACGGGCGGGAGCTGGTCTCGGTCATCCTCAACGGAGGCGAGAGCTACTGGGACCAGACCATCTCGCTCATGGAATACGGATTCAACGATTTCGCCCGCGTGGAATACGCCTACGCGGGACAACCCCTCGCGGAGGTTGAGGTGGGCGACTTTCCCCGCAAACGAGTTAACGCCGTGGGGTCGCGAGACCTGGTCTTCACCGTGCGCAGGGACAGGCTCGACGCGTACCGCGAGGCCGACATCAGCTGGCTGAACTGGGTCCCCTATCCCATCGCGGCGGGGCAGGAGGTGGGCTACCTTTCGCTGGGCGAAGAGGGTGCAGGAGAACAGAGGATATCCCTGGTGAGCGACGCTTACCGCAATCGTCCGTCCTTTCCGGTCCGCGTCCTCGCTTTCATTGCCGCCGCCTTCTCGCGCCTGCTCGCCTGGTTGAAATGGCTGGTTCCGGGCTGGTAGCGCCTGGGTTCCGCATGATGACGGAGGTGTGTTGAAATGTCACCGCGAAGGCCGCCGGAGGTTCCGGGGCCCGTGCTGTTGGACGAGGCGGAGATCGCCCGGCGTGTCGGCGAGCTCGGCGAGGACATCAACGAGTATTACCATGGCGAGCGCATCGATGAGATAACGGTGGTGAGCGTGCTCAAGGGGGGCTTCATCTTCCTCGCCGATCTCATCCGTCACCTTCGCGTGGATCTCAGGCTGGACTTCATGGCCATATCGAGTTACCACGACGCGGATGACCGCACACGCGGGGTGCGTATCGTCAAGGACCTTTCGGAGAGCATCTACCGGCGGCACGTTCTGCTGGTGGAGGACATCATCGATACCGGCCTTACCCTCAGCTTCATCTTGCGTAACTTAAGGGATCGCGAGCCGGCGGATATACGGCTATGCACCCTGCTGGATCGCGCCGCCAGGCGCATCGCCCCCCTGGAGCTGCACCACCGCGGGTTCGAGGTAGGGGACGAGTACCTGGTGGGCTACGGCCTCGACTACCGGCAGTTCTGGCGAAACCTTCCCAGCATCCATGTGCTTGAGGATGAGCGGGCGGTCGAGGCCATCTCGTGAACCGTTTTGTCTCTCGGGTAAAATAGGAGTTGTCCGCATTGACAGGCGAAAGTGGGTGCTATAGTTTAACCTTGAAACTAAGGATGTGATGGCGATGGTGGAGTTGCAATTAATAGGCGTCAGGGTTGAACTTCCGGCCAACCAGCCGATCGTGCTGCTCAAGGAGAGGACGGGCGACCGTTTCCTTCCCATCTGGATCGGGGCCTTCGAGGCCACGGCCATCGCCTTCGCCCTCCAGGGCATCGAGACGGCGCGGCCCATGACCCACGACCTCATGAAAAACATCATGGACCAGTTGGGGATAACCATGCAGCAAGTGGTCATCTCGGACCTCAGGGAAGGAACCTTCTACGCCGACATCACGCTGGAATACGAGGGCAAGCCCTTCGTGATCGACGCGCGTCCCAGCGACGCCATAGCGCTGGCCGTCCGCACCGGGGTCACCATATACTCGGACGAGCACGTGCTCAATGAGGCGAGCGTCTTCATCCAGAGCGACGAGGAGGACGAGATAGAGCGCTTCCGCGATTTCCTCAAGGACGCCAAGCCCGAGGATTTCATGTAGGGGCCGCCTTCCCGCCGCCCTAATCGCATTAGAGATAGGTTGTTTTACAGCTTCTTCCAGATCAACCTTTTGCCGTGACGCCGGAACGGGGTGCGCCTACACCTCCAGCGGCGCAAATGAAATCCAGGGGGTGGAGTATTTTGCATAGAGATCTGGTTAAGACCCCGTCATGCTCCCCATGCTTTGGTTGGCTTTGATCGATGCAGGGAGACCCCTGGCTGATATTGCTAAACGTCTCTCGCGACACTAAAACGTGCCAGGGCGCGGGGGATATCGGGCATAGAGATCATCCTGCTCCCCTTGCTTTGTTTCGCCCTCGGAGACGCAGTGGTTTTCCATATCCAGATTGCCAGACACCGCGCGCCAAGGTTGCCATCGAGGGCAGGGGGAAAATGGATACCGGAACCGGAATGCGCTACTATGTGCATGAGAACAAGGCAATCCTGGATGGCGTGGAGTAAGAGGTTTGAGGGAAAGGCTGAGGGCTCTCGAGAGGGCATTCCTGCTCTTGCTGGCGGTGATCGTCTTGGGCACCGCCGGGTACATGATCATCGAGCACCAGAACTTCCTCGACTCCCTCTACATGGTGATCATCACCGTGACCACCATAGGGTACGGCGAGACTTTTCCCCTGGGCAAGGGAGGCGAGATTTTCACCCTCTTCCTCATCGTCATCGGCGTGGGAACCGTGGGCTACACCCTGGTCAGTGCGGTAGAATTCATGATAGAGAACAGCGTGAGCGGCATCATGGAGAGGAGGAGGATGCGCAAGGAGCTCGAGGAGAAGGTCGGGCATTACATACTCTGCGGTTACGGCAGGGTGGGCCAGCATATCGCCGAGGACCTCAGGGACGCGCAGGCCGATTTCGTGATCATCGATAAAGATCCCCTGGCCGCGGAAAAGGCCGCGGAGCGCGGATTCCTGGTCATCAAGGCCGACGCCACCTCGGACGAGACCCTGAAGCAAGCAGGGATAGAGAACGCCAAGGGCCTGGTTAGCGCGCTATCGAGTGACGCGGAAAACCTCTACATCACCCTCACCGCCCGTGAGCTTTGCCCTCACCTTTTCATCGTCAGCCGTTGTGACGCGGAGGAGTCCGAGGCCAAGTTGCGCCGGGCGGGAGCGGACCGCGTCATATCCCCTCATTCCATCGGCGGCAGGCGCATGGCGGCCATGCTGCTTAAGCCCACGGTCTGGGACTACCTCGACCTGGTGACGCGCGGGCAGTACATAGAGTTCAACGTGGAAAACCTTGAGTGGCGTATCGACGACGTGGAGGTCCAGCCCAATTCCCAGCTTGACGGCAAGACCATCGAGGAGGCCAAGATATATTCCGCCTCAGGGGCGTTGATACTGGCGGTGAAGAAGCGGGGGGTCGGCTTTAACACCAAACCATCCAAGGACATCAGGCTCGACCCGGGTGATTTCATCGTCGCCATCGGCACCGTGGAGCAGCTGGCCAAGCTCGAGGAAATGGCGACCTCCAGGACCTGGATACAGGGCGGGCGCTACACCTGAGCCGACCGCAGAAGGCGTCAAGACACCGAAACGGGGCGCGGGGACGTAGGTTTTTTAGAGCGTGAGGTGCGCCCGAAGCATGCTTGAGGGCGTGCGGGAGCGCTCAAGCCGGCGGCGGCCGAGGCGGGGAGGGGAGATGGAACCCCGAGGTCAGAGCAAGGCTTTTTCCCCCGAGGGTCATGAATACAGGCGCTGGGATGAAGTGCGTTTCGCCCATCGCAGCGAGCAGGAATTCGCGCGCCTCCTGGACTTCTACGACATCAAGTGGCTCTACGAGCCGGTGAGCTTCGATATCGAGTGGGACAAGAGAGGCAATCCCATCTCCAAGTTCACCCCCGACTTCTACCTGCCAGAATTCGACCTCTTCATCGAGATCACCACCATGAACCAGAAACTGGTAACAAAAAAGAACCGCAAGATTCGCAGGCTGCAGGAGTTGTATCCCGAAATACGATGCAAGATATTCTACCGCAAGGATTTCCAGCACCTCCTCTTCAAGTACCATATCGGCCTTGACGAGGGTTCGTCCGAGGGCGCGGATTAATTGCGCTGCTGCACGGGATGATGGAAAGTGGCGGATAGGGGCGATGGATGAAGCGCGCGCCCTGAGGCAATCAACCCAAACACAGAATCCGGGGCCGAAAAGGGTCGTCGGGGGAGGGCGAAAAGCAGGGACATAGGCCGGTGAATTTTCGACATAATGCGCTTGGTCGTGAGGGAATAGAGGGGGACGGGCCTTGAAGCGGGCGCCACGAAAAACCATTCCCCAGTGCAAAGCCCGGAACTCGTAAATTGCGGCATGAGGGTAGATGCAGGCGTAGAGGCGCAGCGATCCTCCGAAACGAGGCGCCAAGCCGAAAGGGGGATGGAGGGGGACGGGCTGGGTAGATCATCTGGACTGCCGACGAAACCGCTTCACCGAAGACCTTCCCGGTTGTGGGGCTAGAGGGATACAAGCCTAGCTAGACACGCCCGGATCGAGCAGGAAGGCGCACCGAGACTCGCCTCTTTTGAGGCCGTGTTTTCCCGCGGTGCTCAGGAAACCCTCCTCCAGGCGCCGGTGCACCTCGCACACAAGCCCCCCCTCGTCGCCGGAAATGCCCCCGAAGGGACAACTCGTGAAAGTCACCTCCAGGACGCCGGACCCCTTATCAGCAAACCGGACGCGCGCCCCCCTGCGCCGCATCTCCTCTTCCCAGGCTTCAAGCAGCGCCGTCTGGCCGCACCCCGGAGCCAGGCGAGCCAAGGGGGATCCTGTGCGCAGAGCCTCCTCGCGTCCCCGCGAGAACGCCTCCTCTTCCGCGCGGCGCTTGACGTCGCTTCCCTCGCCGGAGACCACCTTTACCATTATCTCCGCCAAGAGCCGGTACTGGCGCGGCGGCATGCTGAGCTCCCATTCGGCGTCGCTGGCCCGGTAGAGATGGGCTGGCCTTCCGCCACGTTTTCCCCTGCTGCGCACCACGCTCAGCAGACCTCCTCTGGCCAGCCTGTCAAGGTGGGCACGGGCGGCGTTGTCGTGCAGGCCAAAATGCCTGGCAACCTCCCTGACCGAGAGCGGCTCGTCGGAGCCGGCAACGAAATCCATTATCTCGCGCCGCGTTGGGTCAGCCAGGGCTGCGGACACCTCGGCGATATGCTCTCGATAGTTGGCCATGTTTTTCTCCACAACGCTCTTGACGAGGTAATGATAACATTTTATATTTAAACAGTAAATACTATGTATATTATAATTAAGGAGGTGGGCGATGGTTAGGGTGAAGTCTCGTTGCCGCAGGTGTGGAGAGGTTTCCCTGACCCTGGAGGACATCCTCCTGGTGGAACACGGGGACGGAGAGGGAACTTTTTACACTTTTATCTGCGGCACCTGCGGGCTGGCCCAGGCCTATCCCGCAGACGGGCGTTTCGTGGACTTCATGTGTATGAACGGCTCATACCCCGTAATCCTTAACCCGCCCATCGAGTGCAAGGAGGCGGGCGAGGATCCTCCTCTCAGCTGGGACGACCTCCTCGACCTTCACTTGCAGCTGGAGGAGGAAAGGTAACCTTAACCCGCCCATCGAGTGCAAGGAGGCGGGCGAGGATCCTCCTCTCAGCTGGGACGACCTCCTCGACCGTAGATGTCCTGGCGGGGGAAAGGGGGCGACCCGCCCTGAATACAAGCCCGAAGCCATATGAAATAGATTATGGTCACCCAGGCCGATAGGGATTAAACTATGCACCAGGAAACCATCGTCGAGGAGGTGAAAAGATGGCGATTACCAAGGACATGACCATACAGGAAGTGGTGGAGAAGAACCCCGAGACCATCAGGGTGTTTCTGGAGCATGGCCTGCACTGTATCGGATGTTCGGTGGCGCGTTTCGAGAACATCGAGCAGGGCGCCCTTGCCCACGGCATCGACGTGGATGCGTTGATCAGGGACCTCAACACCAGCGTGGGCGAGAAGGCGGGGGAATAGCCCATCAAAGCCAAGCCTTCACTAAAATATGTCGGCAGAGGGCATTTCTTGAGCATGACTTCAAGACGCGAAGACGAACTGTAGTCTGTACGAAAAAACAACGTCAAGCCCCGCACAAGAAGCCATGCATGATTGCTGGCTTCCGATTTACGCAATGACGAGCGAACGATTCGCGATTATACGCGCATGTTCCAAGCAATGCTTGACCAGTGCTTGACGGCAAACATAGCCCTGTTTATTCACGGCCACGATGGAATTCTGGGGTGGGGAGCGCCCTTTGGGCGAAGCGATGCGAGATGCCGGATAGGTGAACGTCCTCAGCGGCGCCACGTGGAAGCGACCCAAGAGGCTCTCCCGGAAAAACGGGTTTTTCCTCGCCTCATGAGCAAGGCCGAACCTCCGGTCGCTAGAACACAAGTCCGAGGATCTCTTTCTCCGGCGCCAGACTTGGCGTAAGGGTCCGAAGCGATACATTGAACAACTCGTCCGGATTTCCTCGGCGATCGCCTCGCGCTTCTTTCGCTGATTTCCGCAAAGGTTGCTTGGCAATTCACATCACTTCCTGCGCGCGCCCTTCGAGGGGTTTGAACATACTGCAAGCTCATACCACGGGTGGCCCCCATTAGCCCTCGCGGGCTATGAAAGAGGCATTTCCCGGAAACGATTCATATCTCGAGCTTGGCAGGCTTAGAACCCGATTTAGCTGGGTTTGCGCCCAGGCGGGAAGGCCGCGGCGAGGCCATAACCGTGAGCGGCGGCGGTCGGAGGAAAGGGATTGCCGCAAGGCGCAAGGGGAAGAGCGCCGTAATCGTCTCCCCGGTGTTTCGTGAAGGCTTTTTCCGCAAGTCGGGGGAAAGGTTGTCGGGATGGGAAAGGCGTGGGGATCATCTCCCCGGTGACTCGTGAAGGCTTTTTCCGCAAGTCTGGGGAAAGGTTGTCGGGATGGGAAAGGCGTGGGGATCATCTCCCCGGTGTTACGTAAAGGATTGTCTTCCAATCAAGAGAAGGCGGTTGGTGAAATGAGGAAGCCAGGAATCGGAAAGGCGCTATCGTGGTTATTGGGTTGTGCCGTTATGGCCATGATGGTGTTCGCCATTGCCAGCAATTTTGTCATCATCGCCCAGTCCACCATCTCTCCTTTGAGCCCCGTGATGGGCAACAGCATGTACCCCCACATCAAGGATGGGGACGCAGTGCTGGTGATTGGCGGGGGTAAAGAAAACCTTCGCGTGGGCGAAGTGGTGGTCTTTCCCGATCCCGAGAACCCGGAACAGAGCGTGGTGCACCGCGTGATCGCCCTCGAGGAAAAGCGCGGTTCGACATACGCCGTAACCAAGGGAGACGCCAATCCCACTGCGGACCCCTTCGAAATCCCGCTGAGCCGCGTGAGCGGTACGGTGAAACTGGTGATCCCGCATGGCGGCACCTTCATCGAATACCTTCGCAGTCCCCGAGGTTACATCACCTGCGTAATCACGCCCCTTCTCCTGCTGGCGCTTTACCTTCTGGCGCGCCGGTATCTTGAGAGCCCTGAACAGCGAAAAGGCCTTCTGGCCCGCGAGCTGATACCTCAAAGCCGATAAACATACCTCATCTGGATGGATTCATCCGTTCATCGCGCCCGCTGGCCCGCGAATTGATGCCCAGAGGCTTGACTCTTCAATCGCCGGCAGCGACCATCATTCCTGTCAGCGGATGTCCGCGACCAAAAACGCTTCGGCATGGTGATGTGCACCACTACTTGGCTTCGTTATCCAGACGACTACCCCAATATGAAATCACATTACAAATCCTTGCTTTTAATGCAAAGTTTTTATATCGCGTTGCCGCTCAACGCTTACGTCCTCGATGCCGAACAATACAACGGAGGCGCATGCGAATGATCATAGAGGTGAGGGACGACAGTCGCGTGGAGCGCAGGGAGTTCCTCCTGGTGAGCCACCGGGGAGGGAAGGGCTTCGGCCCCGAGAACACCCTGGAGGCGCTGGAGGCCGCCCTGAACAGCGGCGTGGAGATGCTGGAAACCGACGTCCGCATGTCCGGGGACGGCGTCCCTTTCATACATCACGGCCCGTTCCTGGGACTGAGCCTGCTCGCGCACATGTCCATGCAGGAGATAAAGGACCGCGCCCCCCATGTGCCGACCCTGCGCGAATACCTGGAGGTCGCCGGCGGCAGGTGCTCCCTCAACCTGGAGGTCAAGCGTTGCGACCCAGCCGTGCTGGCGTCGGTGCTCCAGGAGGCTCCGACCTTTTCCTACCTTCTCGTAAGCTCCTTCGACGCCGATTTCCTGCGCTCCTTCGGGGGAACCGGAGTAGGGGCGGAGCTTGGCCTGCTCAGCCAGTTCGAGATCGCCCACGAGCGCATGCTGCGCGACGCGATCGACTGCGGAGCCTCCGTGTTGTTGCCCTCCAGCCTGGTGGTCAGCGACGGCCTGGTAAGGGCGGCCCATGCCGCCGGCTTGCGCGTGATTCCCTGGACGGTGAACAGCCTGGAATCCCTGGAGGAGATGGTCCTGGCGGGGAGCGATGGGGTGATCACCGACTGCTACGCTTCCTTTAGCGATCGCCTTGCCGCGGGGGCCATCTCCAGGGACGGCGACGGAGGCGGCCAAGGCGCACCCGTAGATCATATACGAAAGAGGTGAAAGCCGCGTCATGAGAGGCGAAGAAGGTCCCGCGGCGAAGAAGCCGGTTAGCGTTTTGTCCCTGATCCTTCTGATCCTCATGGTGGTGGCCATCATCTTCCTGGTGCTCATGCAGAACCTGGAGAGCCTGAAGGATTACTTCGGGAGCGCCACCTTCAAGATCATCTTTGATATAGCCCTGGTTCTCTGCCTGGCGCTATTCGCTGCCTATATCTTCGCCCGTGGCATGGAATACCATCGCAGCCTGGAGGCGATGGTGGTCCAGCTGGAGCGCGGCAACGCGCAGCTCAGAGTGCTGAACGAGATACAGGCCAAGGCCAATTCCTCCCTGGACGCGCAGGAGCTGCTGGAGGTAGCCCTCGCCTCGGTCATGCCGGTGATCTCGTCCATGGGCACCATATACCTCCTCGACGACGCGACATCTCAGCTCGCTCCCCGGGCGAGCCACGGCACAAAGACGCCCCCGGAGGAAATGCCCTCCTTCGCGGTGGGGGAGGGGATCGTGGGCAAGGTCGCGGAAACGGGCTCGCCCATCGAGGATCGGGGAGGGGGCGAGGGCGGACGCGGCCTCAGCCGTTATGCCGTCCCCATCTGGGCCGGGAGCAAATTCGTGGGGGTCCTGGTGGCGGGAACCGCCGCGGGATCCTATGGCGAGGAGGAAAAGACCCTTCTTCACGCCGTCTCGGACGTGCTGGGAAACTCGCTCACCAACGCCAGACTTTACGACCTCACGCGCCGCGCCCTAAACGCCACCAAGAGAACCCAGGCATACCTGGAGGGATTCGTGAACGAAGCTCCCATGGGGATAGTGCTGACGGACGAAAAGGGGTCCGTGCTGGTGGTCAACCGGGAGGCGGAGGAGATGCTCAGCATCAGGGCGAAGGACCTCCTGGGCAGGACGGCCTCCGAGCTCCAGGTGGACATGGGAGGAGGGGTGGGAGAGCTCGCGCGAGAGCTGAGCGGCTGCGTCTCCTCCGGCCGGGCCGGGAGAATACGCATTTCCGCGTCGGGCCCTGTCGTGGACGTGTACGCCGACGTCTTTCCTCTGCGCCTGGACAGGGGAGGGACCATAGGGGCCGCCGCGACCCTGCGCCGTTACGGTGGACATCCCGCATCTCCGGTCTCCGACATCCCTGGGACCGGCTCCTGAGGCGCCCCCCAGGAGCACGTTTTTCCACGCACATGTACGCCGGCTATCTTGCGGCCGGAACCCACTCTACGAGCCCCACAGCGAATGCTGTGGTTATATCTGGCGAGAAAAAGCCCCATAAAAGGTGGAAGCAGCCGACCTTGGGAGCCAGCTGCTATCCGGGTGGGGCGTTGGACTTTTTTATCAGTCCTGTTCATATATTCGGCCATGAAAGAGTCGTTTTCCATCGGTCTTTGGTATTAGAAAACAGGCCTTTTCGGCGTTGAAAAAGGCTTTTTGGTAGTATTGCTTGAGCACTACATGCCAAGGGGAAACCTGGAATCTGAGTAGGGGAGGAGGAATGGACGCCCCCGCCGGTTTTCACCCGAACGTTTCGGGAAGCCGATTTGCGCCTGGAATGTGGCGGCGCTGATACCTCATGGTTTATATTATCCATAGGCCACACCGTCGGCGTGGAGGCTTTCGGGGGTATGAACTAGCGGCTGCGACGCGATTCTCACGGCACCACCAGCCAGGGCTTTGGCAAGCCAAACGCGGTTTTCAGGCGTTCCCGGACTCCGGGCTCGGCGCTCCGGCTTTATCGGGAATCCTCCCGACGGCGGTTGGCGCGTTACCGACGGCGACACATAAAAAAGGGAGGGATCAGATGGAAAAGAACTACCGCTGTTGGCCCAAGGGCGTGCTCAGGAACCTCACCTACCCGGAGGTTCCCGTGCAACAGATCCTTCGCTCCGCGGCCCTGCAATGGCCATGGCGCAACGCCATCATCTTCGGGGGCATGGAGATCACCTTCCAGGAGCTCGACGCCCTTTCGGACCGTTTCGCCAATGCCCTGGCCTCCATGGGGGTGAAGAAGGGAGACCGCGTGGCCGTCCACCTTCCCAACTGCCCCCAGTTCGCCATCGCCTATTACGGACTGCTCAAGGCGGGGGCGATCTTCGTCCCCATGAGCCCGCTGCTCGCGGAGCGCGAGATAGATTTCCAGCTCAACGACGCCGAGGTAGAGACCTTTATCGGCCTGGATATGCTCTTCGCCGTTCCCCAGCAGGTTATACCGAGATCGCCCGTGAAACGAACCATCGTCGTGAGCCTGGCCGATTGCTACCCGCCGCTATCCGCTCCCGTTAAGATGCTGCAGAAACAGCCGGTTCCGGAAGGGACCATCGATTTCGTATCGCTGGTGTCGGATTATCCCGCCGAACCGCCCCAGGTGGAGTTCGACGTCAAGGAGGACCTGGCCCACATCGCCTATACCGGGGGCACCACGGGCACCCCTAAAGGGGTGATGATCACCCATTACAACGCGGTTGTCAACTGCTGCCAGTTCGCCTACTGGTTCGGCGGGGGAGACGTGCTCTACGAGGACGGGAAGTTCCTGGTCAAGCGGGAGGAGGGCGACCGGGATGAGGACCACCCCGCGCGCCGGGCGGCCGAGATCTCCCTCATCGTGGTGCCGTGGTTCCACGCCATGGGCGTTATAGGCTACCTGTCCATGCAGCTACTGGGCGGCAACACCCTGGTGGTCTTCCCGCGTTTCGAGCCCACCGAGTACCTGCAGGCCATCAACAAGTTCCGCGCCACCGTGTTCGGGGGAGCCCCTCAGCTCTTCGTCCCCCTGGTGGAGAATCCCCTTTTCGAGGAGATCGACATGTCGGACATCCGCCTGGTGGCCTCCGGGGCGGCGCCCATACCGCATCGCCTGCTCGAGACCCTCATGGAGAAGATACCCGGGGTGATCTGTGAGGCTTACGGGCTCTCGGAATGCACCATGGGTTGCTGCGCCAATCCTCCCTCACGCGAGGGGTTCCGCCTCGGGTCCGTTGGCCTGCCCATGCAGGACACGGAGATAAAGATCGTCGACCCCGAAAAGGGCGAGGACGAGATGCCGGTAGGGGAGGTAGGCGAGATATGCATAAAGGGCCCCCAGGTTATGAAGGGGTACTGGAGGAAGCCCGAGGAGACGGCGGAAGTGCTGCGGGACGGGTGGCTTTACACCGGCGATATCGGCAAGTTCGACGAGGACGGGTACCTCTACATCGTGGACCGCAAAAAGGACATGCTCATCTACAAGGGCTATAACGTCTATCCGCGCGACCTCGAAGAGGTCCTCAACTCGCATCCCGCGGTAGCGCAATCGGCGGTGGTGGGGAAGTACGACGAGCGCTCCGGGGACATACCCATCGCCTTCGTGGAGCTCAGGCCGGGCGCCCAGGCCACCGAGGAGGAGTTGCTGGAGTACGCAAATGGGAAACTGGCGGCCTACAAGAAGATCCGCCTGGTGAGGATAGTGGAAGCGCTCCCGGCAAGCGGGGCGGGAAAGATCCTGCGGCGCGAGCTGAGGGAGCTGGCCCAGTCCTTCGAGCTGTAGGGAGAGACAGGTCGATAGATGCAAGCCCCATATTGATGTGCTGCGTGCTTTCCGGGACGGTCGGTTCGACAAGAAGGAGCGGGGAGAAACAGAGGAAAAAGCTAACTTTACATAAGATACATTATCGGCGCATGTGGTCGTATCTTGGCCAGGGTCGTATCTTGACTTTTTTGTTCCGTGAAGACTTTGGGTGTTTGCCTTGCGCCGCGGCGGAATGAAAAAGTCAAGATATGACCCTACCAAGTAAAACATGATAAGGATTATGGAAACAAATGACGAATATCGATGAAGAATGGGCGTAATATTAAAGATGTGAACATTCGTCAAAGTTGTGTATGTTAACCTGGGAGGGAGACCATGACCGGCGCCAAGAGATGCCCCGAATGCAGCGTTCCTAGAGAATTCGCGCGCGAGAACACCTGGAATAGCGACGGCACCATCACCCAGACCAGGAACCCCGATCACCGTGTGATCTTCTACGAGGCCGAGGGCATGAAAAAACTCCTCTCCAACCTCGAGTCGCTCCTGGGTGTCCCCATCAACCGCATCGCCATTGAGGGAAAGCGCAAGTCCACCTACCATTACCTGGAAGGCATGTTTTCGGGGCTCAAGCTGGCCATCATCAAGGCCTTCCTGCGGCGCAAGGTTTACGAGACCATCTCCTCCCGCGGCGGCATCCTCGGATACGGCCATTACGAACTTGTGGACTTCAAGGCAGGAGAATACATAAAGGTCTACGGCCGCAACATCTATTCTCTCACCCTCTTCAGCGGAGACCTGGCCGCGGTTTTCAACCGCGTGGAGGGTCTGCCCGCGGAGCTGGACTTCGAGAAAAAGGACGAGGGCTACCTGATCACCGTCACGCGGGGGCCTGAGATCGAGGAGGAGATCGCGTCGCGACTCGAGCGCGTGGTCATCCCCCGCAAACCCGGCAACATCTCCTATCGCGTCTGTCCCTCCTGCGGGGTCCCGGAGGAGATATCCCGATTCAGATGGGACCTGGAAGCCGGGACCATCACCGATCCCTCCACGGGAAGGCACATGGCGGTGCTGGGGGCCGAGGGCGTGGACTCCGTGTTCAGGGAACTCGAGGCGGAGCTCGGAGAGGAGATCCCGCGCAACATCGTGGAGGCGCAACGCCAGTACGTTGTGGAGACCCTCCACCGCAGCGAGGTGGAACAGAGCACCGACTACCTGCGCCGCGAGGTCGCCCTCCGGGGCATGGGAAACATCGTGGACTTCAAGCTGTCGCGCGATGGCGTCACCGCCGTGGTGGAGAACGCCGTGCCTCCCCTGCTGGTGGCGGGAATGCTGCAGGGCATCTACGACCTCTTCAGCGGCGGCGCTTCCTCCATCGATTTCCAGCGCGAAGCGGACGGAACCCTGCGCGTGGAGATACGGCCCCAGGGGTAACGAACGATAATGGTACAGCGCTGGCGGTTCAAGGTGCATGGCGAGCGTGAGGATAGATCCCAGAGGTAAATATAGTCTATGATATACTAGTTAATTATTAACTATATTAATTCCATGCTTTCTTTTCCATGAAAGGGCGCCCGGGAATCCGGCATCCCCTTTGTGGCCTGAAACCGATCACGAGAGCCCAATCATTTGAACCCGCCGCCTCACCACGCCCTCAGGCAAAACGATCTCTCCCGGCGTCGGGGTCGCGTATTCTTTATCATGAGGGCTCCCAGCTACCTCGCGAAGCGGAGGAAAGAAATGGTTAAGCACAACCCCGATCGCTTCTGAAATCGGGATCGTATATCTTCTTGTTGATTACGAGGGCGGCCACCTTCCCCGCAAGCGGAGTAAAGCAATCGAATCGTTAACACACAACCCCCGTCCGCGTTCACCTAGACTGCGTCCTGCCGGTATCCCGTTTATCAATAATGCCGGTCGTGTCCCGATATCCGAGATCCGACCTTACAGGGGGCGGAAGGCCAGGAAGGTGCGCGCCTTGTCCCCCTCCCCGCGGTGCAGGAACTCCACCTTCATGGGCGTCCCGATCTTGATGGACTCGGGGTCGCGAGCGTCCACCCCCTCGATGCGGGCCACCATGCGCGGCCCTTCCGCCAGGGTCACCACCCCCGTGCAGTAGGGATTCTTGCGGTCGTACCCCTCCTCGATCATGAAAGATGGCCCGATGGAAATGCAGGTATAGGCGGCCAGCTCCCCCTCCCCCTTCAACTCGTGCCATTCCATGTCCTCGGAGCGGCATTCCAGGCAGAAACGTCGCGGGGGCACGTAGATCTGTCCGCACTTCCGGCAGCGCGAGCCCATGAACTTATCCTCGTCAAGGTACTTGCGGTACGAGATATCGCTGAAAGGCCTCTCCTCCATTTCCCTACCTCCTCTCGAAAATGGTGAAGGTGCAGGTTCCGCCGGTGCCCCCCAGGTTCTGGGTGGCGCCTATATAGAGGTCCCTGCCCGGTATCTGGCGCTCTCCCGCCTCTCCCCTTAACTGTTTCCATACCTCGTACATCTGAGCCGTCCCCGTGGCGCCAACGGGATGCCCCTTGCACTTCAGCCCGCCCGAGGTGTTGATGGGCATGCGGCCCTCGCGGCGTGTCTCTCCCTCGGCGACGGCCTTATACCCCTCTCCCTCGCCGAAGAAGCCGAGGTCCTCGATGTGTATAAGCTCCGCGATACTGAAGCAGTCGTGCACCTCGGCGAACTGCACGTCTTTGGGAGTCAAGCCGGACATGCCGTAGGCCTCCGCCGCCGCCTGCTTGTTGGCCTCGAAGGAGGTGAGGCTGGGGCAGGCGTGCAGGCCCCTTCCGCTTCCCTGCCCGAAACCCACGATGTAGATGGGGTTGTCGGTGAAGCTCTTGGCCAGCTCTTCCGCCACCATGAGGATACAGCTGGCGCCGTCACTGATGGGGCAGCAGTCGTAGAGGTGCATGGGCCAGGCGACGGGAGGGTTGAAGCGGGGGTCAAACAGCGCCTCTTTCTCGTCCGCCCAGTCGGGCACCTGCTCCCCCTTCTTGGCCGCCTTGGCCTTGCGCGCCTCCATGAGGTCCCTGATGGTCTGCTTGAACTGCCCCTTGGGGTTCAAGGGGGCGTTCTCGTGGCTCTTGATGGTGATGTTCATGAGGTGCTCGCGCCCCGCCCCGTACTTGTGGAAATAGGCGGTGGCCAGCGCCCCGAAGACCCCCGGGAAAGTGTATCCGGCCTCGCCCTCATACGGTGAGGTCGCCAGGGCCAGCCCTTCGGTGACCTCCTCGGTGGTGCACTTGGACATCTCCTCCACCCCGCCGGCAAGCACGATGTCGTACATGCCGGACGCGATGGCCATGAGGCCGTCGCGCATGGCCAGGGTGCTGGAGGCGCAGGCTCCCTCCGTGCGGGTAACCGCCCTGGGGACGATGCCCGTCAGGTCGGCGATGATCGGCCCCCAGTGCGCCTGGTGCACGAAGAAGTCGTTGCTGAAATTGCCGATCCACGCCGCCTGGATATCCGCGGGGTCGAACCCCTTGTCCACGCTGGCCAGCATCTCGCTGAAGGCCTCGGCGAAAAGGTCCTTCGAGTCCTTGTCGGGGAACATGCCGAAGTTGGACATGCCCGCGCCGACGATGGCCACTCCCCTTCCGATCTTTCTCTTGCCCGACATCATCCGACCTCCTTGCTGATCGAACCCTCAAGGCCCCGGGCATAAACCCGATCCCCGCCTCGCCACGCCCCGGCGCCGTGCACCAATACGCCCGGAAAATCCTCAAAGCATGGGTAAAACCCGCTCCTCGCCTCGCCCCTCCGCGCCCGCGAGAGATTCTCCGCGGCGCTACCCGGACACCTTGCGCCCCAGGTTCTCCTCGATGAACCTCACGATGTCCGCGGTCACCGTCCCGGGGCCAAAGACCCCGTCCATGCCTATCTCCTTGAGCTCCGCGTGGTCCTGCTCCGGGAAGACCCCGCCGATGAGGAGGAGGAAATCGCCGCGCGCCCCTTTCTCCTCCAGCTCGCGCACCAGCTCCCTCGCCCACTCCAGGTGCGCCCCCGAGTGCACCGAGAAGCCGATGACGTCCACGTCTTCCTGGATGGCCGCCTCCACCACCCCCTCCACGGTCTTGAACCCGAAGAAGATGGTCTCCATTCCCGCCTCGGAGAGGGCCTTGGAGACGGTCATTATCCCGCGCCAGTGCCCGTCCAAGCCGGGCTTGAACAGCAGCACCCTGGTTTTCTTTTCCATCTCTCCCCCTCCTCAGGCCACGAAGGGCAGTTGCCATATTCCCCAGACCTCGCGGTAAACGCCGGTTATCTCCCCCAGGGTGGCGCCGGCCGCGGTGAGCTCGCTCACCACGGGGAGGACGTTTTCCCTGCGCTCGCACACCCCGCGTAGCTGGTCCAGCAGGGCCGCCACCCTGCGGTTGTCCCGTTGCGACCTGAGATCCCGCAGGCGTTCCTTCTCGATCTCCGCCGCGCGGGGGTTGGTGCGGAAGGGCGGCGTGGGCTCCTCGCCCTCCATGACGTAGCAGTTGACGCCGATAACCCTTTCCTCGCCGCTCTCCTGGTCGCGACGGCGCTTGTTGAAGGCCTTGCTCATCTCGTTGAAGAGCCACCCGGTGTTGAGGGCCTCCACCACCCCGCCCATCTCCTCGATGCGCATGAAGTAGTCCCAGATGCGCTCCTCGAGCTCGCGCGTCAAGGCCTCCACGTAGTAGGACCCCGCCAGGGGATCCACCACGTTGGCCACCCCCGTCTCCTCCTGGATGAGCTCCTGGGTACGCACCGCCAGGCGCACCGATTCCTCCGAGGGCAGGCAGATGGCCTCGTCGTAGGAGTTGGTGTGCAGGGACTGCGTCCCCCCGAGCACCGCCTCCAGGGCCTGGTAGGCGGTGCGGATGATGTTCACCATGGGCTGTTGGGCGGTGAGAGAGCAGCCGGCCGTCTGCACGTGGAAACGGAAGCGGTAGGCGTCCGGGTTCTCCGGCTTGTAGCGCTCCTTCATCAGGCGGTACCAGAGCTTGCGCGCCGCGCGGTACTTGGCTATCTCCTCGAAGAAATCGCGGTGGGCGGAGAGGTGGAAGGCCAGCCTGTGCACGAAATCGTCGATCTTCCAGCCACGCCGCAGCAGCTCCTCGATGTGGGCCACGGCGTTGGCCAGCCCCATGCCTATCTCCTGCACCGCGTCGATGCCCCCTTCGCGGTAATTGTAGGTGGTGAAGTTGATGGGGTTCCACCGCGGCGCCTCTTTCATGGCGGTGCAGTACTCGATGAGGTCACAGGCCAGCTTGAGCAAGTCCGCGGGCTTCAAGGAGCCCCAGGGGATGTATCCGATGGTCATGGTGAGGATGTCGTTCTGGGTGGTCCCCGCGAGCTGCTCCTTGCGCAGCCCGCGCTCCCTGGCCACGTTGAAATACATCGAGGTAACCGCGGCCGAGGTCATGGGCTCCACCACCAGGGCGACGCTCATGCGGTCGATGGGAAGGTTTTCCACCAGGGCCTCCACCCCGCGGATGGAATACAGGGGCACCCCCTCCTTGCCCACCTCGTGTGCGGCTCCGTGCACCTCCTGGTCCGGATCCACCCCCGAGAAGGTGAGGGAATCCACGGCCGCCGAGAACCCCGTCTCCCCCTCCTCGTAAAGCATGCGCCAGCGGTCGTTGGTCTCCTCGGGCGTTCCGTGGCCGCTGAACATGCGTATGGTCCAGTACTTCCCTCGGTACATGGTGGGATAAACGCCGCGCGTGTAGGGGGGCTGCCCCGGAAAGCCGATATCCCTGAGGTAGTCTATCCCCTCGGTGTCCAGCGGCGTGTACAGGTCCTTCACCGGTATGCCGGCGTCGGTCCTGAATTCCTCTTTGCGCTCCGGCCAGTCCTTTTTCGCCTCGCGCCACTCCTCGAGGCCTTTGCGTATCTCCTCCCTGTCCTCCATCTCCCGTACCTCCCGTTCCTGGACTGCTCGCCCGCCCGGCGGGACGGGGCGTTCCCGACCTCGGTCGCCCCTATCTCAACAGGGCGCGCGAGATAACCAGCCGCTGCACCTGGTTGGTGCCCTCGTATATCTGCGTCACCTTGGCGTCGCGCATCATGCGCTCCACGGGATGGTCGCGCATGTACCCGTAGCCCCCCATTACCTGTACCGCGTCCGTGGTCACGCTCATGGCCACGTCCGAGGCCTTCATCTTGGACATGGCGGAATACAGGGAGAGGTTGGGATCTCCCGCGTCGGCCATGGCCGCCGCCTCGTACACCAGCAGGCGCGCCGCCTCCACCTCCGTGGCCATATCCGCGAGCATGAAACCCACTCCTTGCAGAGTTCCGATGGGTTTCCCAAAGGCCTTGCGCTCCCTCGCCCAGGCCACCGCGGCCTCCAGGGCTCCCTGGGCGATGCCAAGCGCCTGCGCGCCCACCAGGGGACGGGAATTGTCCAGGGTCTTCATGGCGGTCACGAAACCGGTGCCCTCCTCGCCCAGGCGGTTTTCCGCCGGCACCACGCAGTCCTGGAAGATCAGCTCCGCCACCTGGGCCCCGCGCATGCCCATCTTGTCCTCGATCTTCCCCGTGGTTATCCCGGGCTCATCCCCCACGCAGAAGGCGCTGATGCCTCGGTACCCCTTTTCGGGATCGGTCATGCAGAACACCGAGTGCACCTTGGCCAGCCCCCCGTTGGTGATGAAACACTTCTGCCCGTTGATCACGTACCGGTCCCCATCGCGGGTCGCCACGGTCTTGGTCGCTCCGGCGTCGGAGCCGGAGTCCCTCTCGGTGAGGCAGAAGGCGGCCAGCTTCTCGCCAGAGGCCACCTCGGGGAGGTACTTGCGCTTCGTCTCCTCGGAACCCGCGATGATGATGGGATACGCCGCCAGCTTCTGCACCACGAAGATGAGGGAGGAATTGGCGCAGACGCGGGCCAGCTCCTCGCCCACGATACAGCATGAGAGGAGGTCGGCGCCGGATCCGCCGTACTCCTCGGGGATGGCGTATCCCAGCAGGCCCTGGGAGGCCAGCAGCCTCTGGATATCCCAGGGGTACTCCCCGCTGCGGTCGATTTCCGCCGCCCGCGGCGCTATCTTCTCCTCCGCGAGCCTGCGTATCTCTCCCCTCAGGGCCTCGTGTTCCGGCTTGAGTATGAAACCCATGTGGCATCCTCCGTTCTGTCTCGACGTCCCACGACTAACCACATTCCGCCTCCCCATCAACCCTCTCCGCGAGCCGCCCCTTGGCGACGCGTCGAGGGCGTCGCGCCCGGAGGCAACTCGCCCGGCAAGCGCTGAACGCTCCTCGCGCCGGCGGTTCGGATCCCGTCTCAGGCGCTCTTCCCAGCGGCGTCCCCGTCCCCGCTAATCCCGCTGCGCTTTTTCCGATCCGCGCTTCACCCGCTCGCCCGGAACGATCCCCGCCCGGCGAGACGCGTAACAACCCGCGGACATGCCCCGGCCCTTTTCCTAGAAGGTGAAGAGGCTGATCCCCCCGCTGACCTCGATGGCCTCTCCGGTCACGAAGCTCGCCTCGTCCGAGGCCAGGAAAGCGATGACCTCGGAGAGCTCGCGGGGATCCCCGGAACGGCGCATGGCCACCCGCTTTATGATGCGCTCGCGGAAGGGCTCGGCGACGTCGTAGAAGCTGCCCGCGTCGAAAACCCCCAGCACCACTGCGTTGCAGGTGATGTTCTTGCGCGCTCCCTCCAGGGCCACCGTCTTGGTCAGGCCTATGAGCCCCGCCTTGGTGGCGGCGTAGCTGCACTGGCCGAAACCCCCCATGGTCCCCGTCACCGAGGAGACGTTGATGATGCGCCCCCAGCCCCTCTCCGCCATGCCGGGAAAGACGGCCTTGATGAGCAGGAAAGGGGCGGTAAGGTTCACCGCCACGTCCGCGTCCCAGTCCTCCTTGGTCATGTCGGTGATGGTGATGGCGCGCACGATGCCCGCCGCGGCATTGTTGACCAGGATGTCGATTCCTCCCAGCTCGTTCTCCACCCTCTTCACGCCCTGGGCGATGGACTCCTCGTCCGAGAGGTCCATCTTGACCGCCAAGGCCTTGCGCCCCTTCTCCTCGATCTCCTTCGCCACCTCGGCGGCCCGGGCCTCGTTGCGGTTATAAACCAGGGCCACGTCAGCCCCGTGTTCTGCCAACACCAGGCCGTGCACCCTGCCCAGTCCCCCGGAACCTCCCGTCACCAGCGCGACCTTTCCCTCAAGTGACATAAGCGCTCCTTTCCCCTCGAGGCCCGAAACCGACCGTCGAACCTACCCGTAAGCACCAAGACTCGTTTCGCGGGCCGCCCGATTCAGATGGCCGGGAACAGCCCTTACGGGAACGTCCATCTACCCAACAGGGCCGGAAACCGACTGCCTAACCTACCCGCAAACACCAATGCTCGTTTCGCGGGCCGCCCGATTCAGATGGCCGGGAACAGCCCTTACGGGAACGTCCATCTACCCCACAAGTCCCTTTTCCCGGGTCACCTGTACCGGCGGCGATTGGCGCCTTGAGGCGCGGTTGATGCGTTGAAATCCCTATTCGCGCCGTCCCATGCGCCCCTTTGCCTGGAAGGGCTATTCCCGACGTTCGCCTTCCTGTCCACCTTCCTCGCGCAAGGGCCTTCCGGTGTGATAAGCCCATCCGCGGCACCTTGCCACCAGCGTCCCCTCCGCGTCCTTTACCTCCATGTCATAGCAGCCCATCTTCCCTGCCCTGGCCACCAGCGAAACCTCCGCCGTCATCTCTCCTTCCACTCTCGGGGCCGCCAGGAAATCCACGTTCACCGAAAGGGCCATGGCCTTGGTGCCGAAGCTGTTGGCCGCCGCCCCGAAGGCCACGTCCGCCAGGGAGAACATCACCCCGCCATGCACCATCCCCATGAAATTGAGGTGTTCCTTATCAAGGCGCATGGCCACCTTTGCCCAGCCCGGGCGTATTTCCACGAGTTCCGCGCCTATGCGCGCCGCGTAAGCGTCGGCGGCAATGATGCCGCGCACCTCCTCGGCGACCTCTTCCAACTGCTTCCTCCTCCTTTGCCTGCGTCTTCTTCGCTCTTCCGTCCCGCCCTGACCTTCTCCCAGATCGCACCAGCCCCTATATACACGCGCGGCGAGCGGCCCTCCCATCGCCGGGTTCCGACGGAGCCCATACTCGACTGTATGGAATAACTTACCATACTGATGACTCCGAGGTTCCATGCCCCGCGAACGAGTCATCCCGGACCACCCGTTGCTTGCCCCTCGATCATGGCAACCGTTTCCGAAAATCCCGGGCACCAATTAAGGGGAAACGGAAAAACTGATATTAGTTTATCAGTTTATGAGCCCTTCGCAACCCTTTTCCGCGGGTCGCCCGTCTCTCCCGTACCTGGTCTTGTGACGGTATCGCTGTGCGTTGCCGTAAGCCCCGTTTTCTTCCGTAGGTTTAGGTGTTTGCCGGCTTTTCTGCCATCACGTCGCTTCCGCCGCGTTGCTGCGACTTCCTTTTCGATCCGGTTCGCCTTCCCGGTATCCTTGCCCCGACCGGTCCTGCCCGGTTCCCGCGCCGTTTTCTCGAGGCCGTGCTCCCCGTCCCCCATCTCCCGTTTCCTCGAGGCTGGCAGCCGGTGCCGTAGCCATTCCGCCGTATTCGCCGTCCTTTTTTACGATCCCCTCCATGAGGATCTTCATGAAAGCGGTGTACACCTCGTCCAGGCTAAGGCCGCTCTCGATGAGCAGGTAGGGGCTGCTGGAAAGGTCCACTATCCCCTGCACCATGTACGCGAAGACCACCGGGTTAACGTCGGTGCGGAATTCGCCGTTCCTGGCCCCCTCCTCTATGATGGCGGTAAGCCCGCCCACGATCTTGCGGTAGAAATCTCCATAAACGTCGAAAACGTCGGGGAAATAGGTCTCCACTTCCTTGACCAGGGAAGGCTTGATGTGGGAAACCTCGTCGACCACGTGCTTGCTCATGAGGTAAAGCTTGGTCATGGCGTCGGAGTCGAGATCCAGTATCTCCTGCACGCGACGCAGTATCTTTCCCGCCCGCCGGTTGAGCACGGTGGTGAACAGCTCGTCCTTGGAGGAGAAGGTCTCGTAAATGGTCTTCTTGCTGATGCGCAGCCTCTGGGCCAGGTCGTCCATGTTGAAACGGCGGTACCCCACCTCGAAGGCGAGTCGCTCCGCTTCTTCCAGTATCCTCCTGGCGTTCTCGTCTTTCTTCAAGACGCCTCCTCCGCGCCGCCTCCCCGAACAATATATTAACAGAACGGGATAAACTCCGGCGCGTGTAAAGTGGCGCCGTTCTCCCGCCCCGCCTATGGTTGTTCGCCGTCCGTGGCAGCAACACGGGCCGCCATCAGGCGCTCCAGCCAGCGCAGCTCCTCGCGGTAGGCGGCGATCTCGCGATCCCTGACCGCGTCCAATGCCCCGCTGCCAAGACCTTCCAGTATCTCGCGCTCCCTCAGGAGGCGCTTGAGCTGGGCGCGGAGGAACTCCTTTCTCGATTCCAGGGCCTCTCGCGCCTCGTCCTCGCCGAGGCGGCCGATGAAGGCCGCCCCCACCGCGTAGTCCAGCCGCAGCGGCTCCCGGGACGAGCACAGGTCATACACCATATCCTTCAACCTGCGCTCTCCCTCCGCGGTGATGCCGTAGACGATCCTCTCCGGCATGTTTCCGCCCTTCTCCCTCCATGAAACCAGGCAACCCTGCTCCTCCAGGCGCACGAGGTTCTTGTAGACGGAAACCCGGCTGGCGCGCGTCCAGCGCAGCAGTCCCCTCTCCTCCATCTCGCGCAGGAGCTCGTAGCCGTGCTTCTCACCCTCGGCGAGGAGGCCCAGGATCATGGCCGCGGTCCTCGAGGTCGACATGGAAACCTCCCATCGTGATCATGATCAGCGCTCAACCGGCAATAAACGCTTTCGATGTTTGCTCGCCAGAAGCCGCGACATCGATTTCCCCTTAAAAAGTCGCCACGCTCTCCCTCGGGTCTCATCCTAATAAACTATTAACTACTATATATTAAACTAGCTTGTCGTGCACCATTATGCAATGGTTACCGGTCGTGGGGATGATGCTTGCTGTCCGGCCCTTACCTTGACTGCTTGCCTTATTGCCCCGTTGCCATGCATCATCTTCGGGTTACCGTCCCCGTTCCAGGAAGAAGATTCCACAAGGAATGGGCTTTATGCTCCGCGAACCATCCGCGGTTCCCCGAAGCTCCGTTTTCCCTCCTGCTTCCCGCCGCCGCGGCGCAACTACCGGGTTTACTGCCCGTGTGTGATCGAGCGCGGGGAGGCTCAGCCGGGATCCACCATGGAATCGTGAGGGGATGGGGGCTCCAACCTGCCGTCGGCTATGGATATGACGCGGCTGCTCACTTCCCCGCAGAGCATGCGCAGCTCGAAGGCGTTCAGATAGTCGGTGGCCGAGGCGTCGAAGAGGATGCGTAGGTTGGGCGGGAACTCCTCGTCTCCCCTCCAGGCGATGAGCAATAAGGGGAGGCGCGGAAAGGTGTCTATGACCATGCCCAGGTCTCCCTGGTCCACCTTCCTGGCGCCCAGCGCCTCGCAGGCACGGCCCATCCCCTCCAGGTCCTCCCCGAACCTGCGGCAGAGCTTTTCCTCCACCGTCTCGGAGAAGCTCTTGGCGTAGAAAAGGCCGTCTTTCAGCTCCCGGTAAGGCACCCACCTGCTCGCGAGGGGACCCGCCTTCGCCTTGGCTAAATAGAGGAAAGCCAGCAGCTTCACCACGTAGGTGTCGAGGAACTTGGGGGCGTGAAAAGAGAGGTCGGGATGGGAGATGAAGAGCTCCCAGCGCATAAAGGACAGTCTGAAGCAGCCCTCCTGGAAGGGAACACCCGCGCGCTCCGCTATATCCGAGGGGTCGCTTCCTTTAAGCACCGCGCTGGGATCGGCGAAGGGGTCCCTATGGACGCCGCCGTTTTTTTCTTCCGTCAAAGTCAATCCCTCCAGAGCCGGCCGAGATAGACTCCTCCCCCACGATAGCCGGGGGCGCAGGCCCGCTGCAGGAACGCCGCCATGGGCGGATACAGCCTCACCCGCTGAAGTTCCCCTAACTCGACGAAGGCGCAACCTTTAACCCTGGGGTCCGAGGAAGGCCTGATCTCCCCTCCCCTTTCCATTCCCTTGAACACCAGGTTGACGATGTGCCTGGACCCGTCGGGGTAGAAGGTCTCGCTCACGCAGAGAAGGCGGCCGGCCTGCACCTCCAGGCCGGTTTCCTCGCGCACCTCCCTATGCAGGGCTTCCACCATGCTCTCACCCCACTTTACACCTCCGCCCGGGAGAAGGTAATATTCGCCTTCCCCCTCCTTGCGATGCCTCACCAGCAGCAACCTGCCCTCGCGCGTCACCGCCGCCGCGACTCGAAGGCGCGGGCTCTCCTGCAACGCTCCGCTCCTCAAGAGGCCGACATCCCCACCAGGCCCCTCACCCTGGTGGGCACGTGCTCGGAGAGCTCCTCCGCCCAACTGGTCAGAGCCTCGTCCGGGAAACCGGGTGCGCCGGCATATCCAGGGTCGAGGGTGTGCTGGGAGCGGAACTGCTGGAGCACCAGGGATTGCGCGCCCTTTATCATGCACGCCAACTCCTCGAGGTCCTCCCGCCCCACCAGCCCGGGCACCACCGTGCACCTGAACTCGTGTTCCACGCCGCTCTGGATTATCGCCTCCGCAGAGGCGCGGATGGCCTCGGGATCCACGGGGCGCCGCGCCACCTGGGGATAGCGCGACAGGGAGGTCTTCAGGTCCATGGCCACGGCGTCCAGCAGCCCTCCCTGGAGCAAAGACCTTAGCACCTGGGGGCGCGACCCGTTGGTGTCTATCTTTACCGCGAAGCCGAGGTCTCGAAGTTCCGCGCACATGAGAGGCAGGTCCACGTGGATGCAGGGCTCACCGCCGGTTACGGCGACGCCGTCTATCCACCCCCTACGCTGCTCGAGGAAGGCAAGCACCTCCTGCCACGGCAGGCACTCGCCGTTTCCCCTCTCCTCCACCAGCTCCGGGTTGTGGCAGTAAGGGCAGCGGAAATTGCATCCGCCTAAAAAGACCACGCTGCATATCTTCCCCGGCCAGTCCAGCATGCTGGAGGGCAGAAATCCCCTTACGCTACGGAAGACGGAGGCCATATCAATTGAGGCGTTCCGCAACGTCGCGCGGCGAGGGCACTTCGCAGCGCCAGGCATGCACCTCTCGCCCGCTGTCATCCACCACCACGATGCTGGGCGTGCACAGCACGCTGTAGAAGGCCGCTTCGGCCAATCCGTCCACTTCCTCGATGTCGTATATCTCCGTGTGTGGGAAACGCCCGGCGACCTCCTTTGCGGCCGGACACTTATTGCAGTCCCGCTTCACGAAAACCTTCAGGTGCTGCACCTTCCTGACCTCCTTTCAGACTCGTGCGTACCCGGTCCTTGAGCTCCCCCACCTTGCCCTTGTTCCAGGTGGTTATCTTGGAGAAATAACCCACGATGCGCGTGATGCCGTATGTGTCGTCGGAACCGCAGTGCGGGCAGTTTTCGTGCAGGCCGCGGTGGGTGCGCCGGCAGTCGTTGCACACCGTGAACTCGGGCGAGAACGCGATCTGCGAGGAATGCGTGTTGCGGAAGGTCTTGATGACGAAGTTCTTGATGGACGCGGGATCCGGCTCGTGCTCGCCCAGCCAGATGTGGCATATGGCTCCCGCCTCGATGAGGGGGTGGAAGAGGCTCTGCTTCTGCACCCTCTCGATGTAGTCTATGTCCGCCTCCACGTTCAGGTGGACGCTGTTGGTGTAGTAGAACTCGTCGCGCTCGATATCCCCTTTCAGCACCTGCACCGCCTGGGAGGGGTAGTATTTCATGTCCAGCTTGGCGAGCCGGTAGCCGCTGGACTCCGCGGGCGACTCCTCCAGGACCATGTTGATGCCGTACTGCTCGGAGAGGCGCTTGCAGGTGAGGTTCATGTGCGCCACCACCTTGAGCCCGAACTTCAGGGCTTCCTGCGACTGGTGGAGCTCCATGCCCGTGTGGTACTGCACCATCTCGTTGAGACCGAGGAGCCCCGCCAGGTAGGTGAGGCGCTCGAGGCGCAGGTACGGCTCGCCGTCCTTGTCGTCGCAAAGCACCGAGAGCGGCCCCCTCACCCCGAGGTCCATGAGGCTGGCGATGAATTGCTTCTTCTGCAGGTGCGCCTTGGCCACCATCTGCATGGCCTTCTCAAGCTCGTGGAACAGCACCTCGTCCGAGCCGTTGGCCTTGTAGGCGATACGCGGCATGTTGATGGTGATGTTCTGGAGGGCCGAGAAACGCATCCTCTCCGGGGTCATGGTCTCCTGCAGATCCTGATCCTTGAGCCTCAACTTGAGCCTGCAACACTGGGACACGGTTATCTCGTCCCCGCGGTCGAATACGAAGTAGGTTATGCCCTGCCTGGACGCGACCCTGCACGCGAGGTCGAGGAACTCCTCGTGCCCCTCAGTTTGGAAGAAGTCCTCGTTGATGTGGAGCAGGGGCTTGGGGAACACGAAGGTCTTCCCCATGGCGTCACCCTCCAGGTAGACCTCGAAGAGGGCTTTGAGGAAGGTCTGGGCCTCCTTCTCGTAGTCCTTGTAGGTCTTGCCCGTGTACACGCCGCCAGGCCCTATGGCAGGGGTATCGCGGAAATGCCGCGGCACGTTCCAGTAGAGGTTGAAGTCGGTGAACACCACCTGGCTGTTATGGGCGAAAACGCCGTCGCCGGTGAGGAAATTCTCCGTTCCCTCCACCCCGATATCGTAGACGTAGGGCTGATCCTCAAGCTCCTCGATGGAGCGGACGGACGCCGGGAGCAGGTTGGCGCTCCGCTCCAGGGCGTGGCTCAATTCCGTGAGCCGCTCATGCTGTCTGAGGGCCAGCTCCAGCCCATGCCTCAGCATGTTGAAGTTCGAGCCCAGCTGTCGCGCGTCGAAGAAATAGCTTGCCCCCTCGCCCTCGCCTTTTTCCTCCAGGGCGTGGGGCAAATACAAGGCATCGAGCGCCTCTTGCACCTCGACCCCCTCGTATTCCGTTCCCCGGAGCGCCGTATCCGGCCTGATATGGCAGCTATGTACCGGGACGCGGCCGCTATCCAGCTCGCGCAACAAACCCCTGGCCGTGGAATAAGGGAGCCCGGCGTCCTCGACATATCTGCGACAGATCTCCGCGATGTCCTCGCGGTATAGTTGCTCGAGCAGGCGGACGTCCACGCATGCCAGGCGCTTTTCCACCTCGTCGCGCAGCTCAGCGATCTTTTCCGGCGTGATGCGGCCCGCTTTCTTCAAAGAGATATGGTCTCCGAGCGTCTCCTTGATCAACTTCTTCAGGTGACGGTAGGAATACCTTTTCTGGCTGTAGACCCTGTCCGCCGACTTCGTCATCCTCACCCTCTCGCTCTCCTTGCCGGGATGGATGAAGAAGACCCTGTCGAAATGCTGCCTGCCGATGGTGAGCACGTGCCTTTTGGCGGATTTCTTCACCGCGACCCCATTGATGGTCGGCGGCTCCAGGCTGTCCGTCCTCAAGCTGGGCGTGGCTCCCAGCCGGGTGAAAGCAAACCATAGATGTGATTTCAGGGTTTCCGACACCGTGCTGCACCCGATGCGACCGGCGGAAATATAGCCGTCTCCCGAAAGGTAGGCGGCGATTAATTCCCGCACTATCTCCGCGTCGCCCAGAAGGACCGCTGCGGGAATGCGCTTGTTTTCTGCTCCCCTGCCGCAGAGAGCCTCGAAGAGGGCGACGTGCGCCTTGCCGCCGAAATGGCAGGAGCCGTCGCGGACCACGCAGGGCACCCCGAAAACACGCTCAACGCAAAGCGCGGCATCCTCCTCCAGGCGACGGTCGAAGAGGTGCAGGCGAACCTGGGAACCCAGGCTTCCCTCCGCGACATAATAGCCCAGCAGCCGCGCAAGCTCCGGCGTCACCTCGAGACGTCGGGGGATGCCGTACCTGCTGCGGGCCCTGTCCACCACGAACACCTTTCCGTTCTCCTCCACGGCTCCGCGCCCCTCCAGCAGTCGCAGCGCGTCTATGGGGCCCGGCGAGAAATCGATATCGTTGATATCTATGACCGCCGGCGTGAGCACCGTTTCGGGGTTCTCCCTGGGGAGCGCCTTGACGATTCGTCCGTGCTCGTCGAAGGCGAACAGGGAGTGGTTGTCGGTCACCTTTACCCTCTGGCCCTGGCCCGTGGTCACCTCCACGATGCGGTGGTTGTTCGCGTGCCTTATGGCCGCGTAGATGCGCGCGAAGCGGGTTTTTCCCGTATGGTGGTCGAAGCTAACGGCATAGTAACGGTCCCCCTCCACGGGGACGCTGGCCTCGCCCTCGTCGCCGGTGAAGGACTCCACGAAAGGCCCGATCTCCACCAGGTCCAAGCTGCCCTTCAAACGGTCGTATACGAATATCTTCTCGTCCGAGCGCAGGGATCCCCTTGCGCCGGCGAGCTGGTTGAATTCATAAATGAGCATCTGGGCAAGCTGTTTTATGCGGTCGTACCCCAGCCCCACCAGGTAGGGGGCGAAGAACATGTTAACCGCCTCCCAGCCTATGGCCCCCGCGTAGTGGGACTGCAGGGTGGAGGCCATCTTCACCATGTGCCCTATGAGCACCTCGGGATGCTTGGCCGGCCTCGAGGTGCTGGTTATGTTGGGCAGGGAGATACCGTATTTCTTTATATAGTCGAGGCTGTGGCCTCCGCAGTTGTGGGAATATATGCCGTTCGCGATGAGGGTGCCGGAAGCGGTGGTGACGTCGTAGATGTAGGCGTCCAGGACCTCCACCGGCTCCGCCATCACCACGCGCGCGCGGTTCACCGCGGGTCGCGAGCCCCGCGTCCTGGGCGCAGAAGCGCGTGGTGCGCGGGCGGCGCCCGCCACGAGCTCGTTCATCCTCTGGTGGGCCAGCAGGAGGTCCTCGGCGGTGAAGCGGAACTTGAAGGTCACTGCGTTGGCTTCCAGGAGATGGGTGATGTCCAGCTCCTCGAGGCCCCTTTCCCGGCCCTCGCCCACCTCGATGGTCTCCACCTCGTCCCCCGGACGCACCATGGAGGCGGGCTTGACGTCGCCCGAGGTTATCACCGGGTGGTCGTGGGTCACCACGCAGTGCTTTCCGTCGGAAGTGGCCAAAAAGATCATCTCCTTGCCCAGGCGGTCTTTCTTGACCACCCGCTTGACCTCCGTCCAGTTGCCGCCGCGGTCAAGCATCTCCAGGCGCGAGGGGTACTTGACCCTGACCGTGGGCTCGGGCCTGGTTTCCCCTTCCAGGAGGTGGTAGAGCTGTTCCATGGTGGTGGTGAACACCAGGGGCGATCCCTTCACCCTCCAGTGAACCACCGTGTCCCCAAGGTAGGAATACGGCCGGATGATGAAGCCCAGGTCGTGAAGGTGTATGTCGCCCACCATGTGTGCCCTCGCGATATCCTCCGAGAACACCTTGCGAAGGGCGAATTCCTTGAGGATGGCCTCGGCAAGGGTGAGGTTTATGGACTCCGGGTTGTGGGTGGTGTTGCTGTTCTCTTTGTTGGCGCTGGTGATGATCTGCTCCACGTCGTACATGGGAAGGCCGAGGTGGGAGTGGCGCTTGTGCATGGTTCCCAGGCCGCGCTCCAGCAGCTCCAGGTCCACCAGCTCCCGGATTATGGAGGTGGTGACGGTGTTCAAGTGCCCCTCCACAATCCGCTGCTCCACCCTGTCCGCTATGAGCCTGGCCAGCTCCGGGCTCGCGTCGGTTTCCAGGATGAGCGAGTCGACGATCTTGTTCTTGTCCCAGAGGTTTATCTCCTCCTTGGAGGAGGTGCTCACCAGGAGGGCTATGTCCGTGGCGTCCTCCGCCCTTTCCCTTCTCTTCAGCACTCTTATGTTGCTCGCAGCAGACAATTTATATTCCCCCCTCTCCTCGTGCCCGTTCTCTATTCCCGCTCTTTCTTCTCCAGAAGCTGCCCCAGCTCGCTCTGGAATTCGCTCAAGTCCTTGAATTCCTTGTAAACGGAGGCGAACCTGAGGTAGGCCACCTCGTCCACCTCCTTGAGTTTTCTCAGCACCGCCATCCCTATGGAGCTGGAGGGTATCTCGCTCTTCCCCTCCGCGCGCAGCTCCGCTTCGATCTCCGTCGCCATGTCCTCTATCTGCTGGCTGGTGACGGGGCGCTTTTCGAATGCCTTCTTCAGCCCGATCAAAATCTTTTCTCTGCGATAGGGTTCCTTGTCGCCGTTACGCTTGATCACCGCCACCGGGAACTGCTCGAAGCGCTCAAAGGTCGTGAACCTCTTCCCGCATTCCTTGCATTCCCTGCGCCTTCTTATTACCTGTCCGCCATCCGCGCTTCGCGAGTCGATCACTTTGCTGTCCGGGAAACCACAAAAGGGGCATTTCATCTCATATCCCCTCCCCAAACAGTTAATACAATATATTGTGATTTAAAAGCACTATAAAACACTAAATATTGTTTTGTCAAGTCTTTTCGCGAAAAA
Organism: Actinomycetota bacterium; assembly: GCA_013178005.1. Classification (GTDB taxonomy): domain Bacteria; phylum Actinomycetota; class Geothermincolia; order Geothermincolales; family RBG-13-55-18; genus Solincola_B. The sequence continues at coordinate 68,363 of JABLXL010000003.1, forward strand.
AGCGCCCGTTCCATTCTATCTATTTACCTCAAGTTTATCCTCATGGCATGAAGCTTCCCTTGAGGGTTTCTTAAACCGTTTTTCCTTCAGTGATGCTCCAGGTATCACAGGTAACCCTCCCACATGGGTATAGAGATCTCGATGGACAGGCGATCGCCGCTTACGCTGGCGGTTCGGAAAAAACCCTCCATGGGGATATCATTGAATTCAAAGGTCTCGATGCATGGTTTCGACTCATAAGATGAACCTTTACCCCCGCATGAATCAGTAATCTCCTCGAGGCCTATAGCCCTTTCTCCCAGGACCTTGACCCTGTATTTATGTTTTGTGCCCCCCTCGGTGACGCAGATCCTCCCGTCCTCGAACGCGAGGCATCTCTCCTCCACCCCCATCATCATGGCCACGGCGTCCTTCTCGAAGGCAACCGCTGCCTCGATTCGCGATATGCTCTTGAACTCCAGCCTCCCTCTCAGCAATGCTGGAATATCGAGCTCGGCGTCGTAGATCCTCGCGCTTCCCTCGTAGGGGACCCGGTCCCTGCTTCCGTCAAAGTCCATAGCCAGTTCACCGCTCCATCGCAGTTGCAGCTCCGAGAGGTGGTTGCGCACCAGGCTCACCAGGAGCGGAAAAGAGCTTATCCTCGCCTCCAGTTTCTCGGGAAGCCCGTATCGGCCGCGCAGCGCCATCGCCAGACCTCGCTGGCTGAGCATGGTCATCCCCACCTCCACCGCCAGGAGCAGGGCGATGAGCATGGCCGTCAAGAAAAGGATCTTGCGCAATTCAACCTCCTCATCGAGCATGGAAATCTTACACGCCGGTAACGACAAATCCTTTGTCTTGACCCTTGCAGCTTTCGGGCAAGCGACTACGGCATTCGGCGCGATAGAGCTGAGGCTCGCTCGGTTTCATGGGAAGAAGGAAGAAGCTGTTGTACAGTCACTTCTCGCGCGCGAAGAGGAAATAGAGATATGTTTATCTATATCTTATTAACGGACTTGGAAGAAACCGCGGTACAGGGACTCCTCGCTCTCGTCCTTGAGCTCCCTGGTCATCAGGCCCTCGAGCATCTCCCGGCACCCTTTCCGTCCCGCCAGGACCTCATGCAGCCCCCCAGCTATGGGGGTCTCCACCCCCGCGCGGCCGGCCAGCCTCAGGACCGATCGCACGGCGAACACCCCTTCCACCACCATCCTGCTGCCTCCCATCGCCTCCTCGGGGGACATGCCCCGGCCGAGGCTTTCCCCGAACCCCCGGTTGCGAGAGTGCCTGCTCATGCAGGTCACGATGAGATCCCCGACCCCCGATAGGCCGGAAAAGGTCATGGGGTTCGCTCCCAAGGCGACCCCGAAACGGGCCATCTCCGCCAGGCCGCGGGTGATGAGGGTGGCCTTGGTGTTGTCCCCGAGCCCCAGGCCGTCCAGCATGCCGGACGCGATGGCCACCACGTTCTTGTACGCTCCTCCCACCTCCACCCCGATGACGTCGGCGTTGGTGTACACGCGGAAGTAAGGGGTGCTGAAGACCTTTTGCAGGCGCCGCGCCAGCGAGGTATCCACGCTCGAGATCACCGTCGCGCTCGGCACCCTCCTCGCCACCTCCTCGGCGTGGTTGGGACCGGATAAAACGGCTACCCCGACCTCTTCCCCGAGCTCCTCCGATATGGCAACCGACAGGCGCTTATCGCTCCGGTAGTCGAAACCCTTGGAGAGGTTGAGCGCCGCGGCGCCGCGCGGGAAAATTCCCGCCATCTCCCGCGCCACCTCCCTGGTCCAACGCGATGGCACGGCCATGACCACCAACTCGGCGCCGCGTAAGGTCTCTCCCATTTCCCCCGTCGCCTCTATTCCCGGCGGCAAGTCCACGTCGTCGAGGAAGAGGGGGTTTCTCCCCTCCTCGTTTATGCCCCGCACCACCTCCGGCTCCCGCGCCCAGACCCTCACCTCATGGCCCAGGGAGGCAAGGTGGCCGGACATGGCCGTGCCCCAACTGCCCGCGCCGACCACCGCGATCCTCATGACCCCGCCTCGCCTTCCTTCGGCCGCTTCAGTCTGACCCTGGGCTCCTCCCCCTTCGCCAGGCGGCCCATGTTCTCGCGGTGCTTGTACAGAGCGAAGGCCGCCGCCAGGCAGGACACCGCCAGGTGGGGCCAGTAGGCGTTTAAGTCCGCGCGCAGCACGAGGAAGGTGGAGACGGGAAAGGCGACCGCCGCGCTTATCGACCCCACGGACATGATGCGCGTGAGCAACACCATGACCAGGAAAACTCCCACCACCGCCACCGAGACCTGCCAGGGATAAGCGGCGATGATCACCCCCCCGCTGGTAGCTATGCCCTTGCCGCCCTTGAAGCGGAGGAAAAGGCTCCAGTTATGGCCTATGATGGAGGCCAGCCCCGCCAGCAGGGACAAGCTGGGCCCCAACCCGAGGGCCCTTCCCACCGCAACCGCGGCGACCCCCTTGGCCATGTCCATGATCATCACCGCCACGAACGCGCGCGCTCCGAAATTCCGCAACACGTTGGTGGCGCCGATATTGCCCGATCCGAGTTCCCTTAGATCCTGGTGAAACTTGAGCTTTGACACCACCAGACCAAAGGGTATGGAACCCAACACGTAGCTCGCAGCTATCCACAACACCGCCCTCAGCGCCATCTCCACACCCCGCTCATCCAGTTGCTTGCACATTTCCGGGCACTGCGCCGCGCCGGCGATCTCGGCCCACGGAGAATATAACATAGAAATGCCGTGATGGTTTCCTGCGCGGGTGCCCCGGCTCAACCCCCCTTTTTCTCCAGGGCACGCCGGCTGCGCAGCACTATGCGCACCGGCGAGCCCTCGAAATCGAAGTTCTCCCTTATCTTGCGCTCCAGGAAACGCTCGTAGGAGGGATCGGCGAGGTCAGGGCGGTTCACGAAGAAAACGAACTGGGGCGGGGCGGTCCTCGCCTGGGTCAGGTAGTAGATCTGCAGGCGCCTTCCCTTGCGGGTGGGGGGAGGGACCTGGGCCAGGACCCTGTGCAACATCTCGTTAAGGTGGGAGGTCTGGATGCGGGACTCCCAGGTGTTGCGCGCGCGCTTAACCGCCGGCAGAATGCGCTTCACCCCCGCTCCGGTTAGCCCGCTGACCCTGAGGAAAGGCGCCCAGGCAACGTGTCGTAGTTCCTCCCTCGCGTCCTCGAAAAACTCGCGGGGGTTCCCCTCCGCCTTGACGCGATCCCACTTGTTGAGTATGACCACGCAGGCTCGCCCGTCTTCCCTGACGCGGGCTGCGATTCTCTGATCCTGTTCCGTGACCCCCTGCGAGGCATCTACCACCAGCAGCACCACCTGGGCGCGGTCGATGGCCCTCCACACCCTCACCTGGCTGTAGAACTCCACCCCTTCCTTGACCCGTGACCGTCTCCTCCAGCCCGCGGTGTCGATGAAACGGTAGAGCTCGCCGTCCAGCTCCACCAGGGTGTCTATGGCATCGCGCGTGGTGCCGGGTATTTCGCTGACGATGGAGCGATCTTCGCTTATGAGACGGTTGAAGAGGGTGGACTTGCCCACGTTGGGCCTTCCCACGATGGCCACCACCGTTTCGCCCTCCAGCTCCTCCGCCTCCCCATCCCCTTTCGGTTCCGGAAGCCCCTCCACAACCGCGTCGAGGAGGTCTCCGATGTTGCGCCCGTGCATGGCGGACACCGGCCATGGTTCGCCCATTCCCAGGGAATACCAGATCACGGCTTCGTCCTCGCGCCGCTGGTTGTCCACCTTGTTGGCCACCAGGATGACCGGTTTTCCCGTCTTTCGCAGCGCCTCCGCCACCTCCTCGTCCGCGGCGGTGATGCCCTCCACGGCGTCCACCATCATCAGCACCAGGTCGGCCTCCTCAATCGCCGTCATGGCCTGCTTTCCCACCGCCCGGGTGAGGACGTCCTCCGACACCGGGTCCAGCCCTCCCGTGTCCACGATGCGGAAGTCCCGCCCCCTCCAGTTGGCGGTGAAATAATTGCGGTCGCGGGTCACCCCGGGCACGCTTTCCACGATGGCGTCGCCTCGCTCCACGATGCGGTTCACCAGGGTCGACTTGCCCACGTTGGGCCTACCCACCACCGCCACCAGGGGGAGTTTCTCAGGCACGGGGATCACCACCGCCCAGGAGGCGCAAAAGCTCTCCGCCTTCCACCGGGCAGGGCACCAGGCGGTACCCCGTCGCCTCCTCGACCTCCCGCGGCGTGAGGTCATCGATGAAGCGGCCTTCCGGAAGTGCGCTCTCCGGCACCAGGAGCTCCCGCGATGCCGGCCGCGTCTCGCGCAGCGCTTCCGCGATGTCCCTGCCCGCCAGCAGCCCGCTGACCGTCACCGTCTCCCCCAGCAGTCGGTTGACCACGGCTATCGTCTCCGCCCCGGTACACCCCGCCTCGCTCAAACCCTGCCTCAGAACGATCTCTCCCAGCCTTCCCGTGACGATCCCGCGCGCGGGGACGGTGGGACCGAGCTCCACCACCGCCCGACCCATCTCTTCCATCAATTTCCTCGCCAGTCCAACCCCGTTCTCCAGCTGGGGGTAGCCCTCGTAATCCTCTTCGGACGGGAAGGGGCTTCCCGCCAGGAGGTAGAGCTCGTCGGCGGCGTGGAAGATACGGCTACCATAACTTTCCAGCGCTAAGGACTGGAACTCCTCCACCAGTTCGACGACGCACGCCGCGGAATCCGGGTCGTGGGGGCTGACTTTTTCAGGCAGGTTCTCAGCGAACCGGGTCAGGCCCACGGGCACGGCCGCCAGAGACGCCGTACCTTTATATTTCTCCAACACCTCCTGGAAGGTGCGCCGCAGCTCTTCCCCGTCGTTTAAGCCCGGGCAGACCACCACCTGCAGGTGTATCTCCAGCCCCGCCTCGAGCAGTTCGCGCAGGACCTCAAGCCCTTTTTCCGCCTGGCCTCCCATGAGCTTCGAACGCGTTTCGGGGCTCGTGGAGTGCAGCGAGACGTAGAGGGGGGACAGACGCATCCCCATGATCCGCTCCACGTCCTCCCTGGACAGGTTGTTGAGGGTGATGAAGTTGCCGTGGAGAAAGGAGAGGCGGTAGTCGTCGTCCTTCACGTACAGCGTCTCCCGCAATCCCGGCGGCATCTGATCCACGAAGCAGAAAACGCAACGGTTCGCGCACCTGCGCGTTCCGTCGAAAACCGCCTCGTCGAAGACCAGGTAAAGGGGCTGACCCGGCGGCTTGCGGATCACCCGGGTCAGCTCCCTTCCTTCCCGCCGCAGGCGCAGTTTCACGCGTCCCTCCGCGCCCATCTCCATCACGTCCAGGACATCGAGGGGCCGCCTGCCGGCGATCTCGAGCAGCAGATCCCCCTCCTTCACCGCTTCCCAGCAGGGGGATCCCTCCCTTACCATCTCCACGCGCGGCGGCCTCCAGGTCCGTCCTCCACGCGCCCTCCGCACCGCCGCCCTCATGTTCCTCCGTCCCTCTTTCCCAGTTTTTGCTCCACCCTTGCCAGCAGGCCGTCCACCACCTGGGAGACGCTCATCCCCGTGGTGTCCACCACCTCCGCGTCCGGAGCCCGGCGCAGGGGATTCACCTCCCGCGTGGCGTCCATGTGGTCCCTGCGCACCATGTCCTGCCGCACCGCTTCCAGGGACACCTCGTACCCTTCCTTTGCCATCTCCTCGTGGCGCCTGCGCGCCCGCTCCGCCACCGAGGCGGTGACGAAGAACTTCACCGGCGCCCTGGGGAAGACCACCGTTCCCACGTCCCTTCCCTCCACCACCACGTCCCTCCCCCTCGCCAGGGCCCGCTGCTTGCGCACCATCTCCGCCCTTACCTCGGCGTGGGAGGACACCTGGGATACGTGCGCCGAGACCTCGCGCGTCCTTACCGCGGCGGTGACGTCCTCCCCATCCACCAGCACGCGGTGAGGAGGGCTTTCCCCGGGAACGTACGCGATATCCAGGTTCATCGTCGCCGCCAGGCTGGAAAGCGCGGGGGCATCGTCCAGATCCATGCGCCTGCGCATGGCCTCCAGGGTCAGGGCGCGGTACATGGCCCCCGTGTCCAGGTATCCCATGCCCAGCCGTCGCGCCAGCTCCCTTGCGACGGTGCTCTTTCCCGCCCCGGCGGGCCCGTCGATGGCTATCACCACCCCGGCGGCTTCCTCGGGTTTACTCTCTCGCATGCCCTTATCATAGCACCCGCCACTTCGGTCGAGGTGCGCCCATCTGGCGCTCCATGCCGGTATGGGCGCAGATGACATGCAGGCTTGAAGCAAGGCGAGTTCCTGGTATTATTCTCCTTGTGAAGACGTGCTCAAGGCGCGGTTCACGGAAAGCGCGTGGACAAAGGCTCTCCATATCGGAGATGGTAGGTTCTCTTTCTTGTGAGGGCGCGAACATTAACCATCTACCGGGATCAAGAAAATGATTCCAAGGTTCTCCGCAAGTGATTGCGCTACTACGCGCATGAATATTCCCGCAGAAGCGTCCTGGGGTCCCAGCAGTGAAGACCGTAAACGATGCCGTGTCCCAGGAACGATGCCGGTGAACCCATATATTATGTGGAGTCTATATAAGTGGGGTCGCGCTTGAGGCGCATCCCTCAGCGTTAATCGGCTTCGTCCGGGTCGATCCTGGAGTGGATGCGCACCGCCATCCTGCCCCGGGAAGTCCCGGGCCAGGCATAATATGCGGGGGTCTTGCCGATCTTCACCACCACGGCGTCGTCAACCCTGGCGTCCAGGCGGATGACCTGCCCCTCTTTCAGGTTGCGCAGGTCGGCCAGGGATATGTGCGCCCGGCCCAGCTCCACTCCGATAGGGGCCTTGACGGAGGAGAGGTCCTCCTTCACCGCCAGCCTTCTCGACCCCTCCTCCTTGGGACGGCTGGAGAGCCACTTCTCGGTGTTGAATCCGTCCAGGAGCTCCTGCAGGCTGGTGAAGGGGAAGCAGAAGTTGATAAAGCCCTCGCTCGCCCCCACCTCCGCCTCCATGGACACGGCGAGGATTATCTCGGTGGGAAACACCACCTGAACGAACTGGGGGTGCGCTTCCATTTTCTCCAGGTGGAACTCCGCCTCCACCACCGTGGACCACGCTTTGGAGAGCTCCACCAGCACCAGGGTCAACACCTCTTCGATGATGGCTTGCTCTATCTCCGTCAGCTCCCGCTCCTGCACGCCCCCGATACCGGGTCCGCCGAGGATGCGGTCGATGATCCCGAAGGTAAGCGACAGGCTCATCTCCATCACCACCGGTTTCTCTGGGACCCCTAAATAGCAGATGCACACCAGGGTGGGCGTGGGGAGGGAGCGCAGGAATTCCTCGTAGGTAACCTGCTCCACGGAGTCCAGGACACAACGGGCGTTGGTCCTGAGGTACCCCGCCAGGGAGCTGGAGAGCTGGCGCGCGAAGGTCTCGTGCAGGAAATGCAGGGTGCGCAGGTTGTCCTTTGAGAACTTGGTGGGACGCCGGAAATCGTAGGCGCGGTAGGTCTTGCGCTCGTGCGCGTCCGCCTCTATCTCTCCCTTGCTGATCCCCTCCAGCAAGGCGTCTATCTCCGCCTGTGAGAGCACCTCCGACATCTCAACTCCTCCCTATCGCCATGTCGCGTCCATCGTTCCAGGGGATATGCGCCCCTTAGTAATTCTTCCCGCCCGTGTCGCAGGTCACCGGCGACCCGCTATCCTTCCGCGTGATTCTCGCCCGCCTCGGGCTTAATCTCCTCATCGCCCTCTTCCTCCGCCGTCCCGGAATGCGTCTCCTGCCCCGTCGCCTCGCCCTGCTCACGCGCCTTCCACTCCCGGTATTCCATCCTAATATCCCCCAGGGGCTTGATGACAATCTCCACCCTACGGTTAAGGTAACAGTGCTCCTCGCTGTCGTTGGGGAAGCGCGGCTTGGTGTCCGCGTACCCGGCCGCCCTCAGCCTCTCGGGGGAAAGCCCGTTGGGGTCGATGAGGCGTCGCACCACCGCGGATGCCCTGGCGGTGGAGAGCTCCCAGTTCGTGGGGTAGACGTAGCCCGGATGGATGGGCTTGTTGTCGGTGTGGCCCTCCACCCACACCTGGTTCGCGGTCTCTTTGAGGATGCCCGATACGGTATCGATGAAGCTCACCGCCATGGGCTTCAACTGCGCGCTGCCCAACTCGAAGAGGATCTCGTCCGTGCTCATGCGGATCACCAGACCGACCTCCTCGATCTCCGTGTGGATGGCGGACTCCAGTCCGGCCTGCATTATGTACTGGTCGATTTTTTCCTTCAGCTCCTGGAGCTGCTCCATGGCCTCTTCGCCGCTCGCCTTCTCCTCCACCACCTCGGCCAGCTCTTGGGTTATCTCCTCCGCAGGCACATCCATCTGCTCAGGCAAGGTGGTGCCTTCCGCCCCGAAGGACTCCTTGATGGATTCCGTCAGGGCCTTCCATTTCTGCGCGTCCAGGGTGGACATGGCGAAGAGCATGATGAAAAAGCAGAGCAGCAAGGTTATCATGTCCCCGTAGCTGGCCATCCAGCTGCCGGTAACCTCCTCCAGTTGCCTGCGCTTCTTCGCCGCCACGCGCTACACCGCCTCCTTCAGTTCCTCCTTGCCCTTCTTCTCTTCCTTTTTCGCGGCCTTATCCGCGCTTCCGCCCTTCGCTCCCCCTTTCTTCTCGCCCTTGACTCCCGGCTTTCCCTCCTTCTCGGAGCGGCTCCGCGGGGGTAGGAAGGTGTTGAGCTTGTCCGCCACGATGCGCGGGTTGTCCCCGGACTGGATGGACATGATCCCCTCGATGATCATCTCCTTGGCCTTGATTTCCTCCTCGTTGCGCGCTTTCAGCTTCTCGCCCAGGGGTATGAAGACCATGTTGGAAAGGATCACTCCGTAGAGGGTGGTGACCAGGGCCACGGCCATGGCGGGGCCAAGTGTCTCGGGGTCGGACATCTTCACCAGCATGGCGATGAGGCCTATGAGGGTGCCCAGGAAGCCAAAGGCCGGGGCCAGGGCGCCCGCCACGCTGAAGAGCTTGATGCCGTTGTTGTGGCGCTGCTCCAGGAAGATGATCTCCGTCTCCAGGATGTCGCGGATCAGCTCCGGCGCGGTGCCGTCCACCAGGAGCTGAACCGCCTTGCGCATGAAGGCGTCGTCGATGTTCTTTAGCTCCTTGTCCAGAGACAGGATGCCGTCGCGACGCGCCTTCTCCGCGTAACCGACCAGTTCCTCGATGAGCTTCTCCGACTCCAGCTTCTGCTTGAAGAAGGCTATCTTGAGCATGTGCGGCAGGGCTTTGGCGGTGGACATGTCGGTGGTCATGAGGCTCGCGCCCACCGTGCCCCCGAAGACGATGATCAGGGAGGGCACATTGATATACTGCCCGAGGCTGCCGGTGCCCATGGTCCCCCATAAAAGGGTGCCAAAGGCGATGACCGTCCCTACCAGGATGGTGATATCCAACTCTACCCTCCCAGGTCAGTCAGCTTGTTCTCCCCACCGGCCTGTTCCTCCGCTTTGCGCCCTCCCTCTGCGTCGTAACCGCCCGATCCGCTTGGGATGACGTCCAGCGGGCAAGCCTTTGCCGGGCAGTTCATGGGCAGCACCGGCGCGTTGGTCCTGATGATGGGCCGGATGGCCTGGCGGTACTCAATCACTTTTTGCACCAGCTCCTCTACGCTCTCGGTGACGATGATCTTGCGCCCGGTGGTCATGGTGATGATGGTGTCGGGGCGCGCCTCGATCATCTCGATGAGCTCGGCGTTGATAATCGCTGGCTCGTCGTGGAACCTCGTGACCTCTATCAACTCTCCCACCTCCCGGGACCGGGAGGGGCGGGACCCGCCCCTCCCCCACCGGTCAAATTGCCGTTTGCCGTCTTTCTGTAACCGCCTTTAAAGCCGTTCCGATAACTACCTCTTGATATTCACCAAGTCCTGCAGCATCTGATCCGCCGAGGTGATAATGCGCGAGTTGGCCTGGAAGCCCCTCTCGGCGATGATCATGTTGGTGAACTCCTGGGCCAGGTCCACGTTGGACATCTCCAGCGTCCCCGCGGTGATCACCCCGCGGTTCCCAGAACCCGACGTTCCCACCAGTGGTTCCCCGGAGTTGTTGGACACGCGGTACATGCTGTCTCCCACCTTTATCAATCCCTCCGGGTTGTTGAACACGCAGATGGCGATCTGGGCCAGCTTCAGGTTCAGCCCGTTGGAGAAGAACCCCGCCAGCACTCCGTTATCGCTTATGGTGATGCTCTGCAGGCTCCCCGTGGCGTAGCCGTCCTGGTAAACCGCGGCCACCGTGGAGGCGGAGGCGAACTGTGTGACCCCGTTCGCCGACCCCGCGGTTCCGAAGTCCGGGGTGATGCTCACCGTGTCCGCGCCCGCAGGAGTGAACTGTATGGGCCCACCAGTGGAGCCGGTGAGCAGGCCGTTCACGTCGAAGGTAAGGGTGCCGGTGTTTCCGGAGATGCCCGCCGGTCCCGTGGCGGTCCAGTCCCACGTGTTCACGCCCGCCTTGGTGAAGGTCATGGTGATGGCGTGTGCCTGCCCCTGGGAATCCCTCGCGTTTATCTCGGTCACGAAGGAATCCCCCACCGCCGCGTCGGAGGGCAGGTTGCCCTGGTACTGGATGGTGGTGGTGGCGCTGGGAGGCATGGTCTGCCCCACGGGGATGCTTATGGAGGTCACCGCGGTGTTGGTGTCTATGTTCCCAGAGGAATCCGCCATCCACCCCTGCACCACGTAGCCGTTGGAGGGGTTGATGAGCTTGCCCTGGGAATCGAAGCTGAAGTACCCGGCGCGCGTGTAATAATGCCCTCCACCGTCCGAGAGGATGAAGAACCCGTCTCCCTGGATGGAGAGGTCGGTCATGCGCCCTGTGTTCTGCAGGGAACCCTGGGAGAAATTGGTACTAACCAGGGCAAGCTTGACTCCCAGCCCGATCTGGATGGGGTTGGTGCCCCCCGTGTCGGTCCCCGATGACTTGGCGCCCCTGATGGTCTGGCAGAGGGCGTCCTGGAAGCTCAACTGGCTGGACTTGAAGCCCACCGTGTTGACGTTGGCGATGTTGTTTCCCACCACGTCCATCATGGTCTGATGGTTGCGCAGCCCGGAAACTCCGCTGAACATGGATCGCATCATCTTTCCTTTACCTCCTGCGTTTCCGCGGGAAGCCCCCTCTCGAGGAGGTCCAGCCTCCCGTCTTGCTTACCTCTTTACCTCGCGCGCCCCCCGGCGCGCTATCGCCGTCCACGCTGGCCTCTTGCCCACGTCTGGCGCTATTCCCCGGTTTACGCGTCGCGTATGATCACCGCGCTGTCGATGTTGGTGAAAACGCCGTCGCGAAGCGCTCCTTGGTCGCAAGCGGTCACCACGTTGCGCGTGGTCACGTTGACCACCAGGGCCAGGCCGTCCATAAGCACCAGGGAGTTCACCGCTCCCTTGCTCTCCGCCGTCCTCAACGCCTCCTCCAGGCGCGCCATGTGCTCCTGGCCTAGGGATATGCTGCGCTTCTGCAGCCTCTCCTCGGCATGCCGGGTAAAGCGGATTTCGCTTCGCCTTAGCTCCTCCTGGAAGGAGGGTCCCTGTGCCTCCCGCGTCGCCGCGCCTGCCGCCCGTGCGGGGCCTACGCCCCCTGCGACCGCCTCACCGGGAACCCTAATGACGTTCATCCCTGAACCCCTTTCTCAAGCGCTTATCCTCTCCACTTCCTCCAGGCGCAGCTCGCCCTGCTCAAGGCAGACCACTATATCCTGCCCGTCGAAGCGCAATGCCTGCACTATGCCAGCGAGCCTATTGCCCTCGGAGTTGGTTCCTTCCACCGCCTTTCCCAGCAGCCCGATGCCCTGGTCCACGGCCATCATCATGGTCATGGTGGTAAGGGCATTCTCCAGCGTCTGCAGCTGCTCCAGGCTCCTGAACTGCGCCAGCTGGGAGAGGAACTCCGTGTTGTCCATGGGCTCCAGGGGGTCCTGGTTCTTTAGCTGCTCCACCAGAAGGCGCAGAAAGGCGTCCTTCCCAAGCTCCCCGGAGACGCTGTCCGTCCCCGAAGTCCCCGATGCGGCGGAAAATGCAGCTCCAGTGCTTGCTCCCACGTACATGTCCATCCCTCCTTTCATGCCTCGATGTCGAGAATCCCCTCGTGCAGCGGCCTGGACGCCGGCACCGCCGCGATCGCTCCCTGGGAATCGGGTCTTGATGAAGATGCGCCGCGCCGTGCGGTGGCTTCCTCGCGCGCCCCTCCGCCGCCCTCCATGCCGAGATGGAGGCCTTCGAGATCCATGCCGGCTGCCATGAGCGCCTCGCGGAGTTGGGGTAGCTCCCTCTGTATTGCCTCGAAGGCCGCCTCGCTGTGGGCGGTGAGGCGTACGGTCAACCTCCCGTTCCATTCCACCTCGAGGTCCAGCTTTCCCAGGGATTCGGGGACCAGCTTGAGTTGCGCCTTAACCGCATCCCCACGGTTCAGCGTCTTGGCCGTTACGACGACGCGTTCTCCCAGTTCCGCCACGCGGATCCAGGCTCGCGGCGGCTGGACATGCGCGCGATCTTCCGTCTTCGCTGGGTTTGGCCCTGAAGCCCGCGCCTCCGTTGAGGCGTGAAAGCGGCCTTCCGTGCCGCAGCTCTTGTCATCGCCCTCCTTCGCGCACACAGGGCCGCGCGCCTGGATGGAACTCCTCGCCTCAGGTGCGTCAACCCTCGCGCTCCCGGGTCGCGCCGCGCCCATGTCCCCGGCAACTTTCTCCTGCTCCTCCACGGGATGCTTGCCCGATCCCGCATCATCCCTCGGCAAGGCACCGGCCCCCTTTTGAGCGGAAACGAAATCCTCCTTTATTAAGCGCATTCCGTCAACCGCCCTATGCTCTCGGGGGTAGCCTGGTTTCGCCTCCGTCACCGAGGGCTCCGGCACGCGCATCGGTTCCGGCACTGGTTTCATGCCGCCTGGCTCGGAAAGCGTTCTTCCCCAGGATTCTCTTGACTCCGAGTTCGATATCTCCGCCTTTTCGTCTGGAAGATAACCCTCCCCTGTGGCGGAGATAGACCTCGACTCCGATGGCGCTGAAGTGGCAAGCCGTTGCGCGGACATCTTTGCCGCCACCGCGCCGGCTGATTTTTCCCCGGCATCCAAGGTCTTCCATCCGCTACCCTCTGTTGGGGGAAAAGCCGCGTCACACACCCCGCCCTCCATCTCCACGATCGGGCGGAGCGGCAATCCGCCGTCCTCCTCGAGGATCGACGGCGAAACCGCTGGAGCGATCAGTGTCCCCTCGTTGCTACTTGCATTGCTCGCCCGGTACAGGGGGCACCCGGGTACCGTGAATGCGGCCTGCGTCCAGGTTCCCTCGCCGGAAGCCATTCGCACCCCGTGCGACCGCCCCAAGTCGAGCGGGATCAGCGAGTCCGCCAGGCACGCGCCGAAGGCGGTTTCCATGCCGCCGCCAGCGCGACCGGACTTTCGCTTCCCCAAAGCCAAGGCGACGGGCGCTCCTTCTTCGACTGCCGGCAAGGTTATGACTTGCGCCATGCTTTTCACCTCCTTTCCTCCGGGCACGCGCCCTTGATGGTCCCGCCCGCGGCCTCCCGGGACGGGCTTTCAAATATACCTGCGCGCGCAGGCATAGTTGGCGTCATACTTCCCCTCCAGCCTGGATATCTTCACCACGTCACCGGTGTGGGGTGCGTGGATGAAGCTGTTGTTCCCCACGTAGATGCCCACGTGGTACAGGAACCCCGTGCCTCCGTTCTCTCCGAAGAAGATCACGTCCCCAGGACGCAGCTCGCTCCGGGAGACGGGGGTCCCCGCCTGTGCCTGGGTCACGGTGTAGTGGGTGAGGTTAACTCCGAACTTGCGGAATACGTACTGCACCAGCCCCGAGCAGTCGAAGCCGTTGGGACCCCCTCCCCCGTACACGTAGGGAACCCCCAGGTAGCGCATGGCCTCGTTCACCACCGCCTGCCCCCTGCCTGTATCCGCCCCGGAAAGAAAAGACGCGAACGAGAAGCCGGTTTCCGCGGCCTCGTAAGGCGAAGCCAGGTATGCGGCTCCGCTTAGCCGCTGCAGCCGGGCCTCTATCTCCGCTATGCGCGACATCACCCTCGCGATTCCCTCCATGGGCCGTCGACCTCTCCCCTTACATCTTCTCCATCTCCCCGAGCACGGTGCGGATATAGCCCTCTCCGCCGCCGGGGTTGTACTTCGCCAGTATGGCCCGGATGTCGTTTCCGAATCCGTAGCTGCGCACCAGGCGGTTCACCTCGTAGACCGCCTCCCGGAAGCTGTTGAAATCCCTTCCCATGATCCCGAAGGGGTTATAGGGCCGGAAGCACTCCCGCCCCCCTGACGATTCCACCGCTGCCAGCGCCGTCGCAAGCCTCCAGTCCATCCCGTAGGTGTCCGCGGCTTCCACGAAACTCTCCGCTTCCGCCGCCAGGGCGGGGTTGTAATTACGGGAGCGCATGTAGGCCTCAAGCCGCCGCGCCCTCTCCGATGTCGCGGCTGACGAAACCGAGAGCGTCGCCGATCGCGCCGGCAGGGAGGAAGTCGCGGCCTCCAGAATGGAGGAGAAATCCCTCCCCGCCAGAGCACGCAGGCGGCTCTCGATGACCGCTATCCTCGCCTGTACCGCCTCTACGCCTCCCGACACTCTCGCTTCACCCCCTCACTCCTCCGCTCCCAGGCTGCGCAGCACGAAACGTCCGTTCGCCACCTCGTCCAGGAAGCCCTGTTCCTCCCGTCCCGACTCGTAGAGGTAATCCTCCCACCTCAACTCGCGCAACCTGTCCATAACCTTTCGTTCCTTACTCGCTTCAACAAGGGCGGAGCGTTTCTCCTCCAGGTCGCGCTGCGCCTCCTGAGTCCTCGCCTCCTGGGCCTGGATGCGCTTGCGCAGCAGCTCAAGGCGGGACCACGCCGCGGTAATGCGGCGGGCATCGCACCTGCCGTTGAGTTCCCAACGAAGCTCCTTCGCAACCCTCGACTCCTCCCCCTTGAGCCCAAGAAGCAAGGCAAGCTCCCTCTCGTAGGCCGCCTGCGCCTCCGCGAACTCCCGCTTCCTCTCCTTCTCCACTCCGGCGCGGAAGCGCCTCACCGGCTCGAGGCGGAATTCGAATTTCTTCACGGCGACTCAACTCCCTTTAGCCCCTTGAGCCCTTCCACCGCCTCATGGAACGTGCACCTCTCCTCCACGCCCTGGCTTAGGTACGCATTGATGTCCCTGATATGGGATATGGCGTAGTCTATCTCCGGGTTTGAGCCATGGCGGTATGCCCCTATGTTTATGAGGTCCTCCGAGTCGCGGTATACCGCCAGCGTCCTGCGCAGCCATTCCGCCGCGGCTCGGTGCTCTTCGTCGATGACCTCCGTCGCCAGCCTGCTCACGCTGGCGAGGATATCCACGGCCGGGTAGTGGTTCCTAGCCGCGAGATCCCTCGAAAGGACTATGTGACCGTCCAGAATAGAGCGCGAAGTGTCGGCTATGGGCTCGTTCATGTCGTCACCCTCCACAAGTATGGTGTAAAGGGCGGTGATGGTGCCGCTGTCCCCGCAGCCGGTCCTCTCCATCAAGCGCGGCAGCATGGCGAAAACCGAGGGAGGGTAGCCGCGCGTAGTGGGTGGTTCGCCCACCGTCAGGCCCACCTCGCGCTGGGCCATGGCGAAGCGCGTGACGGAGTCGAGCATGAAGAGCACGTCCAGGCCGAGGTCCCGAAAATGCTCCGCGATGCTGGTGGCCGTCATCGCCGCCTTGAGCCTGATCATGGCCGGCTCATCGCTGGTGGCCACCACCACCACCGAGCGCTCCAGACCCTCCTCTCCCAGGTCGCGCTCGATGAACTCCCTCACCTCCCTGCCCCTCTCCCCCACCAGGGCGATGACGTTCACGTCCGCCTGGGTATAGCGCGCGATCATGCCCATGAGGGTGCTCTTTCCAACGCCGCTGCCGGCGAAGATGCCTATGCGCTGACCCTTCCCGCAGGTGAGCAGCCCGTCTATAGCCCTTACCCCCAGGCCCAGGGGCTCACATATACGCTTTCTCGCCAGCGGGTGAGGCGGGTCGTTCTCCACCGGGCGCATCTCGAAGCGTCCCTCGAGCGGCTTCCCGTCCGCCGGCCTTCCCAGACCGTCCAGGACCCTTCCCCTCAGAGCCTCGCCGACGGGCACCTGGAGGGGCTTCCCCATGGCCAGCACCTCGCACCCCGGCCCCACCCCGTGGGGCGTGCTCAGTGGCATCAACATAACCTTGCCCTCCTTGAAGCCGACCACCTCCGCCATGAGCAGCGTCCTCCCCGCGCGGTCCCTGACCAGGCACAGCTCGCCTATGCAGCCCTCCGGCCCGCTGGCCTCGATGATCAGTCCCACCACCCGCTCCACCCTGCCCAGGAAGAGCAGAGGATCCGTTTCCCTCACGCGCGCCAGGGCGCGCCTGATCCCGCCGCTCAGGAAGTCCACGGCGGCCTCGTCAACCATCCGCGTCCTCCTCATCCATGACCGACGACCTGACCTTCTCCAGTCTCCTCTCCATGCGCGCGTCCACGATCCCCGAGGAGGTCTCCACCACGCAATCCCCCACCGTGAGGCTCTCGTCCTCCACCAGGTCGAGCTCGCCCACTTCCGCAAGGCTGGCCACGAGCTCCTTCCGACCCTCCCTCAGCCTCCGGTAGTCCTCGGGGCTCAACCGCACCCGCAGCGCCTTTCTCTCGCCCGCCCTGTCGATGACCTTGCGCACCAGGTTACCGACCGCCTCCGGGTTCGCGGTTATCTCCTGCAGCGCGAGCTTCTCAGCTATCTCCAGCGCTAAGGCGGTTATTTCCCGCTCCAGCTCGCGGAGCATCTCCGACCTGCTGTTCTCGAGGCCCCTGCGCACCGTCTCCATCGCCCCCACCAGCCCGCGCAATTCGCCAAGCGCCTGCTCCCGGCCATCCCTGTAGCCGGACTGGAAACCCTCGTTCCAGGCGGCTTCGCGGGCGCGCTCCACTGCCTCTCCAAGCGCCTCCTGCAGCTCTTCTCCCCGGGGAGCTCCCTGCGCCGCCATGCCGTCTTCCCCTGCCGCCGGCACGCGCTGGACCCCCAGCACCTCCACGCGCCTCAGCACCCTCCCGCGGATATGCGTCGTCCCATCCGAAGAGACCCCGCCAGCCCGTATGAAAAGTTCGTCCAACATCGTCCCGCTCACACCACGACCTCGTCATCCGCTCCCCTGGCGATGATGATCTCCCCTGCCTCCTCCAACCTCCTGATGATGGCCACTATCCCCTGCTGGGCCTCTTCCACCTGCCTGAGACGCACCGGGCCCATGTATTCGATCTCCTCCTCGAGCATCTCCGCCGCCCGTTCGGAGAGGTTCCTGGTTATCTTCTCCCGCACTTCCAGAGAGGTGCCCTTCAAAGCCAGGGCCAGCTCTTTGGTCTCCACGTCCTGGAGCACCTTCTGCACCGCCACGTCATCGAGGGTCACGATGTCCTCGAAGACGAACATGAGCTTCTTGACCTCCTCGGCCAGCTCGGGGTTTTTGTTCCCGAAGGCCTCGAGGATGGTCTTCTCCGTCGCCCGGTCCACGTTGTTGAGGATCTCCACCAGGGCCTTGATGCCCCCGCTGACCTCGTCGTCGATACTGCGCATCAGCGATCCCGCGAGCTTCTTCTCCAGCACGCGCTCAATGCTGTAAACCACGTCCGGAGACGCCTTGTCCATGATGGCCAGGCGCATGGCCACCTCCACGGAAAGCTCCTGGGGGAGAGAGGAGAGGACCGCCGCCGCGTGCTGGGCGGAGATATTGGCGAGCACGATGGCGATGGTCTGGGGGTGCTCGTTGAGGAGCATCGCCGCCACCTGCTTGATATCCACGTCCTGAATGAAGGCCATGGGCGTCACCCTCACCGAGGTGCTCAACTTCTCCAGGATATACTGCGCCTTCTTCGGGCCCAGGGCCTTCTCAAGCAGCTCCCTGGCGTAGTTGAACCCGCCTCCCGCCAGCTCGCCCTCCGCCAGGGCCCTGTGATAGAAGGTCTCGATGACATGCTCGCGTTCCTCCTTGGAGACGCGCGTAAGGTTGGCGATCTGCAAGGTGAGGGTCTCTATCTCCTCCTCCGAGAGGTGCTGCATCACCTTGGAGGAGCTCTCGGGCGAGAGGGAGACCAGCAATATCGCCGCCTTCCTCTCGTTGCTCATTCCGTGATGGGTGGATACGTCCACCGCCATCCCTCCCTCAGCCTCTCTCGTGCATCAATGACTTCAGAAGCCTGGCCATCTCGTCCGGCTTCTGGCTGGCAAGCAGCTCTAATGAGCTCAACATCGGCGACTTCGCCGCCTTGCCCATGAGCGCCCTGGCTCCCTCCGCGGCCTCCTCCAGCGCATAGACCTCCCCGGTCTCTATCTCGGGGAGCTCCTCCAGGCGCTTCCTCACCTTCTTGAGCTTGAGGAAAAGGAAGATCGCTGCCGCCAGCGCAGCCAGCGCCAGGAGCCCCGTCTTCACCATCTTCCATAGTTTCTCGCCGCTTTGAGCCTTGGCGAGCTGCGCCTCCACCTCCTCCTGGTAAGAGGTGTCGAAGGGCACGGACTGCACGGTGATGGTGTCCCCCCGCCTCTCGTCGAGCCCCGCCGCGGCCGCCAGGGCCTCCTGCAGGGCGTAAACGCTGTTGGTGTCCACGGACTCGTCCACCAGCACCGCGATGCTCATGCCGGTGATCTTTCCCGGAGGCTCGGTCTCCTCGGTGACGGTTCGGTTGTTCTCGTAGGTCACGCTGCTCTCCCGCTTGGAATATGCTGCGTTCTCAGATCCAGGGGTGACGGTGGTGTAATCCGGTATGTTCGAGCCCGTTCCCGGGGTTCCCGTGGCGGTACCCGCGCCGTTGTTATACACCTCCTCGCTGGTTTCCTGGGAGCTGGGCAGGCCGCCTTCGCTCGCGGGGGTGTATTTCTCCGTCTGGGTGGTCCTGGAGGCCAGGTCCAGCTCAAGGTTCACCTTGACCACGCCCTTGCCGTTCCCCACCACCCGGTTGAGCACCTGCTGGAGCGATGCCTCCATGTAGGACTCATAGCTGCGCGTGGTCTGCAGGCGGTCAGCAGCCAGGGACGCGCCGTCTTCGCCCGCGAAGAGGGGGTTGCCCTCGCCGTCCACGATGCTCACGTTCTCGGGATCGAGCCCCTCCACCGCCCTCGCCACCAGGTTCCTGATCCCCTGCACCTGGCTTTTGTCCAGGGTCGCCCCTCCGCGCAGCGAGAGGAGCACGGAGGCGGTGGCGGAATTGTCTTGTGATGCGAAGATGCTTTCCTCGGGCATAGCTATGTGCACCACCGCGGATTGCACCTGCTCGATGGAGGAGATGGTCCTTGCCAGCTCCCCCTCCAGAGCGCGCTGGTAGTTCACCTTCTGGGTGAAGTCGCTGGCGCCGAAGCTCGCCTTGTCGAAGATCTCGAAGCCGACCTTTCCGCCGGAGGGTATGTTCTCCCCCGCGAGCTGTACGCGCAGCCGATCGACATCATTCGCAGGCACCAGCACCGATGCGCCCTCGAGCTTGTAGCTCACCTTGAGCTCGTCCAGTTTCGCGGTGACCTGTGCCGCATCCCGGTCCTCCAGCCCGGAGTAAAGGACGCGGTACTGCGGCCTGCCCGCGTAGCTCGCCAGGAGGTATGCTCCCGCGACGAGCAGCACCGCTATCAAGAGTGCGGCCACCTTCTGGCCTGCTGTGTAGCGTGACAACATCCTCCTCAACTGCTCTAGCAATTTCTGCATCTAGCCTCTCTCCCCTGGGCTCCTTTTCTCTCCCCTCGAACTCCTCGTTCTCCTCTCCTGCCGGGAGCGGAGACGCCGGCGATTTATACCTGCATGTGCATGATCTCCTGGTAAGCCTCCAGCACCTTGTTGCGCACCTGCACCGCCAGCTGCATGGAGAGGTTGGCCTTCTCCACCGCCAGCACCACCTGGTGGATGTCGTCCACCTCGCCGGTGACCATCTTCGCCACCATGTCGTCGGCCTCGTTCTGGACCCGGCTCAGGCCGTCGATGGCCTTGCTGAGGCCGGCCTTGAAGTCGATCCCGCCCTCCCTGGCCTTGGAGCTCCCCTCCGTCGCCGTCCTGGCGACGGCCTGCTGCAGGTTGACGGGAGTGATCTTCACGGCTTGCTTCCCTCCTTACCTCAGGATGTCAAGCGCCCGCGTGAGCATGGCCTTGGCGGCCTCCATGGCGGCAGCGTTGGCCTCGTAAGCCCTCGAGGCCACCAGCATGTCCACCATCTCGGTCACCGCGTTCACGTTGGGCATCTCCACGTATCCGTCCTCCCTGGCGTCCGGGTGGTCAGGGTCGTAAACGAGCTGCGAGGGGCTCTCGTCCTCGACGATCCCCACCACCCTAACCCCTTGTCCGCCCTCCAGGCCGGGATCCGCGCTCTCCTCAACCTTGGTCGAGAAGAGCACTTCCCTCCTGCGGTAGGGCCCGCCCTCCGGGGTGTGCGTGGTCTGGGCGTTGGCGATGTTGGAGGAGATGACGTCCATCCACAGGCGATTGGCGGTCAACCCGGAGGCGCTTATGTCGAAGGATGAGAAGATTCCCATTTCTTACCTCCTGCCCTCAGAGATCACGTAGCGGTACATCTCCACCTTCTTCTTTACTATGGAGCTGGCGCCGGCGTAGCGGATGTTGTTCTTGCTCATCTCGGCGATCTCCTGCTCCATGTCCACGTTGTTGCCGTCCTCGCGGCTCTCCGTCAGGTGATCGACCTTCGCGCTCAGGTCCAGCTCCTCTAAGCCTTCCAGCAACCTGTCTCCACCACCTCGACCGTCCCGAATAACCTCTCCCAGCTCCTCCTCGAAGGACACGTAGGACCTCTTGAAGCCGGGCGTGCTGGCGTTGGCTATGTTGTTGGCGCTCACGCGGTGGCGCAGGGAGTAGGCGTCGAGCGCTTTTCCCAGCACCGCGAAGGTCGTGTCTCCGAAAACGTCCAGGGTCATTGCCTATACCCTCCTCCTCATAACCTGGCCGCACGAATTCAGCAGCCATGCACGCCGCGCCTCAACGCAGCTCGAGACGGTCGAGTCTCTTTCCGGCAGCCGCTTACGAATCACCGGCCGCTGTCCTCCTCGACGGAGCTCCCGTATCCAAGCCAGAAGCCGATCTCCTCTCCCATCTTGCGGTTTATCTCCACCAGCTCCCGCACCACCTCCGCTTCCTCGAGCTGCAGCGCCTCCATGGCGCCAGCGTCTAGCTCGAGGGGCGCGCTCGCCAGCTCATCGCTTCTCAGCAACCAGGTAGCCACGCCATCGGCGACGTTGACTATGGCCGCAGCCTTCGGCAGGTTGGGGGACTTCCCCGGCTCGTGGTGGTAGCGGATGATTTCCTCGAAACGCGGCGAGAGGTTCCACCTCTCGGCGATCATCATCCCCACCTCCGCGTGGTCGAGGCCGCATACCTCACGCTCGAGCTCCAGCGCCTCCGCGCCGCCCCTGCCCAGGACCTCGCGAAGCTCCGATTCCAGGAACTCTAAAAGAAAGGGTGAGAGCACCACTTTGCCGATGTCGTGTAGTAGAGCCACCATCCTCAGCTCTTCACTCCTCCTGTATCCCACGATCTCGCAGAGGTGCTCGGCCGCAACGGAAACCCCTAGGGAATGCGCCCACAGCTGTCCCTCCTCGTGCCCATATCCACCTAGTTTCTGGTTCATGATGTCGTAGGTGGAAACGCTCAGCACCAGGCGCCTTATGGTGCGGATACCCAAAAGAGGCACCGCCACGCTCACCGCCTCCACCCGGCGCGGAAGGCCGTAATAGGAGGAATTGGCGAGGCGCAATATCCGCGCGGTAAGCGATGCGTCGGCAGCTATGACCTCCGATATCTCCTTAACTGTACAGTCCGGGTTGCCGCTGCGGCGCAGGACTTCCATGACCACGACGTTGGGCGCCGGGAGGCTTTCCACCCTCTCCCGCACGCTCTCCTGCAATCCGGTGGCGTCCATAATCCTTTCCTCCTCCATCAAGCGCAAAAGGACAACCTGACAGTTGTCCTTCCTTGAACTTTAGGCGGCATCCATCACCGCCCTATACGCCCATTAGGCCCGGCCGTTAAGGAAAGCCGCTCCACCCGCGGATGGCGGCTTGCCGTAGGCGCGCAACGTGCTCCTCCGCGCCCTCAACCCGGAAAGTTCCTCTCCCACGCGTTGCGCCATTGTTTGCAGCAGGGTAGCGTTCTCCTCTTGCTTTGCCCCCAGCGCCTCCATGGTCCCTGCGGCTTCGCGCGCAGCCTCCCCCAGCTCCTCCAGGTCCAGCTCGCGCAGGCGCGCTATAACCCTCTCCTTTTTAAGCGTCGCCGCCGCGGCGCGGACGAGGTCTCCGCCCGCCAGGGCTTCGCTTTCCTCGCCCAGCAGCGTCTCGAACTCGCGCAGCAAGCGCATGCATTCCTCGATCCTTGCCGCTTTCATACCCTGCCCCCCAGGGCCACTCCATCAGCGCCGTCGCGCTTTTTCCCCAGCTTGCGCTCCGCCTCTTCCCACGCCTCCTTGAGCTGCAGGGCCAGGCCGCGCACCTCCGCGACCATGGCGGGATCCCGCCGCAGGTTCGCCTGGATGAGGCGGTAGTTCATATATTCGTACACGC
Organism: Actinomycetota bacterium; assembly: GCA_013178005.1. Classification (GTDB taxonomy): domain Bacteria; phylum Actinomycetota; class Geothermincolia; order Geothermincolales; family RBG-13-55-18; genus Solincola_B. Next base: position 90,891 of record JABLXL010000003.1, read on the forward strand.
GGTAGAGGTTGCCCGCTATTTCCCCGCCTTTCTCGAAGTCCAGTGACCCCATGAGCTCGCAGATGATGTCCTGGGCCTTCTTGAGGTAGCGGGCGCTCTCCGCTCCGGGCGTCACGGCCAGGGAGCGCTCAGCCCGCGCCAGGTTCACAACCATCCCGTCGTAGAGCATGATGATCAGCCCCAGCGGGGTGGCGGTGGCCACACTGCTTCGCTTATACGCCTGGTCGACCTTGTACCTCACCATGCCCGGCTCCTTACCTCGTTCCCGCCCAGTTCCGGTTCAGTATGGACACCTGGTTGCTCAGCCACTGGCTCTGGGACATCATCTGCGAAAGCAGCGTCTCCATGGCCGTGTACTGCCGTATCAGCCTCGCCTCGTAGGTCTCGAGGCGCTCCTCCATCTCCTCCACCTGCTCCTGGATGTCCTCGATCTGGGCTTCCATGCGGTCCTCTGCAGAAGGGAGGACGCCTCCCGAGCCGGTGGCCTCGTCCACGTAAAGCTCCAGGGCCTTGAGCACCCCGGTCTGATTCGCCTCCTTGACGAGGTAATCGGTTCCCGCTGAGAGCGTCGCCTTCGCGTAGAGGGTGACCCCGGGGATGAGGGTGGAGTTGCATCCCCCGGCCTTTATGGTCCCCGAGCCGAGGTACTGCTCCGCCTCCCCCACGGGGGTGAAGTAGGCCTCCAGGTTGCCGCTCCCGTCGCTGACCAACCGGTAAGTGCCGGCCTGGGACTGGGAGGTGGGCCTTCCGGAAGCAGAGGAGATGCTCCCGCTCCCCCCCGCCTGCAACGACACCGCGCCCAGGTAGCCACCGATGATCTGGTAAACGCGCTCTGCGTTCTCGGTCAAGGCCGAGGTGAAAGTGCCTTCCTCCAGGACAAGCTCCCCGGCGAGAAGGTCCTCGATGCTCGCACCCGAGCCCCCGACGCTGATGCCTATCTCGCGCAGGGTCATGGGATAACCATCCATGCCCTGCGCCGCGTATCCCACCATGGCCTTGAGCCTGCGCAGCAGGTCCCTGGCCTGGGATACGCCGTTGAGCACACCGGAACTTTTGGTTTCCACGTCGTACTTCGTATACTCGGTCAGTTTCGATACGAGGTTGTTGTAGGCGGTGATGAAGTCCTTCACCGCCTCCACCGCTTTTGAGGTATCCTGGGTCACCGTGAGCACCGAAGGGACATACGAACCTTCGCCATCGGTCTCGCTCACCCGCTGCAATTGAAGGGTCACTCCAGGGATGATCCCGCTCACGGTGTTGCTCGCGGAGGTCATCACCTCTCCCCCGTTGACGGTGTCTATGGAGTAACGGGCGTTGGACCCCTGGATCTGGGCCTCCTCGCCAGAAAGGTTCAGGCTCTCCAGCAGGTTTCCCCCCACGTCCTCGAGATAGATGAACGCGGATCCGGTCTGGGACGCGGTCAGGGTGACGGCGTCGTTCACGGCATCATAGGAAGCCCTCACCCCCGCGCCGGAGGAGTTGATCCGGCTCAAGAGGGAGTTGAGGGTGTCGTAGTACTTGTCGTAGGTCACGGCTTTTCCGTTGATCACCAGGAGCCCCTTGGCCTCCGCCCCCTCGGAGCTCAGCAGCGCCATGCCCGAAGGCGCGGAGGTAAAGGAGAAGGAGACCTCGCTCCCCCCCGCTGGACTCTCGTCGGTGATAACCAGGCGAGCGTTGCCGGTACCGTCGGGGTCGTGGACCTCCACCGATACCGATCCCGCCGCTCCCAGGGCGGCGTTCATCTTGGCCTCCAGGTCCGCGGCCACATCGGCGATGCTAGTGACGTCGGCCGTCGCGGAGGCCAGGGCTCCCGTCACGTAGGTGTTCCCATGGTAGGTGAAGGAGACCGTTTCCGTGCCGGTGAGGTCGAACCCCACCGTCCCCTCCACGCTTCCGCTCTCCACGTAGCCGGACATCCAGGAGTCCTTGAGGGTGGATGCCAACCGTGCGGCGTAGAGGTAGTTGCCCGCCGTAGCCGTGCCCAGGTTGTAGGCGCTCACCACCGTCTCACCCGACGCGGCGCCGGAGGCGGCAAGGAGGGGCTGCAGCCCCGTGGTGACGGTCCCGCTAAGGGAATCGACCTGTAAGCTCCCCCCGGTTTGTTCGTCGGTGATCACCAGCTTGCCGTTTCCCGTGCCCGTTGGGTCGAGAACCTCCACTTTCACCGAGCCCACGCCCTGGATTCGGGCGTTGATGGCGTCCTGTAATGCGGAGGCGAAGTCGGAGAGGGTGGTGGTGTCCGCGGTTGCCGATAAGGCCCCGGCGTCGGTGGTGTAGCTCACCCCGCCGTAAGTGAAGGTCACCCTGGCGTCGGAGGACACGCTTCCCGCCATGGTCCCTTCGGTGCCGCCCTCCATGACTGCGCTCGTCCAGGTGGAATAGGGGTCCGTCCCGTACAGGCGCGCCGCGGTAAGGAAGTTGCTGGTGTCGTCCCCGCTTCCCATGGCGATGGACCCCTCGGCCTTGTAGAGTCTGAGCAGGTTGTAACGGCCGCTGGAGTCCAGTTCCATGGACGCTGTGATCCCCAGGCCAGCGCCGCTTATAAGGGCGGTAATTGAATTCGGTCCGCTGTCCAGGGTGGTCGAAGAATCGATGGTTATCCTGGTGCCGTCGAGGGTGAAATACCCGCTGGTGGGGGTGATGGCCATGCCGGATTCCGAGAGGATCGCGGAGGTGTCCACCGCCGCTCCGATGCTGGAGGTGGATATGGCCTTGGTGGCCGTCGCCAGCCGGTAAACGGTTATGTTATGGGTGCCGACCGCGGCTTCCGGGGACGCGCTCGCGGTGAGCGCGGCGCCGCTGACCTCCGCGGACCTGGCCATTACGTTGGTGCGCAACGTCAGGGCGAAGGCCTTGCTCTTCAACGAGAGGGCCAGCGAGTTGACGTCGCGCACCGCGGCCAGACGAGCGTTTAGAGTGGCCTCCCTCTGCTGCAGGGCGATTATCGGCCTCTGCTCGACGGCCATCAGGGAGTCGATGATCTCCCGCCAGTCGACCCCGCTGGCGAGGCCGGATACCCCTCCCAGCGAGCTCATATAGGCGCACATATCTCCCCTCTCCTTGAATGCTCCAAGGTCTGCCGAAAACCGTTATGCTCTTGACTTATTCTCTTCGCGCTCTAAACGGCGCAGTTCAACATATCTCGTCCAGGTTCATGCCGTGCACCCGGTCCAGGTTGGAGAGGAAGCTCGCCACCATATCCAGGTAACTCTCGCGGGGGATCTCGTTGATCACCTCCCCCGTCTCTGAATCCGTCACCCTTATCATCACCCGGTTGGTGGCCTCGTGCACGGAGAGCTTCACCTTGTGGTCCCTTCTCTCCATCACCCGGTTGACGAGGCTCCACATGGGCCTCGACTCCTCCGCCTCCGAGGTCCTCTCCTTCCCCGGCGGCGTCGTCGCGGGCGCTTCCGCGGCACCTCTTTCCTTTTCCTTCCTGGTGGCCTGGTGCGGCTCGGTGAACTGCGATCCGTAGGTCGCTCCCAGCCTGCTGACATCCATGTCCATCACCACCGACGGCTCCGCGCCTCTTGCCCGGAACCCCTAGTTCTCAGCGGAGGGAGAGAGCGTCCTCTCCCTCCGCCTTGGTCCTTCTTTCCTATGACAGCAACTGCAGCACCGTCTGGGGCACCGCGTTGGCCTGGGCCAGCATGGCCGTGCCCGCCTGGATCATGATCTGGTTGCGGGTGAAGGAGACCATCTCCGCCGCCATGTCCACGTCGCGGATACGCGACTCGGACGCGGCGAGGTTCTCCTGCGCCACCCCCAGGTTGGCGATGGTGTGCTCCAGGCGGTTCTGCACCGCACCGAGCTGTGACCTCTGGGTGGAGACGGTGGTGATGGCCGTGTCCAGGGTGGCGATGGCCGTCTCCGCACCCGTGGCGGTGCTCACGTCCAAGGTGTCGATGTTCAGTCCCTCCGCGGTCATGTCCCCGATGCTCACCGATATGGTCTGGTTCTGGTTGGCGCCGATGTGCAGGGACATGGAGCCCGAGCTCACGGTGAACCCTCCCGAGCCGCTGGCGATGCTCTGGTTGTCGATGGCGCCGTTCACCGTGACCTTGATGCCAAGGGAGGCGAAGGTCACCACGGCGGTGTTGAACCCCGAGGGCGGGGTGATGACCACGGACTCGGTGGTGGTGCCGTCGGTGAGCGTGAGGGTGTTGGTGCCGCTGGCGTAGGAGAGGGCGTACCCCGTTCCCGGGGTGGCCCCCACCGACTCTATGCTGGCGATACCCGAGGCGGCCACCAAGGATACCCCGGCGCCGGTGATGGTGGAACCGAGGCCCCCCTCCAGCAAGGTCTGGTTGTTGTAAGAGGTGGACTGGGCGATGCGCGTCACCTCGGTGATGAGGGCGCTCACCTCCTCCTGGACGGCGTCGCGGTCCTCGTCGGTGAGAGACCCGTTGGCCGCTTGCACCGCCAGCTCCCTCATCCTCTGCAGGATGGAGTGGGTTTCCGCCAGCGCGCCTTCCGCGGTCTGGATCAAGGAGATCCCGTCCTGGGCGTTGCGGGAGGCCTGCTGCAGGCCCCTCACCTGGCTGCGCAGCTTCTCGCTGATGCTCAGTCCCGCGGCGTCGTCGGCGGCGCGGTTGATGCGCAGGCCGGAAGACAGTCTCTCCAGGGACTTGGAGAGGTTGTTGTCCGTCTGCGTCAGGTTACGGTGCGCGTTGTACGCGGCGATGTTCTGGTTGATCCTGAGACCCATACCTCATCATCCTCCTTGATGTACTTCCGGCCGGTCTCCCGGCCTTTCGGCCTCATGCCTTGCGCCGGTTTCTTTGCGGCCCCCGGCCGGGCCGTTCCCCTTCAGCGCGTTCATCATGTGCTATCTCTCCCCGGCATCACCGTCCTTCCTTGAACCATGGGTAGCCTCCTGCCTACCCCTGATTCTCGTTCCGCGACCCCCCTCCGCCATCAATCGCATGGTTATCCCGCACGCTCCAGATGGATGATTGACGAAGGTCGCCCGCCGGCGGCGGAGCGGCGCCCGCGCCCCATGTCGGCGCGCGGGCGCCCCATCTCTCAGTCCAGAGAACAGGAAGCAGACACGTGCATCCTGCCCAAGCCCTTCAGCAGCTCCCCGAGCTCTTTCTGGACCTCGGTGGATACCGGGGGCAGTATGGTCAGCCAGAGGAAAACCGCGTTCTCCAGCAGTCCGATTTGCCTCTCGTTGAGTTGCATATCCGTCCCTCCTTGGCGATACTCTCGTCCTTCCTGGCTCCACCGGGTCTTCAGGTTGGTTGGTCCAGCTCCGTCTTGCCGCGATTCGCAAGTCTCCTCAGTTTTAACGCAGCAACTGCAGCACCGTCTGGGGCACCGCGTTGGCCTGGGCCAGCATGGCCGTGCCCGCCTGGATCATGATCTGGTTGCGGGTGAAGGAGACCATCTCCGCCGCCATGTCCACGTCGCGGATACGCGACTCGGACGCGGCGAGGTTCTCCTGCGCCACCCCCAGGTTGGCGATGGTGTGCTCCAGGCGGTTCTGCACCGCACCGAGCTGTGACCTCTGGGTGGAGACGGTGGTGATGGCCGTGTCCAGGGTGGCGATGGCCGTCTCCGCACCCGTGGCGGTGCTCACGTCCAAGGTGTCGATGTTCAGTCCCTCCGCGGTCATGTCCCCGATGCTCACCGATATGGTCTGGTTCTGGTTGGCGCCGATGTGCAGGGACATGGAGCCCGAGCTCACGGTGAACCCTCCCGAGCCGCTGGCGATGCTCTGGTTGTCGATGGCGCCGTTCACCGTGACCTTGATGCCAAGGGAGGCGAAGGTCACCACGGCGGTGTTGAACCCCGAGGGCGGGGTGATGACCACGGACTCGGTGGTGGTGCCGTCGGTGAGCGTGAGGGTGTTGGTGCCGCTGGCGTAGGAGAGGGCGTACCCCGTTCCCGGGGTGGCCCCCACCGACTCTATGCTGGCGATACCCGAGGCGGCCACCAAGGATACCCCGGCGCCGGTGATGGTGGAACCGAGGCCCCCCTCCAGCAAGGTCTGGTTGTTGTAAGAGGTGGACTGGGCGATGCGCGTCACCTCGGTGATGAGGGCGCTCACCTCCTCCTGGACGGCGTCGCGGTCCTCGTCGGTGAGAGACCCGTTGGCCGCTTGCACCGCCAGCTCCCTCATCCTCTGCAGGATGGAGTGGGTTTCCGCCAGCGCGCCTTCCGCGGTCTGGATCAAGGAGATCCCGTCCTGGGCGTTGCGGGAGGCCTGCTGCAGGCCCCTCACCTGGCTGCGCAGCTTCTCGCTGATGCTCAGTCCCGCGGCGTCGTCGGCGGCGCGGTTGATGCGCAGGCCGGAAGACAGTCTCTCCAGGGACTTGGAGAGGTTGTTGTCCGTCTGCGTCAGGTTACGGTGCGCGTTGTACGCGGCGATGTTCTGGTTGATCCTGAGACCCATACCTCATCATCCTCCTTGATGTACTTCCGGCCGGTCTCCCGGCCTTTCGGCCTCATGCCTTGCGCCGGTTTCTTTGCGGCCCCCGGCCGGGCCGTTCCCCTTCAGCGCGTTCATCATGTGCTATCTCTCCCCGGCATCACCGTCCTTCCTTGAACCATGGGTAGCCTCCTGCCTACCGGAAAAGCTGGTAATCCGATATGAGCATCGGAAAAATGGCGCGAAGCCGCATCCTCCTTCCGTGGGAGTGGGGGGGGAATAAAGGTTGATATAGATCGCAGGGCGCGCTACCGGCTAGGCACCACACTCGCGAGCCTGCGGGCCGGAGCCTTTGCCCTCCATGAGGCATACGTTGCGCAGATCGAGCTATGTGTGCCGCGGAATCGACTTCGCCGGCATGCACGCAACCGATTGCATAAGACCTAGGAAAAGCGAACGCCGCCTCATATCGTCTCCCGTACGTACGCCACGCTTTTATCAACCCCTTTGGCGGCCTTCAAACCACCGACCGGTTGATTGACCGCCCACCGGAGCGGGTTATAAACGTGTCGCGAAACGGGTAGCCGGAAAGAGCAAGATAGAGGTGCCGGGGATGAAAATCCTCTTTCTTTACGCCAACCTGCAGGGCTCCGGACATTACCGCTGCATCTACCCCGGCAGGGCACTGGAAAGGCTGGGACACCGGGTGCGCTTCGCGGAGCGCCTGGAGATAATGGCCGACACCTCCATGCCCCTGGACCTGGAACACGATGTTTACGTCTTCCAGCTCTCCCAGGACGAGTCCGCCCTGCGTTGCATGAGGGCCCTGGGAGAGGCGGGAAAGGTGCGCGTCTACGAGGTGGACGACTACTACCACGCCATTCCCTATTACAACCCCTCTTCCTCCAGCTTCCGCGGCAAAGCGAGCGAGAAGCTGGAGGTAATGGAGGAGTGCATGCGGGAGGCGGACGCGGTGACGGTCACCACTCCGGAACTCGCAGAGAAGTACTCGCGTTTCAACCCCATGACTTTCCCCTTGCCCAACTGCGTGGATCTGACCGATCCCGCTTGGCGTGCCGCGCACCCGCGCCGCGACGGCGAAGTGGTAGTGGGCTGGGCGGGTTCGCCGACCCACGTGGAGGATTTCCGCCTGGTGGTCAGCACGCTTGAGCGGCTGTGCCGCAAGTACCCCCGGGTGAGGATAGCGGTTGGAGGGCCCGCTGACGTCTTCGCCCTCCTGGAGGGAATCCCCGCGGAGCAGAAGATATTTTTTCCACCGGTCGGATTCAAGGAATACCCGTCCATGCTGGCCAAATTCGACGTCGGCCTGGTCCCCCTGGCGGATAATGAATTCAACCGCTGCAAAAGCGAGCTTAAGGGCCTGGAGTATTCGTGCCTGGGCATCCCGGTGCTGGCCAGCCCCCTCCCCTCCTATATGCGCCTGATAAAAGACGGGGAGAACGGGTTCCTTTGCGACAACCCCAGGGAATGGTTTGGAAAGCTCTCTTTCCTGGTGGAAAACGAGGACGCGCGAAGCGATATGGGTTCGAAGGCTAGACAGATGGCGAGCGCCAGGGCTGCAGAGGAAACCGCTTCCTTCTGGGAGGGCATCTTCATGGCCCTGGTGGCGCGCAAACAACTCGCCGCATCCCTTTCGGCCAGGAACAATTGAGGCAAGCACGATGCTCTACTATTACATCCCTTACTCCCGCCTCCAGGGGCTCCTCCAGGGAGGAGGGCCGGAATTCACACACTGCCTGCGCGAGCTGGCGGAAGGGGAGAAGATGGTGGAGCTGAAATGCTCTCATTGCGGGGAATTCTTCATCACCCATTACCGCCCCGGATCTCTGGGCAAACCCTGCCCCTACTGCCGGGAGAAAATGGCGCGTTTCGAGGACGAGGCCCTTGCCGGCGTGGGCGTCGATGGACTTGAGGAACAGACTCGAAGGGAGGGAGAGGTCGGGAAAACGGGCACGAGATGAGGTTCGCCAAGCGCAGCACCGACCACGGAGATGGACCGTCGTGACCTAGGGATATACGAACTCCACCGCGACTACGCCCTCCGGTACGCGGATCGGGGCGACTGGGAGATGTTCTTGATGCACGCCGCCAAGGCCGCGCACACGGCGTGGACGAAACAGCTCGCCATTCCTTTTTCGCTATGGTCCGACGCCAAACTGGAAGGCAAACTTCGCGATCTTGGCGCCCTTGCTAAATCCGGGATTCCGTCCTCCAAGCCCACCTCGCCACGCGCCCTCGCCTTCGTGGCCAGCACCCTTTACGACATGGGGGGACATTCCGAGACCCTGCGCATCTGGTCTGAACTCTTGCGCGAGGAATTCCCGCGCCAGGCCGTCATTCTTACCGGCGGCTTGAACCTCGAGCACAGCTTTCCCCACCTTGAATCCACGCTACGGGAAAGTGGCCTTGAGATCACCTGCATGGATCCCCGCCAACCCTTCACGGCCAGGCTAAAGGCGCTGCTGGAGATGCTCGCCGGCGGTGGTTATGTTTGCGCCCTGTTCTTCATCCACCCCGACGACGCCTTGGCCGCGGCCGCGGCATACGGTTGCTCCGGTAACCCGCCCGCCGTTTTCTTCAACCATGCCGACATCGATTTCTGGCTGGGGACATCGTGCTGCGGGCACTACGTTGACTACCGTTCCTTGGGGGCGGCCCACAGCGCTAAGGCGCGGGGGGTCCAGTGCACGCGGGTCATCCCCCTCACCTCGGACCTCCGGAGGTCTTCGGGCATCCGCGAGGCCTACGGCATCCCGCGCGATGCCACCCTATCGCTATCCCTTGGTAGCTTTTGGAAGTCAGCCCTGGATCCGGACCTTTGCTATTTCCGCGCCGCTTCACGCATACTGGAGCGTTACCCACATCATTACCACATCTTCGTCACCAACCCCCCGGATGCGAAGACGATGTTGCGCATGTTGCCCCTGGACGGGTCGGTTTCGCGCCGTTTCATGGTCACCGGCCCGCACGTTGACGTCAGGCCCTTCTACTCGAGCGCGGACTTCTTAATCGAGACCTTCCCCCTTGTCGGCGGAATGGTTAGGGTGGAGGCCATGGCCATGGGACTTCCTATCGTGGCTTTCAAAAACCGCAAGGAGCCGCTGTATTCCTCGACCGACGCCCTGGAGCCTTCATATCCCTTCACCGCTACGGACGAGGAGGGCGTTGAACGCCTCTCCTCCGCCTTCATAGAAGACCCCTCGCTGCGCAACTCTTGCGGCGCCATGCTTCAGGAACGTTTCGAGCGCATGTTCTCGCCCGCCGTGGTGCGCGGTAAACTGTCGCGCCTGCTCGAGGAGGCGGCGGCATGAGGGCCGCGAGGATGCACCGGGAAGCCGGACCGCGCGGTGCGTCGCCTCGCACGGACGCCGAAGGCCGGCGGATGGTCACCTTGGCACGGCCATGTATCGGAATGGAGGAAAAGCGCGCGGTCATGGAGGTCCTCGACTCGGGCGCCATCGCCCAGGGCCCTAAAGTGCTCGCCTTCGAAGAGTCCTTCGCCGCTTACTGCGGAACAAAGCACGCCGTCGCACTTGCCAACGGGACGGTGGCCCTGCACGCTATGCTTTTAGCCGCGGGTATAGGGAATGGTGACGAGGTGGTAACCACGCCCCTATCCTTCGCGGCCACTGCTAACGCCGTGCTCATGGCGGGGGCGAAGCCCGTGTTCGCTGACATCGATCCTTCTACTATGAACCTCGACCCGGAAAACGCGTGCGCCGCACTTACGCCGAGAACCTGCGCATTGCTTGTGGTCCACCTCTACGGCCTTCCCTGCGACATGGATTCGTTTCAGTCGCTCGCGGAAAGGGGCAATCTACTGGTTCTGGAGGATTCCTGCCAGGCTCACGGCGCGACCTATCGGGGCAGGAGGGCGGGCTCCCTGGGAGACGCCGCTTGCTTTTCCTTCTATGCAACCAAGAACATGACCTGCGGCGAGGGCGGGATGATCACCACCTTCGATGATGGCATCGCGGAACGTGCCAGACGCCTTCGTTTCCACGGCCAGGATAACGGGGGGAAATATATATACCGGGAGCTCGGATTCAATTACCGTATGACCGATATCGCAGCGGCCTTGGGCCTATGTCAGCTCGAAAAGCTCCCGTCTATGAATGACTTGAGACACACTAACGCCTCTCTCTACCGCCGTTTGCTCGCGGGGATTCCCGGGTTGATTTTGCCCCCCGTCGTGCAAGGCGCGGAGCACGCATACCATCAGTTCACGGTGAGGGTAGTGAGAAAGGATTTCGGCCTCGACCGCGACGAACTCGCCAGGGCGCTCTCGCGATCAGGGGTTGAAACCGGCATCCACTACCCCCTTCCCCTCCACGTTTACCCCCAATTCACCGCACTTGGTTATCGATGGGGTGATTTTCCAAACGCCGAACGCGTCTCCGGCGAGGTGCTCTCTCTGCCTGTGGGGCCGCACCTTTGCGGGGAGGATATCGCGTACGTGGCCGCGTGTATAAGAGAGGTGGCAGAGCATGCGGTGCCTTGACTGCGCTGTAATAGGTGTTGGAAACATGGGCGCGCACCACGCGCGGGTGCTCGCCGAGCTTCCGGGGGCGCGCCTGGCGGCGGTCTGCGATGCCGACCGCGAACGCGGCGCTGAGGTCGCCGCTAGGTACGGGTGCGCCTTCTATGACGACTACGGCGCCATGCTCTCCTCCGTCCCGCTTGACGCAGTGACCATCGCCGTTCCCACCCGCCTGCACGTGGAGGTGGCCTGCGAGGCCATGCGAAGAGGGCTTCATGTGCTCCTGGAAAAGCCCCTGGCCTGCGACGAGGAGGGCGCTAGGGAAGTGGTTCGTTGCGCGCGCTCTAGTGGCGTCAAGCTAATGGCCGGCCATATTGAGCGCTTCAATCCCGCGGTGACAAGGCTCAAGGGATTAATCGAGGAGGGACGTTTCGGCGAACTGATCTCCCTCAACGTGCGCCGTGTGGGGGGCCTTCCCCCTCAGGTGGAGGGAGCTGACGTGCTGCTCGACCTAGCCATACACGACGTGGATGTGGTCACCTATCTGCTGGACGAGGACCCCGGGTACTGGGTCGCTTTCAAGTCCAGGGGCCTACTGCGGGATCAGGACGACAACGCGTCCATATTGATGCGCTACGGGAACGTCACCGTTTTCATAGAGGTGAACTGGGTCACGCCGGTCAAGATCAGGACGCTGGACATTACCGGCTCCCTTTGCTTCGGTCGCCTGGACTATATCAACCAGAGAATCACCCTCTACGAAAACGCCTATTTCAAGGGACTGCACGCCCACAGGAACGGCGGGGGCGCGTCCTATCCCGACTTCCGCGATTTTATGTCCAAGTCCAACCTGACCGACGAGATCATCGTGGGGATCGACCGCGAGGAGCCGCTGCGCAGGGAACTCTCTTCGTTTCTGCGCGCGGTGCGCGAGGATGAAGACCCCCCGCTCCCTGGGGAAGAAGCCCTGCGCTCGATGGAAATACTCTTCGGCCTCTCGGCATCCGCGGAGGCCTGGAAAAACCAGGAGGTGCGACAGCATGTGTAGGCACGTTTCCCCCTCGGCGAGCGTGCCAGAGGGGACGCTCATGGGCGAGAACTGCGTCATTATGGAAGGCGCACGCATAGGCGAGGGCGTGGAAATCGGAAACAACGTGGTCATCCACCCCGACACCTCTATCGGGGACCACTGCCATATCGGGGACAACGCGGTGCTGGGCAGGCAGCCGAGATCCGGTTCCACGAGCATCAGGAAGTCCTCGACCGTCCCGGGCTTACAAGTGGGAAAAGGCGTGGTAATAGGAACATCAGCGGTGATATACGCCGGCTGCGCCGTGGGGGACAGCGCCATGATCGCCGACCACGCCTGCGTGCGGGAAGGATGCGTGATAGAGGAGGGGTCGCGCATAGGGCGCTGCGTCACCGTGGAGTGCAATACCACGGTGGGCAGGAACACCGTGGTGCAGACCGCCGTGCACCTAACGGGGGACATGCTTATCGAGGACGAGGTGTTCATCGGGCCCGAAGCCTGCTTCATGAATGACAAGTACATGGCCATGCGGCCGGAGGTCCCCCTTCGGGGACCGGTGGTAAGGAAGGGCGCGGCCGTGGGAGCGAACGCCACCGTGCTCGCAGGGGTGGAGATCGGCGAATCCTCGGTGGTAGGCGCGGGCGCCGTGGTCACCCGTGACGTGCCGCCCGGGATAACGGTGGTCGGAAACCCCGCACGCCCCATGGCAACCGGGCGCGTCGGCGCCACTGCCGAGGTGGGGAGATGAAGGATGGAAGCAATTCGAGGCGAAACATCACGGGCGAGACGGCGTGTCAATATCAGCCTCTTCCACGTCGGCCTGGACCGGAAAAGCCTCAACGCCTTCCAGCTCTGCAACGCCCTCACGCGACGCGGGCACGAGGTCCTCGTCACCGCGGTGGGAACCGGGTACGAGCACGCCTGGTTCCCCCTTGCCGTAAAGCCGCGCTACGTGAGGCCTTCGAGCGCCGGCGCGCGAACGTTGGTCGACCACTCCGGTAATCGCGTACCCTGTGATCTCTCACTCCATCGTACCCTTGATGCCCTCGCGGACGCCATGCCCGACTGCGATATCAACCTCTGCCTCGACACACCCTCCCTGCAGGCAGCGGCTGAAGCCGGGCGAGGCGAGGCCTGGCTCTGGGTGCAGGACGGCCTCCAGCGTAGCCATGCCATGCTTGCTGCTGCAAGCGCGCTTTGCCTCGCCGCGCGCCGTGTATACGCCTCCTCATCCCTTGCCTCACTGGCGGGAACCTCGGAAGGCGAGCACTTCGAGATATTGAGGCCGGGGATCGACCAGGAGGTCTTTTACCCCATGCCGGGGCACGTCTTGTCCCAATATTCTAAACCGACCGCCGGCAAGGAGAGATTATTGATCTGCCTGGGCGAGGAAGGAGATTGGTTGGGCCTGGAAACGCTCGAAAAAGCGGTTGCCGTGTTAAAGGACTCATTTTCCTTCCGCGCCATCGGCCTTTGCGGCACGACAGCCTCCGTGGGAGAGCGGGCGGGAGGGCTCGAATTCCGCTTCCCGGTTCGTCCATCCGAAACCGCGGAGCTTTTTCGCAAGGCCGATGCGGTTGTAGGGTCTTATCCACAGGGCACGTTTCCCTTGCAGCCGTTGGAAGCCATGGCCTGCGGGGCACCCGTGGTCATCGCGTCGGACCCGGCGCTGGACTATGCAGATGACGGCGTCGATGCGCTCATGGTCCGGCCCGGAGATGCGCAAGCGCTGTCGGAGGCTATTATCGAGATGCTCACAAACCGCCCCCTCGCCCGCGCCCTGGGTGAGAACGCGGCTCGACGTGCAGCGGAATATTCCTGGGAAAGAACGGCATCCGATTTTGAGGCGTTAGTGGAGCGGTCGCGCGCCAAATCATATACGTGAAAACCAGAACCTGGTGCATACTTTTTAACTTGATAACGACGCGTTTTCCATCTTTCCGGTCTCGTTTCCACGGGCCGATCCCTTCCAGACAAATCAGAACATCTCCGCAGCCGATTGCAGGGAACCGCTCATGAAAAGTGCCTTTAACGCGATAACCTTGACGGCCTTTCCGCGGTCCGACCGCTTTGAAGCTATCGAAAAAGGGTCCTCTGCTTCCCTTGTTCTCCACCCTTCAAGGCCAGGACGCGGGCTCTCGCATGCCCGGCCTGCTCGCAATACCTCTCCGGCGCAAGCTCAAGAAAGCGCTCGTAAAGCTCCGCCGCCTCTTCCCCGGCCCCCTCGCCGTCTCGGATCACTGCGAGGTTAAATACCGGCTCCGGCTTTCCGGGATCCAGCTCTATGGACCTCCTGTAGGCCTCCGCGGCCTCCCGGTTCTTTCCGGCGGCGGCCAGCACCACGCCCAGGTTTCGCCACGCCTCGGCGTTCCCGGGCTCCAACCCCAAGGCCATATTGTAAGCATTGATCGCCTCACCCGTTCTTCCGAGCGCTCCCTCGATCCCTCCGAGATTGAACCACGAATCCGCGTGGTTGGGATTTATTTCCACACAACGCCGGAAACAGGCCGCTGCGTTGTCAAACAGTCCATGGCGCGCAAAGATGATGGCCCTCTCGTGCCACGCGTCGAAGTTCATCGGCTCCCGGGCGACAACCTCCTCCAGGCAAGCGAGCGACTCGGCCGGGCAATCACAGCAGAGCAGGAATCTCGCCTTCTCCACAAGGAATCTCGGGTTGTCGCTTACCTCCAGAGCGTGGTCATGCACGCGCAAGGCCTGCGCGTGCCTCCCGTCCTCCACCAGGAGGGCCACCAGGTTATCGAACGCCTCGCTTGAGCTTGGATTAAGGGCAAGCGCCCTGTGGTAACACTCCTCCGCTTCTCCCGTCTTGCCCATAACCTCGAGCACCACGCCAAGGTTGTTCATCGCCTCGGCCAGGAAACCATAAGCGTCAGCGCAGCTGCGAGCCAACTCCAGGGCCTCGTCCAGACGACGGGTGGAGACAAGGATCGCCGTCATGCGAAGCAACGCCTCCAGGCGCAGCGGGTCATCGTCGAGGGCTTCGCGGTATGCCTCCTCCGCTCCTCGCCAGTCTCCTTCCTCCTCGCATATCGACGCGAGCTCAAGGAATATCCCCGCATCACGCGGGAAAGCGGCCAGTGCGCTTTCCGCCAGCGCCCTCGCCTCCCGCAGCCTCCCAAGCTCCCTTAGCGCCGCGCAGAGGTTCAGCAGGGCGTCCAGGTTGCGCTCGTCCGCCTCGAGCGCCCTTTCGAAGCACTCCGCCGCCTTCTCCACCTGTCCGGTAGAATAACGGCATACCCCAAGGCCGTTCCACCCCTCCGACTCGCGTCCGGGCATACGCAGAAGGCGCTCGAACTGCGCGACGGCGTCGTGGATCCTCCCCTCCTCCAAAAGTTCGCCCGCTTTTACGCCTGGATCAATATCCGCAAGTGTCTGGGTGTAACCGGGGACAACCTTCCCTTCTTCCCTGCATTCCTCCGGCTTATCTCCGCCCATAGAGCCTCTCCCATTTTCTTGGCATTAATTCCCACCGTATTTCCGCTGTTCGCGCTGCGTTAAATCATCACCCCGAGATCGCGTCTCCCGCCCTTTTCCATGGCTTACCCTCACGCGCATCGGGGCCTTATCGCCAACAGACCGTTTTTCACGTGATGACGCATCGCCGTCCACCCCCTGCCTCTTATGGCCATGATTTCGGCGACGAATTTTTAACCCGCCTTTCCGCCAAAGGCATCGCCGTTGCCTCTTCGACTCTTCACGTGTAAATTATTATTACCGTTTATGCAAACCCGCAATTCGGGTATTAAAGTTATTCCCCTAAACCCTTGCCTCGCCGCGCTCCCACTCTTCCAGCACGCCGATCGCCTCCTCTACCCTTGCGCCCCATCGCTCAGGCGCGTTCTCCACGAAGCGCCGCAGCGCCCGGGCGGCGGCCTCGCGGTTGCCCAGCTCCTCCTCCACCGCCGCCAGGTTGAACCAGGCTTCCGCCATGCCCTCGTCCGCTTCCAGGGCGCGCAGGTAACAGGACCTCGCTTCCCTCGTGGCGCCGGCCAGCGACAGTATGTTTCCTTTCTCGTTCCAGGCCTCGGCAAACCCTGGGTCCCTCGCTATCGCCTCGTCGACATATTCCAAGGCGTGCATATGCTCTCCCC
>JABLXL010000030.1 GCA_013178005.1 Actinomycetota bacterium
CGCTTTGGGCTACTGGCTGGGGGTGGAAGGCTGGCCGCAGGGCCAGGAGGAGCGCCTCGCCCGTTACTGGGACCTGGAGCGCTACTTCGCCACCAAGAAGAACGGCGGCTTCTGGGACGTGTGCGATTACCGCGACCAGTATTACATGGGCACCAGCGAGGCCGCCGGACTGGGGCTCGCCATTCCCCCATCGGCGGACTCGAGCACGAAAGGAGCCGGGCTGGAGGCCGGGGGGGCGCGCGGCGCCTACAGCCTCGATTCCGCTTTCAGCCAGTCCCTGGGCTATTATCCGCGAGGCACAGCCTTCTTCAGCCTCATCAACGCCATGGCCCGCCTGCGCCTCGACCGCGCCTCCGGATACCTGGTATACGACCCCGCCCAGGCCCCCGGACGCGTACCGGTCTTCTCCTGCGCCGACTGGGGTGGCAAGCGGATCCCGGTGCTCATATTCGATGGCTCGGGCAACCTGCAGCAGGCGACCCAGCCCTCGTTGCTTCCCGCCAACCGCAAGCGAGCGCAATACAAGCCGGTATCTGGGCTTCAGGCCAGGCCGTTCTCGTGCTCACCGGAGGATGGAAGTCCCGGGCAGACGGTGCAGATATCCTATAACCTGCAAGCGGGCTCCCTCGCCGGAGCTTACGTCCACGACCGCGCCGGCAAGCTGGTGCGGGAACTGGCGACGACACCCTCTCCGCTCACCTGGGATGGAAATGATAGTGGAGGCGCGCCCGTGCCCAACGGGATTTACACCGTTTACCTTGAGACGAGTTCCCCGGACCCCTCGGTCCACATCCCCGCGGCCACGACGCAGGTGGGGGTGAACAGCAACATCCCCAAGCCCTCGACCACCTGGTACCTGGCCGAGGGATACACCGGGAGCAACACGGAATCTGGGGAGTTCGACACCTGGATCCTGATCCAGAACCCCGGCGACCAGGCCAACAAGGCGCGTGTGACCTTCATGCTGCCGGGAGGCGAGAACGTGGCGCGCGAGTATTCCCTCCTCCCCCGCTCCCGCTTCACCATCCACGTTGACGACATCCTCCCGGCGACGGAGATGTCCACCCTGGTGGAGGCGGACCAACCGGTGGTGGTGGAACGCGCCATGTATTTCGGGGGCGGCCTGGCGGGGCACGACACCATAGGCGTTAACTCGCCCTCCCAGAGTTGGTACCTCGCGGAGGGATACACCGGGGGGGACTTCGACGAATGGGTGCTGGTGCAGAACCCCAACGATGCCGAGGCGAGGCTCTCGGTGCAGTTCCAGACCCAGGACCAGGGGGTGGTGGATCGCGCCTACGCCCTCGCGCCCCGCTCCCGATTCACCATCCACGTCGACGACATCCTACCCGACGCCCAGGTGAGCACCTACCTCGAGTGCGACCTTCCGGTGGTGGTGGAGCGCGCGCAATACCTCAACAATATGAACAGCGGCCACTGCTCCATAGGGGCGCGCTCGCCATCGACCACCTGGTACCTGGCCGAGGGATACACCGGAGGGGGCTTCGAGGAGTGGCTCCTGGTCCAGAACCCCCACGACGGGGCGGCGCGGGTGGAGATAACCTATATGGAGCTGGACGGCACCAATACCCGCATGGGCTTCGATGTTCCGGGTCGGAGCCGCTACACCGTGCCGGTGCACGACATCCTTCCCGACGCCCAGGTCTCGGCCATGGTTACCTCATCGCGTCCCGTAATCTCCGAACGGGCCATGTACTGGAACGGTCGCAGCGACGGCCACGCCACCCTGGGGACTCCCACTCCCGAGTACTCCTGGTTCTTCGCCGAGGGATATACCGCGGGAGGCTACGAGGAGTGGCTGCTTATCCAGAACCCCTGGGACTCCAAGGCAGCGGTCACGGTGGAGTTCATGCTCCCCGGGGGCTCGAGCCAGAGCATCAGCCTGGAGGTGACGCCGAGGTCGCGCTTCTCCCTCAACGTGGGCGGGATCATTGGAGAAACCGAGGTCAGCCTCAGGGTGACGTCCAGCCTGCCGGTGGTGAGCGAGCGCGCCATGTACTGGCGGGACCGTTACGGCGGGCATTGTTCCATCGGGGCCATGGGAGGACCGAAATAAGTTATGAACCCGGGTCGTGTCTTGACTTTTTTGTTCCGAGCCCACTATGGGTGTTCGCCTTGCGCCGCGGCGGAATGAAAAAGTAAAGATACGACCCCACGTGCGGATGTGGAGATGAGCTATACTAATAGCATCGAAAAATCTTGCCCCGAGGCGGTCTTGGCGGATGCTCAAGCAATTGTCGGTCACCATAGCAAAGCAACTCGACTCGCTCGTCGAGGAGATGTTGGCTGCGTTCGAACTCACCATCCCCACCTACGCGGGCCTCTCTGAGGACGTAAAGGATGAGATACGCGAGCTGGTGAAGAAGCTGATCGTGGCCACCACCAGCTATCTTTCGGGCAAGGGGCTGGAGCGCGAGGAGCTTTACGCGTTCGCCCGCATGGTGGGGAGAAACCGCTCCCTGCAGGTGATTCCCTTCGCCGACCTGGTGCGCGCCGTCTTCCTCGTGGAGGAGATCATATGGGACCGGGTGATCCCGCAGGCGGGCGCGGTGGAGACGGAGGCGGTGCGCGGGCTCTTGGAGATGCAGGGAGAACTGAACGCCGAGCTCATCGCCGCCCTCTCCGCTTCATATTCTGAGACCAGGGACGAGATGATAAACCGCCAGCTGCGGGAGCTACACGGGCTTCTGGAGGTGGGAAGGACCATCACCTCCACCATGGACCTGGAACGCGTGTTCCTCCAGATACTCGAGGTGGCGGCGGGGATCATGCAGACCCCTATGGGGGCGGTCTACCTGCTCGAAGAGGGGGATGACGAGCTGCGCCTCGAAACCCAGCTGGGGCTTGCTTCCCCCTGGGTCAAGGGACGCCGCATCGAACTCGCGCGCTCGTTGCTCGCCCAGGCAATAAAGGAGAGGGCACCGGTCACGGCGTCCGACGCGCGGCTGCGCGGGCTTAACCTGCCTTCCCCAGCGGGCGGGGGCAGGGTGCGTTCGGTGCTCTCCTGCCCCATCCTCAAAGACGATAAGCCCATCGGAGGCATCGAGCTCTACGACGTTTCGGCACGCAATTACAACCGCCTCGACATGGCATTGCTGGCGGCCTTCGCTCCCCAGGCGGGCGTGGCCATAGAAAACGCCAGGCTCTTCGAGCTGGAGCGCAAGAGGCGCAGGCAGACGGTGGAGCTAAAGGAGCTCGCCGAGGCCATCGCCGGCGCCATGTCCTTCAGGCAGGCGCTGGGCATCATGGTGCGCAGCCTGGTGATGATAACCGGCGCCGACCGCTGCCTGCTCTTCTTCTACGACGCGGACGAAGAAAAACTCGAGTTCTCGCGCGGCTACGGGCTCACGTCCGGCATGACCAAGCGCCTCCACAACCGGAGCTGGAAGCTGGAGGACCTGGACGAGGCGGTGAGGGTGGCCATAAAGAAGCAGGAGATATTCACCACCGAGGACGCCGTTTCCGATCCCCGCATCAACGATGAATACGCCAAGTTCCTGAAGGTAAGGGCGTGCATCATCGCCCCCCTCATCTATGGGGGCGTGGTGAGCGGGGTCCTGGTCATCGGGAGCGCCGCGAAGGCGAGTCTCTTCGAGGAAGTGGACCGGGAGATGATTTCCGTGGTCCTGGACCAGGTGACCATCGCCATCGAACAGGTAAGGCTGCGCGAGCGCATACGCGAGCGGGAAAGGCGCCTCCAGGAGCTGGAGGCAAGCGAACGCGTCTTCTTCGAACGGGAACGCAGCGAGGCCATCATCTCCGCCAACCCCGAGGCCATTTTCCTGGTGGATCGAGAGCGCAACATAGCCCTTTTCAACCCGGCGGCGGCGGAGCTGTTCGGCTGGCGCGAGGAGGAGGCGGTGGGCCGGCACGTACACGAGATCCTCTACGGGGAGACCGGGGTGGAGCTGAGCGAGTGCACGCGCGACGACTGTCCCGTGGACGCCTCCTTCCGGGGAGAGAAGCCGGGGCCGATAGAGATGGAATACCTCCGGAGGGACGGAAAAGCGATCTGGATAAGCGGCTCTTTTTCCGTGATCCGCAACCAGAAGCGGCAGATCGTCAACGTGGTCTGCGTCTTCCGAGACATAACGGAACAGAAGAGGCTGCAGTACCTCGCCCTGGTGGATAAGGAACTGGACATCGCCTCGGATATCCAGGGAGCGCTCCTTCCCGGCGAGCCCCTTGAGAGCAAGAGGGCGAAGGTGCTCGCGCACCAGGAGCAGGCGCGCATCGTGGGCGGGGACTGGTATGATTACTGGGAGGAAGACGACCGTCTGGTCATGGTGATCGGCGACGCGGTCGGGAGCGGAATACCCGCCGCCTTGCTCGCCACCCTCGCCCTGAGCTCCATTCGCGCCGAGGCCAAGTACGGCAGCGATCCCGTGGACATCGTCCTCAAGGCCAACCGCGCCATATTTCCGCATCGCCTCGAGGATCGCTTCATAACCATCCTCTACTGCGAACTGGACCAGAAGACCCTGCTGCTGCGCTACGTCAACGCGGGCCACAACGACCCCTTCCTGATACGCGGGGGCTCCGATCTCGTGGTCCTCGGCTCCCGCAAGCGCATCATACTCGGCGCCTTCGAGGATCCGGACCTGCAGGTGGAGGAAATACAGCTCGAACCGGGCGACCGCCTCTTCTTTTACACCGACGGCGTGGTGGAATGCCGTGATTCCCGCCGCCGCATGTTCGGCGAGAACCGCCTCAGGCGCTACCTCAAGGCCTCGGGCTCCCGGGCCGCGGGAGTCCTCATCCAGGATCTGGTGGATGGCCTCAAGGGTTTCTGCGGAGGAAGGATGGAAGACGACTTTACCATCCTGCTCTGCGATATAAAGAAGCGCTGAGGGCGGGCTGCCCGCCGGTTCGAGCGGCCTCTCGGCGCCGTCGCGCAGCGGGGACCCCTCGGGGCGGGAACCCTTGAGCAGGGCAACCGCGTCTCGAGCGTCGCGACTGGATGTGTAAGGCCAGCCATGAAGGAATTGAGTATAATGGTTTAGCGGGCCACCTCGGCTCTATCCGTGCCCCATATGCGTTCAAGGCAGCTGGCGGGTTGCCGAGGATCATAACTCGAGCGTGGATCCTCGCGCATGGACTCCCGACCCACCCCTCGTCGCCCACGCGCCCGGGAGAAGGCCTGGGACACCGGAATGGAAGGGAATTCCCGCGCCCCATGTCCACACGCCCGGAATGAGGCCCTATAATAGTGGCAACGATGCCGGCGAACGTCGATGACGTCGGAGGGCTGGGTAGAATATGAAGGCTGGAGATATCACACCACGGGAAGCCCGCGAGTTCATCGAGCGATGGCCCGTATACCGCGAGGACCGCGATAATCCCTTGTGGAGCGATCCGGGCGCGCTGAGGGCCCTCCAGGAGAACAACCTCAGGAGGCAACTGGAGCTCGTGGCCGAGTTCAGCCCCTTCTACCGAAAAGTCTTCAGGCGGGAACGGGTGGAGGTGGAAAAGATCAGGACCCTTGAGGACCTGGAACGCATCCCCGTGACCATGAAGGAAACCTACCTCGAGAACCCCCTTTCCTTCCTGCTGGTGATCGACCCCCCGGAACCACTGGACATCACCTACGAGATAACCTACACCTCGGGCACCACCACCGGCGCCCCGGCACCTTTCTTCAACTCGACCTACGATATGTACAACATCGCGCTGCAGATGCGGCGCATGGCGGAGATATGCCGCATGACCCCTGAGGACGCCGTCCTGAACCTCTTCCCATACGGCAACCTGCCCCATGTCGGCTTTCACCGCACCGTGCACTTCGCTTCGGCGGTGGGGATGAGGCTGGTGAACGCCATGGTAGGGAGGGACGCTCCCGGCTTCCCCCTGCACCGCTCGATGGATGAGGCTCTGGAGCTGGCGGAAAGGCACCGGGCAAGCGTGCTCGCCGGGGTGGGGCGCTATGAGCGCAGGTTCCTGGTGCGCGGCCACCAGACGGGTGCCGATCTCTCCGCGGTGCGGTTGATCATGGCCTTTGGGGACGCGGTTCCGGAGGGCGTGCGCGACGAGATGCGCGGCCTTCTCCCCACGGAGCGCCAGGAAGAGGTCTTCGTCAACAACGGCTACATGCTCACCGAATGCCAGGGTCCCTTCGTGGAGTGTCGTGAGTTCGGCGGAAACCACAACAGCGCTCCCAACCTCTACCACATCGAGATCCTGGACCCCGAGACCCTGCGCCCCCTGCCCGAAGGGGAACTGGGGATGCTGGCGGTCACTCACCTCGACCGCAGGGGCACGGTGCTCTTACGCTACCTGGTGGGCGACATGGCGGCCGTGGAGTCCGGCACATGCCCGCACTGCGGACGTTGCGGCCAGCGCCTGGTGGTGAGAATGGGTTCGACCTACGCCGTGAGAGCCGAGAAAGTGATACGGGTGGGTGGCAAACTGGTGAACCCTGAGGCGGTGAAGAGCCAGCTCGCCGGGGTCAAGGGTGTGGTGGAATATCAGCTCGTGGTGGAGAAGGAAGACCCCGGCAATCCCTATAGCCCCGATCGCCTCATCATCCGCATGTCGGTGGCCGGGAGGATGCGCCAGGACCTGGAGGAGGAGGTCGTCGCCAAAGTAAGGGAGGCCACAAACATAACCCCCCTCATCCATTTCGTGCAGTCGCCCGAGATCTACGATCCCACCATGGTGCTCAAGGCCACGCGCTTCCTGGACAAACGTTAAGCTTGACCGGGTCGTGTCTTGACTTTTTTGTTCCGAGTCCACTATGGGTTTATGCCTTGCGCCGCGGCGGAATGAAAAAGTAAAGACATGACCCTGCGTTCGGGTATGCGACCGGGTATGAACCCGGGTCGTGTCTTGACTTTTTTGTTCCGAGTCCACTATGGGTTTATGCCTTGCGCCGCGGCGGAATGAAAAAGTCAAGACATGACCCTGCGTTCGGGTATGCGACCGGGTATGAACCCGGGTCGTGTCTTGACTTTTTTGTTCCGAGTCCACTATGGGTTTATGCCTTGCGCCGCGGCGGAATGAAAAAGTAAAGACATGACCCTGCGTTCGGGTATGCGACCGGGTCGAAACTACGGCGACTCTTCCACCTGCGCGGGCAGGAGCTGGGGGTTGAGCGCTTCCGCGAGCTGTCCCGCGGCATCGAAAACCAAGACGGGAATGCGTTTTCCGGGGTCCTCCGCACCCCAGTCGGCGCAGGGGAAAACCGGCACGCGTCCGGGGGTCTGGGCGGGGTCGTATACCAGGTATCCGGAGGCGCGGTCGAGGCGCAGGCGGGCCATGGCCGCGGGGAGGGCCAGGAAAGCGACGCCGCGGCTGTAATACCCCAGGGACTGGTCCAGGGCGTGGTCGGGCAGGAAGGCTCCGCGCATGGAGCCGAAGCGTTCCTCACGGCCGGGATTGTACGCGCACACGTCCCAGAAGCCGCCGTTCTTCTTGGTGGCGAAGTAGCGCTCCAGGTCCCAGTAACGGGCGAGGCGCTCCTCCTGGCCCTGCGGCCAGCCTTCCACCCCCAGCCAGTAGCCCAGGGCGGGTGAGCCCGGGGTCCAGTCCCGCCGCGAGCAGGTAGAGCAGGCCGTTGGAGGGGTAGATGGAGTAGGCCTCCCGCTCCGCCTGGGGAACGGAGGGGTCGTCGCAGACCGCGAAGTGGTCCCCCAGCCAGAGCCTGTTCTCCAGGGTCAGGTTGATGAGCCTCACCCTTGCCTCGCAATCGGAGGAAAATCCCTCGTCGGGCGTGGCCTGGGCCAGGGCCATCTCCGAAGCCGCGCGGTAGGCCCCCAGGGCCTTCACCCCCAGGTAGGTCTGGTTGCGGGCGTGCTGCACCGCCACCGATCCCTGGTCGATGGTGTTGGAGACGTTGAGGTCGGGGAGTCCGTCCCCGTCGGTGTCGCAGTTGAAGATGAAGCGGGCGTAGTCCTTGGCCTTGGGGAACAGGCCGCGCATGAAGGCGGTGTCTCCGGTGGTCTTCCAGTGGGAGTAGAGGAGGAGGATGTAGTCGGCGTTCTCCTCCACCGGCATGTCGTGGGGATAGGCCATGCCGTTCACGCTCGCCACGCTTCCCATATCATGGGAGAGGTACCTGCCCTGGGCGTTGGATTTCTGGAACAAAGGCCACGCCTCCAGCAGCTTCTTCAGCAGGTCGGGCCAGAAGGAGAGGTAGAACCAGGAGTCGTTATACTCCACGTCGATGGTGGAATGGAACATGCAGGGGGTGCCCTCCCACACGCTGAACCACTCTGCCCCGAGGAGTTGTAACACCACCAGGCGTTGCAGATGAAGTTCTGCAGGGCCACCGCCGCCAGGTCCCTTCCGGCTTGCGGGAAGGGGGAGAGGTACTGCTCGGAGAGGACGGTGTCGAAGAAGCCGCTCTTCTCGAGGATGGAGTCCCGCTCCGCCAGCGCGTAGTCCACCACCGCGTCCACCGAGGTGAGGTTGGGTCCCGAGGGTTGGTTGTAGAGGAAGCGGAAGCCCTCGTCCTCCTGCACCTCGAGTACGTTGTCGGCGGAATGGCAGGCGAGCACGGCGTTCAGGCCGTCGCTGGCAAGGGGCTCGAGATCGAATTCGGCGTCGAAACCGGAGTAGCCGCGCGGCACGAAGGTGTAGACCGGGTACGACCTGGCTTGCGGATATCCCTCCGGCGAGCTCCACATCCACCCCGTGTCCGCGATATCGCGGTAATGCCAGTTGACGCGGTCCGGCTCGCCCACCGCCACCGCCTCCCAGAACTCGAAGAAGCGGGAGTTGTTCTCCAGGTTAACGTGGTTTTCCTGGCCATAGGTATAGCGGGTGGTGAATTTATAGCCCCTCGAGCCCTTGAGGTCCCGCGGGGACTTGTTGCCGGTGTTGTCGTCCTTATGCGCCCGCGCCAGCAGCAGCTCACCCCTGACGGGCGTTTCCCCCGGGTTGGAGAGGGAGATGTCCAGGTAAAAAAAGGGCGCGGTGGAAAGCTTGACGTCCCCGGGGTAGAAGGGAGCCCGTATGGTGACCTTCGCCGTGAACGGAAGGGACGGGTCGCGACAGACGTAGGTGACGCCGGTGAGGCTGAGGTCCTGGTCGATGCCGGAGAAGACCGGGTAGCGGTCGGTGAAGGGCAGGCACCTTATGTCCCCCTCCTCATCCCGGAAGGCGAGCACCAGCTCCGAGAGGTCGTCGGTCCAGGTCCCCAGGGGCGTCTGCCGCCAGGCAAGCAGCTGGGGAGCCGGGTTGACCATGAAACGTGAGCCGAAGCGGCTGAGGATCACCTCGAAAACGTCCTGCTCCTGGGAGGGCGAGAAGCGCAGCGGGAAATGGGTCCAGTGGCGCGATTCGCCGGTGTCGATCTCGAGGTCCTTCACGCCGGGGGCGCTGAGGCGTATGTGGCTCACCAGCGCCAGCCCCTTCTCCGCCTTGAAGCGCAGGTCCATGATGCCCCCGGGCGCCTCCACCGCGGGTATGGTGACCTGGTAAGCGAGTTCCTTCCTCGCCCGTGCGCAGAGGTCCACAGACCTCATGCCCGGCAGGCTGGCCCCGTTGCATGAGACGGTGAACACCCTCAGGCCCGGGAAAGTGTGCGCGTATTCGATGAAGCTGAGCTCCAGGTCGTAACTGGGCTGGGTGAGCCCGGCGATCAGGTAGTGAAAGTCCTCCCCTTCTCGCACGGTCCGGAACTTGTACTCCGCCATGCTGGCGCCGTCGAAACCCCTGAGCGGCCTGCCCTCCAGCGAAACGGGCCAGGAGTTGCCCTGGAGCTCGATGATGATCCCGCCGCGGTAGGAAAGCGGTCTCTTCTCCTCCTCCCTGTCGCTTCCCCATCCGCTGTTGCCGATGAAGAATATGGGATAGAATGCCAGCAACCCGGCGACGAGGAGGATCACCCCCAGCCTGCGGGCCTTCCTCGAGAAGTCGTCCTCCCTGCGTATCTCTCCCATGAGCCTCCGCCGCGAAGCATAATTTACAAAAACTACCGGCAAATCCATAATCGTCCGCGCGGCAGGAAGCCTTTAGCCCGTTCCTCTGTTTGTTTTCTCTCGAGGTCAGAGCATCGCAGGAGCGGTGTGGATCAGCCCGAGCGGGCTGCCTCCTCCTGCATGGACTTGATCTTCATGAGCTGGGTGCGGTAGGAGCGCTCCATCTCGTCGAGCTTCATGGTTATGTATACCACCGTCTCCTCCAGAGAGGGGATAAGCACGTATTCCAGCGCGTTCACGCGCCGGCGCGTCTTCTCTATCTCATCCGCCAGCAGCTTCACGTCGTTCTCCAGCTCGGCCAGCCTCAACAGTTCTGGCACCAGCTCCCGGTAATGCTGGAGCGCGGCGTCGAAGGCCATGGGTGCCGTGGAGAGGCTGTAGCAATCGTACCCGCCCTCCTGGCGCAGCTCGAAGTGCGGAACCTTCACGCCCACGATGTTCTCCCTGCGCACTTCCACGTCCAGGGTGGCGGAGCTTATGGCCAGGGATTCCCTTACCTCCTCGGTGGTGACCTCCGACCGGGCGATGGAGAAGATGGTATATGCCTCGGCCAGCTTCGCCTCCACATGGTCGCGCAGGGCGCCGCTCTCCTTCACCAGGAACATGAACTGCTTCATGAGCTCGTCCAGCTTGTCCTTGAGCAGCTTGTGTCCGCGCTTGGCGATGACCGTGCGCTTGCGGAGCTTGAGCAGCTCCATGCGGTTCGGGTTGACGTTGATGCGCGCCAACTAGCTAGCCACCTCCGCCTTCATGTACCTCTCTATCTGATCCTCCTTGACCCTCTTGAGCTCGGAACGCGGCAGGATTCTCAAGAGGTCCCAGCCGATGGCGAGGGTCTCCTCGATAGTGCGGTTCTCGTATTCGCCCTGGCGGATGAAGCGCTCCTCGAACTCGTCGGAGTACTTCACGAACAGCTTGTCCTCCTCGGAGAGGGCCGCCTCGCCCAGGATGATGGAGAGCTCCCTGGCCTCCTTCCCGCGCGCGTAGGCGGAGAAAAGCTGGTTGGAGAGGGCTGAGTGGTCCTCCCTCGTCTTGCCTTCCCCGATGCCCTTTTCCTTGAGGCGGGACAAGGAGGGGAGCACGTCCACGGGCGGGTATATTCCCCGGCGGTGCAGGTCCCGCGACAGGATTATCTGACCCTCGGTGATGTACCCGGTGAGGTCGGGGATGGGGTGGGTCTTGTCGTCATCGGGCATGGAGAGCACCGGGATCTGGGTTATGGAGCCCTTGGCGTCCTTGATCCTGCCCGCCCGCTCGTAGATGCTGGCCAAGTCGGTGTAGAGGTAGCCCGGGTATCCCCTCCTGCCGGGCACCTCCTTGCGCGCCGCGGATATCTCGCGCAGCGCCTCGCAGTAATAAGTCATGTCGGTGAGGATGACCAGCACCTGCATATCCAGCTCGAAGGCGAGGTACTCGGCGGCGGTGAGAGCCATGCGCGGGGTGGCGATGCGCTCGATGGCGGGGTCGTCGGCGAGGTTGATGAAGAGGACCGAGCGCTCGAGCGCCGCCTGATCGCGGAACTCGCGGATGAAGAAGTCCGCTTCCTCGAAGGTGATGCCCATGGCGGCGAAGACCACGGCGAACTCCTCCCGCTCCCCCAACACCCCCGACTGGCGCGCGATCTGCGCCGCCACGCGGTTGTGGGGCAAACCCGCCCCGGAGAAGATGGGCAGTTTCTGGCCGCGCACCAGGGGATTCAGGCCGTCGATGGAGGATATGCCGGTCTGGATGAAATCGGTGGGGAAGTCGCGTGCGTAGGGATTGATGGGGCTCCCGTTGATGTCCAGCCTCTTCTCCGGCATGACGCGCGGTCCTTTGTCCAGGGGGCGCCCCAACCCGTCGAAGACGCGCCCCAGGATATCCCTGCTCACCGGGAGCTCCAGGCTCTTCCCGGTGAAGCGCACCTTGGTCTGGGCCACGTTGAGGCCGCTGGTGGTCTCGAAGGACTGCAGGAGCACCACGTCCCCCTCCACCTCCAGCACGTTCCCGTAACCCACCGAGCCGTCGGGGAACTCCACCTCCACCAGCTCGTTGTACTTGGCGCCCTCCACGCCCTCCATGAGGATCAGGGGCCCCACAATCTCCCTTACCGTGAAATACTCCTTGGCCATCTCTCGGGCTCCTTCCGGTCCGCCTCGCTCACGCGCGCACGCGGCGCGTCATGGCTGTTTTACTTCGGAGGCCGCGCCTGAAAGCTGCTCCTCGACCTCCTGTTCCAGTTTGGCAAATCTATCCAGATCATCCTCGGGGATGAACTTGGCGCGCGCGATGCTCTCCTGCACCGGCAAGTCCATGAGCTCGCTTATGGGCCTGCCCTTCCCCAGCTCGCGCATGGCCACGGCGTGGAATCTCATAATCAACTTCAAAAGCAGGAACTGCTTGCGCAGGGAAGTGAAGGCGTCGGCGTCGTCGAAGGCGTTCTGCTGAAGGAAGTCCTCGCGCAGGGACTTCGCCGTCTCCATGAGCAGCCTCTCCTGGTCGGAGAGGGCCTCCACGCCGATGAGGCGCACGATCTCCTGCAGCTCCGCCTCCCGTTGCAGGATGGCCATGGCCTCCTCGCGCAGGCGCGCGTACTCCTCGTCCACCTCCCGTCCCCAGTACTCCTCGGTCTGGTCGAGGTAGAGGCTGTAGCTGTTCAGCCAGCTTATGGCGGGAAAGTGGCGCGCGAAGGCGAGGCGGTCCTCCAGGGCCCAGAAGACCTTCACCACGCGCAGGGTCGCCTGGGTGACCGGCTCCGAGAGGTCGCCGCCGGGAGGGGAGACGGAGCCTATGGCGCAGATGGAGCCCTCGCGCCCGTCTTTGCCCAGGCACACTACTCGTCCCGCCCGCTCGTAGAAGGCCGCCAGCCGGGTGCCCAGGTAGGCGGGGTATCCCTCTTCGCCGGGCATCTCCTCCAGGCGCCCCGATATCTCCCTCAGGGCCTCGGCCCAGCGGGAGGTGGAGTCCGCCTGCAGGGTCACCGCATACCCCATGTCGCGGTAATATTCCGCCAGGGTGATGCCGGTGTAGACCGACGCTTCCCTGGCCGCCACCGGCATGTTGGATGTGTTGGCGATGAGCACGGTGCGCAGCATAAGGGGCTCGCCCGAGTAGGGGTCCAGGAGCTCGGGGAACTCGAGCAGCACGTCGGTCATCTCGTTGCCGCGCTCGCCGCAGCCCACGAAGATGACGATCTCCGAGTCGGCCCACTTGGCGATGGCGTGTTGCAGGACCGTCTTCCCCGAGCCGAAGGGGCCCGGCACGCAGGCGGTCCCCCCTTTGGCGATGGGGAAGAAGGTGTCCACGATACGCTGCCCGGTCACCAGGGGCTCCTGGGGAGGCCTCTTCTCGCGGTAGGGGCGCGGCAGTCGCACCGGCCAGCGCTGCATCATGGCCACCGGAACCTCTCCCGAGGGGGTTTCCACCGCGGCCACCGTTTCCTCCACCGTGAACTCCCCCGCCGCGATGTGGGATATCCTCCCCTGCACGCCCCGCGGGACCATGATGCGGTGCACGGCGACCTTGGTCTCCTGTACCGTGCCTATGATATCGCCGGGCACCACCTCGTCGCCCACCTTTGCCGTGGGCTCGAAGGCCCACTTGCGTTCACGCGACAGCCCCGGCTCCTCGACGCCCCTGGCCACGTAATTGCCGTGCTTGGCCATGATCACGTCCAGGGGCCTTTGCACGCCGTCGTAGATGGAGGTCAGCAAGCCAGGCCCCAGCTCTACACTGAGCGGCTCCCCTGTGGTGATAACCTCGTCGCCGGGCCCTATGCCCGAGGTCTCCTCGTAAACCTGTATGGAGGCGCGGTCGCCCCGCAGCTCGATGATCTCCCCCATGAGGCGGTCTCTACCCACCTTTACCAGGTCATACATCTTGGGATCGGGCAGCCCCTTCGCCACCACCAGGGGTCCCGCCACCTTCACCACGTAACCTTCGCTCATATCCAGCTCCTCGTTCTTGCTCATCCCCGCCGCGGCATCTCCCTCTTTCCCGTCGCTCGGGGCCGGGGCGCGCCGCCATTCCTCATTCCAGCGTGGATCCCAGGGCCTTCACCACCCTGCTCCTGATGCCCGCCCGCGCCAGCCCAAGCGAGCCGCTGACCGCTGGCACCGCCATGATCACCGGCAGCTCTCCCAGGTCGGGAAAGCCAGGCACCTTCTCCAGCAGCACACGGTATACGGGTTCCGTTATTAACACCAAGGCGTATCGATCGAGTGGCAAAGATTCCCATATCGCCGGCCCATCCTCGGGGACGGCGGCGATGTACGTCTCCACTCCCACCGCCTTGAAGCCGATCACGGAGGTCAGGCCTCCGATCATCGCCACTTTCTTCGCCTCTGCCTCCAACGGCGACACCGGCCTTTCCTTACTCTATGTACAGTTTCCTCAACATCTTCTCGATGGCTTCCGGGGCTATGTTGTGCAGTTTCGCCACCAGGATGAGGCGGACCAGGAGGACCTCGTTCTCCCTAGCCCGGATGTAGGCGAAGACGGGTTCCACGCCCACGGATATCCTCTTGGTTCCACGCACCATCTCCATGAGCTGGTCGTCACTGCGGCGGTCGAACTCCGTCAGCCGCACCACGTACTCCTCGTCCTCCACCAGCTCCATCAATCTCGCGTAATAGCGGATCGACTCCAGCTTCTTCACCATGTTCTCGGGAGCCTCGCCGTAGATCTCCAGTAGCGTCGTCTCCTCGATAAAACCTCCCCTGGCGAGCATGGCCTGTACGAATTCCCGCTCCTTGGAGAGAATGCGCGACCTGATGAGCAGCTTGAGGTTCGCGAGATCGATGGAGGCGCGGGCGAAATCCACCATAAAGGGGCTTTCCTCCCGCGAAGCCAGGAAGAGGCGGTGTTCAAGGTAGTGACGGTCGATGACCGTGTCCAGCTCCTGTGGGGTCTCCCAGCGCGCCAGCTCTTCCAGCGTCTCCTTATAAGGCCAGGGCAACACGTATGGGTTTTCCAGTCCCTTGTGCAGTTCGTCCAGCTCCAGCGTGCCCAGGCCCTCTAACAAACCCTCCGGCTCTTCCCCCGTTCTCTCCGCCTTGAACAGCGCTTTGAGGTTATGGAAATCGAAGCGGCAGCGGAAGAAATCCATGATGAAGGAATCCCGCGGAAGGGCCTTGCCCAGGATTTCATAGGTATCCCTGAGGAAGGCGTTCAAGCCGATGTCGACCTCCTTGGCGAGCGTCGCCTCCTTCAGGTATTCTCCTATCGGGGTCTCGTCCAGGATATGCAGACCTTCCTCGAAACTGGCCTCCACGAGCCTGTCCACGTGTTGGGTGGTCAGCATGCGGGTCTCGAAGACCCTTATCATGCCCACGGCGTACCCGTAACGCGTTACGTCGTTGAATGAACTTATGCGCCGCTGGCTGACGGTGAGGAAATCGGGCAGGCGGCGTGTCTTTCCCTCGCGGAAATGCGGCAACACCCCTCTCTTGATTGGATTCATGTTCGCGTGACCGGGCACGTTCACCGGGCGTTAACCCTTTCCCTCGCCGAATAGGATGTCCAGCACTTCCTCTTCGTGCCTTTCCCTCACCTCGCGCAGCACCGAGCGCAACGAGAGGTTGTTCTCGAATCTCTCGCCACGCAGCAATGCCCCGCGGTCGAACTCCGCCTCCCGCTCGCCCAGGACGAGCTCCCGCCCGCCGGCCTTTTCCCGCAACGCGGCGTTTATTTCCTCCAGCAACCCGGAAGCCAGGAGCTTCCTGTCGTAGGGAGCGGCTATCACCTCGCGGACTCCCTCCCCGGCGTTAGCCAGGATGGTTCGCTTCAACCAGTCCCGGTACCTCTCCTCGGGCAACGATTCGAACTCCCGAGAAGCCGCCTCGAAGACCTCCTCGAAAAGCTCCTCCTGCACGGAGAGGTAGGCGGCGCGGCTTTCCGTCAGGGCTTCGCTCAAGATCCTGGTTCTCTCCCGCTCGCCCCGCTCGCGGAAGTCCGACCGGATAGCTTCGGCGGCGCGGAGGGCTTCCTCCTCGCCCTCCTTAACGATGCGGGCCGCCTGCTCCCGCGCCTCCGCGAGAAAGCGCTCGCCCTCCGCCCGGGCGTCCTCGCCTATCCTCTCCAGCAGCTTTTCCAGGGACATCTGGGACTCCTCGTCCGCCTATCCGGGATAGGCCGGCTTTATCACCACGAAGAACATGAGGATGGTCACGATGAGGGAGAGCACCGCGTAGGTCTCCACCAGCGCCGGCAGCACCAGGGCGCGACCCATCTCCTCGCGCCGCTTGGCCACCATCCCCGCCGCGCCGGCCGCCGTGAGCCCCTGGTACACACCCGAGCTGAAACAGACGAAAGCCACGGGCAGGCACGCCAGGAAGATCTGGAAGCCCAAAGCGCCGGTCAGGGCGTCCCACCCGGCTCCCGGCTTCATCACGAAGGCCACCAGGACCCCGGTGATGAAACCGTAGATGCCCTGGGTGCCCGGGATGACCACCAGGGGGAGCAGGGGCCCGAAGCGATCCGGCATCTCCGTAAGAATCCCCCCCGCCACGTTGGCGATGTAGGTGATGCCCATGGCCGAGCCCGAGCCCCCGCCGATCACCGCCACCGCGGCTCCCAGCAGCGCCCACTGCAGGCCTGTCAACCCTCCGAAAGTCTCTACCATATCTACCTCCTCTACCGGTCCTCGATCACCACTCGGTTGGTCCGCAAGGCCAGGGGCGCGAAGGGCTCCCCCCCGTCCTCGTAGAACTTTCCGAAGAACTCAACGTACTGTAGCCTCAGCGGGTGCACGAAGGCGCTGAGGAAGTTGATGGCCAGATTGAACGCGTGGCCCCCCAGCAGGATCACCGCCAGGAACACTACGCCCAGGACGGGGATACCCCAGGTCATCCCGGCCATGCGGTTCACCACGCTCCCAATGGCCACGGTGGCAAGCCCAAGGGCGTAAAGCCTGAGATAAGAGGCTACGTCCCCTATGGTGCTGGCCAGAAGCCCGTACATGTTATAGAGCCCGCCGAAGAACTTGCCCGCCAAACTCTTACTGCCGATGTTGGAGAGGAGTATTACCCCGGCGATGCCCGCGATCATTATGAACATGCCCGCGGACTGAATGGCGTCCACCTTGACCCCGGCCCCCACCGCCATCACCGCTATCCCAAGCCATAGCAGCAGGGTGGTCCCCTGCTCACAGAAGCCGACCCATATGGAGTTATGGCGCATGTTGTCGTACATCTCGATGGCCACCCCTATGGAGATGTGGATCAGGCCCAGCGCGGCGCTCACCAGCATGATGGGGATGGGGTCGTTGAGGACATCCACGGTTCCCGGGAATTTAAGGAACCCCGGCAGCGAATCGCCCTCGATGCCGAAGTACCCGCGCGTGAAGACGCCCACGAAGATGGTGGCGATGCCGCAGTACATGAAGAGGCGGAAGAACCTGCGCGCGTTTTCGCTCACGTCCAGCTTCTTCATGGCCAGCCAGAACGCCAGGGTCAGGATGACGCCGTAGCCGACGTCGCCTAAGCACATGCCGAAAAAGAGGATGAAGAAAGGCGCGACGAAGGGGGTGGGGTCCGTCTCGCTCATGTTGGGAAGTCCGAAGAGGTTGATCAGGGTCTCGGCGGGTCGTATCAGCCTGCGGTTCACCAGCAGCGTTGGCGCTATGTCCTCCTCGCCGGGGGGATCGAATTCCACGTCCACCGGGTCCCCGATCTCCTCCAGCTCATTTCGTATCTCCTCCGCGCGCGCTTCCTCGACCCACCCCTGCAGAGCCATGGTGCGCCGGGTATGCAGGAACTTCCCTTTCACCTCTTCCTTCTGGAGCAGGTTCTCCAGGTACTCCTTAAGCGCGAGCAGCTTCGGCTTCAGCGAGAAGCGTTCCCTGATCCTCTCCTCGAGCTCTTTCCTCTTTTTCCGTGCCGCCTCCAACCTCTCCCTGGTAATGGATATCTCATCCGGGACCGGGAGCTCCCTTTCATGCAGTTCCACGCGTTCCAACTCCAGCTCCGAGGCCAGGGACGAGAACTCCGCCGCGTTCTCGCGGTGCACCACCGCGGCGAGGTAGGCCTTCTCCGCCCGCCTCTCCACCGCTTCCCAGGCGGAAAGCGGGCACCTGGACTCCATCTCCCTATCCCAGTCCTCGAGGTACTGGTGCGGCAACACCCCCAGGTGGAACTCTACGTCCTCCATGCCGTAAGCTTCCGCGAGGGGATAATCCAGGTTCTTCCATGGCTCCAGGACCTCAAGTTCTTCCTCCAGGCGGGAGATCTCGCCCTCCACCTGCCTGATCCGTATGTCCAGGTCTTCGAGCTCGCGGTAGACGACCGGAAGGTCGATCTCCCTTTCCGCCACCAGGAACTCCTCCAGTGTGAGGTGCACCTTCTCCTGCAGGAAACCGGAGATAAGCCCCGTCTTCGCGTCCCCGAAGCGCTCGAAGAGCTGCAGGATGAACTCCGTCCTCGCCAACGCCAGCCTCAGCTGCCGCGTTTCCGGCTCGAAGGGAACGGTTCCTAGAGCCGGGTCGTCCCCGGTGCCTCCGTCGCTACCCAACTCCACCAGGTGAACGGCTCCCAGGCGGTGAAGCCGGTCCACAAGCTCTTCCCGTACCCCAACGGGCGCCAGCACCGACACTTTCTGCATCCTGGCTATGGGCATGCCGGACTCCCTCTATCCTCCAAGCTTCGCCTACAAGCCGCTTTCCAGTTTCTCGACGATGAAGCTCACCGCCGTCATGCGTCTCTGAGCGACGGAATCCCTCAGTTCGGCGGCCTCCTTCGCGTAGCGTTCCTTGAGTTCTCGGGCGCTCGCCTTCGCTTCCTCGATGGCCTTCTTCATCTCCGCCTCGCCCTCAGCGCGAGCCTTGGCCTCAGCCTCCTCCTTCGCCTTGGAAGCTTTTTCGCGCGCCTCGGAGATCAGTTCCTCCGCCCGCCTTCTGTAATCCTCGAGGGTGTTAGCGGCCTCGTCTTCGGCTTCCTTCACCCTCGCCAGTTTGTCCGCTATGGAGCCCATCTCAACCGCCTTCCCGACTTCAACGACAGTCTTTATCGAAGTCTTCCCAAGCCCGGTCCTATCGTAACCCCTCCCTCGCGCTTTCGCCCGTGCTCACCGTTGTTACCCGGTAATAAATTTTTCGGAGCCTGAAAAAATATTTTAGGCCGCGCTAATTTTATATTCTCTCCTCTCCGTTTTCAAGCAAGAAAAAACCGCCGGGGCGGAAACTTATCCGCGGGGAAGAACGGGCACTGGACACGCGCGCCAGGGCTATGGGGCAAACCCAAAGTTGTTCCGATGGGCGGTGCCCGTCGCCTTATCTCCCGATAAGGCTTTATAAATAATCCAGGGATAAACAGGATGGCCGGGAGGCGAGAGGTCCGGCGCCGCCCGGAAACACATTTCTTTCTGGCAAAGAGATCAAAGGGCCTTCGTCTGCATGTTTACCGTTTCTGTTTGCCACATCGAATTCCAGCTCTTCCCGTCCTTTCTACCTGCAGGAATCGGACAAGACCCTCAGGGGACGAAGATGCGTTTGAGCTCCCTCTCTTTGCCCGGCTCGGTCACGGCGATGATCGTGTCGCCGGGCTGAAGTACGGAGCTCCCCCGGGGGATGATCGCTTCTCCTTCCCGGATTATGGATACCAGCACGCAACCCCGGGGCAAGCCCAGGTCGCGGAGGGCCACGCCGCACGACGCGCAGGAATCACGCGGGAGATTCAGTTCCACCACCGATAGTCCGCCTTTTTTCAGGGCATGGAGGGTGATGATCTCGCCCACCGTAGTCCGTTCCTCGATAAGCTGGGCGATGGCCGAGGTCGAGGAAATGCCCTCCACTCCAAGCTTTCTGAACACCCCCTCGTTACGGGGATCGTTTATCCTCGCCACCACGCGGGAGATCCGGAAGTAGGTCTTGACCAGCTGGCATGCGACCAGGTTGTCGTCGTCGTCCCCGGTGACCGCGGCAAAGACGTCCGCCTCCCCCATGTCGGCTTCCTCGAGGAAACGCAACTCGCAGCCGTCGCCGCAGATAACCGCGGCATCCGTCCCTTCCGACAGGCGCCTGCAAAGCTCGAGATCGCGCTCGATCACCGCCACGTGATGCCCCTTCCTCGCAAGGTCCCTGGCCAGGAAGGCGCCCACCTTGCCGCCGCCCATGATCACGATCCTTATCGCCACTCACCTTCCTTCCATCCAGTAAGCCACGCCGGCGTGGCATAGCTCCCCTTTCCCGCCCCCCGATTTGCCCGGCTCAGCTCCTCCTCGCCGGGCTCAATGAGGATGCCGTCCTTTTCCTCCACATGGAGGCCAGTGCGAGCGCGACGGCGGCCAGCGCCAGCGCCAGTATTAGTTTCCACCACGCGAATGGATGCGGTATGGCGCGCCCCCTTTCAAGCACCTCGATGGACACGGCGTGGATATCGCTGTCCCCTCCGTGCTCGGGGCAGGCGCGGTGGAACACGCCCTTAACCCTGACCTCGTCCCCTTTGTTCTTGTAGCCCCCCAGCACTTGGATCCCTTTAAGTTCATCCCGCGGCGCCCATACCGCTATCCCCAGGTTGGAATAGCCGGCGAAATCCCTTCCCTCCTCCACGCTGGTCACGGCATAGGCATCGTTGTTCACCGTGATCCAGCCGTAGTCACCGCGCATCATCACGTCCCCTATGGCCTCCCCGGTGATCTCGACCTCCCGCCCGTCATATTTCTGCATCTCCGAGATCAGATCTTCGACGGAGACCTCCTCAGCGGCTTGTGCGGTTCCACACCATGGGAAAACGGTCGCCACGAGGACCGCGAACGCGGCAAGGATCCGGAAAAACCCCCTCGTTCTCACGCGCCGTCCCTTCATCGCGCCTTCCTCCCCGCCTTCCTGCCCCGCAACAAGGCGCCCCCGAAGCTGAAAAGGGCGATCACCGACATGAACTCCAGGCGACCCGCCCACATCGCGAATATATAATATACTTTCAACGCCGCGGGCATGAGCGGGGAAACGAGCCCCGCGGAGAGGCCGGTATTGCTCCCCGCGGATACCGCGTCGAAGAAGGCCACGTTGGGATCGTAGCCGTAGAGCACCCCCAGCATCGCCCCCAGCGCGTAGATGACCACGTAGCAGATGATGATGAACATGGCCCCCTTGACCATGGCGTCGTCAAGCCAGACGTCTCTTACGTGATGGATCTTCTCGGGGACCACCGCCGTTTCGGGGGAGATGATCCTCCTCACCTCCCCGCGCAGGTACCGGAAGACGATACCCATGCGCAATCCCTTAAAGCCACCTCCGGTGGAGCAGGCGCTGGCGCCGATGGCCATGACCAGGATGACCGCCCACATGGCGATGAACCCGAACTCCCTGAGGAAGGAAACGGAATAGATCGTGCTGTTGCCGGTGGTGGTATGGGCCGAGGCCAGGTTGTAAAACCCCTTGCGGAAGAACTCCCCCAGGCCGCGGAACAACCCGAATTTCCCGAACCCGATAGAGAGCATGACCGTCCCCAGCAGGATGGTGGTGGCGAAGGACCTCACCTCGACGTTGCGGTATATCTCGCGCCGGTTCCCCGTCCAGACCGCGTAGTGCAGGGCGAAATTGAAGGAGCCGATGACGAAGATCGCCAGGGTCACCAGCTCAACCCAGAAGCTGTGGTAATAAAGGAGGTTGAGGCTCTGGGGTGCGAACCCTCCCGTGGACCAGGCCCCCATGAACAGCCATATCGAGTGCAGGGCACTCCTTATCACCGGCATTCCCTCCTTGAGCAGGAAGACCCAGATGAAGGCGCTCCCCACCACAAGGTAGGTCAGGCTGATCATCCAGATGGCCCGCGCCGTGCCGAGGACGTTGGGGAGGAGTTTCTCCTCCTTGCCCTCGCTTACATATATTTTGAAGGCGCCCGCGGTCCCGGCGAAGAGGAAGGTGAGGGCGATGACGATGATCCCTTGCCCGCCGGCGTAGGTGAGCAGGTGCCTCCACATGTTCAACCCGTGGGAGGCGTGATCCAGGTCCTGCAGCAGGAACAGGCCGGTGGTGGTATAGCCGCTCATGAGGTCGAAGCAGGCGTCCAGGAAGGACTTGAAGTGCCCGGACAGGTAGTGCGGTATGGCCCCGAAAACCATGGCCACCAGCCAGCCCCCCGAGGCCACGATGAGGCCGTGGGACCAGCGGAAGTCCCGCTCGGTCGCGCAGACCAGCTCCATGATCAGCCAGAAGACGACGCAGGCCAGGATGCCCACCAGGAAATCCAGCGCGGCGTTCCATTCCGTGGAGAGCAAGGACACCGCCAGGGGCACGGTCATGATCAGACCGACACCCAGAATGACGCGGCCAACCCCCCATCCGATCACCTTTACGTCTTCACGCGAGGGTCTGAGGATCATTTCACCAGCACCTTGATCAGGAACATCAAGCCCAACGCTGCAAGGGCGATGGTTCCCACTGCCGCCGACTCGATGACCATGCCCAGGGCATATCCTACCCAGCGGCGCCAGCGGCTTGCCCCGGGCGCAGCCTTCCCGTTACTTCCCCCGCCTTTCATGCGTCTCTCCTTTCCCGGCGCGCCGGCCGGGCGCTACCCACAAGCGCCAGGCGCAGGGTCTCCTCTTCGTCCACGGTGGTGAGCGCGAGCACCTTGTCCCCGGGCTGCATGCGGTCTCCCCCGTGGGGGATGATCACCTCCTCACCCCGTGAGATCGAGACCAGAACGCATCCCGACGGCAGCTCCAGCTCCTTCACGGAACGGCCGATGGCGCGGCTGCCCTGCGGCGGGATGTCCAACTCCACCATGACCAGCCGACCACCGCCCAGCATATGAAAGGTGGTTAAACCACCCGCCGAGGCCATCCCCTCAATTAACCTCGCGATGATGGTCGTGCTGGACACGGCGTCGATGCCCATGGAGACGAAGATGCCCTCGTTCCGGGGATCGTTGACGCGGGCCACCAACCTGGGAACGCCGAAGGATGTCCTGGCCAACTGGCAGGCGACCAGATTGTCGTCGTCGTCGCCGGTGACGGCGGTGAAGACATCGGCACGCCCCACCTCGGCGTCCTCCTGGTACCTGAAGTCACAGGCGTCTCCCTGGATCACTATGGCGTCGACGGAGGTCGCCAGCTCCCAGCAGGCCTTCTCATCCTTCTCTATCACCGCCACCGCGTGGCCCCTTGAGGCCAGCGTCCCGGCCAGATATGAGCCTACCCTACCCGCGCCCCCGATCACCACGTAGATAGGACCTCACCCTCTCCCTCGGCTTCTAAGATACCTCTCCAGTTTCTGTACCGCTCCCTCCGCCGCCAGGGCGGTTACCTCGTCACCCCTCGCGAGGACGGTATCCGGCTGGGGTAACAGGGATTTGCCCTCGCGCACCAGGTAGGCGATCCAGAGCGGCGCCTTTCTCTCGCACCACTCCATGGTATGCCCTACCCATTCCGGCGGGCAATCGAATTCCACCAGGTTGAGACGGTCCTGGCAACATCTGCCTCGGCGGCGCACCAACGGCTTCAGGAGCATCTCCATGAGGTAGCGAGCCAACAGTTCCGTCCCGACAACATGGTCCAGACCCAGGGCCTGGTAGGTGACCCTCTTATCGGGGTTGTAAACGCGTGCCACCACCCGGGGCACGCCGAAAAGCTCCCTCGCCACCTCCGCGCTCATTAGGTTGGCGTTGTCGAAGCTGGTCACCGCCGCGAAAGCGTCGGCTTCCTCGATCCCGGCTTCCCTCAGGGTATCGACGTCGAAGGCCATCCCTTCCACGGCTCGGCCCGGGAACATCTTGAACAACCTGCGAAAGGCGGAGGCGTCCCGATCGATCACCGTCACCTCGTGTCCATCCAGCGAGAGCATTTCAGCCATCCCCGCGCCGACGCGCCCGCAGCCGGCGATGACCACTTTGATCCTCGCCATGTTCCGTCGACGAGGGCTCCGCGGGCTCGCCGCGCCCGCACGGCGGTTGCTCGAGGCCGCTCCTACCCACCAAGCGTCCATGTCCCTCCACGCGTCCGGCCTGGCCGCCACCACCACCCTGTCTCCCGCCTCGAGGGCGGTATCGCGGTCCCACCTGAGCTGCTTGCCATCCCGCGTCAGGCACAGGATCCGCGTGCTGACCCCGTCCTCGAGGTCGCCCGCGGCCACCTTCCCGACCTGTGGGGAGACGGCGAATTCCACCACCCGGATCCCCACGTCGAGACGTTCCTGGTGGATGGCGATCTCGCGTTGCAGCAGCCTGGCCATGATGCTCTCCGCGATCAGCGCGGTGCCGTTGACGAACCTCACCCCCAGCCGGTCGAAGATATACCTCTTCTCCGGGTTGAAAAGGCGTGCCGCCACCGCGGGCACCCCGAACACGCGTCGCGCGATCTCCGCCACCATCAGGTTGGTGTTGTCGTAATTGGTCACGGCGGCCAGGGCATCCGCGGTCTCGATGCCCGCTTCCAACAACAGATCCTCGTCGAAGGCGGCTCCTGTGAGGGTGACGCCGTTGAAAGTACCTCCCAACCGCGCGAAGGACTTGTCGTCATGGTCGATAATGACCACGTCATGGCCTTCGTAGGCTAGAAATAGGGCAAGCTGTGAACCCACCCTGCCGCAACCGGTGATAATGATACGCAAGATAATTCCCCGCGAAAGCCTGTCTCATATCTTTCCATGCGATAACATAATTTAGTACTCCTAGTCTCGAGCCATGTCAATGGCCTCCACCGGACGGTTTTCCGGCTCCGGAACTCATGATGCCGCTCCCGGTTTGACCGACCCTCCTTATCCCCGTGACCCTCCGTGCGCGATGATTTATCCGGTCCCGATCGTCCCCTTTTATTTTCCGCCCCGTGGGTTTAAATTAAATGGCATGTCGAAAAACGAAGGGATAGATGCGCACAACCAGCGCATAGATGACAGGGTATACACCATCCCCGAGAGCGAGGTCTTCGACCTCCTTAAGTCCTCTCCCCAGGGGATCTCGACGGAGGAGGCCGCGCGGCGCCTGGAAGAAGCCGGGGCGAACGTCATCGAGAAACGGCGCGGCACCCCCCTGTGGCGAAAGTTCCTTCTCAACTTCATCCATTTCTTCGCCATCCTGCTCTGGATAGCGGCGATTCTCTCCTTCGTCGCGGATATGCCGGAACTGGGCATCGCCTGCATCGCGGTCATCATCATCAACGGCATCTTCACCTTCTGGCAGGAGTTCAAGGCGGAGAAGGCCATCGAGAGCCTGCAGAAGATCCTTCCCAGAAAAGCCCGGGTGTTAAGGGAAGGCCAGGAACAGGAGATAGACGCCGAGGAGCTGGTCCCCGGGGACCTCGTGCTCCTGGAAGCCGGGAACAGCATCAGCGCCGACGCGCGCCTGGTGGAGGCGCGGGAGATGCGGGTCAACAACTCCGCCCTCACCGGGGAGTCGGAGCCCCAGATGAGGATCTCCGAAGCTCTAGGGCAAGGGAAGGCTTCCCTGGCGGACCTCCCCAACCTGGTCTTCGCGGGCACCAGCGTGGTGGCGGGCAGCGGCAAGGCCGTGGTCTTCACCACCGGCATGAGGACCGAGCTGGGACGCATCGCCTACCTGACCCAGGAGGTGAAGGAGGAGCCGAGCCCCCTGCAGAAGGAGATGGGCAAGGTTTCCAAGATCCT
Organism: Actinomycetota bacterium; assembly: GCA_013178005.1. Classification (GTDB taxonomy): domain Bacteria; phylum Actinomycetota; class Geothermincolia; order Geothermincolales; family RBG-13-55-18; genus Solincola_B. The sequence goes on from JABLXL010000030.1 coordinate 25,477, forward strand.
GGCGGCCGTCGCCACCGTCCTGGGCTTGCTGTTCTTCTCCCTGGGCGCCTTCGTGATGAAGATGGGCAGCGCCAAGTCCTTCATGTTCGGCATCGGCATCATCGTGGCCAACGTGCCGGAGGGCTTGCTCCCCACCGTGACCCTGGCCCTGGCCATGGGCACGCAGCGCATGGCGGACCGACACGCCCTGATCAAGAAGCTCTCCTCGGTGGAGACGCTAGGATGCACCACTGTCATCTGCACCGACAAGACCGGGACCCTCACCACCAACGAGATGACGGTGCGCGAGATCTGGGTGGCTGGGCGCAAGATCCGGGTGGAAGGGGTGGGTTATGAGCCCACCGGCACGTTCAAGATCGACGGGAGGGATTTGAACGAGGAGGACAGCAAGAGCCTGTACAAGCTGCTGCGCATCGCCAGCTTCTGCAACAACTCTCGCCTCATCCCGCCTGGAGAGGACGAGGATCAGTGGAAGATCCTGGGCGATCCCACGGAGGCGGCCCTGCTCGTCTCGGCGTGGAAGTTCCATTACGACTACGAGACCGAGCTGAAGATGCAGCCCCGCTACTACGAGCTCCCCTTCGACTCGCGGCGCAAGCGCATGACCACGGTGCACACCGTGGTGGCGGGCATGGAGGCGCTGGTGAAGGGGGCGCCCATGGAGGTCCTCGCCCTTTGCACCAAGATCTGGGAGCCGTCCGGCGTGCGCGATATCACCGAGGAGGACCGCAAGACGGTGGCTGCCTTGAATGACGAATACGCCCTGCAGGCACTGCGCGTCATCGGCTTCGCCTACCGCGACGACCTGCCCGTCCAGAAGCACTACGAGGTCGAGGAGGTGGAACGCGACCTGATCTTCGTGGGGCTGGCCGGTATGCTCGACCCCCCGCGCCCGGAGGTGGAGGAAGCCATCGAGCAATGCCGCACCGCGGGCATCAAGGTGATCATGATCACCGGGGATTATGGGATCACCGCCGAGTCCATCGCCCGACGTATAGGCCTGGTGCGCGGCCGGGACGTGCGGGTGGTTACGGGCGTGGAGATCGAGGAGATGAGCGACGAGGAGCTGGGCGCCGTCCTCAAGGAACCGGAGATCATTTTCGCCAGGGTATCGCCCGAACATAAGATGCGGGTCGCGCTGGCCCTCAAGAGCCAGGGCGAGATAGTGGCCATGACCGGAGACGGGGTCAACGACGCTCCCGCCCTCAAGGCGGCGGACATCGGGGTGGCAATGGGCATAACCGGCACCGACGTGGCCAAGGACGCTGCTGAGATGATCCTCACCGACGACAATTTCGCCTCCATCGTGCACGCCATCGAGGAGGGGCGTGCCGTTTACAACAACATACGTCGCTTCGTGACCTACATCCTCGCGAGCAACATCCCGGAGATCTATCCTTTCCTGCTCTTCGTCATCGCCAAGGTGCCCCTGCCCCTGACCGTGATGCAGATCCTCGCCGTCGACCTGGGCACGGACCTCGTCCCCGCCCTCGCTCTGGGCACGGAGAAGCCGGAACCGGGCATCATGAAGAAACCGCCACGGCCACGGGAGGAGCGCCTTTTGAACCTCAACCTCTTCGCACGCGCCTACGGATACCTGGGCACGGTGGAGGGGGTATTGTGCCTGCTGGCGTTCTTCTTCGTCTACTGGCTGAACGGATGGCGCCCGTCCATGGGGATCTCCGCCATGGCGGACACGGGGGCGGTTTACGTCGCCGCCACCACGGCATGTTTCCAGGCCATAGTCGCCACCCAGATCGGCAACGGCTTTGCCTGCCGTACCGAGCGGGAGTCCATCTTCAAGGTGGGATTCCTCTCCAACCGTTTGTACCTCTGGGGTATCGTATCGGAAATAACCCTGCTGGTCGCCTTCATCTACCTGCCGCCGTTCCAGAGGCTCTTCGGCTTCAGGCCGGTGAGCGGGTGGAGCTGGCTGCTGGCGCTGGCCTTCGTGCCCGCATGCCTCATCGCCGACGAGATAAGGAAGGCGATCATGCGGAGTTATGAGGCGAGGTTGATGCGAAAGCAGGCTGGAGATGGTAATAAAAGGAAAGAAAAGGCTGCCTGAGAGGATCTTGGTGCGTCCAGTGTCCAAGGGCTAGATGGATCGGGTGGGGACAAGGGAAAGGAAAATGCCGCTTGAAAGGGGTTCCGGCTTGAATGGAACGCCGCGACATCAAGGGAGATGATGGGATATGCATGTGGTGATCATGGGATGCGGCCGCGTGGGTTCGAGGCTGGCACGGCGGCTGGAGCATCAGGGGCACAGCGTCGCCGTCATCGACAAGGATCCAAGCGCCTTCCACCTGCTGGACGTTGATTTCAAGGGCATCAAGGTGGAGGGGGTCGGTTTCGACGCCGAGGCGCTGGAAAAGGCGGGCATCAAGCGAGCCGACGTCTTCCTGGCCGTGAGCAGCGGGGACAACTCCAATTTCGTCTCCTGCAAGATCGCCAAGGACATTTACCGCGTCCCCAGGGTCCTGGCCCGCATCTACGACCCGCGCCGGGCACAGATCTACCGGCGCATGGGCATACCCACGGTGGCGCCCGTGGCCTGGGCGACCGCAAGGATTTCCGACCTCATCTTCCTCAAGCAGTCCTATTCCCGCGACACCTTCGGCAACGGAGAGGTCGAGTTGATAGAGTTCGAGCTTCCCCCCATGCTCGCGGGCCGGATGGTGCGTGAGTTCAAGATCTCCGGCGAGGTGCACATAGTCGCCATCGAGAGGGGGGGAGGCGCGTTCATCCCCGTATCCGGCACCACCCTGATGGCGGGTGACATCTTGAACGTGCTCGTCCTCAGGTCGAGCATGAGCAAGTTCAAGAAGATGTTCTTCATGGACTAGGCGGAGGGGGTAGAAGATGAAGATACTGATAGTAGGCGGGGGAATGGTGGGCGCTTTCCTCGCGAAGGTCCTCTCGGAGAAAAACGAGGTCACCCTGGTGGAGAGCGATCCCGCCCGCTTCAACCACCTCTCAGATACCTTGAAAGGCGTAAGGCTTGTGAACGAGGACGGTTGCGAACCCTGGGTCCTGGAGTACGCGGGCATCCAGGGATCCGACATCGTCCTGGCGGTCACCGGGGACGACGAGGATAACCTGGTGGTCTCCTACTTGTCCAAGTTCGAATACGACATCCCAAGGGTAATCGCCCGGGTCGTCAACCCGAAGAACCGCTGGCTGTTCAACAAGGATTTCGGGGTGGACGTGGAGGTATGCACCTCCGATATCATCGCCACCATCGTCGAGGAGGAGACCACCCTGGGCGAGGTGATCACGGTGATGAAGCTGCAGTCTGGCGACATCGGCCTTGTGGAGATAACCGTGCCCTCGGACAGCAAGGCGGTAAACCGCTCGCTTTCCGAGCTGGAGCTGCCCCCCGAGACCCTCATCGTCACCGTGGTTAGGGATGACGCCATGCGCATTCCAACCGCCGACACGGTGCTGCGGACGGGCGATAAGGTACTTGCCATTACCAGCGTGAAAAACAGGGACGCCCTGGAAAGTCTGCTCGGCCACGGAAGTTGACCGGTCGCCCTTGTCCCAAGCCTCGGTCGCGGCCTCCGTTAACAGCGCAATCCGCTCTAGTTAGGACCCCACGAAGCTCCGCGCGCGCAACGGCGATCGTCGAAGCCGCGTGTCTCGAGGGCCCATGAACGAAGCGGCTTGGGTTAATGTGAAGTTCGCGGATGGATACATCGACCTTGCATGTCCGAGGCACACCGGACAACGTTCCGTTCAGAGGCGTTTCAGAACGCGGGCTGAGGCGCGAGCTCAATTCCGTCCGCCCTCGCGCGGCGGCGGAAACGCGCCAAGTCGGCGAAGGCCTCCAGGCGCGTGGCCACCCCGGCCATACCGGTGAGCTCGTCGATCACCAGCGAGAGGACGGGAATCCCGAGGTCCTTGGACACCTGGGGCAGGATGCTCTTGGCGATGGTCTCAGGCATGCAGGTGAAGGGCATGAGCTGCACCACGCCGTCGAAGCCGAGACGCTGGAAGAGGATGGTATCCCCCACGGAGAATATCCCCTCTCCCCCCACCCTGTGGGACAGGTAAGGGGCGGCTAAGCGTTCGGACCCGTGCTCGTGGTGTCCCAGCACCGGCCTCTCCCCGGAGGGCCGCAGCCAGTCGGTCAGGTAGATGTTGCGCTCCACGTACGCGCCCAGGTCCCCCAGCTGCTCCTCCACGTTGAGGTTGAAATAGGGCTCCAGCACGAGGTAGAACTCGCCCACGATGCCTATCTTGATCTCCTCCCGCTCCACCCGCGGAACGGAGCGGAGAAGCGCGAAGGCCTCCTCCTCCACGCGGGCGAGATCCGCGTACGTCCCCGCCTCCCAGACCATGCGGTAGCAGCGCTTGAGGGCCCCGGTGGTGGCGCCCTTCTCCCGGTCCTGCCAGCGCTGGTGCAGCGCCTGTTGCTCCAGGCGGTCGATGAGGTGCGCCTTGTGCAGGGCGAACTTGATGGCGCGGTAAAGCGACGCCCAGCTGCGGCCCTGCTTGAGGCGGTTCAGGCGCTTGACGGTCAGGGGGAGGCGGGAGGGCTCGAACTCCAGGGGCACCATCTCGAAATCATATCCCGCCTCGGCGAGGATGCGGCGCTGGGTCTCGGCGTAGTAACCGAAGCGGCATGGCCCGCGCCCGGCCACCATGATGAGGACGTCGGCCCCCGCCTCCAGGGCTTCGATGAAATTGCCCAGGGTGGTCTTGAGCGGGAAACAGGCGAACTCCGGCCCGTGGCGGGCTCCCAGTTCCAGGGTGCGCTGTGAATTGGGCGGGGGGAGCACGTAGTCCAGCCCGAGTTCCTCGAAGACGCTTCCCAGCACGAACTCCAGGCTCCCCATGTGAGGCCAGGTGATCCTCATACCGCCACCGCCTCCAGCTCCTCCGCTTCCCGCCGCTTGCGCCTCCACAGCATATCCACGAAGGCCTCGATGCGGGTGAGAAACCCTCCTTCCCCGGTGTGCTCGTCCATCACCAGGGTGAGCATGGGTACCCCTCCCATGAGGCGGTTCTCCTGTTCGCAGAGGACGCGCACGATGGAATCGGGGCCGCAGGGGAAGGAGATCATGAAGATGATGCCGTCCACCAGGCGGTAGCGGGAACATGCCAGGATGGCCCCCGCCACCTCCTGCTCGTAGCTCCAGTAGATGTCCTTGGGCAGGCGCTTGAGCTCCCGTTCCCGCAGCTTTTCCGGCACCATGTCCGCGGTCATCACGTCCACCCCCATGGAGCCCAACCTCTCCAGCAGGGACATGGTAGTGAAGGTGTCGTAGACGTTGTAATGGTGGCCGATGACCCCGATGCGCAGGTCCCGGCCCTCGCAGAGCAAGCGGTCCGCCTCCCCCCTTAAGGCGCCCCGGTGGTCGAGTCCCAGGGTCAGGCGCTCCAGGTAGAGGCGGTGCTCCCGCCAGGCGGTGACGCCGGCGGCGATGATGCGCCGGGGATCGGAAGTGAAGATGCGGCCCAGGCTGTAGACAGCACGGTAATTGTGCCACAACCCTGACTGGAAATCTATGGTAGGAGAGATGACCGGCACCGCGTCTCCCACCGCTGCCTTCGCCATATCGGGCAGCCCGAGCATCTTGGGGCAGGTATGGGTGCGCCTCTTCACGCTCACCAGGCGGGGCACAAAGAGGGCGTCCACCTTTTCCTTGAGGGCGAGGACGTGCCCGTAGAAGACCTTCACGGGAAGGCAGCTCTCGTTCTCCGCCTTGCTCACCCCGGAGTTGAGGATAGAGCGCGTGGTCTCTCCCGACTCCACCACCTCTGCCCCCAGGGCGTGCAGGAACGAATTCCACAACCTGCCGTAGCGGTAATAGAGAAGCCCGCCAGGTATCCCGACCTTCATGGTCTCAATCCGCCGTCGTCATGGCCATGCCGCGCCGGCATGCTCCCATTCCCGTTCTCGCCGCTCCTCAAGAGGCCGCCTTCGCCAGGATGAGGTCCACCGCGTCGCCCACGGTGAGGATCTCCGTGGCCTCCTCGTCGCTCACCTTGAAGCCGTACCTCTTCTCCATCTCCAGCAAGAGCTCCACCAGGTCGAGGGAATCCGCCTCGAGGTCCTCCTTGAAGCGCGATCCCTCGGAGATATCCTCCTCGCGCAGCTCCAACGCCTCCGCCAGCGCCGCGCGAACCGCCTCGAACACCTCCGCACGATCCATATCCGCTCCCGCTTCCTTCTGTAACATCCTATCCCTGCGCAAGACCTAAGCGGGTTATACCCCAAGCGCCGCAGGATCACAAGCGCCCACCGCCATCTCCCGGCTGCCGTCGCGGTGTGTGGGGCGCTCTCATCGGCGCTGCCATGTGCTCCTCGGCGCTTCCCGCTCGCCGTCCCCCGCCTCGGCCCCATCGGGTAACGCCGCTAACGCCATGGAAGGTTCTTCCACCGAAATATTACTCCACGCGAGGCCCGCTTCCCTTCCGGCATATCCCAGGCTGGTGGGATCGCTTCTCCGTTATCGGGGTCCAGGTCCTTTCGCCCACGTCCCTGGCCGCTTGTGCCGCGGAAGCCCCTCCGCTTTAACATTACCCCGCCCGAGGCCCGCTTCCCTTCCACCTTACACCAGATCGGCGGTATGGTGAAACGGACGGGGACGCCTTCCGCCCGAAAAAGGCGGGGTCGCAGAGCTTATCCCAGCCCTCAGGCCCCGATGGGCACTACGCGGCGGCGCTGCACCAGCTTGCCGATGGCGTAAGCGGCCACGCCGAGGAAGGGAAGCGCGGAGCAGATAGCGCCTCCGATGATCACGCCCCTGTGGGAGCCGTGGGCCCGCGCCTCGCCCACGGGGGCGAAGAGCTCCCGCGCGCCCATGCTCTCGCACAGCTCCTCCAGCCTGCGTGCGAACTCCGGGCCGGGCTCGACCGGGCACATGTACTCTTTTAGCATTCTGACCGTGTCCCGGTAACGGAGCCTGCGACCCCTCCCGCGCCTTCCGTTGTTCTCTACCCCGCTCATCATCCGACCTCCTTCCCGGAAAGGCTGCGGTGAAGACTTATCAGGGAGCGGTGGACGAGCACCTTTACCGCGCCCGTGCTCTTTCCCATGATCTCCCCGATCTCCTTGTGCTTGAGGCCCTCGGCGTACCGCAGGATGAGCGCCTGCTGCCTCTCCTCCGGCAGATCCCGCAACGCCGCCCTCAGCGCCTCGATCTCCTCCTCGCGCTCCATTTTCTCGTCGGGAGAGGGAGAGGGGTCATGCAGGGGCTCCGCTCCCTCGAGATCCACCATGCGGCGGCGCTTGCCGTTGCGGTGCCAGTTGGCGACCAGGTTATGGGCGATGCGCAGCAGCCAGGCCGAGAAGGGTATTCCCCGGTCCTGGTAGCGCTCGAGGTGCACGAGGGCGTGCAGGAACACGCTCTCGGTGATGTCCTCGGCGTCGTCCACGTTCCCCACGCGGTAATACACGTAGGTGTATACCTTTCTGAGGTACTTGGAGTAAAGGGCCTCGAAGGCCTCGCGCTCCTCCTTCGCCCTGCGCACCAGCTCCGAATCCTCGTGGCAGAGCCTTCCTTCCGCTTCCCGTCTCGCCAACTCTCACCTCGATTCCACGCTTCGCGCTCGTATAATGGAGTCCTTTCCCTTACCGGTTATTATAAACACGAGGCGGACGACATGGTTACCCCGGCGCTTACCCGCCCGGTCTCCATGGTATCTTTTATGATCCAGTTCTATCCCTAACGGATATTAAAGATACGATGAGGACGATTTGTGTACCCCATCGCTTACCCGCCCGGTGGCTATGTGGTAGCATTCAGGATAAAGGCCTTCCCGGGCAAGGGCGGGGGAGCGATCCCGCGGCGCACTTTCCCGGGATGCGGGGAAAACTCAGGAGGTAACGATGGGAAACGTCCCCGGCGCGTACTGCCCCTTCCGCGTCTCCTCCATAGCGGGGGCGCTCTCCCCCTGCAACGACGAATGCGCCCTGTACATCCCCACCTCGAAGATGCCCCCCCAGAAGAGCTGCGCCGTGTCCATACTGGGCGTATACGCCCTGCAGAGGATCATCTTCAAGCAGCAGGACGAGTCGGCGACGGCCACGGAGGCAAGCGCGCCCGGCCGGGAGCAGTCGGAGCTTTGACGGTGGCGCGGGAAAGCGGGGAGGCGATCTGAATGGCGGACAGGGTCATCAACAGGCCGGAGGGGGAGCTCCCCAACCACGTGGCCATCATCATGGACGGCAACGGGCGCTGGGCCGAGCGCCGCAACCTTCCCCGCATCGCCGGGCACAAGGCGGGGGAGGAATCCATCACCGACATCGTAAGGGCGGCTTCGGAGTGGGAGCTCGGAGCCCTGACCCTCTTCGCGTTTTCCACCGAGAACTGGAACCGCCCCGCCAACGAGGTCGAGTTCCTCATGAGTTTCAACCGCAACCTCCTCAACAAGCGCGTGGAGGAGTTCCACGCGCGAAACATCCGCATTCGCCACGCGGGACGGCGCGACCGCATCCCGGCCTCCACCCTCAAGGCGATCGACAACGCCGTCGAGCTCACCCGCGACAACACCGGCCTGAGCTTAAACATCGCCTTCAACTACGGCGGCAGGGCGGAGATTGTGGACGCCGTCCGCCGCCTGTGCGAGGACGTGGCCGCCGGCAGCCTGGACCCGGGCGAGGTGGACGAGGATAGGTTCCGCTCCTACCTATACAACCCCGAAGTCCCCGACCCCGACCTCCTCATCCGCACCGCCGGGGAGATGCGCATCAGCAATTTCCTGATCTGGGAACTCGCTTACACGGAGATATACGTGACCGAGGTGCTGTGGCCGGATTTCCGGCGCGGGAACCTCGCCGAGGCGATCAGGGAATACCAGTCGAGGGAACGCCGCTTCGGCGGCATAAAGGAGGAATAGGGCGCCGTTGGCCAACTTCAAGGATGAGGCCATCGTCCTGAGGACCTACGATCTCGGCGAAGCGGACCGCATTCTGTCCCTCATCACCTCCCGCCACGGCCTGCGCCGCGTCGTGGCCAAGGGCGTCAAGCGCACCGGGAGCAGGTTCGGCGGGCGCCTGGAGCCCTTCACGCAGGTCCGCGCGCTGCTGCACGAGGGCAGGAACCTGGACACGGTGATACAGGCGGAGACGGCGCGAACCCACGCCGCGCTGCGCGGCGATTACTCCAAGTTCCTCCACGGGCAGGTTATGCTTGAGCTGGTCGAGAAGTCCCTGCAGGAACGCCAGGAGGTGCCACGCCTCTTCGACATCCTGCGCGTCTCCCTGGACGTGCTCGAGGGAGAGGTCTCCGATCCCTCCCTGCTCCTGGCCGCTTTCTCGCTGAAAGTCAGCGCCCTCACCGGTTACCGCCCCCACCTGGACTGCTGCCTGCACTGCGGGCGCGAGGTGGCGGGGGGCAAGGTCTCCCTCGACCTGGGGGAGGGGGGCGTTACATGTCCTCGCTGCCGCTCCCATTCCGGGGAGCGGGTTTACCTCGACCCGGAATGCCTGGCCTTGATGCGCCGGCTGTTGCGAGAGGAGATGTCGGCGGTGGCGCGCATGGAATGCGGGCAGCGCGAGGCCATGGAGGTCCTGTCCGCCTCTCTCCGCCTCGCCGAGGCCTTCATGGAGAGGCCGCTCAAGTCCCGCCACGTGATCATGCGCTACCTGGAGGGAAACGCGAGGCGCCCGCGATGAGCAAAGGGCGGGAAAGATGGGTAGCCATGCCGCCACTGTCTCTCGGCATTTTTCCACTGGATGGAACGATAATGGGCATATCTCTCGAGCGGCCATACCATTTCGGCCGCCCTGAATCCCTCGACGGCTGGATGTAACGGTCAGCACCATATCCTTCAGATGCTTAAATCGCCTCTAACGCACGAAATCCGGCTACGGGGCATCGAAGATGAACAGCCCGCGGGGAAGATGAGCTTCGCGCCTCTCCCGCAAAGACGTACTCCCTTCAGGAAAAAAACGCGAAATCCCATTTCAACTACTATTGACGTATTAATACCCCAGTGGTATTATAATAACTGACCCCAAGGAGCTGGAGGTGAGGCCAGCGGGGGCGACCGGAGAGAGGAACTGGAAGGCGCGAGCCGGAAGGGGAGGCTCAAGGGGAGTTCTCGAGGAAGCGCCAAAGGTTACTTGGGGTCACTCCTTTGTTTCGGATTCACCTCGATAGCCCTACACAAACATCCCGCGGGTCTCCTCCATGGCGACTTTGTGCAGGGGATGGCATGCCCCAAGTCGTCATCCCAGAAACCCAATCCCACAATCCCTGCTCATGCTCCTGAACCAGGACGCACCTTCGCTACCCTGCAGCGGGCGCCCCTCCTTGACCCTGAGGCATGGCAAGCGGCCTGTGAGCTGCGCCATTCCTGCATGCCACCGTTGGTTAGGGGCTGCTCTCGGCATCCCTCGCCCAGGGCTGGCACAATGCCAATTACCCTGCCGCCCTACGCGGTACCCTCGACGGATATCAACCCCTGTTCCAGCGCAGGATCCCCAGGTATTCCCCCAGGATCTCGGAGGCGGAGCTGGTCCCGATGCGGTTGGCGCCTGCCTCCACCATCTCCAGGACCTGGGCCAGCCGGCGTATGCCCCCGCTCGCCTTCACGCCGAAGCCCGGCCCCACCGTCTCGCGCAGGAAGGCCACGTCCTCCGCCCTGGCGCCCGCGGGGCCGAACCCCGTGGAGGTCTTGACGAAATCGGCCCCCGCCTCCATGGCGATTAGCGCCCCCCTGCGCATATCCTCGCGGCTCAGGTAGCAGGTTTCCAGGATCACCTTGACCACGATGTGCCCCTCGCCCTTGGCGGCATCGTAGCGGCGCGCCAGGCGCACCACCTCGGAGATGTCCTCCTCGACGCGCCGGTATCGGCGCGAGCGCAGCGCGGACACGTTTATCACCATGTCGAGCTCCTTGGCGCCGTGCTGCAGCGCGAAGACCGCCTCCGCCTTCTTGGCGTCGGTGGACGCGTACCCAAAGGGAAACCCGATGGGGGCTCCCGGGCTCACCACGCTCCCCTCCAGCTCCGCCCTGGCCATGGGCAGGTAATAGAGGGGCACGAAGGCGCACCTGAACCCGGCGTCCGCCGCCTCGCGCAGAAACTCCAGGTAGTCGCGCTCCTCGGCTTCCGGCCTCAGCATGGTGGCGTCGATGAAGTAGGTCAGGCTTCCCAGGTCGGGGAAAACCCGCAGGACTTCTTCCGGGGTCGGGCTCAACCCGCCTAAATCAGCCATATCCCGATGAGAAAGTACACCGCAAGTCCCAGGATATCCATCAGAGTGGCCAGGAACGGCTCGGATGCCTTCGATGGGTCGCCGCGCAGGGCTTTCAACAGGAGGGGCAGAACGCTCCCCACCAGGGCGGCGAAAACGATGGTGCAGGCCATGGCGGAACCGACCACCAGGCCGAGGCGGGCGCTCTCGCCCATGGAGCGGGCGAAAACGGAGATAATAGCTCCGCTAACCACTGCGATAGCCACCCCGATGATCAGTTCCTTGCATACGCTCGCCGCGAACCTTCTCCCTCCCTCACCCTCGCCGAGGACCTCCACCGCCATGCGGGTGGCGCTCTGCATGGAGATCGCGCCGCCCATGGAGAGGATGGCTGGAATAAAGAACACCAGCGCGATATGAGCCCGCATGGTGTCGGAGAAAGCCCTCAGGATGCCCCCCGCCACCAGCAACTCCAGCGCGAGGGCGATGATCACCCAGGGGAGCCGTCCCACGATGGCGGCCATAAATGGGTTGCGCTCCCTCTGCTCTTCCGCCTCCCAGGTCCCCGCCAGGCTGTAGATGTCCTCCTTCGCTTCCTCTTCAATGACGTCCATGACGTCGTCCACGGTGACTATTCCCAGCATCCCCCCCTCTTCGTCCACCACGGGAACCGCCAGCAGGTCGTAGCGGTCGATGAGGGCGGCCACCTTCTCCTGGTCTTCCTCCGGGCTCACGGTGATGAGGTTGCGGTGCATGATCTCCGCGACGGGGACCTCCGGGTCGGCAACGATGAGCTCGCGCAGGGAGTTAACACCGCTGAGGCGTCCCGCTTCATCCTGGAAATAAATGTAATATATCATCTCGATGCTGTCCGGGGCGTCGCGCAGCCTGTCCAACACCTCCCCCACCGTGAGCGTGTCACTGAGAAGCATGGCGTCCGGGGTCATGAGGCCCCCCGCCGTCTCCTCTCCGTGCGCCATCAGGCGCCGCAACTGGCGCGCCTTATCGGGGTCCATGCCGGCAAGGAGCGCCTCCGTGGTCCGGGGAGGAAGGTCCGCGAGGAGGTCCACCGCGTCATCTGGAGGCATCTCGGCGATGATGCGCCTCGCCAGGTCCCTGGCCAGACCCTGCAGCACCTCCACCTGCCCTTCCTCGGACATCTCGGGCAGCGCCTCCGAGGCCTCCTCCACGTCCCAGACACTGAAGATGCGCAGGCGATCCTCGTAGGGAATGCCCTCCAGCACCTCCGCGGCGTCGGCGGGCTGAAGCCCCTCGAGAAGCGCCAGCGCCGCGGCCATCTTCCCGCGGGACAGGAGATCGCTTAGGCTTTCTCCCAGTAACTTGTTCCTATCTTCCATGCGAAAACCCTCCGGGGGGCTTTACGGATGCCGTCAGTAACCCAGGCGCCTGACCATCTGCGGCCTTTTCGCCCAGTCCTTCTCCACCGCCACCTTCAGTTGCAGGAAGACCTTCTCGCCCAGGAGGGGCTCGATCTCGGCACGCGCCCTGCTGCCGATATCCTTCAGCATCCTCCCCCCCTTGCCGATGATGATCCCCTTCTGGGATTCGCGCTCCACGTAGATCACCGCCTCGATGAACACCAGGTTCTTATCCTCCCGGCGCTCCATCTCCTCCACCACCACCGCGACGCTGTGGGGAACCTCCTCCCGCGTCAACTGCAGGACCTTTTCGCGGATGAGTTCCGCCACGATGAAGTTCACCGGCTGGTCGGTGATCATGTCCTCGGGGTAATACTTGGGGCCCTCGGGGAGCATCTCCACTATGCGTTCTATGAGCGCGTGCACGTTCTCGCCCGTCTTGGCCGAGAGGGGGATGACGTCCGCGAACCTCCCCAGGTTGGAGGCCACCGCCAGCTGGGCCTCCACCTGGTCCCTGGTCAGGCGGTCTATTTTGTTGAGGACGGCCACCACCGGCGTCTCCAGCTCCGCCAGCTCTCCCGCGATGAACAGGTCCCCCTTCCCGATGTTCTGGGTTCCGTCCAGGATGAAGACCACGACATCTACCTCTTCGAGGGTCTCGCGCACGGCCTTGTTGAGCCTTTCCCCCAGCGCGTTCTTGGGCTTGTGAAAACCCGGCGTGTCCACGAAGATTACCTGCGCGTCCTCACGCGTGAGCACGCAGCGTATCTTGTTGCGGGTGGTCTGTGGTTTCTCGGAAATAATGGCCAGCTTGCGATGCATGAGGTTGTTGAGAAGCGTAGATTTGCCTACGTTTGGCCTGCCCACCAGACCGACGAAACCGGACCGGTGCGGACTCTCCTCCTCCAAGATCCCCCCTTTCACTCCAGGCGAGCTTTCGCTCATCCGGGCGCTTCCCGCTGCCCGACGCCCGGACCCAACGTCCGTAAGCGGGTTACACGACAAAGATATTATGACATATGCCGCCGCCGTTGCAGGCTCCCTACAGCAGGAAAATCCCCTTTTCCTCATCTTGGTCATGCTTGTATTGTCAGGATGGCATGGCGCCCTCCGGCCTCTTTCAACCCGGAAAGCGTCCACCGAGACGATACAGCATCCGCAGGCGCGGCGCGGGTTTTGTGCTCCCGTGGGCCTTGCACGGAAATCCAGGCCGCCGGACAGTCCTTGAAAGGCTCCCGGCGCAGAGCCTCCGTCGCTATATCTGGGAGAACCTTCTCATCTGGATATTGGTGAGCAACCCCACCGACGCCAGGCTCACGATGAGGTTGTTGCCTCCGTAGCTGATGAAGGGGAGGGGTATGCCGGTGATGGGCATAATACCCATGGTCATGCCGATATTCACCACAATCTGGAAGGCGAACATGGAGACGATCCCGAAGGCGATCATGGTGCCGTAGAAATCGCGGGAGTTGCTGGCGATGCGCACCGCCCGCCACAAAAAGAGGCAGAAGACCCCTATGAGGAGCAGGGCTCCCAGCATGCCCAGCTCCTCCCCGATCACCGCGAAGATAAAATCGGTGTGGTGCGCGGGGATGAAGTTCAGGTTGGTCTGGGTTCCCTGCATCAACCCCTTTCCCACCAGTTGCCCCGACCCTATGGCTATCTTGGACTGCAGGAGGTGGTATCCCGCCTCCTGGATATTGGAGCCCTGGCGCAGGAAGGCGGCGAAGCGCTCCACCTGGTAGGGCTTGAATATGTGGAACACAAACCCGAAGATGAACCCCATGATGCCGGCGCCCACCAGTCCCAGCCAGTACCTCATGCGGCACCCCACTAAAAAGAGCATGCCCAGAAGGATAGCGGCGAGGACGAGGGTGGTTCCCAGGTCGGGCTGGAGGAAGACCAGGAGCATATAGGGCGCCGCCCAGGCCACGGGGAGGATGAAGCTGCGCAGGGAATCCGGGTCCGCCTTGTTGTCCGAGAAGAAGTTCGCCAGCACCAGGATAAGCACCAGCTTGCAGTACTCCGAGGGCTGGAAATTGATAAAGCCGAGGGAGATCCAGCGCGACGACCCCATGACCCTCTCGGTGAGCAGCACGGCCGCGAGCAGCACCAGGAAAAACCCGTAGACGAAGGGGCTCGCTACCTTTAGCCGGCGGTAGTCGAAGCTCATGAGGACCCCCATGAGCACCAGGCCGATGATGAGGTTGATTGAGGTGCGCAGGACGTAATAGGTGGGGTTTCCTGGGATGTCATCGCGGGTGGCGCTGTACTGGATCAACATCCCGAAGCCCACCAGGAAGAGGGTGAGGGCGAGCAGGGTCCAGTCCACGTGGCGGATGGGCAGGCCGCTCAGGCGGCGGGCGACCTCGTCCGTCTGCCTCCTCTCCGTCACCTTGGGCGCGAGCACCCGGCCCAGCCTCTGGGGCATGCCTTCCTCCCGATCAGTCGCCCACGGGCCCGACCTGGCCCTGGCCCGGCTCTATGCCGTAGATGTATTCGAGGATGCGCCGCGCCACCGGCGCCGCCATTGCGCCCCCGAAGCCGCCCTCCTCGATCATCACCACCACCACGTACTGGGGATCGTTGGCGGGAGCGTAGCAGGCGAACCACGCGCATGGCTGCTTGCCCTGCACCTCCGCCGTGCCCGTCTTGCCCGCCACCGGCACCGCCTGAAGCGGAAAACCCTGGAAGGCTCCCGCCGCGGTGCCCTGCCCGGAGGTGACCCCTGTCAAGGCGCTGCGGATCACCGCCAGCTTGTCCTTGTCGATGTGCACTCCCAGGATATTGTCGGCGCTGGTGATATCGCCCAGCTTCTGGGGTTGTATCGACTCCACCGTCTCCCCCTGCCAGGTGATGATCTCCTTGCCCACGTGAGGACGGTAGAAAGGTCCCCCGTTGGCGATGGCCGCGTAGACGTTGGCGAGCTGCAGTGGGGTGACCAGCACGTCGCCCTGGCCCACCGCGAGGTTGACGGTGTCCCCGGGATACCAGCGCTGGTAATCCGGGTTGCCCTGGTTGAACTCCCATTTCCACTGCGGCGTAGGCACCCTGCCCTCGAACTCGTTGGGAAGGTCCACCCCCGTGAGGCTTCCCAGCCCGGCCAACCTGGCGTAGTCCTGCAGTCTCGTCACCCATCCTTCTTTCTCGCGGTTCTCGTAAATGGAATAACCGAGATCGTAGAAGACCACGTCACAAGATTCAGCGATGGCGTTGACGAAATCGATGGCCCCGTGCGTTCCCCAGCAGGTCTTCGGGAATTGCTGGAACTCGCCCCGGTTGAAAACATGGTTGCAGTAGAAGGGCGAGTATGCCGTGACCCCCAGGTCCTGCAGCGCCGCCATGGCCGTGATCACCTTGAAGGTCGACCCCGGGGGATACTGGCCCACGATGGCCCGGTTGTTGAGGGGGTAGTTGTTGGCGGGGTCGTTGAGCACGGCCCATTCCTCCTCGTCTATCCCCCCCACGAAGTTCTCCAGGTTAAAGGTGGGCTCGCTGGCCATGGCGAGGATCTCTCCCGTGCGCGGGTCGAGGACCACCGCCGCGCCCGCGGGGGCGGAGTAGTTCTTTCCCCTCTCCCTGTCGTAATAGGTGCGCGCCTTCTCCATGCCCTCGCGCAGGGCGCCCTCCACGGCTTTCTGGAGATTTTTGTCCAGGGTGAGGATGACCGTCTTCCCGGGATTGCGCTCCTCCTCCCCGAGCACCCGCAAGGGCTTCCCCGAGGCGTCCACCTCCACGATGCGCTTCCCGTCGATGCCCCGAAGGGTGTCCTCGTAATACGCTTCCACCCCCGAGGTTCCCACGATATCGCCCGCCTTGTAGCCCTTCTCCTTGAGGGTCTCCAGCTGTTCCTGGCTGATCTCGCCCAGGTACCCCAACACGTGGGCCGCCAGCGTCTCCTCGCCCTCGTGGTATTCGCGCACCGGCATCTCGTCCGCCTCCACCCACGGGAAGTCGACCTGCCGCTCGGCGATGTAGAAATACACCTCCGGCTCCACGTCCTTCTTGATCAACACCCGCTTGTGGGGCTGCACCTCGTTTCCCTCCAGCTTCTTCAGGATGTCCTCGGGCTCCATTTCCAGCATTTCCGCCAGGCGGGCGACCTCACCTTCCTTGTCCTCGAGCTTCTCGAACTCCGTGGGGAGCACGAATATGGAAAGGGCCTGGCGGTTGATGACCATCTCCTCCCCGTTGCGGTCGAGTATGTTCCCGCGGTTGGCCTCCAGGGGCACCTCGCGGATGCGGTTGCCTTCCGCCATCACCTTGTAGTGGTCGCCCTGCACCACCTGCAGGAACCACAGCCGCACCACCAGCACCGCCATCAGCGCGCCCAGGAACATCACGAAGAGGGTGAAGCGGTGGACCATCGCTCCCTGTTGCTGCGGGTTAACGGGCATGGGCGCTCGACCTCCCCTTCCTCACTGGAACATGAGGGTTCTCTCCTCCCCCAGCGCGAAGCGGCCTATAACCGGGTATATGGCCAGGGTGAGCAGGGCGTTGTAAAGCGCCAGGCCCGCTATGATGCCGAAGCTGAAGGGAGGTCGGTCCTCGAGGCCCACCATGGCCCAGGTGGCGAACTTCACCAGCTCATGCAGGATGGAGGCGAAGAACACTATGGCCATGGGCCAGGCCACCGATTTGGAGACGATGCGCTGGCGAAGCTCGCCGCAGAAATACCCGATGATGGTCTTGGCGAAGGCGCCCACGCCGAGCACCGCGGTGGAGAACACGTCCTCTAGCAGCCCGCCGAAGAACCCGAAGAGCGCGCCCTGTCCGGGGCCTTCGAAGAGGGCCCAGCATACCGCGGCCACCAGGATGACGTCCGGCCTTACTGTGCCCACGCTTATCTCCGGCGCCACGGTAAGCTGCACCAGAAGCGTCGCCACCAGCACCACGAAAAAGGTCAACCTTCTATGCAAAATCGCCTCACTTTTCTACGCTCGCGGCCTCGATGGGCTCGGTGCGCGGCAACGGCGAGACAACCACCATCACCTTGCTCAGGCGCGTCATGCTCGCGCGCGGCTCGACCACGATGCCCACCGAGAGGTCGGCCCTGCGCTCGCTGATCTCGGTGATGTTTCCGACGGGCAACCCCGCAGGGCAGGTTCCCCCCAGGCCGGAGGTCACCACCAGGTCCCCCGTCTTCACCTCCGCGTCCTGGTTGAGCAGCTCCATGCGCACGCCGTCCCTCCCCTCTCCCCGCAGCACTCCTAGCTCCCCGTTGGCCTGCAGCATGGCGCCCACGGAGCTCTTCTCGTCGGTGATCAGCTGCACCACCGACGCCTCGGAGGTGCAGAGTATTATCCTTCCCACCAGGCTCCCGTCCTCGCTCAGAACGGCCATATATTCGCGCAGGCCGTCGGAATAACCCGCCCCTATCTGGATGGTCTGTTCCCATATGTCCGGGTTGGCCCCGATCACGTCGACCACCAGGAACTCGAAGTCGGGGTTGTTCTCCTTCACCTCGATCATCTTCTTGAGCCTCTCGTTTTCCAGCCTGAGGGCTTCCAGCTCGTCCGCGTTCTCCTGCAGGTCCCTGACCTCCTCCATCAACCGGTCGCGCTCGCCCCTCGCCTTCCCCAGGTCCATGACGAACCCGATCCCGTCTTTGACCGGGCTCAAGACCTTGCTCATGCCCTTCTGGAGTGGGGAGACGATGTCCAGCGAGAGGCGCTGCAGGCGGTGGAAGAGCCCGTCCTTGCTCTCGCGGGAATAAACGGTGACCAGGAGCACGCAGATGATTACCAGGGTGATTACCAGCGCTCGCTGTCTGCGGTTCTGTCTTTCAATCATGATCATCCGGCCCCGGTTCAATGCCGGGACGAGGAGATCAACACCTTCTTCATGATCTCGAACTCCTCGAGGCACTTCCCGGACCCCAGGGCCACGTCAGAGAGGGGCGAGCCGGTGACTTCCACCGGCATGGCCGTCTCGTGGCGCAGCCTCTCGTCGAGCCCGGTCAGCAGGGCCCCTCCTCCCGTCAGCATTATCCCCCTGTCCATGATGTCTGAGGCCAGCTCCGGGGGTGTCTTGTCCAGGGTTATCTTGACCGCGTCCACGATGGCGGATATGGGTTCCTCGATGGCCTCCCTGATCTCCTCCGCCAGGACCACGATGGTCTTGGGCAGACCTGTCACCAGGTCCCTTCCCCTAATCTCCGCGTTTATCTCGTCGTCCACGGGAAAGGCCGAGCCGATCTGGATCTTCAGCTCCTCCGCGGTCCGCTCGCCGATCATGAGGTTGTATTCGCGCTTGATGTAGTTGATGACCGCCTCGTCGAGTTCGTCGCCGCCGATGCGCACGGATTCGCTGGTCACGATACCGCCCAGGGAGATCACCGCCACCTCGGTGGTCCCGCCCCCGATGTCCACCACCATGTTGCCCGTGGGCTCATGAATGGGCAGGCCGGCCCCGATGGCGGCCGCCATGGGCTCCTCGATGATGTAGGCGGCCCTCGCTCCGGCCTGGATGCAAGCCTCCTCCACCGCGCGCTGCTCCACTCCCGTGGTGCCCGAGGGCACACAGACCACCACGCGCGGCCGCGCGAAAAGCCTCCTCTTGTGCACCTTCTGGATGAAGTAACGCAGCATCTTCTCGGTGACGTCGAAGTCGGCGATGACCCCGTCCTTGAGCGGGCGCACCGCCACGATGTGGCCGGGGGTGCGCCCGATCATGCGCTTGGCCTCCGCTCCTACCGCGAGGATAGCCCCATTGGAGGTGTTGATGGCCACCACCGACGGCTCGTTGAGGACGATACCCTTCCCCCGCACATAAACGAGGGTGTTAGCCGTCCCCAGGTCTATAGCCATGTCCCTTCCCAGCATCTCCCACGAAGAGAACATGATTTTCACCCTTCCATCATATTTTTGACGGCCCGAAGGCCGCCTGTCGCGTACGGGAATATTCTATCATACGCCATGTTTTCAAAATGCCGGCAACCGCCACCTGACCTTACTTCGCTGTCCCCTCTCCCACTTCCTCCCGGATGGGGAAAATGCCTGCTCAATGGGTAGATGGCCCGGCGAGCCGGAGAGTTCCACCGCGCTCGCCGTCCCGAACCCGCCCCTCACGGCTGCCTCAAAGGCCGGGGAAGAAAATCTCGATCTCGCGCGCCGCGCTCCCACGACTGAAACCGCCATTTCAAACGCCGCCCGCCCCTTGCGGCGCGTCACGTGTCTCAAAGGCCGGGGAAGAAAATCTCGATCTCGCGCGCCGCGCTCTCCGGGCCGTCGGATCCGTGCACGACGTTCTCGGTTATCTCCACCGCGAAATCGCCCCTTATAGTCCCGGGAGGTGCCTGCTTGGGGTCGGTGGGCCCCATGAGCTTGCGGACCTGGGATATGGCCGACTCCCCCTCCAGCACCATGGCCACCACCTCGCCAGAGGTGATGAAGGAAAGGAGTTCTGGATAGAAGGGTTTTTCCACGTGCTCGGCGTAATGGCGCGCCGCCATCTCCTCGTCCACCAGGAGCATGCGCATCGCAGCGATGCGCAGCCCCACGCGCTCGAAACGCGAGATCACCTCGCCAACCAGCCCCCTCCTCACGCCGTCGGGCTTGACCAACACCAGCGTCCTCTCTTTGGTCATTGCCTCCTCCTCTATGGTGGTTTCAGATCTTGCCCTTTATTGAATCTCCTGGCATCCGATTAACCGAGACATTGAACCCCTCGCTCCAACAGTCCCTCGTGAAACGCCCCCAGGGGAAGCGAAACGCTCCCTTATCGGCTTTGTCCGGCGCCGTCCGTACTTTCGGATGGGCATGTACTTTTCCCCTTCCCCTTATTCCGGTTTCAGGCCCAGGGCGGTCCGGGCCTCTCCCACCGTGTACAGCGAGCCGGTGACGCACACGAGGTCGCTGACCGCGGCCAGGGTGCGGGCGAACCTCACCGCCTCTCCCACCTGCTCCACCACCACGCAGTCCCTGCCCAGCCCCTTGACCATCTCGGCGAGGCGATGAGCGGGGGTGGCGCGCTCATCCGCGCTCTGGGTGACCACCACGGTGTCCGCCAGGGGAAGCAGCACCCCGAGCATGGTCCCGGCATCCTTGTCCTCCAGGATGCCCACCACCAGGATGCAGCGGTCATAATCCAGGTCGTTGGCTAGGACCTGCGCCAGCCGGGCCGCGCCGTCGGGATTGTGGGCTCCGTCCAGGATCACCAGGGGATCGCGCGAGACCACCTCCAGGCGCCCGGGAGATTTGACCCGCCGCAGGCCCATCTCCACCTCGGTGGAGGAGAGGTCCGCCATGGTGCCGGCGTAGCATTCGCAGGCGGCCACGGCGCACGCGGCGTTTACCGCCTGGTGGTCCCCCAGGAGGGGCAGGAAGAGGTCGGGGTAGTCCCGCAGCAAACCTTTAATGCCAACCGCCTGCCCGATCTTTCCCGTTTCCACGCCGTAGGTCAGGTTGTAGAGGAGGGAGAAGTCCCTGCCGAAGAGCTTCAGGTTGGATTTTTTTTCCTCGCAAACCTCAGCTATTACCTCTAGGGAGGAGGGATCGCTTACGGCGGAGACAACGTAGCTGTCGTCCTTGATGATGCCCGCTTTCTGCCAGGCTATCTTCTCCAAGGTGTCTCCAAGCTCCGCCATGTGGTCGAAGGCCACGCTGGTGATTACCTGTACTTTCGAATCAAGCAGGTTGGTGGCGTCCCACCTTCCCCCCAAACCCACCTCGATTACCCCCACGTCCACCCTTCGCTGGGCGAAATAGAGGAAAGCCATGGCGGTGGTGATCTCGAAGTAGCTCAAGGGGTCTCCGGTCTCCCGGTCCGTCTCCTCCACCATGGGCCTGACCTTCTCCAGGGTGGACGCAAAATCGCGCTCCGATATCGGCCTGCCGTCCACGCATATGCGCTCGGTTATGCTCTGCATGTGAGGAGAGGTGTAACGGGCCACCTTCCTCCCTCCCACCTCCAGGATGGAGGCGACCATGCGTGCCACGGAGGTCTTTCCGTTGGTGCCGGTGATATGGATGGAAGGGAATCTCAACTGGGGGTTTCCGAGCTTGGAGAGGAGGACGCGAATGCGGTCGAGGCTCGGCTTTATGCCGTGCATCGCCGATTTCGCGAGGTACTCCTCCGCCTCCCTGAAGTCCACCGTTCCTCCCTCATGCGGTCGGATATTGATCCTTGAGATGCTTGCCATTAATCACCTTGGGTTTGCCTTTGTGCAAACCCGCCGCCCTTCCCGGTGCCTGGAAGGAATATCATGGATGGCGTTTCAAGGTCAAGGGTCCGATCCCTCTATTATCTTCAGCTGTTCGCGCAGCTTCTCCATTTTGAGCATGGCGTCGGCCAGCTTGCGGCGCTCCTTGCGCACCACCTCCGGGGGAGCCTTGGCCAGGAACTGGTCGTTGGAGAGCTTGGCCTGGAAACGCCTCGAGTCTTCCTCTAGCTTCGCTATCTCCTTCCTGATCCTGTCCGCCTCCTCCGAGAAGGCCTCGCCAGCCAGGGGCAGGAAGACCTCCACCCCCGCCGCCAGGCCCCGCGCGTAGGAAGCGGGGTCACCGACGCCATCCACGATCTCCAGGGAGGAGAGGCGCGCCTGCGAGATGACGTACTCCAGATGCCTTTCCAGCATTTCCCGCCGTCTTTCCTCCAGGGGGACCGCCAGCAGCGGCGCGCGCGCGTTGGGCCGCAACCCCATCTCGGAGCGTATGCGGCGCACGCAGGTGATGACCTCCCTCAAAGCGTTCATCTCCTCCTCCGCCGCCTCGTCCAACAGCTCCGGGCGAGGCCGGGGCCAGGGCGCGACCGCCAGGGATTCTCCCTCGTGGGGCAGGCGTTGCCAGATCTCCTCGGTGATGAAGGGCATGAAGGGGTGGAGCAGCCGCAGGGCCTGCTCCAGCACCGTCCACAGCACGTACTGCGCGGTGCGCATGCCCGCCTCGTCATCCCCGTAGAGGCGGAGTTTGGACAGCTCAACGTACCAGTCGCAGAAGTCGCTCCAGAAGAACTCGTAGAGCGCACGGCAGGCCTCGCTGAAATTGTAGGCCTCGCAGAAGCCGTCCACGACGGAGATGAGGCGGTTGAGGGCGGATAGTATCCAGCGGTCGGCCAGGGTCATATCCAGGCTCCCCTCGTCCACCGCGAAGGGGTCGAACCCTTCCAGGTTCATGAGGGTGAAGCGCGAGGCATTCCAGATTTTATTGCAGAAATGCCGGCTGCCCTCGATCCTCTCCTCGGAGAGGAAGACGTCGCGCCCGGGGACGGCGATATGACCCAGGGTGAAGCGCAATGCATCGGCGCCGTACCTCTCGATGACCTCCAGGGGGTCTATGACGTTCCCCGAGGACTTGCTCATCTTCTTGCCCGACTCGTCGCGGATGAGGGCGGTGACGAAGACGTCGCGGAAAGGGACGTCTCCCATGAAGTGGATGCCCAGAAACATCATGCGCGCCACCCAGAAGAAGATGATGTCGAAGGCGGTGACCAGCACCGAGGTGGGGTAGAAATAGGAGAGCTCGGGTACCTCCTCCGGCCAGCCCAGGGTGGAGAAGGGCCACAGCCCGGATGAGAACCAGGTATCCAGCACGTCGGGGTCCTGCTCCAGCTCCCCGCCGCAGGGGCAGGCGGCCGGATCCTCGCGGGCCACGATGACCTCGCCGCACTTCCCGCAGTACCAGGCGGGGATGCGGTGCCCGAACCAGAGCTGGCGCGAGATGCACCAGTCGCGGATGTTATACATCCAGTCGAAGTAGATCTTCTCCCAGCGGGCGGGCACGAAGCGCGTCCTCCCCTCCTCCACGGCGCGTATAGCCGGCTCCGCAAGCTCCTTCATGGACACGAACCACTGCCTGGAGAGGTAGGGCTCGATGACGGTGTGGCAGCGGTAGCAGTGCCCCACGGCGTGGAGGTGGTTTTCCACTTTCTGGATGTAGCGCATGTTCTCCAGGTCGCGCACCACGGCGTTGCGCGCCTCGTAGCGGTCCAGCCCCTCGTAGGGACCGCCGTTCTCGTTCACCACCGCCTCGGGGGTGAAGATGTTTATCTCCGGCAGGCCGTGCCTGCGGCCCATCTCGAAGTCATTGGGGTCGTGGGCGGGGGTTACCTTGACCGCCCCGGTGCCGAACTCCGGGTCCACGAACTCGTCCGCGATGATGGGCAGTTCCCGCCCCAGCAGGGGGAGCACCGCCGTTTTCCCCACCAGGTGGCGGTAGCGGTGGTCGCGGGGGTTGACCGCCACCGCGGTGTCCCCGAGCATGGTCTCGGGCCGGGTGGTGGCGACGTGGAAGAACTCGTCCGAGTCCTTTACGTCGTAGCGGATATACCAGAGCTTGCCCTCCAGCTCCTCGTGCTCCACCTCGATGTCGGAGAGGGCGGTGAGGCAGCGCGGGCACCAGTTGACGATGTAGTATCCCTGGTAGATGAGGCCCTCCTCGTAGAGGCGCACGAAGACCTCGCGCACCGCACGCGAGCAGCCCTCGTCCATGGTGAAGCGCTCGCGCTCCCAGTCGCAGGAGCAGCCCATGCGCTTGAGCTGCCTGATGATGGTTCCCCCGTACTTCTCCACCCACTGCCACACCCGTTCCAGGAAGGCCTCCCGCCCTATCTCCCAGCGGTTAGTGCCCTCGGCGGCCAGGTTGCGCTCCACCACCGCTTGGGTGGCGATGGCGGCGTGGTCGGTGCCGGGCAGCCACAGGGTCTCGTACCCCTGCATGCGCCGTCGGCGCACGATGAAGTCCTGCAGGGAGTTGTTGAGGGCGTGCCCCAGGTGCAGGGATCCGGTGACGTTGGGCGGGGGTATGACGATGGTAAAGGGCTCCCTCTCCGGGTTCACCTCGGCATGAAAGTAGCCCTTTTCCTCCCAGAAGGAGTACCATTTCTCCTCCACCACGGCGGGGTCATAAGCCTTGGGGATTTCCTCTCCCCCAGCGCTCCTGATATCCTCTGGCAATCCCTTATCCTCCTTGCCCTGGTTCGCTGCGCCGAGCGCTCACCTGAAGGAACGATCCGCGCCTCAATGCATGGTAAAAAGCGCCGCCGCCCTTTGTCAAACCTCACGCCGCGCTTTCCTCCCCCACCCGGCCGCCTGCATCGCGAAAGCGATTGCGCCGAGCGGAGCGAGGCGCAACGGTGCCAGCGCGTTGTGTCGCGAAGCGATGCAAGGCCTGGCACGCATACACCCGGATTCAAACACCGGGTTTTCCCTCCCCCGCCCGACCGCCTGCATCGCGGAAGCGATTGCGCCGCAGGCGCGACGGTGCCAGTGCGTTGTGTCGCGAAGCGATGCAAGGCCTGGCACGCATACACCCGGATACATACCCCGGGTTTTCCACTCCCTCTTCGACCGCCTGCATCGCGGAAGCGATTGCGCCGAAGGCGCAACGGTGCCAGCGCGTTGTGTCGCGGAGCGATGCAAGGCCTGGCACGCATATGCCCGGATACATACCCAGGGCCTCGGTGGTAGAATTAGCCCATGGGAACTCTGGCGCTCCTGCTGTTTCTGGGCTCGCTCGCCCTGGGCTTGGCCGCCCTGGTGGTTCTGGTCTTCACCGGGCTCGGGGTATGGCGTACCCTGCGCTACGGCTACAAGGACTTCCGCGCCTGGTCCGCCTTCTTCGGGGAATACGCCGCCAACCTCGGGGCCGCCCTTGAGGCCATGGAGGAACGCGTGCGCTCCATCGCCGCCCACGGGAACGAGGTCAGGGAAGGGGTGGAGGAGATCATGGACGCGGTGGAGGAGTTGCGCTCCCACCCCCTCCTGCGCGCCGCCCGCTTCGTGGGCAGATTCCGCGCCTGAACACGTCCCTGGGCCACCCGTATGGTAAGCGGGCCCCGGCATTCGGGGCCCGCTTTTTCACCCCTATTTCTCCTATGGCGTGTACCCCACCGAGTCGTGGGCCCAGGTGTCGTTGTTGCCGTACATGGCGCGCTCGCAGATGACGTCCCCGCCATGCGAGACCACCTTGGTGGAGACGTTCCAGTCCACGACCATCTCCCCCAGGTTGAAGGAGTGGCCGGGGATGGTCTTGCCCTGCAGTTCGAGAGGGGAGTTATCCCCGTCCTGGGTGTTGAAGGCGACGTCCACCGTCACGTCGTAGTCGTTGGGGTTCTGTATGAGCACGTAGGTCTCCATACCCCCTGCCGTGGAGCCCTCGGCCAGGTACCATTGCTGCGCGGTAACCGAGGTGCCGACGGAATCGTGGGCCCAGGTCCGGTTGTCCCCGTACATGGCGCGCTCGCAGACCACCCGCCCGTCCAGGGCTTCCACGAAGGCGGAGACCTCGTAGTTGTCGGGAACCCAGTTCGCCACCTCGAAGGTGCTCCGCGACTGCGCCGGAATCTCCACCCCCTGCAGGTCTGGCGGGGACACCGGGCCGTTCCCGGTCTGGAAGGTGATGTTCACGTGCACGTCGGACTCATAGGGGTTCTGCACCAGCAGCCAGGTCTCCATGCCGCCGCCCGTGGAGCCCTCGGCCAGGAACCACTCCTGGGCGGGATCGGGCATGGTGGCCCCTACGGAGTCGTGGGCCCAGGTCCGGTTGTCGCCGTACATGGCGCGCTCGCATATCACCTCGCCGTCGATGGGCTCCACCTTGGTGGAGACGTCGAACTCGTCCGGCACCCAGTCGTTGGCCTTGAAGGTAACCCGGGAGCCGGCGGGTATGGTGATGCCCTGCAGGTCTTCGGGCGCCACCTCGCCTTCGCCCGTCTGGAACTTCACGTTCACGCGCGTGTCTTCGTCGTTGGGGTTCTGCACCAGCACGAAGGTCTCCATGCCGCCGCCCGTGGAGCCCTCGGCCAGGAACCACCCCTCCTGGAGGATCCTGAGCTGCGGGTACTCGTAATCCGGGACGATGTTGGGCAGCCCGTCTCCGTCGAGGTCGGGCATGTTCATGACGTACTGCGTGAGCGCCTCCCAGCACTTGATTTCCGTCCCCCCCACCAGCACGCGGCTCGCGAAAACGTTGGTGGGAGCGCCGGCGTTGGTGCGCGGCGAGATGCCGAATAGCTCCAGGAAGCTGGCGGTGTAGAAGTTGGTGGCCACCTTGTAAAGGTGCCCGGGATCGATGGGCGTGAAGTTGCCCGTGCCGTCGTCCACCTCGAAGCTCGTCACCTTCTCACCCTCGGGCCCCGCGGGGCGACACGAGTACCTGGCGCCGGAAAGCTGCACGAAGAAGTCGTTTCTCCCCATTTCCAGCGTGGCCTCGAGCACCCCCAGGATCTCCGCCCCGAAAAGGTAGAAGCTGACCATGGGATAGCCCATGGGCACCGGCTGGGCCAGGTCCGGCGTCGCCCCCAGGGGGATGGTGCGGTAGAGGTCGAAGAAGGAAAACCTTCCCAGGCCCCCTTTCGGTATGCCCGACCTTATCACCCCGTTGGCCTCGAAGCCCAGGTCCACCGGTTCATCCGGGTTCACCGAAGTGGCCACGGTCTTGTAGGCGTCGGTGACCAGGTCGCCCAGGTTGGTCTCCACCATGGGGGGCATGTCGTTGATGTTGAAGCCGCCGTCGCCGTCGATGTCCGTCTCCGCCATGTCGGCGAGGATATCCATTCCGGTTGCCCCGTCCAGGGCTCCCTTGTAGGCGGCGATTTTCGCGTCGATGGCGGGGTCGGTGGGGATGGTATCATCCATGGCGATGGCCTGGGCGTTCACCACGCTCACCTTGCCGTCTGCGTACTCCAGCTCCAGTTCGCCGAGGTAGCGCGTGTAGGAGCCGGCCTGCACGATGATGGTGCCGCCCGCGCCGGCGATCATGTGCGGGTAATTGAGGTCGTGGCTGTGCCCTCCCACGATGACGTCGATACCGGTCACGAAACTGGCCAGGTTCTCCTCCTCCGTGGTCCCGCTGTGGGAAAGGGCCACCACCACGTCGCACCCGGCTGCCCGCAGGGTGTTCACCATGTTCTGGGCCACGACAACGCGGTTGAGGAAGCTGACCGGGTCTTCCGGATCTCCGGGGACGTTTCCGAAGGTCACCCCGGTCCTCGCCGCGTTGGGTGCGACCGCCTCCGCCTCCACGCCTAAGAGCCCGAAGATACCCACCTTGAGGCCGTTCGAGAGGGTCTTTATGGTGTAGGGCTGGATGGCCAGCTCCGTGCCCTGCTTGTCGGTGGCGGAATAGAGCGCGTGCAGAGCGGCGGCCTCGGGGTTGGTGTCGTCGAAGTTGATGTTCGCGCACAGGATGGGGAGCTTCACCCCGTCCGCCTTGGCCTGGTTGAAGACCGCGGCTCGGTATCCCGCCCCCATGTCGAACTCGTGGTTCCCCAGGGCCACGGCGTCGTAGCCCATGTCCTGCAGCAGGGTGAGCTCGGTGTGGCCGCCGGGTTGCGTCTCGAGCCAGGCGAAGAGGGTGCCCTGGGAGAAGTCTCCGCCCGAGAGGGTGAGCACCGGCTCACCCGTGGCGGCCTTCTCCGCCTTGATACGCCCTATCTCGTGGGCGATGCGCGAGAACCCTCCCGTGGTGGGGTAGTCCGGGTAATCGCTCGCAGGCCCCCAGGGGATGAGCTCCGAGTGCTCGTCGTTGGTGTGCAGGATGGTGAAGCGCTTGGCCTCCTGCGCCTCGGCCGCCCCGCCGGCGGGCAGCACCAGCATCAATCCGCACAGCAACGCCAGGCACGCGGGCGCCCCCACCACAATACGGAAAAACTTTCCTCTCAATCCGACCACCTCCCGTAGCTCGTTTTACAGCATCCCCGCGGATCACCTTTTATATATACCTCTCAAGGGACCGAGCTAAACACGGATGCGGGCTCGCGCCGGGATGGGCTCAGAGCCAGTCCTGCTTCCTGGCGACGAGGTACATGATCGCCGTGACCACGACGATGAAGACCCAGAAATAGAGGTACCCGTAATACCACTTGTACTCCGGGATGTGCACGAAATTCATGCCGTAGACCCCCGCCAGGAAGGTGGCGGGCATGAAGAAGGTGGCGATGGCGGTGAGGCGCTTCATGGTGACGTTGAGGCGGTTGCTGACCGCGCTCAAGTGGATGTCGAGGGAGCTCGAGATGAGGTCGGTGTTGTTGTCCATCTCCAGGTAAACCCTGGTAAGCCGGTCGTAGATGTCCAAGAGGTAGACGTTGAGGTCGTCCGGCACCGCCTCGAGGTCGCGGCGCGCGAGGTGCATCACCACGTCCCGCAAGGCGGAGACGGTCCTCCTGGCCGCCATGTTCTTGTGCTTGATGGAGATGACCCTGCCGATGTCCCCGCCTTTTTCGTCCGAGAGCATCTCCTCCATGTGGGCGTCTATGTCGTCCTTGAGGCTTTCCGCCAGGGGGAACCATTCCTCAACCGAGGCGTTGAGGATGGCGTAGAGAAAGGCGGCGGGGTGGTCGCGGCGGGGCTTTTCCTCCTTCCCAAGCCTTTTGAACATGGCGTCTATCTCGGGCATCTCGTCGACGTGGGCGGTGATGAGGAAACCGTCTCCGAGGATGAGGTAAAGCGTGGAGGTCTCCACCTTCTCGGTCTCCGGCGCGTCGCGGAGCATGCTCCACAACACCATGACGTGCCCGGCGAACTCCATCACCCGCGGCATGCCCTCCCTCTCCAGGGGCCTCTCGGCGGCCAGGGGGTGGAGGTCGAAAATGTCCCTCAGGTACGCCCTCTCCTCCTGGGAGGGATCGGTGACGTCCACCCAGGCGAGGCGGTACCGCGAGGGCTGGAAGCCCTCCAGGCCTTCCAGCACGGAGGACCGGCCTTGGTCATCTACAATGTAAGCTCTCATCGCTGCCAGTTTTCCCGCGCTTAAACGCTTTCCTCCAGGGCCTCCAGGGCCTTCAGCGCTCTGCGCAGCAGGAGAGAGTAGAAGGCCATGAGCATGCCCTCGAAGATGACGAAGGCGCCGATGAGCACCACCAGGGCCGTGGTTATCTCGCGCGGCGACCTGTCTGAGGGGTTCACCAGCAAAAAGACGCCGAAGATGAACAGCGCGGCTCCGGCAAGCGCCACCACCCAGCGGGAGGACATGTCCGCGGGGAGCATGAGCCCCGCCGCCAGAATGGTCAACCCCGTGAACAGGAACCACAGTCCCAGCAGGATGAGGATCACCCGCTCCGTGGCATCGGGCCAGGCGAGGGCGACCACCCCCGCCGTCCCCGCCAGCAACGCCAGGGGGATCCTCCACCACCTGTCCTCGTGTTTTTCGGAAAACGCGGCCAGGACCTGCATGGCGCCGAAGGCCAGGGCCAGCACCCCGAAGGCTATCCTCACCACCTCGATGCTGGCGTGTGGCCAGGCCACCAGCACCACGCCCAGGGCCACGATTCCCAGGCCCTGCAGCAGCACCGCCCACGGAGAGCGGGGAATAAGAACCACCCGCATGCCCACCACCGTTCTCTCTCCCATTTCCGCCCCCTTCCCGGCCGACAATGGATGCCAGGCCGCCTCGACACGGGTCTTACATGAGGAAGATACCCGCCGCGATGTATTCCTAACATCAATATTCTTCGAACCGCTCATTCCACCTCCAAAGGCCTGGGGGTCAAGGCTGGCCATCGGCCTGAGGCCAGGGGGCCAGGCCCGGACTTCGGACCGGACCCCGCTGAGCGAGAAGGATTCTCCCTCCGGTCTCGCGCCTGGCATCGTGGTCGTCTTCATGCCCGCGTTTCAAACCGATTCCGAGGCGCTTCCCTGCCGCCGTCAGGTGGTGCCGGCGGCACCTGGTCTATAATCGCCTTGGAGGTCTTGCCCGGGATGAAGATAGGATACGCCTGCATAAACCTCTCCCTCGCGTGCCGCAGCTCGCGCACCTTCCGCCTGAAGTCCTACAGCGCCGAGAACATGGAGAGGACGGTTAGGGGGAACCTCTCCTGCCTCATGGAACAGCTGCGCTACAACCTGGAGCGCGGCATCCACTATTTCCGCATCTCCTCGGACCTGGTGCCCTTCGCCTCCCACCCGGTGTGCGACTACCCCTGGCAGTCGGAGTTCGCGCGGGAGTTCGCGGCCATCGGCCGTTTCGTCTCGGAGCACGGCATGCGCGTCACCATGCATCCCGACCAGTTCATCCTCATCAACTCGCCCGACGAGGGCATCCACGAAAGAAGCGTGGCGGAGCTCGTCTACCACGCCGAGGTCCTCGACCTCATGCGCCTGGACCGCTCGCACAAGATCCAGATCCACGTGGGCGGGGTATACGGGGACCGGGTGGCGAGCATGGCCAGGTTCGCCGCCCGCCACCGCGAGCTGCCGGCGGCGGTGAAAAAGAGGCTGGTGGTGGAGAACGACGAGAGGTCCTACGGCCTGGCCGACTGCCTGGAAGTGCACGCGAGGACCGGGATCCCGGTGGTCTTCGACACCCTGCACCACGCCGCGAACAACCGTGGCGAGGAGCTGCGGGCGGCGGTGGCGGCGGCGGGTTCGACTTGGAAGAAAAAGGACGGGCTACCCATGGTCGATTACAGCAGCCAGAAGAAGGGCGGCAAGCCGGGAGCGCACGCCTATTCCCTGGACGCGGAAGACTTCCGCTTTTTCCTGGAAGAGACGCGGGGACTTGAGTTCGACCTCATGCTCGAGGTGAAGAACAAGGAGAGGAGCGCCCTCGAGGCTATCTCCATAGCGCGGGAGATGGGGATCCACGTTCCCGGTTAACGACGCCCGCCGACGCTTAGCCTGCGTTAGCTTTCGCCTCGCCATGCGCCAGCCAGTGATGGTATAGAAAAACGAGGCCTTCCACTCGACTCCCTTCCCCTTACTCCCGTTCCAGCCGGAGTGGAGAGGATGCGGCGGGGTGCGCATGGCCTCGCCGGGCATTCGTCGTGCTGGGATCGCCAGAAACATACCCTCTTGCCAAATGGTGGCGCCTTTTATGAATGCTTGCCGGGCATTCGTCGTGCCGGCATCCCCTGGAACCCATCATCATCCCCGACCTGCGCTTCCACCGGGCATGAAAAAGGGGGGCGCGACGGCCCCCCCATCCTAAATGCTGCGATCGAATCAGTGGCCGCCCTCGGAGCCCTCTTCCCCGGCCTTCTTGATCTCCACCTCGAAGGTCACGGTTTTCTCCGGCTTCACGTCCTTCTCCCAGGGGCGGACGTACTCCAGCGCGACCTCCGTCTTGCCCGCCTTGAGGGCCTCGAAGGTCCAGACCTCCTCGCCGGGAGCGCCCACGATCTCCTCGCCCTCGCCGTGCGATCCGCCCTTCGCCTCGAAAGACGTGCCCACCAGCCTGAGCAGCTCCTCGTCCAGGGGCTCGGCGAGCTGCCACGAATAGCCCGTGGTGGGGTTGGACTCGAGGACGAGGGAGAACTCCAGGCCCTCTTCCACCTCCACCGGCGCCTCGGGGTCGTCGTACTCCTTGGGCTCCTTGTCCGCGCTTCCCTTCTTCTTCACCCATACGTTGAAGGTGACCACCTTGGGCCCTTCGCCCTCTCCGGGCGACGGCATGATGACCTGCTCGCCTTCCGTCGCGGCGGCTTCCCCCTCCACGTGGGCTTCGCCCTCGGACCCCTCCTCCTCGGATTCCTCCTCGGATTCCTCCTCGACCCGGGCGGGCTCTTCGGCTTCCTCCTCCCAGGGGCGGACGTAGGCGAGCTCTATGGTGGTCCTGCCGAGCTCGTGCGCCTTGAAGGTCCATTTCTCCTCGCCGGGCGCCCCCAGCAGATCCTCCTCGGGGGCTTCGAATTCCGTCTTCTCCAGGGTGAGTATCTTTTCATCCAGGGGATGGTTCAACTTCCACTGGTAACCCGTGGTGGGGTTGGACTCGAGGACGATGGCGAACTCCTCGCCCTTTTCCACCACTATCTCCACCGAGGGGTCGTGGAACTCCTTCACCTCTCCCTCGATAGAGCATCCGCTCGCGGTGAGGGCCAGCGCCGCGAGCGCCACGAAGATCGCGATGATTGCCGTCTTGCAGTGCTTCATCTCCTGATTCCTCCTCGTTCCACCGGCCTTGCCCGCGGCAGACCAGGTTCCCGAACGCGCGGCTTCATATCCACCAGCTCCATATTATAACCCATGCCGTGGCCTCCCGCCTCCGCCTGAAGGTGGGCCGAGGAATCGGGGCGGCCGCGGAGGTCGGCATGCGGTCAGCCGGACGCTTTCGGAGGCATGACGGTGGCCAGCCAGTCGAACATGCGCTGGTCGTAGAGGGCGCGCGCCTTGGGCTCGCAGTGCCAGTTCGCCCCCTCCTCGCGCGTGAAGCGCACCAGGGTCTTGGGGCAGGTGAGGGCCTCGTAGACCTCCCTGGACTGGCCGGGCCAGAACTGCTCGTCCTCGGGGTCGGCGATGAACACGGGACAGCGCACGCGGTCTATGACGTCACGAAGGTGGTAGCGGCGGGCCATCTCGATCCAGTCGTAGAAGCTCTCCGTGCCGTAGGGCTTCATGCGCCACTGCACCGTCTGGCGGGTGGCGGCGTCCATGTACTTGAGCCCCTCGGCCATCATGCCGTCGAACTCCTCTTTCCTGCCCTCGTCTACCAGCTTGAGCATCTCCGGGGGGTACTTGCCCACGATGGCGGTGGAAACGTCCATCACCCCCGGGTCGGCGATGCCCGCGGCCACGCGGTGCTCGAAGGCCAGGGCGCGCAGGATCCAGTACCCGCCCTGGCTGATGCCCGAGAGGGCGATGCGCGCGGGGTCGATGTCGTCGCGGGAGAGGAGGAAGTCGACCACCGGGGTTATCACCGCCTCCCAGTCGTGCCGGAAGGGCACCTCGTGCAGCCAGAGCATGGCGTTCTGCCCCGGCCCGTCGAAGACCAGGGCCGCATATCCCCGCTCCAGCGCCCCGGCCACGCCGCTGGACCACATGGAAACGGTTGGCCCATCGCTGCCGTTGTTGAAGATGACCACGGGGAAAGGGCCGCCCGCGGCGTCGGGCTTGAAGAGGTATCCCGGCATGGGGACCTCCTCGTAGGGGATCTCCACCTTCTCCGCGGGAGGGTCGAGGCGAGCGCAGAATTCCTCGAAGCACGCGATGTGCCTCTTCCAGGTGGGCACGCGCCGGGAGGGGTCCTCCGTGCCGTCGATCATGGAGAGCGAGGCGGCGTAGTAGCTGGAGGCGCGCAGGTAGGAACGCCGCGCGCTCACCCGGTTGCCGGCGGCCGCGCACTCCTCCGCCGTCCTCTCCAGGCGCTCGGCGGTGGCGCACCACTCCCGGTACCACGCCTCGAAATCGCCTTCCCCTATGCGCTCCACGGTGGAGAGCACCTCGCCCGCGTCCGCGCAGCCATAGTAGCAGCCCCCCAGGATGAGCTGGGTCTCGAAATCCATTTGCTCGTGTCGCATGAAGTAACGCCTGGGCTCGCCTTCAACCGCCATCGTCTCCTCCTCTCGACGTCGTCGTAAAAAGGCCGGATATCCACTGTCTTGAGTCGGAAAAACGCCGGCCGACCTTTACCTGGGGTGCAGGGCAGGCGCCGTGAGCCCGGATCGGGCCTCCGTGGCCTCGCTCGCCTGCCGCCTCGCCGCCCAGTGGCCGCATGCGCGCCTTTCATGCGCCGCTGCATTCCGGGTCCGGCTCCCGCCATGTGGGCATACGGCGGCCGGTTCCGGCTTCCGCCGGATGCCCTCCCGCGCCGCCGAGCGATGGCCTCGCAGACCTCCGCCGCCCCGCAGCCCAGCGGCCGTATGCGTGCGCCTCCTCCACCTCCTGATTCCGGGTCCGGCTTCCGCTATATGGGCATGCGGCGGCCGGGCCCGGGGATCTGCCCGCGCTTGAGGGCGATGATCATGTACTCCCAGTGGGTCTCGCCCTCGAGCTCCAGCCTCTCCTCCCCCACGCGCACCCAACCCCGGTAGTCGGAGAGGAAGCGGTAGTAGGCGGGGGCGGCGACGGCCCTGCCCACGGCCTTGACCAGGGGCATGGGGAGTCTCTCCGCCAGGGTGTTCACCATCTCCAGCTCACGGGAGGTCCGGAAGCTGAACTCCCCCGCCACGTCCCGCTCCGCGAAGCTCAGGTCCACACGGGATGGATATATCTGGAAGCCGGCGCTGTCGGAAACGTAGTCGCCCACGGCGTACTCCGCCCGCGAGGACTCCAGGACGATGCGGCCGTCCAGGGCCAGGAAGACGATGGGGATGTGGATCTCCCCGCAGCGCCGCGAGGTGGCCACGTCGGCGAAGATCATGGTCACGCGGTCGGTGGTCAGGCGGCCCCACACCCAGTGGGAGAGGTAGCGGGGGACGAAGCCGTTCCCCCAGTTGTGGTCGTGGTATCCCAGGCCTGACACCTTGCGCTCCACCCCGTCCACGCTCAAGGTGCCGTGGACCCGCGCCCGCGGCTGCGCCACCACCCAGCCGAAGACCTGCTCCTTCTCCGGCATGCCGAACATGATCTCGCCCGTGCCGCGCGTCCAGCCGGGGAGCAGGTTCTCGAAGACGAGGTCGCAGGCCAGGTTGTCGTGCTTGAACCTGACGCGGTACTCGGGGTAGTAGCCGGCGATGGTGTTGTCCCCGATGGCCACGTCGCAGGTCTCCCGCGACGCCCTCCACATCTCCGCGGGAAAGGGCACGATGTTGTTGTGCTCCCGCCCGTCGGGGGTGTAGACGTTGAAGAGCATGGTGCACTCCCTGGCGAGGAGGTTGGTGAGGTTGGGCCACTGCAGCTCCAGCACGCAGCGGTGCCCGTCGTCGAACTGGGCATCGAAGTACCACCACTCCCAGTAGAAACGCCCTTTATAGGGGTGCTGCGCGTCGTCCCTGGGCTCGAGGCCGCGGTTGAGCTCCTCCACCGGGCGGCTGCCGTACATCCCCACCGGGATGATCTGGTAGGTGAGGCCGCGCCGGGCCAGCCTTCGCGCCGCCGCCGCCAGGGCCAGGTTCTCCAGCGCCAGCCACTTCCAGTACCGGTCCCATCCCCGCTCGCTCATCTCGACCCTCCCCGCTCCGGCTTGTCCGCTTTACTCGTCCTCGATATATATGCCCGGGAGGAGGAGAATGTAATCCCGCCGGCCGGACTGCCGGCCTTCAGGCCGATGGCGAGCCCTGACCCTGAGGCCTGATTGACCCTCCCCGCTCCGGCTTGTCCGCTTTACTCGTCCTCGATATATATGCCCGGGAGGAGGAGAATGTAATCCCGCCGGCAGGACTGCCGGCCTTCAGGCCGAAGGCCAGCCCTTGCCCCTCGGCCCTAACCCCTCGGCCTGAACGGCGGAATACCTGGATAACAAGGGAAGATCCTCAAACACCGACCTCGACATGCACGACCATGAGGAGGAGAATGAGAGGAAAAGGTGGGGCCGTATCTTCACCTTTGGCTCGCTTCGCTACAAGCGGGCAGGGCGTGTCCGGGCGCGGCGGGAAGCGCGATTCTCCGGAGGGTGATCGGGAGAGCGCGCTCGACAGGCGGCGGGCGAGGCATAGGGGTAAACCGGGCGGGAAAGGGGTGAGATGAATGGCCGGGACAAGCGTGGCGGAGCTGCTGGCCTTGAAGTGGAGGGAACACGAGGGCAACCCACTCATCGCGCCTCCCTTCCCCTCCCCCATCATCGCCGACCCCACCTTCCTCCCCCCGGAGGATACCCCGGACGGGCTCTGGCACCTCTTCGCCCACTCCATCCTGGGCATCCACCACTTTACCTCCCGTGACGGACTGGCCTGGGAGAAACTTCCCGGGGCGGTCTGCCGCGCCAGCCTGCGCGCGTTTCTGCTCCGTCAGGGCGGCGCCTACCACCTCTTCTACGAACGCTTCCTGCGCCTCTTCCCCTTCACCTACCGCTCGCGCCTGGAGGTCCGGTCCTCGCGCGACCTCTTCTCCTGGAGCAGGCCGAGCGCGGTCCTCGAGCCCAGCCTGGCCTGGCACCGCGAGGGCTGCGCGGGGGCGGTGAGCAACCCCTGCGTGGTGGAGGAGGAGGGCGGTTTCCGCCTCTATTACAGCGCCGGCCTGGTCTACCTGAGGGACTGCCGCTTCTCGGAGCCCAAGTACATCGGCGTCGCCTTCGCCCGCGACACCACGGGTCCCTACCGGCCCGCGCCGGAACCCGCCTTGCAGCCCGCCGCGGGGGACGCTTACGCCAACATGGGAGCGGGGGCGGTCAAGGTGCTGCGCCTCGAGGACGGGTACGTGGGCTTCCAGAACGGCATCTACTGGGACCCCGAACGCGCCCGCTCCCGCTCCGCCATCCGCCTGGTCGCCTCCGGGGACGGCCTGGAGTGGAATATCCTGGAAAGAGAACCCGTGCTCAAGCCGGGGTCGGGGTGGAAAAAAGCCTTCGTCTACGCCCTGGACGTGCGCCGGGCGGGCGGCCGCTTTCACCTCTACTTCAACGCCCGGGACGGCTGGCTCACGGGACGGGAGAACATCGGCCTCGCCCTGGGCGAGCCCGTCCCCTCGCCATCCTGAGCCGCAGCCGGGGCGACGCCGGTGCGAAGGGTCGGGACCGGGCGCCGTGCTGTGGGCGAGGCGACCCGGCGCGCGTCCCGCCGTCGATCGCCATCGTCTGATCGCCAGTGATGAGATCCCTGTCTGGATTCCGCGAAAGGAGAGTTAAATCCCAGCGACCGTTTTTCGATAAATATATACGAATATATACGCACCGCCGCATTGCCGCGGTAGTTGAGCAAAGAGGCAAGAGAAACAAGGGGGGATGGAAAATGACCGGGGATGCCGCCCTTCCGCAAGATCTCATGGGCGCCTTGCGCGAAAGCTACACCAAGTTCAAGAGGAGGCAACTGGTGGCCTCTTTCTTCCTGCTCGCGGTCGGGGCAGCCATGCTCACCGGCGGACTGACCGCATCCCCGGGGGATGGGAGCGAAAAAGGGTTGGACGCGGTCACCTTCCTCAGGTACTGCGGGGCGACCTTCATCCTGCTATGGTTGTTGTCCGTCTTTCTCATCACGCGAAATGCCTCGCTCAGAAGAAAAGCGGTGGAGTCGATGGAACGAGATCCATCCTCACTGGTCTGGTTCTTTTTGGAGGATATCGCGATGTTCGGCACGGGGGCGGTGAAGTTGGCGCTGCGGCCCCACTTCAACCTCGCCGACGGGACCCACGCCTGGTTCCAGGTGGACAAGAAAACGGCTAGGAAAATACTCGAGTACCTGGCGGAGAATCGCGCCGATATATCCCTCGGCTACGGCACAGAGCTGAGGAAACGTTTTCGCAAGGACCCGCGCAGCCTGGCATCGGCGCCCACGCGGTCAGAGGAGATGCTGCGAAGACGCCTGACTTTCCTCTACAGGAACTATTGATGCTCCCGCTGCGACGCGTTGCTGAACCGCCTCTACGCACCTGGTAATCTATTCTTTAGAGGTCCTGGTCGAGACGTCACGGCGCGAGAAGGGGAGGTGCGCGGCATGGGCTTTTTCACCGGCAAGACGGCCATCGTGACCGGCGCGGGCTCGGGCATAGGCAGGGCGCTGGCGCTGGCGCTGGCGGACGCGGGATGCGCCGTGGCTATCACCGATATCGTGCAGGAGCGCCTGGACTCCGTCCTCCGGGAGCTGGAGTCCAAGGGAACCAGGGCGGGCGGGTACCGCGTCGACCACTCCCGCCGCGAGGAGGTGGAGGCCTTCGCCGCCCGTTTCTTCCAGGAATGGGGACGCGTGGACATCCTGTGCAGCAACGCCGGCGTGGGACACGGCGGCTGGTATACGGAGATGCCGCTGGAGGACTGGGAATGGGTGCTGGGCATCAACCTCTGGGGCGCGATCTACATGATGCACTACTTCGTCCCCAGGATGATCGAGCAAGGCGGCGGCTCCATCCTGCTCACGGCGAGCGACGCGGGGCTGGTGGCCATGCCCGGGATGACCGCCTACAACGCCAGCAAGTACGCCGTGGTGGGCATGGGAGAGACCCTGCGCATCGAGCTGAGCGAGCACAACATCAGGGTGAGCCTGCTCTGCCCCGGCGACATCGACACCAACATCATCCGCGACGGGAAGGTCTATCTCTATGACCGGAAGGGGCGTAGTGCCAAGCCCGAGATCGAGAAATACTACCGCACCCGCGGCGTCCCCCCCGAGGTGGTGGCGGAGGCGGCCCTGCGCGGGCTGGAGCGCGACCGCGCGGTGATCGTGGTGCCATGGATACACCACGGGCCCCTCATCCTGCTGCGCCGCATCTCTCCCCAGCTCTATCACGCCTTGATGCGCTTCGCCCTCAGGAAGGGCATCGTGCACAAGATGTTCGGCATCCAGCGTTGATCCGTCACGCAACACTCCGGAGATCGGGCTGGAAACGTGGCCACCGGCGTCCCCAGTCGCGGACAGCCTCCAGCACGAAGCCAGCCCGACTGCCGGCCTTCAGGCCGATGGCCAGCCCTGAACCCTCGGCTTGGTCCGCTCTTAAGGGACGAAGCCCGCGGAGTCGTGCGCCCAGGTGCGGTTCCCGCCGTAGACGGCGCGCTCGCAGATGACGTTGCCGCCCTCCGAGGTCACC
Organism: Actinomycetota bacterium; assembly: GCA_013178005.1. Lineage (GTDB taxonomy): Bacteria > Actinomycetota > Geothermincolia > Geothermincolales > RBG-13-55-18 > Solincola_B. The sequence goes on from JABLXL010000030.1 coordinate 64,272, forward strand.
TTGGTGGAGACGTCCCAGTCGGTGACGTACTCGTTGGCCAGGAAGGTATG
>JABLXL010000031.1 GCA_013178005.1 Actinomycetota bacterium
GGTTTTGCTCCTGCGCTTCCTTCAGACTCAACCTCGCGATTGAGCCCTTGCGCTTCGCTAGTCCTTCACCTCCGTCAGGTTGGACAGGGGACTTTCACCCCCGAGCTGCCGGCCATGCCCGGCACACAAGAAGGAGGGCCCCGGTTCCCCGGAGCCCTCCGTGTTCGTTAGCGTGCATGCAGTTTACGGCGCTTACGGCGCGTAGCCGATGGAGTCGTGGGCCCAGGTACGGTCGTTGCCATACATGGACCGCTCGCAAATGACCGGCCCGCCCGTCGAGGTCACCATGGTGGAGACGTTGTAATCGGTGACGAAGTCGTTGATATTGAAGGTCAGGCGGGAGTTGCCGTCGATCATGAAGACCTGCCCTGGCTGCATTCCCGTGCTGGTCATGAAGTCCAGGTTAACCATGACCGCCTCGGGATTGGGGTTCTGCACCAGCACGAAGGTCTCCATGCCCCCGTCTGTCGCCCCCTCGGCCAGGTACCAGGTGTCAGCAGGGGCGATAACCCCCAGAGAGTCGGTGCCCCAGGCGCGGTTGTCGCCGTACATGGCCCGCTCGCAGATCACTAGTCCCTTCCCCGCCGTGACATGGGTGGAGACGTTTAAGTCGGTCACGTAGTCGTTGACCTTGAAAGTGTGGCGGGAGTTGCCCGCGACGAGGAAGTCCTGCGGTCCCTCCACCGGCCCCTTGCCGGTCATGAAGTCGAGGCTCACCGTTGCCGCCGTGGGCAGGGGGTTCTGCACCAGCACGAAGGTCTCCATGCCCCCGTCGGTGCAGCCTTCGGCCAGGTACCACTCGGTCGAAGGCATGGTCGCCCCGATGGAGTTATGGGCCCAGGTACGCCCGTTGCCGTACATGGCCCGCTCGCAGACGACGTTTCCACCTTCGGAGGTGACCAGGGTGGATACATGAAAGCTCGTCACCTCGGAGTTGAGATTGAAGGAGATACGTGATAGTGCCGGGACGTACACGTCCTGCATGTCTGGGGGGTTCTTGGGGCCCTTGTCGGTCATCAGCGTCAGGTCGACGGTGACCGGCGAGTCGTTCGGGTTCTGCACCAGTACCCAGGTCTCCATGCCGCCGTCGGTGCAGCCCTCCGCCAGGTACCAGTCGGCTATGGCGGGCACGAAGGTCACCACCACTTCGTGGTGCATGGTGACGTTGGCGATGGTGTAGGAGAACTCGGGGACGGGGTTCACCGGCACGCCGTTGTCGATCACCGAGCCCGTGCGGTAGCCTTCATCCGGGGTGATGGTGATGGTGGCGTCCTCGCCGATCCCCACTACCTGGCTCTCTGGTTCGACCATGCCGTGGCCGCCCTCCACCCGCGCGTTGACGATGCGCTGGGTGATGTCCGCGGAGTACCAGATGCGTTCGTAATCCTCATCGCTGCCGTAACCCTCCCAGACGGCGTGTGGGTTGCCGTCGATGTCCAAAGCCATCTGGGGAGCACACTGTTCGTAGTCCGATTGGGTCGAGAGCGAAAGCGGCATGGACCAGCCGGAGCCCAGGTTGGCGGTGTACCAGATGTCCTCATCGCCGCCGTCCGAGACCACGTGGGGGTGGTCGAAGGGGTCGATCGCCAGACCGATGGGATATGATCCACCGTGTCCGTGGTCGCCGCTTAAGAGCTCCGGGTAGGACCAGCTCCCCCCGGCGTTGGTGGAGTAGAGGACGGAGCAACCCCCTCCGTAGGTGCTGTTGTGTCCGTGCCAGACGACGTGGGCTTTCCCCGCCGAGTCCGTCTTTATAGCGGTGCCGTAAGGACCGTCATCGTCGGGGGAGATGCTCAGCGGCGCGGACCAGTCTCCCCCGGCGTTGGTGGTGTACCAGATCAGCCATTCGTTTTCCGAGTCGTCGTACCCTCCCCATGCCACGTGGGCGGCACCCGATCCGTCCAGCGCTATCTGGGAACCGCGCTGGTAGTATTGGGACTGGGTGGAGAGGCGCACCGGGCTGGACCAGCTCCCCCCGGCGTTAGTGGCGTAGTAGACCTGCTCGTAGTCATTTTCCGGGTCGTACCCATACCACACCACGTGGGTGGCGCCCGATGCGTCCAGCGCCATCCGGGGATAGTACTGGTTGTATTGGGACTGGGTGGAGAGGCGCACCGGGCCGGACCAGCTCCCCCCGGCGTTGGTGGCGTACCAGATCTGCTCGTAGTCTCCGTCCGGGTCGTACCCATCCCACACCACGTGGGCGGCGCCCGATGCGTCCAGCACCATCTGGGGATAGTACTGGTTGTATTGGGACTGGGTGGAGAGGCGCACCGGGCCGGACCAGCTCCCCCCGGCGTTGGTGGCGTACCAGATCTGCCAGATGCCTTCCGTGGCGTCGTACCCTTCCCACACCACGTGGGCGGCGCCCGATGCGTCCAGCGCTATCTGGGGATAGTACTGGTCGTATTGGGACTGGGTGGAGAGGCGTGCCGGGCTGGACCAGCTCCCCCCCGCGTTGGTGGCGTAGTAGATCTGCTTGCTGTAGCCGTCCGGGTCGTATCCATCCCACACCACGTGGGCGGCGCCCGATGCGTCCAGCGCTATCTGGGGCTCGTACTGGTCGTATTGGGACTGGGTGGAGATGTCCGTCGGGCTGGACCAGGCCGGCGACGCCGTCGCCGCGGGCAGGCCGGCGGAGAAAAGGAGGGCTGCCGCCAGCAACACCGCCGCCGAGAGAACCCCCTTCCTTGCCACGCCCTTCTTGCTTGCTCTACGGTTTTTTTCTCTCGTTCTCATCCTCCGGCCTCCTTCCGTCCAGATCCCTGTGATGCTCTTTTTGCTTCTTGTGACACCCGATATACTCTGCCGGGGATGAGTGGGGGTCGACCCAGCCCAGGCTTATCTCCGTGAAGGCCCTAACGCTATATATTACCATATATTACCAGACAATAAACCACGAAATCACCTCCCATAGACACTCCACGAGGATTTGTTCATGGGCTTCGAGAATTATCATCCAAAAAAATTATCCCATAAAATCGTGGCCTGAGATAGATATCTCTTTCCCTGCGTCCCGAAGTACCAACCGGTCGCGCTTTCCCTAAATCTTTTTAATAACACACGGCATTACTTCGCGTTGGTTTCAATGAGACAAGGCATGGCCTTGGGCGGCGATAATAAGACATGTTCGTTCTCTCATTTCTGCGGCGATAAACTAAAACACACCCTCTCTTCACAGCCCCTTAATACTGGCTTGATAGATTGCGTGAGCAGGAAGATTAGCGCAACTTGTCAATATTTGCGGCACCACGAGGCCTGTGAAGGGGCATGAAGGAGGAGCAAAGTGGAAGAAGGCAGTGTACAAGCGGGTTTGCGTGATGGCCGGGAATCCGGGAACGAACGATCTGTGGATGTGCTCGCGTCCTGTTGTGGTACGGACGGCGGCACGGAGTCTGGAGATCTCAAGCTGGAGGTCCCTACCGCCGGCAAGGCGAGCGCTTCGGGAACAAATCGTCGAAGGCGTTGGAAGAAGGTCGTTGGCGCTACGGCCTTATCGCTGGCGATCGCGGGCGTGAGCTTTTTCGGGGGCATGAAATTTGGGGAAAGCCGGGTGTCGAGCGGACCCGGGGGTAGCGCACCTGGAGAGGCTCGGATGGAAAACTCAGGCGAAGAGGCACCGAGTTTTCCCGGCGGCCCCATGGCGGGAGGTGCCATGGGGGCGATAGGCGAGGTAACGGCGATCAGCGAATCAAAAATCACCATTGAGGATGAGCGGTCCGGTTCCTCAAGAACATATTCCATCAAGTCCTCCACCCAGATCCTGGATGGCGAAAAGGAGGCGGAGATAGACGATATAGAGGTGGGAGACAGAGTCATGGTCGTGCCAGACGGTTCGGATGCGGGTGCAGCCGCCCGTATCATTATCAACCCGGGCATGGGTGGACCGGGGGGAAGAGTTGAAGGGAACTCGGCTGCTGCTCCGTCCACCTGAGGAAGCGATGTCGTGAGGGCGTGCTGTAGGTATTTCGATTGCTGGCATCGACGCATGGTGGGGTTTGACTTCATATGTCATGCGGCGACCCTGAAGTCCCGAATCCGAAGAGTCTGGTGAGGGCTTTTTGCTGCTCGGGTAGGTCGCCGGGCTTGGGAATAAGCCGACCCTTTATGCCCAGGCGTGGGCCATGAGAAACCCACGACAGGCGGTTGGCGGACAAGCTAACCATGAAGGACAGACACCGCGCCGGCGATAGGGCTCATCCGGTACGCGGGGCGAATGACTCGAGGACACAGTTCCGATATCCCTTGACATATATAATAATAATAATATTATTTTAGTAATATCATCCTAGCTCGGAGGAGCGAAAGCGAAAGGGAGGTCGGGATGAGAGAGGCTGTTTACGAGGAACTGGGCCGCCACCTGGACAAGGCGGTGGCGGGTGTGCCCATGTCGCCCAAGCTTCTGGAGATTCTCAAGATACTTTACCCGGGCGAGGAGGCAGAGGTGGCCTTGAAGCTGGCCATCTACGAGAACCGCACCCTCGCCGAGCTGGAGGCGGCGTTGCCGGAAAAGGCCGGGCGGCTTGAGGCCATCCTTTACGCCATGGCCCACCGTGGCACGGTGTTCACCGAGCAGAAACCTGGCAAGGAGAGGATCTACCGCCTCCTCCCCAGCATCGTGGGCTTCGTGGAGGTGCCCTTCCTGGACGGGCAGGACACGCCGGTGAAGCGCGAGCTTTCGCGCTTGTGGAAGGAGTACATAAACGAGGGCTTCGGCGAGGAGATGGCGAGAGGCATCCCGCTCATCCGGGTGGTGCCCATCGAGGAGACCCTCGAGGACGCCTCCCAGGTCCTTCCATACGACGCGCTCACCGAGAAGGTGAGGGAGGCCTCCTTCATCGCCGTGGGCCATTGCCCCTGCCGCCAGATCGGCAAGTACACGGGCGAGGGATGCGACCGCCCCACAGAGCGTTGCATGCACTTCGGGAGCCTGGGGCGCTACATGGTGGAGATGGGCAAGGCGCGAGAGCTGACCGCGGACGAGGCGCTCGCCATGCTCAAGAGCGCCACCGAGGAGGGCCTGGTGCACGTCTGCGACAACCTGGAGGGCAGCCTGCGCACCATCTGCAACTGCTGCCCCTGCTGCTGCGGCTTCTTCCGCGTGCGCTCCGAGCGGGGTCTTCTCACCTACGCGCGCTCGAACTACGTGGCGGCGGTGGAGGGCGAGGACTGCATAGGCTGCGGCACCTGCGTGGAGAGATGCCCCGTTAAGGCCATCTCCCTGGTGGAAGGTGTCGCGGTGGTGAACGGCGAGGTGTGCATCGGCTGCGGGGTGTGCGCCCCGACCTGCGAAGGAGCGGAGGCCATCCGGCTCAGGTTGCGCGAGGAGACAGCGCCGCCTGCCGCCCTGCAGGAATTCCTCGCCGCCAGGATGAAATAATAGTAAGCAGCGGGAATGGGATCGGAGCCGGGCGCTGGCGGTGGGCGAGTGAAGATCGCTACCCGAGTGAGGGTGATGGAGAAGAGGCCGCCTCCCGCCCTGCAGGAATTCCTCGCCGCCAGGATGAATTCATAGAAAGTAGAGAAAACCAGGAGCGGCACCATAACCATGAGCTCGCAACGAAGTAGGTGCCGGTTTCTTCCAGAGCGAGGGAAAAAGCGTGCGTCCCCTTGCTCTGGAAGAAGTTACTATCAAATATAGGTTGTTTACTGGAGTGTAGGTGGGAACCCGAAAAAGGTTTGTTATTCACGCTGGGAGAGAGCCGGCGGTTGAGGTATGGGCAAAACACCGACATAGCATGTTAAACGGATCACCAAGCCTTTAGGGCGAAGCGTCATATCCTGGGGCTTGGAGGTCCGGGTCGGAAGGCGGGCGACCTGACAGGTGATGGAGACGCTTGATAGGACTTGAACTCAGGAGGGTGCAAGTGGCGAACGCGAAGGCGGCGAGGAAGGAAAGAAGCCGTGAGAGGATCCTCACGTCCGCGGGGGTACTGCTGCGCGAAAAGGGCATCTCCGGCGCCAGTGTGGCGGAGGTGATGGAGGGCGCGGGGATGACCGTGGGAGGTTTCTACGCCCACTTCCCCTCCAAGCGCTCCCTGGTGGCGGAGACGCTCCGGGACACTTTGCGCAGGTCGCGTTCCCTGCTCATGGCCTCCGCGGAAGGGAAGCGGGGGGCGGACTGGGTTAGCGCGATGGCTCGGAGCTACCTGTCACCGCAGCACCGCGACAACCCGCGTGTGGGATGCCCGCTGCCGTCCACCTTGGGCGAGGTGGCCAGAGAGGACGAGGAGGTCAGGAAGGCGCTGGCTGAGGAAATGGGTGAAGCGGTGTCCGAGGTGGCGTCGCGCTTGAAGGAGGAGGGGGTCGAGGACCCCCGCGGAGAGGCGCTGGCGCTGTTCTCGATCATGGTTGGCGGCCTGACCCTTGCCCGGGCGCTAAAGGGTAGCACCCTGTCCGACCAGGTCCTTCTGGCTTGCCGCCGCCACATCGAACGTTACCTGGCCGGATCTCGATAGATCACCTCCCAAAGGACCCACGGATGCCTCCCTGTGGCTGGGGCGATCGCAGGCGCGCCGCGCGCGGGTTCTGGAAAAACCGGGAAAAGACCCCTCCCTCCCCGTTATGGTGATATAGTCAAGGCGTGGCGGCGGCTTTGCTTGAGGATGAGGGGGGATGGCCGTGAGAGGCTTGTGTTTTTCCGTGGCTGCGCTCCTGCTCGCGGGTCTGGTTGCCGGCTGCGGCGGAAAGCAGGAGGGGAAGCGGCATGTGTGGGATTTCGACGACCCCTCCGGATACGCGTTCGACGCCGGGCTGGTGAGCGTGGGCGAGGGAGGGAATTCCCTGGCCGAGCTTAAGAGGCTGCCCGGGGAAGCCTTCTGGACTGCCTCCTATGCGCATCCCCTTCCCGGACAGGCGCCAGAGTACCACCAGGGCGCCTTTGACGCCAAGGGAAACCTGGTGGTTGTCGGCTCCAACACTGACACGCCGCAGAGGCCGATCACCGGCCAGCTCATGGTCGCCAAGTACAGCCCGGATGGGCAGCTCCTGCCCGGTTGGCCCAGGTTCCACACCGACCCCGCATACCGCTGGAACGAGGGAGAGGACATATCCCTGGACGGAGCCGGGAACATGGCCATCGCCGGTTACTCCATCGTGGACGGGAGGTCATGGGTCTTCTCCGTGTGGAGGCTGGACGCCGAGGGGAACATGCTTCCGGGCTGGCCGCAGCACGCGGCCTCGGGTCGCGCCTACGGGACGGGAGTGGTCATCGATTACGGCGGCGATGTCGTGGCTTGCGGTTCCTCGAGCAGCCGCATGCTACTGGCGAAGTACCGGCCGGACGGCGTTGCGGTGGATGGATGGCCCAAGGCCCTCGAGCCCGTTCCCGGCCAGGGAGCCTTCTCCTACGATATCATCCAGGATATGGAAGGGAACCTTGTCGTCGCGGGGTACGCGGATTCCGCCGCCGGCGGCCGGGACGCGGTCCTCTACAAGCTCGACCCGGAGGGGAATGTGCTGCCAGGCTGGCCGAAGGTCTGGGATTCAGGCCCCGGGACCTACGACGAGTATTTCGCTCTCTCCCAGGACGCCGGCGGGGATTATTGCGTCGTGGGCACAGGCCAGGGCGCTAGCGCGGAGAGCGGCAGGCTGCTGGTGACCCGCTACAGCCCCGACGGGGAGCAGAGGGTCGGGTGGCCGCAGATCTACGGACAGGATGGCGTGCGCAACTACAGTCCTCCCGACGCCTGGCGGGGAAGCGTCGACAGCGCGGGAGGCATCGCCGCCGCCTTCATCGCTGCCGCCGCGGCTCCCCAAGTCCTTACCCTGCGCTACAGGCCGGACGGCTCCCTGGCCGACGGCTTCCCTAAGACGGTGGCCAGGGAAGGCTACCTTGTGGGTACGCGTTCCTGCGTGGTCGACGGGGAAGGCAACATCTATACCCTGGGCTTCTCCCACCCCGTGGGCAACGAGGACGCCGACCACACCACCTTCGTCGCCAAGTATCCTCCCGGCGCCTATGCCGCCGCCGGGCCTTTCCTGGTCACCCGGGAAGGCGTCGGTTACACCAGGCTGACCAGCTTCGCGGAGACCCTGGGCGAGGGCAGCGAGGGCGACGTCCTCTACCAGCTCTCGCCGGACGGCGTGAGCTGGTACTACCACGACGGATCGCGGTGGGCCGAGGCAGCGGGCCGAGGAGAGGCCAACCCCGCGGATGAGGTGGATGCCCACATCGGGGACTTTGCCGCGCAGGCCGGGAGCGGTACCCTGCACCTCAGGATCTTTCTGGCCGGCGACGGAAGCCAGGCGGTGCGCCTGGATGCCGTGAGCGTGGAATACGAATGAAGGAGCGTTTCCCGGCGGCGGAGGCGCATCCGCCGCTAAGGGAGAGAGGGGGAAAGGGATGTTCGCCGGGATCATGCTGAGCGTCGCAGTGGCCGCGATGCTACTCACGGAGAGGCATTCGCGTTTTATGAGATATTAACTGCGGCCTATAATCGACGCCCCGGGTTTATCACGGTTGCTCACATTCCTATCACGCGCTTGTATGGGGCGGAATATGTGGAGGCAGTATTGGTATAAAGGAAAGAGGGATGGGAGGGATTGAGTAAAGTGGTCGGCAAAGGGACGGTGCGGGCAGCGGGGTATCTGGCATATGCTGCGTGCCTAGTTTGCGCGTTCAGGAGCGCGAAGGTGGAACCGATGATCGAGCTGCACGAGCGCGACTGGTCCGTCTTCGAGGAAGGGCTGTCGCGGCGCAGCTTTCGCGACCTCTCGCATTTCCTGTATCACCTCAAAGGGTTGCTCCAGGCGCAGGTTCCCCTGGCCGAGATGTATCTCGGAAGGGCGCTGTCCCCCGCCTTCAGGGAGCGCATCATGCTGGTCACCGCGTACGCGAACCGGTGCGGGTGGTGACAGTTCGCGCACAGGCGATTCGGTCGGATCGCGGGGATGAGCGAGGAGGAGATGCGGGATCTGACCACCCTGGACCCCGCGAAGTTCGACCCGAGGGAGCACGCGGCCCTGTGCTGGGTGAAGGAGATGCTCACCCGCCGGGAGGGCGCATCGGAAGGCACGGCAAGGCGGTTCGAGGAGACTTTTGACGAGCGGGAGAGAAGGCACGTGATCGCTGCCGTGAAATCGATGTACTTCTTCAACCTGGCCGGCAACACCCTGGATCGCTGGCTGCGCCTGCTCACGGGCAGGCCGCCGGAACCCCCCGCCTCATGTGCTCTGTAGCCGTCGCAAACATCCGCTTCGATACGGATTCCGCGCGCGATCAAGGCAAAGCATCAGGGGATGGTGAAACGGAAGATGGACCCCCCGCCTTCGCGGTGTTCGTGCCAGATGCGGCCTCCGTGCCCGTTCACTATCTCGCGGGCGATATAGAGCCCCAGCCCTATGCCCTGAGAGGTCCGGCGCAAGGTGTCCTCCACCTGGTGGAAGCGCTCGAAGATGAGTTCGCGCTCGCTCTCCGGTACCCCCACCCCGTGGTCCATTACCGATATGAGGGCGCCCTCATCCCCGTCCTCCACGGTCACGTCTATGGTGGAGCCGGGCGGGGAATGTTCGCAGGCGTTGTCCATGAGGATGACTAGCACGCGGCCTATCTTCTCGGCGTCCATGGAGCGGAGCGCGGGAGATTCCGCGATGCGCAGGTCGAAACGGTAGGCGGGCCACTTCTCCCGCATCTCCTCCACCGCCGCGGAAACCACATCCGAGGGCGACGACTCGCGTTTTTTCAGCTCCAGGCGCCCCCTCTCGATGCGCGATACGTCGAGCAGCTCCTTGATCAGCGCGTCCATGCGGTCCGCGCCCTCGTTGATGATGTTGAGGAATTCATGTCGCTGGTCCTCGTCCAGTCGGTCCGCGTAATCCCTCAGGGTGAGGGCGTAGCCCTTCATGAGGGTGATGGGGTGCTTGAGCTCGTGGCTGGCCACGTCGACGAAATCCTTGATATCCTGCTCGAACGCCATGCGTTCCTCCTCGATGGCCAGTATATGCGCGAGGGTCCCCAGGGCCGCGAGGTCGTCTTCCTCCAGGCCCTCCCTGGCGGGGTCCATGAGAAAGAGGCAACCCCTGTTCCTTCCCGCCACCGCGACCGGGTACGCAGCGAAGAACTTGGGCTTGTGTCTTATCGCCAGGGGCGAGGTGTCCACGAAGCCCTCGGAGGCGATGTCCCTTATCACCACGGGCTCCTTGAGGTTCTTGGCGATGACGTCGTAGGCGAGATAGCGGCTCGCGTCCTCGACCGCCCGCGGCTGCGGCGACACGGTCTCACTGGTGTAGATGGAATACCCCCCGCGCCCGTAACGCATGTACGCGGCGAGGGCCACTCCGAGCATGTCGTGGGCGCTGGTCACGACCCTTCCGATGTTCTCGTCGGCGTCCGCCCCCATGGAGAAGAAGAGGCGGTTAAGGCGCGACATCCTCTCCCGCGCCCGGAACTGCTCGTTGATATCGCGGGCGTTGACCACGATTCCCCCCACGTCGGGGTCGTCCAGCATGTTGTAACCGATGACCTCGAAATAGCGCCACCCTCCCGTGCTTTCGCGGTAGCGGAACTGGAGGCGTTCGACGCCGCCAGGGGTGAGGAGAAGGCGTGTGAAAGCCTGCATTACGGACTGGAGATCATCGGGGTGCACGAGCTCGAAGGCGTTGCGTTCCAGGAAATAGCCGCGCTCATACCCGAGCACCCTTTGCACCGAGGGGCTTTCGTATGTCACTTTGCCCTCCCGGTCGATGATCACCACGATGTCCAGGGCGTTCTCGATCAGCGCCTGGAAGCGCTCCTCACCTCGCTGGACTTTGTCCAGCATGGTGTTGATGGACGAAGCGAGAGCCGAGACCTCGTCCCTTCCCTCCACGCTTACGCGGGCGTCGGTGTCCGCGCTTTCGCCTATCGCCGTGACCTCCGCGCTGAGGCGTTGGAGGCGGGAGAGAACCATCCTCTCCACGATTAGAAACGTGGCGGCTCCGAAGAAGATGAAGGCTGCGAAAAGGAGGATCACATACCAGATGAGGGTATCCAGCCCCTGCTGCCGGATGGTACGTGGAAGCTCCGCCTTGATGATTAGCGAGGGCTCGCCGAAGACGTCATATATCAAGGCATAGGCAGCGATGCGTTCAGGGTCCAGGCTGTGGGTGACGTATTCCTCCCCCCTCAGCAAGCCGGTCTTGGCTTCCTCGAAGTCCTGCGGCATCTCTCCGCCGGCGATGGACGCGATATCCAGATCCTGGTGGCTGATCTCCGCGAGCCGCTCGATCTCCTCCTCGTCCAGCATGCGGCCCATGATCATGGTGCCTCGGGAAGGACCTTCGGCGGCGCTGTTGAGGATGGGTTCCGCCGCGAAGAGAAGGGTCCCCTCGGAAAGGGCCAGCACCCCGGATAACCCGAGCTCGCCTTCCTCGACCGGCCGAGCGTCGAGGACGGACGGAAGTATCTCGATAAGGTCGGGATAGGGGGGAAGGAGCCCTGCGCTCACGGGGTCGTAGCGTTTTCCGTAAACCGGTTTTCCCTCGGTGTCCAGAAAAAGGATCACGCTCAGGCGCAGGTTTTCGAAAACCAGCGGAGCGAGGTTAGAGGCGATGAAGGCCTCGTTTCGGTCGGCCATGAAGTTGTAGGAGTCGTCCCACCAGGCCCAGTCCTTGAGCACCGTGTCGATGTTCTTCAGGTTGTCATCGAAGACGTTCCTGGCGCGGAGGACCTCGTTCCTGGCGTCGTCTCGCTCGAGCCGTTCGTAGCTACCCATGATATAGAGCCATGAGAAGATCATGAGTATGGCCAGAAGGGCCAGGAATATACCCGAAAGTATATAGGCGGTCTTTTTCCGCAGCGACAACTGCTCCTCCTTCGCCGTTCTCGGTCAAGTCCCTGACGGCTTGCCGAAAGGCGCGTTTAGATCATCAGGGCGCCTCCGCCATCTTGCCTTGCGCTTACGATATATGGCAACGCCACAAGACCCCCGGCCGGCGCTTGAACCCATCATATGGCCCCTTATAAACATATTATGCCATATCGCCAGGCCTTGTCGCTGCGCTTCAACGGGGGATGTTCCGCCTCGGCGAAGTGGGGTACTGTAAGCGGCCGTATCCCCTCGCTTCAGCGAGGGATGTCTATCTCTCGTACAAGCCAGCGACAGCGGTGCGGATTAGCGAGGTATATTCATCCCGCTCACAGGGGATAAATGAACTCATTCGCATCTGCACAGGATGCCGCTGGTGCGGGTTAACAAGGTATGTTCATCTCACTCACGGGGTCGGCGCCGGCGGCGAGGTACTCCGCCGCCTTCAGCCCGCTCAACATGGCTGAAGGAACTCCACCCAGGGCGAGCATGGAGAAAGCCTGGTAGCCCGCCATGTACAGGCCCGCGATGGGGGTGCGCACGAGCTCGATGGCCTCGTGGCCCTCGCGGGCGACCCTCTCCCATGACCACCCGGCGACCGCGCCCTCGCTGCGCCCTCCTCTCTCCTCGAAGGTGAGGGGGGTGGCCACGTCCGTATAGGTGACGGCGCGCGCCAGGCCCGGAATGAAGCCCTCCGCCTCCTCAAGCAACGCATGCGCCAGGGATGTCTTGTAGGCGAAATACCCCCGCGCGCGCCTTCCGCGACCCGAACGAAAGCGGGCGAAGTGCCGGTAGTGGGCGGCCGTCCTCAACACCAGTACGGCGTGTCCCGGAGGAGCCACGCGGGGGTCGTCCGCGGAGAGGAGGGCGGCCTCCATCTCCTCGCCCGCGAGGGAGGAGGGGTCGATAATGGGGGCGTCCCAGTCGGGTCCGCTGCCCGGGAGGGGCGCGCCTTCCCGGTGGCGGCGGTGGATGACCCTGCTTGCCTCGCGAAAGGCGGATAGGTCCGCTAGCGATGCGTCCAACCCCAGGCATACCTGCAGGTTGGAATGGGTCTGCCGAGCGGACCTCACGGCGTCGTAAAGCCCGTCCGGCACCGAGTCTCGGGGCAGGAGCCTGAGAATAGTGGATTTGAAATCGGCGTTGCTGATCACCGCCTTGGCGCTTATCCTCGCCCCGTCGCCCAGGATAACGCCGGTCGCCCTTCCCCTCTCCACCGTGATGCGGGAAACGCGGGTGCCAAGCGTCAGTCGGCTGGCAGGATTTACCCCCCCGGAGAAGGGTGTCCCGATTGTATCCTCTTCGCGTTGCGCGCGATTCCGGCAATGGGAAGGGTCGCCGGGGCGCGGGAGTTCAGGCTCCCAGCCCAGGACGCCCGCGAGCAGGTCGCAAAGCCCGCGCATGCCTACGGAGGGGTAATGAATGCCCTTGTCGCAGAGCAGGGACCACATGGCGGAAAGGAGGGCCATGTCGGAATAGGGCTCGCGGCTTCCCATGCTCCCCAGGATACGCTTCAGCCTCAAGTCCTCGATCAGGCCGTCCAGGTAATCCTTAGAGTCAACGGCCTCCGCGCGCCTGAGGCTTGCCGCTCCCTCCCGCGCCAGGCGGTCCTGGAGGCGCGCCATGCTCCGCACGTGGCCGAAAAACCTGCTTATCGCTGCTTCCTCGGCTGGGAAATATTTACTTAACCCGTCGATCATCTCCTGGTAGGGGCGGGACAGGGGGACGCGCATCCCGAAGGCCCTGAGCTCGTAATGGACGCGCCTGGTTTCAAGCCCGCTCGTGATTCCCACTTTCTGGAGGATGTCCCTAACCAGGTCGGGGGAGCTGAAGCCAAGGGGGCCCATGGGGAAAAGGAATCCCTTGCGTTCATAAGAGTAGGCGGTGCCTCCCGGATGGGGGTCCGATTCCAGGACCAGCACCGTAAGGCCCTCGGCCGCGAGGCGGGCGGCGGCGGTGAGGCCTCCCAGCCCCGCGCCCACCACCACGGCGTCGAAATCGTCGCTCAAAGCGCTTCCTCCACCCTGTCCGGTTGCTCCCTTAGGGAGCCCCGGGATCTGTGATCCACCACCGTCCATGATAAGCGTGATTTATGCGCGGAGATAGGCAAAGCTTTTGCTCCCTGCGGGGGCCAATGGATCAACGTGAGCGTATCGGCGAAGCGGGCCGATTGCGTGAAGCGCGCCTGGCGCAGTTGCCTGATCGCTCGAAAAAGTTGCTTCATCGGCTGAAAAAATCTCTGCCGAAGCTCAAATTGTCCGCGAAGCGAAGTGGCGCGCCTCGCGTTGGCCATGGGCCAGAAGAGGCTAATCTGAGGCGGCGGGAACGAGGCATGACCATGGCGCGGACGGCTTGCCCTAAGACTCGGGAGCGCGTGAGCGATGTTATATCTCCCTATGAAGTGTGGCTGGCGGCTTCCCGCATCGCGAGATGGTGGTGATAGAATGTGGGAAAGCGAACGGAAACAGGAGGGGTGATACTTATGCGTATTCCCATGGGCAAACTGGCGAAGGCCTTGGCCGCGGCGTTTGCGCTGGCCGCGCTCGAACCGGTGGTGGCGGAGCGTCGGGAACGCAGCGCGAGGCGGGAGGCGGAGGTGTGGTCGCCTCCTCGGGGCGAGGGCTACCTGATCGAGAACGCGGAGATCGTGGACGTGCTCACCGGAGCCGTGATGCACAGGCGCGGGATACTGGTGAGGGACGGCCGCATAGCGGAGGTCCTCACCGAGAAAAAGGCCTCTGAGATGAGCGGCGTGGCCAGACTCGACGCGGGCGGGCGATATGTAACCCCGGGGCTTATCAACGCCCACTGCCACATGATACTCACCTCCACCTTGAGGTTCGGGCCATCCGTGCTTTCCGCTGCGGTGCGGCAGTTCGAGCGCAACTTCGAGGAATGCGTCACCCATGGGGTCACCACGGTCAGGGACGTGGGCACCCTGCCCCTGCTCATGGGCAGGTACATCAAGGCGGTGGAGGAGGGTAGGCTGCTCGGCCCCAGGGTTCTGCGCGCCGGTTCGTTCATCAACGCGCCCGGGGGATACCCCGATTTCCTGCCCGCGTTGCCCGGGCCGGTGGCGCGGAGCCTGGGGGAGTTCGAGTTCGCGGTGAGGACGCCGGAGGAGGCGGTGGAGGCGGTGGAAAGGAACGCCGAACTCGGGGCCAGATTCATCAAGACCGCCTTCGACGACCGCTCCCTTTTCGTGGGGCAGAAGCCCCTGAACATCCTGGACGACGCCTCCTTGAGGGCGCTGGTCGAGGCGGCGCACGCGCGGGGGATGAAGGTCTCCGCGCACCACCGCTTCCGCAAGGGTTTCCTGCGCGCCATGGAGTTCGGGGTGGACGGCCTCGAGCACCTCCCCTCCGACCAGGTCCTCGAGGACCGCGAGGTGGAGGAGTTCGCGTCCGGAGACCATTTCATCGTTCCGACCGTCCAGGTGGGGTGGGCGCTTTGCGGGGAGAGCAACGGCGACCCCTATCTCGAGCATCCCCTGGTGCGGCAGGCCCTGGCGCACCGCCTGGAGGTGGTGAGGACGCTGTATCCATCCGTGTGCGAGCCTGCCATTCACCGCGAGATCCTGCGTTTCGAGAAGCGTTACCGGGATCCCGGATACACGGAGAAGAGGCGCCTCATGTTCACCCTCGACCCCAAGATATTCACCGAGGCCCTGGTCAAGGGCCAGGCCAACCTGAACAAGCTATACCATGCCGGCGTCCTCATCGGCTGTGGCAACGACGGGGGCACCCCCCAGGGATTTCCAGGGGGGCTGGGCGTGGAGATGGTGCTCATGGAAAGCATGACCGACATGACGCCCCTGCACGTGCTGCAGGCGGCGACCATAAACAACGCGCGCATCCTGGGGATGGAGGACGACCTGGGCACGGTGGCCAAGGGCAAGCTCGCCGACCTGGTCCTGCTCCCCGGCAATCCCCTGGAGAACATGCGCCACGTGCTCTGCCCGCATGCGGTGTTCAAGGAAGGCAAGCTGGTTTACAGCGACCACAGCCTCTTCTTTTAACCGCCACTTAAGTGCCAGCTGGGATAACGACCCCGTGGGCAGGCTCTTCAGGAGATCGGTTCGCCTTCCCTGGGGCTCCTCAGCCCGCCTTCGAGCCTGGTAGGGTGCCTGGGTCCAGAAACAGGGTGCCTAGGTTCGGAAACATGGCGCCCAGGTTCGGAAGCATAGTGGACGGAGGTGCGCCCTATCCTTTAACCTAATAGGGCGAAGGGAAAGGTGTGCGGGGAGTGGAAAGGCTCGGCCCATGTGGTGGAGATACGTGCTCATCCGGCCGTTCTTCGCGCTGGCCGCGAGGTCCAAGAAATACGATCTAAAGGTTTCCGGCACGGAGAACGTCCCCCGGTACGGTCCCTTTATCGTGGTCTCCAACCACCAGAGCAGCCTGGATATCGTTGCCGTCGCCCTCGCGCTCAAGCCGGCCCTCGTCCACAGCCACATGTGGCCCTGGGCCAAGACGGAGATCGCCCAGGGCAAGGAAGGCCCCATGGGCTGGGCGTTGTGGAAGATCTTCGGGGTCATCCCCATCGACCGCTCCAAGAGCGACCATTCCGAGGCCATCCTATCCAGCCTCAAGTACCTGCGCCGCGGCGAGCTCGTTTTCGTCTTCCCCGAGGGGACCAGGAGCAAGCCGGGCGAGGTCAAGCCCTTCCAGTTCGGGGTGGCCAACCTGGCCCGGGCCGCCCCGGCCCCCATCCTCCCCGTGGCCACCTACAGGCGGGAGGACGGCGGCATCCAGGTGAACATCGGCAAGCTCTTCACCCTGCCCCCCAAGAAGAGGATGTACGAGGTGCTGGGCGACCTGGAGGAGAAGGCGGAGGGGCGCTTCATCCGGCAGGTGGAGACCCTGCGGGAGTGGGCGGACACCGTGCCGCGGGATAAGAAGGGCATGAAGCTCATCGCCAGGATGGTGAAGATCATCACCGATTTCGTGAACCGCCAGGACGTCTCCTTCGACCTGTTCTTCCGCCTGGCGGAGGAGGAGGACAACGAGTTCATCCGCGATCGGGTTATGGAGCTGCTTCCCGAGGGATGGAAGAAACTGGAGCCAGAGGGAAAGCTCAAGCCCCTTTCCTTCATCAAGAAGGATTAGGCCGCTCGGCTAACAAGCAAACTTTTTAGGGTCGGGGCTTGAGTTTGAATTCCCGGCCACGGCCAATCATTATGCTCCGAAGGGTGCCGCGCGGATGATCCACCGACCGCGAGACCGACGGCTGATTACATATGCATGGAGAAAACGGAAACTTCAGGGTGATATAACTCTGTCTGCAAGACGAAAAGGCGCGTTGCCCCTTGCGGCTGTCTGGTCCGATGTCCGGTTCCGATTCCTGGGGCACATGACTCACTCCTCGGGCATCGAGCTTGGTGCCGGTGATCGGGCCTGACCCTCCGGCCTAGGGCCGATGGCCAGCCCTGACCCCTCGGACTGTGATACTTGACGAACAAAATCACCCGCATTATATTCTTTGAACAAACATTCAAAGATGCCTGGGGGATGCGCGGGGGGAGGCATGGCCTGGCCTAAGGAAAAGGCGGAAAAGCGCAAGAAGGAGATCCTCGAGAACTTCTATGCGGTGCTGGCCAGCGAGGGCCTGGAAGGAGCTTCCATCGCCAAGATCGCGGACCGCATGGGCGTCAATCCCAGCCTGATCATCCACTACTTCTCCACCAAGGAGGAGATGGTCGTCTCGTTGGTGGACTACATCCTCGATAGGTACGAAAGCGCGTTCCTGCCCCGGCTGCGCGAGATCGACGACCTTGAGGAGCGGCTGGAAACCGCCGCGAAGGACATCTTCAGCGTCGATTGGGCTGGGTTGGTCGACCAGGGCGTGTTTTACGCCTGTTACTCCCTGGGGTTCCGCAACCCCAGGGTGAGAGAGAGCTTCCGCAGGATGTACGACAGGCTGCGCGAGGTGCTGACGGAGGAGTTAACCGCCATGGCAGACGCGGGCATCGTTTCGGATGGAAACCCGGAAAAGCTGGCGGGGCTGGTGATCGCTATGCTCGAGGGATACGACTTCTACCGCGGTATGCTGGATGAGGGCGAGGTGGAGGAGTTCGGCAGATTCTGCAAGGAAAGCGTGATTGCAATACTGCGGGGACAGTACGGCGGAAGATAGAAAGGGGCGCCGTCGCTGGCGGCGAGGCCACTGAGGTTAAAGGAGGGGTAATGCTCGAGGTCATCAAAGCCAAGGACGATTTCACCTACGGTTACGCGGCCGCGAAGGGGCGCGAGCGCCTGTTCCGCGAGTTGCTGAAGTACGCCGCCGCGGCGCTCAGGCGCAGGGGGGCGGATCCCGCGCAGGAGGCCGCGCGGGCGCAACGTCACCTGGCCTTGCTGGAGGAGCGCTACCCCGCTCAGCTGGAGAGGACGCTCGGTCTGGCGCGCGCCATGGGCATGGACGCGCGCGAGGTGGCCACCGGGGAGCTGGCCCTGGCGTCCACGGCCGCCACGGGGTGCACCAACTTCGCCGCCGTCCCCCCGGCGACCTCCGACGGCAGGGTCTACGTATCCTGGAATTTCGACCTCCCGCCCTGGGTGCGCACCATCGTGGGCAGGATGCCCCTCTACGTTAGGGACATCGCGGGCCGCAAGCCCTACGTGTGCATGGGGCTACCGGTGCTCTTCGGGATCGGGGTGATGAACGGCGATGGCCTCTCCTCCTGCGTGAACTCGGTGGGGGCCATGGACGAGGGAGAGGGCCTGACCTTCTTCGAGCTCAACAACCTGGCCATGGAGACCCAGTCCACCGTGGACGGCGCGGTCGGCGTGTGGCGCGACAACCCGCGCGAGGTGGTGCCTGGCCTGGCCGTCTCCATCATCATGAACGCCAACGACATCTTCGCGGATATGAACGGGGAGGCGGTGGTCATCGAGCACTCCCACCACCACATGGCGGTGGCCAGGGCGTCCGAGCACGGCGGGGTGCTGGCCTCGGCCAACCACCACCAGTTCCTGGACCGTTCCCTCTCCGGGGGGGCGGACCCCATAAGCGAACCCCTGATCGCCGGCTCCTACGCGCGCCTTGCCCGCATGTGGGAGCTGCTGGAGTTCTTCAAGGGCCGCATCGACCACCTCACGGCGAGGATGATCACCAGGGACCACGGCCTCAACTACTCCACCCTGAAGGAGTTCGGCCTGGAATACGACCCCTACGGCGAGCGGGTGGACGACGCCACCATCTGCTGCCACCCCTGGAACTTCTTCCGCCACCTGCGGAGGCTGGAGCTGGTGGAGGCGCTGGTGGAGTTGAACATCGCCCGGACCCTCAACAACTTCCTCATGGACCCCGCGCGCTGCACCATCTACGTCACCCCGGGCAATCCCTGCCGCGAGCAGTACGTGCCGGTGTGGGTGGGGGACGCCCTGCGCATGGAGTGGGCGGACAAGGCCAGACAGGAGATAGACTACGCGCCCGGCTGGAAGCCCAAGGCGCGGGCGAAACGCATCGACGTCTTCCGCCGCCCCTACGCCACCAGGATCAGCGACTGGATGCGCTCCATCGGCCTCGGCATCTTCCGCGGCCTGGATGGCCTGGTGGCCAAGTCGGTGGTGAAGGAATAGGCGCAGGCGTTGGTGGGCAAAGGCCACGGGTCCACATCCGGAGCGACGGTGCCGTGATTCACCCCGTCGCGCGCGCATGAGCCGTGGAAGAACACACGGGCGTTCGCGCTTTCATGGGTTCTAAGAGAGACACCGCGCTCCGGCTATCCGGCCGTCATGTCCCGGAGGTCGCGCTAGGGCTCGATCACCTCCAGGTTCCTGTCGTCGCTGATGAGCTGGAACTCCCTTGAATACAGGATCATGATCGGCTGCGCCGACACGTCAAGGCCGGCGAGGATCCTGCCCAGTGGGTGCGGGCCGAACTCGATCGTGCCACGGGGAGGCATGTCCACCCCCCTGCGGGACTGGGTCCGGTAGCTCAAGCGATAGATCTTGTCGTTCTTGTAGGTGGCCACGGCCATGGTTTCGCGATGGTACTCGAATTCCGAGGCCTCAGGCTTGACGGAAAAGCTGAAGATCTCTTCCCCTGCGTCCTTCAAGGTACAGGTCCTGGTGCCGTCTGGCTCGTCTTGGAAGGTTATATCCCCGATGAACTTGGCATACCCAAGCAATTCGTTCCCCAGCAACATGGCCATGCGCGTGTCGACAGCGATATGGCGAATGAACAGCGTGGCGCCGCCCAGGTCGGGTTTGAGCATGTCCTCCAGGGTGGGCGGAGAGATGTCCTTGCCGATGAAGGTGGGAACGACGAAAAGGACCTCGTTGTAGGGCGGGATGTTCCTCTTCTGATACTCGATCCCGACCGCCGCGACGAGGGTTCTTTCTTTGGGAAGCAGAACGGGGACGAAATCCCCGATGGGCAGGATATCCAGGACCTTCGGCCTGGAAGCCGTGAATATCGCCGCCATCTGGACCGCCTTTTCGCCCAGCAACGGCATCTGGAACACTTCTCCCGTTGAGGGAAGCGCGACATCCCTCAGCTCCACGCCCTCGAAGAAACGGTCGAATCCCTCCTTGCTGATCTTCATGGTCTAACCTCCTTCATTCCGGCGCCCCTGCCGAAAACCACTTCCCTTCATCCACAGGTTCGCGGCGCGGTCGCGGATCGCGCGGAGCCGCTCCTTGGATCGGATCCCGAGGCGCCCCATCCCACGGTCGCTTCAACCCCTCTCGCCACATGGCCATCCCGTTTTCACCTCCCCAGCGGGACGCAGACACCCACCCTGCCGAAGGTTGCGCTTCAAGGGGCGAGCCGGTTTCTGTGAACGCGCCCGCGCGTCCATTACGTGCGGGGCCCGAACCGTGTCGTCCGGCATGAACGAGCTGAAATGCGCCATGCAGCGAAAGAGCCCCCTATTCCAGGTCGTAATCGTCCGGAATGACCTTCATGCGCAGCAGCTCGGGGTCGTGCCCCGGGATGACGATGTCGGCCATCATGTCCAGCTTGGCCAGCGAGCGCATGATGTCCCCCGGGTTCAGCACCGAGGGACCGAAATACCCGCCGTAGCGGGAGCCCCAGACGCGCGCGATGGTCTCCTGGATCTCGGGGTCCTCGAGGTCCACCTTCTGCCCCGCCACTCCTCCCAGCCCCACGATCTCGGCGAACTTGGCGGGGAAGCGCTTGGCCAGCCCGGCGTACATGTAGGCGGCGTCTCCGAAGATGATGGCCCTTCCGCGCGAGGTGTTCACCGCCACCGCCTGGTGTCCGGCGGTGTGGCCGGCGGCGAGGATGAGCTCGATGCCATCACGCAGCTTGAAATCGCCGTTGACCAGCTTGAACCTGGGGACGAGGTCTATCCACTCATCCGGGTAGCATCCCACCGCCTGGTAGCCCATGGGAAAGTAGGACTCCAGCATCTCCGCTTCCTGCACGTAGAAGTCGGCGTTCTCGAAGAGGTGGAGGTAGCCGGTGTGGTCGTGGTGCAGGTGGGTGACGATGACCGTGTCGATGGCGAGGGGGTCGATGCCGTGCTGCTTGAGCACGTTGGGCACCTCGAGCTCCGGTGTGCGGGGCTTGGGACCGAAGATCCACTTGGGCACGTGGTCGTGCTGGTAGCTTCCGTCCACAACTATTTTCTCTCCGTCATCGCCCTCGATGAGGAATATGAAAACCGGGAGATCCGCGAAATACCCGGCGGCCAGGGGGCTCATGATGAGGCCCCAGTTCATGTGGAACCAGCCGGTGAGCATGGGCTTGATCTTGTACTCTTTCATCGCCCCTTTCTCCTTTCTCTCATCACATCCGGTCAAACGCTAGCCCGTCTCTCCCGTGCGGCGGAGAGATGGTCGACCATGCCGCATACGCTCGAAAACGCGTGCCCGAGCGCGCGAAGGCCTCTTCGGCGTTCCCATTGTGCTGGAAGAATAAGGTAAGTTCCTCCAGCACGATCTTCGCCGTGGCGCCCGATCTCGAAGCCCGTTTCGACCATGGGTCCGAGAAAGCCTTCCCGAATCCGCCAAGTCCGGCAACCATGGCGCCAAGCCATGGAGGCTAGCCGGTTATGCCGAGAAAACGCCCTCGGAAACGGGCCCCGCTCTCCTGGCGACCGATGTGGTCGGGACCTTCAGCCTCTTATTCCCCCGTTGCAGACAGCGCCTGAATTTATAGACTATTTGTACTAATTAATATTATAAAGTACAATTGTTGTCAAGGGGTTGACCTGGGTTATGATTGACCGAGGGACGTGACTTGCGGAAACGAGGGAGCGGATGGGAAGGCCGGAAAGCGGGAAGGAACGGCTGCTGAAAGCGGCTTTGCAGGAGTTCTCCGAGCGCGGGTACAAGCGGACGACCCTGGAAGACATCGCCGCCAGGGCGGACGTTTCCAAGGGAACGCTATACAACTATTTCCGGAGCAAGGAAGAGATATTCGACCAGGCCTGCGACTACGCCTTCAAGTGCTGGGACGACTGGGCTTGTGAACGGGCCGAGGAGGCGGAGGACCCTCTGGACAAGCTGCGAACGCTCGCCCGGGAGCTCTATGCCTACCTGGGAGAACACCCGGAGATAAAGAGACTGCTGCGCAGGGAGCCGGACCTTTTCCCTGTCTTCGGCCCACTGACCTACCGGCATGGCGGGGACCTGGACACGGTGAAGATGCTGAGGTCCATCCTTGCCTCCGGCATCAAGCAGGGATCGGTCCGCGATATGGATATCGAGGGCGTCATCCAGATACTGGGAGCGATTTTCCGCCTGTTCGTCGTCGGTTATGCCGACCTCGACGAGCCAGAGAGGCGCAACCTGGCCGAGGCGGCGCTGAACATCATCGTCGACGGGCTCAAGGCCCGGGGCGACTGAGGCCGGGCGCGGGGAGCGGGCCCGGGCGACCCCACCCCGGCGCCATATATATTCGTAGGAGCGGGGATTCCGTGGTGTTTACGGCACCAGCGACCTGGAGGTGCGATGATGAAACCGGATATCGAACGCCTGTACCGGCAGATGGCGAGGATGAGGTTCTTCGAGGAGGCCCAGGCAGATCTCTGGGACCGCGGCTTGATACCGGGAGAGATGCACCTGGGAATCGGGGAGGAGGCGGTGGTGGCGGGGGTCCTCGACCACCTTGAGGAGGGGGACGCCCTCGCCCTGGACCACCGCTCGACCCCGCCCCTGGTGGCCAGGGGGGTGGACCTCGCCTCCATGCTCCTGGAGGTGATGGGGGAGGAGGAAGGGTTGTGCCGCGGCATGGGCGGCCATATGCACCTCTTCTCGCGGGAACACCTGGCGGGATCTTCCGGCATCGTCGGGTCATCCGCTCCCCTGGGGGCGGGATTCGCCCTGGCCGCCCAGTGCCTGAGCCCCGGTGCGGTGGCTTTCTCCTTCTTCGGGGATGGCGCCGCAAACCAGGGGCTGGTGCTGGAGAGCCTCAACCTGGCCTCGGCATGGAAGCTGCCACAGGTCTTCGTGTGCAAGGACAACCGCTGGGCCATCACTACGCGCACTCGCTCGGTGACCGGGGGTTGCCTGGCGCGGCGGGCGGCCTCTTTCGGCATGCCCGCCTACCGCGTTGACGGCACGCAGGTGGAGAAGGTGTGGGTGGCTGCGGGGAAAGCGGTGAGGAGAGCCAGGGCGGGACGTGGCCCGAGCTTCATCCTGGCGTCCTGCCCGCGCATGGAGGGCCATTTCCTCGGGGATCCCCTCTTGCGCGTGTACAGGGAGCCCCTCAAGCAGACGGTGGAGATAGGGCCCCCGCTGGCGCGGGCCATGCTCTCCAAGCCGCTGGCCGCGCTCATCCAGCGCTGCGGGTACCTCGGGAACATCGGCAGGACCATTGCCACGCTGGGCGGGGAGAGGTATCTCCTGGCCATTGACCCTTTGCGCCGGGGCGCGAAGCTTCTTTCCGAGGAAGCCCGCGCGAGGATCGAATCGGAGGCGAAGAGCGAGGTCGCGGAAGCGGTCTCGCGGGCCATGGAGAGGAGGGGCCGCAATGACTAGGATGACCTTCGCATCCGCCATCGACCACGCGCTGGAGACGGCCATGGAAAGGGATAATCGGGTCGTTGTCCTCGGCGAGGACGTGACCATGCTGCGGCGCAACCTCTACGTGCGCTTCGGCCCGAAGAGGGTGCGCCAGACCCCCATCAGCGAGGCAGCCTTCCTGGGTGCGGGGGTGGGAGCAGCCATGGCCGGCCTGCGCCCGGTGGTGGAGATCATGCTGGTGGACTTCATCGCCGTGGCCTATGACGCCCTGCTCAACGAGGCGACCAAGGTGAGAGCTTTCTCGGGAGGGAAGTGGAGCGTCCCCCTGGTGGTGCGCGCGGCCTGCGGCGGCGGCTACGGGGACGGCGGACAGCACGAACAGTGCCTGTGGGGGATGCTCGCCGGCATGCCCGGCCTCTCGGTGGTCGTCCCCTCCAACCCAGCAGACGCTGCCGGCCTCATGCTCTCCGCCCTGGCGTGTGACGACCCAGTTGTCTTCCTCGAGCACAAGCTGCTCTCTGACTACTGGCTCGATTACCTGGGCGGCGCCAGCCGGGGCACGGTGAGCTTCGACGTGCCCGCGGAGGGGACGGAGGGGGAGGTGGAGAAGCCGCCGCGCCCGGTGCCCATCGGCGAGGGGCGGGTGGTCGCGCAGGGATCGGACCTCTCCATCTTCAGCCTGGGGGTGAGCCTGCACCGCTGCCTGGAGGCGTTGCCGTCTTTAGCGGATAAGGGGATCAGGGCGGAGGTCATCGACCTGCGCAGCGTGGCCCCACTGGACCGTGATCTTATCGTGGATTCCGCTCGTAAAACGGGGCGGGTCCTGGTGGTGGACGAAGACTTTATCGGCTTCGGCCTCTCGGGGGAGATAGCGGCGGTCATGGCCGAGGCGGGGTTAAAGGTGGACTTCGCGCGCGTGTGCACGGAGGGCGTGATACCCTTCGCGCGGCGCCTGGAGGACGAGGCGCTGCCCAACGTGCGCCGCATCGCCGAGGCAGCCCTTGCCATGGCATCGAGGTGATGAAAGCGAGGCAATACAAAGGCAAGAAACAAGGATTATTGGTCTTGCTGGTAGTTTATACCATGTTAGCGTTGGGGTTATGCAAGTGAGGCCGCCGAATCCCTTGATCGCGCTTGATGCTAATAGCCGGGCCTTACCCTACGTCCTCAGGCCCATGGCCAGCCTTGACCCCTCGGCCTATGACCCCTGGGCCTTGGGGAGGGTGAAGCGGAAGGCGGCGCCCCTGCCGGGGCTCGATTCCACCGTCACTCTTGCCCCGATAAGGTCGGCCGCCAGCCGTACGATGTAGAGTCCGAGACCTATGCCCTCCCCGTGTTTGTCCATCTCCTCCAGGCGCGTGAAGGGGTCGAAGATGACCTCGGAAAGCTCGGGTTCGATGCCCTCGCCCTCGTCCCTCACCTCCACCTCGATATGGTCTTCCCTTTCCTCGGCCAGGAGGGTGATGGGGGAGAGGTCGTCGCTGAAGCGCCGCGCGTTGTCCAGCAGGTTCTTGAGGATGAGCCCGAGGCAGTAGGGGTCGGTCTCGGCCTGCATGCCGTTCCCGCGCAGGACTACTCGTACGCGTCTGCGCGCGTCACCCGGCAGCGTGGAGCAGGCCTCGTTGAACGCCGCCTCGACGCTGCAGGGCGACATCTCGACGGCCACTTTTCCGTCCCTCAAGGAGGAAACGGTGAGAAACTTTTCCAGGAGCGAGTCGAGGCGATGGCATGAACTGACGATATGGTCCAGAATCTCATCCCTCTCCTCTTGCGAAAGGCGCGGAAAGTAGTTGCGCAGAATGATGGCGAACCCGTTGATCACGGAGAGCGGGATGCGGAATTCGTGGCTGGTGATGCTGATGACCTCGCTCTTGAAGCGGTCAGATTCCTCCAGCATGCGCTTAGCCTCAGAAAGCTCCTCCACCCGGTCCATGAGGTGAAGGGAGAGGAGGTGGTTCTCGATGAAGAGGCCGATCCTCGCCGCCAGTTGATCGAGAAAGTCCAGGTCCATGGGGTCCAGGGAGAACCGGTTCAATTTCTCCCCCACCAGCAGGGTCCCCTGCGTCCCGCCGGGGCCCCGCAGCGGCACCAGGGCCACCAGGCCGCGCTCACGCATCTCGGAGAGCAATGTCTCCTCGGCTGTCTCGACGACCGTGTCCCAGTCCTCCGCTAGCACGATCCGGTCCCGGAGGCGGTAGAGCCGGGAGCGCTCATCGTCCTCGCGGCGGAACCCAAAAGTCTCCCCGCCGCGTTCACCGGAGCCCATAATCCAGTTGACCCCCTTCCCCGTCACCGCCGCCGGCACCACCGCGGTCAGCTCCTTGAGCCCCAGCCGTCCGCAGGCCATCACCAGGCAAACCACCACACCATCCCGTATATCTTTTCTCGACGTGATGGCGACGGACGCCTCGTGTAATAATTCCACCGCGTCGTAGAGGCCGGAGAAGAACAGTCGTGAGGCGAGTCGGGAAGCCCAGCGTAGCGCCATGGGCGTGAAGGCCACGGCGATGATGAGGGTGGACACCGATATGGCCAGGTTCAACTCCGCGTCGTTATTCCACCAAGCGCTTGTGAGGGCATATATTGCCACCAGCGGCACCCCGAAGAGCGCGAGGGTTAGAAGGTAGGAGAAGGTCTGCCGTACCGCCATGCGCACGTC
Organism: Actinomycetota bacterium; assembly: GCA_013178005.1. Classification (GTDB taxonomy): domain Bacteria; phylum Actinomycetota; class Geothermincolia; order Geothermincolales; family RBG-13-55-18; genus Solincola_B. The sequence continues at coordinate 26,382 of JABLXL010000031.1, forward strand.
CAGCAGCCGGTGCCTGAGGATGGCGTAGGCGGTGAAGCCGATGGGGATCAAGGTCAAGGGGTATATCCAGTCGGTGGTGACGTCGGGGCTCATCAGCGCGGGCAGCACTCCTGCCAGGAGCACGCCGAGGGGGATGAAGACCCCGAACCCGATGAGGATATAGGTGGCGCGGGCGCGGTCAATGCCCGGGGACCTTCTTCGCTTGAGGTGGATTAACCAGAGAGAAGATGCCCCCAGAACGCATGTCGTGGCGATGGAGAGGGGGTGCAACGGGCCGTTGGTCTGCCGGTATACTCCGTTGGCGCAGGTGGCCTGGGTCAGGATCCAGGGCGTGAGGTTAAGAAGCGAGAGGGCGGCGATGGAGGGCAAGAGGAACCTCAGCCACCGGCGTCCGGGATGGCCTCCCTTGAGAAAGGCGAGACAGAAGATCAAGAAGAGGCCTCCCGCGAGAGTTATGAGAAAGTAAGAAACCCGATATATCCAGGTGACCAGTAGGGGAGAGGGATCCGCCACTATCCTGCTCGGGGTCGGGCAGATCATCCATAGGGAGAAGAGGAAAAAGGCCGCCGCCAGGGAGCGGTTAAGGAAGCCTTTCGGTTTCGCCCTATATATGGAGAAAGCCAGGAAAAACCCTAATGCCGCCGAGATATAGGAAACGGTAATGGCGACAATCGCGTTGCCCATGGTATATAACCCCCTTAGATCTGTTCATATTATACAATAAGCGAACGGACTTCGCGCACCGTTTTCAGACCGGCTCGTTATGCTGAGTCCCGGAAGAGCAACGGGAGAATCATTTACGAGGAGCCGGTGGAATGGGGGAGGGACTCGCTCAGCGAGACCTTGAAAGCTGCAATAAGCCGTTATAAGCCCTAACCCTGCCTCTAGGGTAATGGGGGGAAGGAAAAGGCAGCATTTTTCGAGTGGCAGACAAGCCGTTATAAGCCCTGGCCCTGCCTGTCTCGAATGGGTGAGGGGCTTGTTTAGCGAGACCTTGTAAGGGCTGCCGCGTCTCGCGTCCGGCGCGAAAGTCGAGTACGCCGGTACGGGCGGAGACCACGGATCGGCCCAGCAGCGGTCCGGGTGGGTAAAACGACGTCGCGGCCTGAGCAGCGACATGAAGCGGAGCGATCGGCGGGCGGCACGTCGATGCCTAGTGGAGGTGTTCGCATGAGAAAAGGAAAAGGCGTGGAGCTCGGCATGGACCTGGAGCCCTTTTTCAAGCCCAAGGGAGTGGTTTTAGTGGGAGCGCGGCGTTCCCCCGGCTTCGGTTTCATCCTACCCCTGGCTTTGCGACGGCAGGGATGGGGGGATCGCCTCTTTCTGGTCAACCCGGCCGGGGGCGAGCTACATGGCATGCCGGTCCACGAGAGCGTCGCCGCCGTCCCGGGCGACCCCGATCTCGCCGTGGTCATCGTCCCCGCCGCGGCGGTTCCCCCTGTCCTGGACGAGATCGGGGAGCGTGGCATCCGCCATGTCATCATAGAGAGCGCCGGTTTCGCCGAGACGGGGCAGGAGGGAGTGGAGCTGCAGCGGGCGGCGCGGGAGGTGGCCGGGCGGTGGGGCATGCGCGTGATCGGTCCCAACTGCGTGGGGGTGGTCAACACCGCGAACCGCTTCTCCACCGTCGAGGTGGTCGATGAGGCGCTATGCCCCGGTCCGGTGGCGGTCATCGCCCAGAGCGGGGTGTTCGGGAATATACTCCTGGACGGCCTGCACCAGAAAGGGCTGTTCATCTCCAAGGCGGTGACCCTGGGCAATCGCATGGACGTCGACGAGTGCGAGGTGCTGGAATACCTGCGCCGCGATCCCGACACCAGGGTGATCATGATGTACCTGGAGGGCGCCGCCGACGGGAGGCTTCTCCGCGAAACCCTCGCCCGGGTGACGAGGGAGAAGCCGGTGCTGGTGCTGAAAAGCGGGCGCACGCAGGCGGGACGGCGCGCCACCGCGTCGCATACCGGGAGCATGTCGGGGGAGGACGATCTCTACGAGGCGGTTTTCAGACAGAGCGGCGCGGTGCGCGCGCGCTCGCTGGAAGAGTTGGTGGACATGGCGCGCGTTTTTTCCACTCAGCCCCGCCCGGCCGGCAACCGGCTGGGGGTAGCGACTTCCAGCGGCAGCCTTGGGGCGCTGGCCACGGACGCCGCGGTGGAGTCCGGGCTCGTCCTTCCCGACCTGGATCCGGCTTCCATCGACAGAGTACGAGCGATCGCGCCGCGGTGGATGAACGTGCGCAACCCCCTCGACGTGGGGCCCTCCGGAGCCTTCATTCCCGCCATAACCGCGCTGGTGGAGGATCCCGGCATCGACATGGTGCTCTCCATCGCGGTTATGCCCTACGCCGTGTTCCATGAGTTCAAGGAGCGCGGGGTGTCCGTGAGGGATTTCCTGGGAATCGCCTCCGGGATTCGCGATAAGGCACCCGAAAAGCCGCTGGTCTTATGCTCCATCGGCGACGAGGGTTTCGTCCGCGACCTTGACGAAGCCGTGGGCCCCGAGGTGCCCGTGCTGACCTCTCCGGAAAGGGCCGTGAGAGTCATGGCGGCCCTCTGGAGATACGGGAAGACGAGGGCGGAAAGGGTTTGAGCGAAACGGGCCACCTTTTCCAGGCATGATGCGACCGGAGTTCGGAAATCACCTCGCCTCGCCCAAGATATCGTATAATTCAACATTCCATGACGGCGGGGTGTCGGCAGCAAGGAACGGAGCTGCGTTGTGCGATCGCCAGTATCTCATCTTCGGTAACGTCCATAGTTTTCCTTCGAATGGGAATGGGGTATCAGGGCGTCCGGTGGTATCGATGGCGCATGTTGACGGTGCCGGGTAGTCCGATTCACGGACCCCGATGGCGAAGTCCACGGTATGACCTGCTTGAATTAGCATCTAAGGTTTTCCGGCGGGATCAAGGGCTTGTGATATCCTTTTCGGGTGGAATGTTGGAATACCGCGAGCGAAGGAAGTAAGGATATGGAACAGACCAAGGCCGCGACCAGGGATTATGCCTCATATTCCGATACGCCGTGGACGTTCTGGGACGTCCTTTACGCCCGCCGTTCCCACCGCAAGTACCTGCCGGGCGAGTTCGCGCCCGGGTTTTTCGCCTCCCTGGAAGAAGTTGTAAGGCTGGCCCTCTCCGTCCGGGGAGCGGAGGTAGGTGGCCTCAAGGTGGTCGCGGACTCTGAGCGGGTCGAGAGGATAAAGAGGAGGATACACAAGGGCACGCAGGGCAAGATCAACCTCTGGCTGAACCGCGCGCCGGTGGCGGGTTTCCTGGTGCTCGCCGTGCCGCGCGCGGACGCGAAGAGCGACCGCCCGCGGGAGCTTCCCCTCGCCTCCATGGCGGCCGAGGACGTCGTGCTCTGGCTCACCGAGGCGGGACTTGGCACCTGCTGGCTGGCGGGCCTCAACCAGCGCGAGGTGGCGCAGGCGCTGGGCCTGGACCGGGAGGCCTACGTGTCGGCGGTGATCCCCTTCGGGAAACCCAAGCCGCGGGTCAAGGCCATGGACGTGGACCACTTGCTGTACCGCCAGGTGTCGAGGAAGCGCAAACCGCTCGAGGACATCGCCTACCTCGAGACCATGGACAGACCCTATGCCGTGCGCGAGCCGGAGTGGGGGTCCTTCTCGGCCCCGGCTACCCAGGACGTCGCGGGCTTGCTGCGCCGGCTTGGAGAGAAGCGCGAGGGCGGCGCGGGAGTCCTCCTGGACCTCGCCCTGGAGGCGTGCTTCGAGGCGGCGCGTATCGCCCCCAGCGCGGGCAACACCCAGCAGTGGCACTTCGTCGGCATCCGCCGCGAGGAAGCCCTGGCGGAGCTGGCGCGCGCGTGCGGCGTGGAGGGCGCGTGGCGGGCCGCCGTGGTGGGGGCCGCCGAGCCCGACCGCTCCTACCTTTACACGATGCTGGAGAAGCCCTTCTGGATGATCGACGTGCCCATAGCGCTTTCCCAGATGTCCCTCATGGCGGCCTCCATGGGCCTGGCCGTGGACGTATGCGTGAGAGGCCTGGACGAGGCGGCCGTGAACTCGATCGCGGGGCTGAAGCCCAACCTGCGCGCCGTGGGCGTGCTGGGCATGCGATGAAGAAGGCCCCAGGCCATTCACGCCTCCGCCCCTGAGCGGGTCCGCGTGCCGATAAAAAGTCCGACCCATCGTTTACCCCTGCCGCCTGATGACGACGGGCGTTTGGGGGCCGGGCGCCACCCATCCGCAACGCCTCTCGGTTCGCCCGGTTGAACAACGGGCTTGGCGGCATAGCTTGGTTTACGTGCTCCGGGCCGTGGGTATATAGGGAAGCGAGAAAGACGAACAAGGGGGATTCCACGGGCCGCTAACCACGGAAGCGACTTTTCCAACGGAGCGTTTCAGCAGCATCTCCGCATCCCAACCACGACACTGTTCGCACAACCGGTTTTACTGGAGGTCGGGCGATGATGGAAATGGTCATCGACGGGCGGCAGGTCGAGGTGATGGAGGGAAGCTCCATCCTGCGCGCGGCGGAGGCCGCGGGGATCTATATCCCCACCTTGTGCGAGCACCCGGCGGTGAGGGCTATCGGCTCGTGCAGGGTCTGCCTGGTGGAGGACGAGGCGGGGCGCCTGGTCACCGCGTGCGACACTCCCGCCAGGGAGGGGATGGCCGTTCGCACCGTGAGCGAGAGGGTGCTGGATGCGCGGAAGGCAGTGCTGGAGCTCATCCTGAGCGCCCACCCCATGCACTGCGAGGTATGCGAGAAGAACAACCTCTGCAGGCTGAAGAAGCTCGCCGTGGAGATGGGGGTGACGGGAAGGGAGCTTCCCTTCGCCCAGGATTACCGTCCCATCGTGGACGCCAATCCCTTCTACCACCGGGATCTATCCAAGTGCATTTCCTGCGGTCTCTGCGTGAGGGCTTGCCTGGAGACGCAGGGCGCCGGCGCTTTCGAGATGCATGCCACCGGGGCGCGCGCCCGTCCCGCGGCCGGAAAGGATGGTCCGGTTGACGGATCCTCGTGCGAGTTCTGTGGCCTCTGTGTCTCCATGTGTCCGGTGGGCGCGCTGATGGAGAAACCCCCTCTGCGCCTGGGACGCGAGGAGAGAACGGTGCGGACCACCTGTCCATACTGCGGCGTGGGTTGCACCTTGGAACTTCGCATAAGGGAGGGGAGGATAATCGGGGTGGGAGCGGGAATCCCCGGCTCCCCAAACGGCTTCAGCCTTTGCGTGAAGGGGCGCTTCGGCCTCGATTTCGTGCACCATCCGGATCGCCTCACGAAGCCGCTGCTGCGAAAAAACGGGGAACTGGTGGAGGTTTCGTGGGAGGAGGCGCTTGGCGCCGTGGCTTCACGCCTGGGCGCGGTGATCGAGGAAAGCGGCCCCGACGCCGTGGCTTTCCTGTCGTCCGCCAAGGCCACCAACGAGGAGAACTACCTCCTGCAGAAATTCGCCCGCGCGGTGGTCGGGACCAACAACATCGACCACTGCGCCCGGTTATGACACAGTCCCACCGTCGCCGGTCTGGCGGCAACCCTCGGAAGCGGGGCCATGACCAACTCCATCGCGGACCTTGAAAAAGCGGAGGTCGTCCTGCTCACCGGAAGCAACACCACCGTCAACCATCCCGTCATCGCCGAGGTCCTGAAAAGGTCGGTGCTGCGAGGCGGGATGCGGTTGATCCTGGTCGATCCCCGCGACCTGGACATCTCGCGTTACGCGGAGATGCACCTCAAGCCGGCGCCGGGCACGGACGTGGCCTGGATAAACGGGATGGCCAAGGTGATCATCGACGAAGGGTTGTGCGACAAGGATTTCGTGCGCGAGAGAACGGAGGGCTTGGAGGAACTGCGAGAAGGGCTCTCGGCATATGATCCCCAAAGGGTGGAGGAGATAACGGGCATTCCTGCCGGGGAACTGAAGGCGGCGGCACGGCTTTACGCGGGCGCCGGAAGGGCGGCCATACTCTACGCCATGGGCATAACCCAGCATATCTCGGGCACCGACAACGTTATGGCCCTGGCCAACCTGGCGCTGCTTACGGGGAATCTGGGGAAGGAGGGAGCGGGCATCAACCCCCTGCGGGGGCAGAACAACGTGCAGGGCGCCTGTGACATGGGAGCCCTTCCCAACGTCTTCACCGGGTACCAGCGGGTCGATGACGCGGAGGCAGCCGGGAAGTTCGCGCGAGCCTGGGGCAAGGACCTGCCCGTACGGCCGGGCCTGACCGTGGTGGAGATGGTCGAGGCGGCAAGACGGGGGGAGATACGCGCCATGTTCGTCATGGGCGAGAATCCCCTGGTCACGGACCCGGATACGGGACATGTCGAGGAAGCCCTGCGCAACCTCGATCTCCTGGTGGTGCAGGACATCTTTCTCACCGAGACCGCGTCCCTGGCCGACGTGGTCCTGCCGGGGGCGTGTTTCGCCGAGAAGGAGGGGACGTTCACCAACACCGAACGCAAGGTGCAAAGAGTGAGAAAGGCGCTTGAGCCGCCCGGGGAGGCGCAGGAGGACCTCGCCATCATCATGGATCTCTCCGGGCGCATGGGCTATCCCATGCGCTACGCGAGCGCCGCCGAGATCATGGACGAGATCGCCGCCCTGACCCCAAGCTACGGAGGCATCAGCCACGCCAGGATAGAGGGAGGAGGGCTGCAATGGCCTTGTCCCGATCCCGAACACCCCGGCACCCCGGTGCTCCACGTGGGCTCCTTCCCGCGCGGCAAGGGGAGGCTCACGCCGGTGGAATACGTGCCTCCCGGCGAACTGCCCGACGCGGAATACCCTTTCCTGCTTACCACGGGACGGTCGGCGTTCCACTATCATGCCGGGTCGATGACCAGGCACTCCGCGAGCCTGCTGGAGAAGGAGGGCAGGGCGTGGGTGGCGGTCAACGACGCGGATGCCTTGGAGCTGGGCCTGCGCGAGGGAGATGCCGTGCGCGTGACCTCCCGCCGCGGCACGGTGGTCAGCCGGGCCCACATCTCCTCGCGGCTGCGCAAGGGGAACGTCTTCGCGACCTTTCACTTCGGGGAGGAAGGGGCGAACCTCCTGACCAATCCCGTGCTCGATCCCAAGAGCAAGATACCGGAGCTGAAGGTATGCGCGGTGAGGCTGGAACGAGCGGAGGGGGGTGAATAGAATGGCAGTTATTACCAGACCAGACCTCATGCCCCTGATCATCGAGGCTTTGGATGGACATGGTTTCATTGGCGAAGGCGATATCGAGGAAATATCCCTCCAACTCCGCCTTCCCGCCAGCAGGGTCTATGGGTTCTGTGACCAGTTCGGCGACCTGCCACGACGCCCCGCCGAGATACGCCTCTCGGTGTGCGCAGGTCCATCGTGCCTGGCTGCCGGGGCCCTCGAGCTGTATGACGCCTTGAGGGAAGGGGCGCCGGCCGCGGTGGAGATATCGGCATGCGCCGGAGAACCGCGCTGGCATGAGTCGGTCGCGGTGCGCGTTACCAATGGGGAAGGCGTGCGTATGGTGGATGGATTGAACCCGGCTGACGCGGACAGGTTGCTCGAGATGATCGAGGGGAAGGATCTCTCCGCGTACCCGCCTCTGGAGGAAGTGATGCCTCAGCCCGTGGAGGTGCCGGGGGATGGGAACGATTCCTCCTCAGCGGGAGCGGGCGAGAAGATGCCCGAAGGCTGGTGGAGTGCGGATGCGTTGCGGGAAGCGGCGGGGCCGGCCGGAAGGGAGATCCGGGAATTTCTGGAGGGTTCATTGCATCCGTGCGCGCATGCTGAGGGTCGCCCGCGGTTGTTGGTATGCGACACCCTGGGGGCGGAAACCGAGCACAGCGCGGACCTTGCGGCAACACTCCTCTTCGCAGAGGAGGTGGTCGCGGGCGCGGCCATGGCGGCGGCGGCGTACGGGGCTGGCCGGCTGGTTTTCTACGCGCCCTGGAACGACGGGGCATCCTGCGCGCGCCTGGGCGCTGTGGCCTCGCGCATGCTGGACGGCGCGGGAATGGCGCACTCGCTCTTCAGGGGTCCCATCCGCGTCGCTGCATGTCCGGGCACGGGAAGGGCGGCGGTAGTGGAAGGCACGATGCTGTGGGAGGCGGCCGCGGCGGGGACGGAAGCCGGCGCGGGGAGGCCGTGGGCGCTGGTTATCCCCGCCGGTCTCGCGCGGCGCGTGGCGCGGAACAGCCCGACGGCGCGGCAAGCCGGGGACGGAAAGCGGACCGGAGCGCTGGTAGGGGCGCAGGTCCGCGGCAAGCCGTGCCTGCTCCTGGAGGCGAGAGGGGAGATGAGCGTCGCGGACATTGCATCGTATGTGGGGGCGAGCAGCGGATGTAAGGCGGCGTACTTGGCCGGAGATCGCAACCGGGTTCTCCCCGCGGACCTTTTCTCCCGGGAGGGGTTGGAGGGATCCGGGAAGGTCGTGTTCCTGGAAGAGGGAACCTGCATGCCACGCATGGCTGCGCTTCTTGCGTCGCATGCCATTGGGGGTTGCTGTGGAGGCTGCGCGCCCGGCAGGACCGCTCCGGCGGCGGTGTCTCGCTTGATAAAGGAGATCGCGGAAGGCAGGGGAGGAGAAACGGCGGTTGCGAGTCTGGAGAGGATAGTGAAGCTGGCAGGCGAGCTCGCCCTGTGCGAGAAGCTCGGGCGCGCGCTCGAGCCGGTGCGCGATTGCCTCGCTGGATTCGCCGCGGAATTCCTGTCCCATGCGCGCGGGGAGGCATGCCCGCCCGATCACGGCCGGGCATCGGCAACGGACGGGACGTAGGGGGTGGGAGATGAAGAGCATCACGCAGCGGAAGGGTATCGAGGAGATCGAGGCGATGCTGGGCTCCGCCCGCAGGGTGGCCATCGCGGGTTGTGGGACCTGTCCCTTCATGGCCGGCACGGGCGGCCCCAAGGAAGTCGTAGAGCTGGCGCGGACGTTGGAGGAGAGGAGCGTGGAGAGGGCGTGGAGCACGGTGCTTCCCGTGGCCTGCGAGCCACTGGCGCCGGAGGCGCAGAAAGAGTTCTCCTCGCTGCTGGAGGGCGCGGAGGCGGTGCTGGTCGCGGCGTGCTCCCTGGGGGTAAGAATGGTCGCGGACCAGGTTGTCCTTCCCGTCCTCCCGGCCCTTAACACCTTGTTCATCGGACGCGAAGCGGAGCCAGGATTCTTCGTCGAGGAATGCGCGCAGTGCGGGGATTGCGTGTTGGGGGAGTATGGGGGCATCTGCCCCATCGTGCATTGCGCCAAGGGCCTCTTCAACGGTCCCTGTGGGGGCTCGGTGGGAGGCAAGTGCGAGGTGGACCCGAACCTTCCCTGCGGGTGGCAGCTCATATATGACCGCATGAAGGCCCTGGGGAGGGCGGAGGAGCTGGCAAGGATTCGACCTTACAAGGATTGGAGCAAGTCGCTCAGCGGCGGGGCGAGGCGCATGCGGGTTCCCGTGCCGCCCCCGAAGGAACCAGAGGGGAAATGAGGAAACAACTCCTTTACGAGATCTCCAAGCCCGTCATCGCCGCGGTGGGGGTCCAGAACGTCCTGCGCGCCATCGTCGAGTCCATAACCAGGGGGACCGGGTCCAAGGGTTGCTCGTTGCTGGTGCTCGATCGAGAGGGAGGAAAACTCTACCACCGCGTGAGCTACGGGATCAGCGACGATTTCGTCGAGAAGGGCGCGGTGGAAGTTGACGAGACGCTGCGCGAAGTCCTGGGGGGGAAGTCGATCTCCATCCCCGATGTCTCCGTCGATCCCAGGGTGCGGCACGGAAAGGAGATGGCACGGGAGGGCGTCGCGTCCATACTCTCCATCCCCATGCGCTCCTACGGGGGCATCAGGGGCGTGATGCGCGTGTACTCCTCCGAGCGGCGGGATTTCACCAAGGACGAGATCGACTTCCTGGATTCCATAGCCGAGCTGTCGGGGCTGGTGCTGGAGAAGGAGGAGGAACACGACCGCGTGGCGCTGGAAGCGGAGCGCGCCCGCGAGGAGCTTCACCGCATGAGCGACGAGAGGGAGCGCTTCCTCTACTTCATGCGCATGGTGGCTCACGACCTCAAGGCCCCGCTGGCCGCGGTGCAGAGCTACCTGAAGGTGATGCTGCGAGGGAGCACGGGCCCCTTGACGGAGAAGCAGGAGGCGTGGCTCGACCGCAGCGTCAAGCGCATCGACCAGATGCTGGAGCTCATCAGCGACATCGTGGACATGTCCAAGCTGGAGGCGGGGATGATCGCGCCGGAGTTGAGCACGGTGTCGTGGACGGGGGTGCTGGAGAACTGCGTGGAAGTGGCCAGGGGTTTGACCGACGCCAAGGGGATAGAGTTGGCGGTGGACATACCCCCTGACCTGCCGGAGATCTTCGGTTCGGAGGTCCGCCTGTGCCAGCTGCTCAACAACCTGGTTTCCAACGCGGTGCGGTACACGCCGCCGGGAAAGAGGATCTCCATCGTCGCGCGCCAGGAGGATGACGAAGTCGTCGTTTACGTGGAGGACGAAGGCTGCGGGATCAGGCCTGAGTTGCTGCCCAAGGTCTTCGACGATTTTTTCAAGGGCGACCCCGAGTCCGGGGAGGGCACGGGCCTGGGACTCTCCATATGCAAGCGCATAGTGGAGATGCACCACGGCGATATCCGCATCGAAAGCCCCGCGCCGGGGAAGGCGGAAGGGACCCGGGTGACTTTCAGCATACCCAAGGGCGCCATTTGCGATCTTACCTACTGGGAAAAGCAGAAGGAGGAGGAGCCGTGAAATCGGGCAGCAACCTCGAGAAGGTGCTGGAGGCAGGCCACTTCGCGGTCACGGCGGAGATAGGGCCACCCAAAAGCGGATCGGCGCGCGTGATAGAGGCCCACGGCGAGGAAATAGGCCACGCCGCCGACGCCTTCAACGTCACCGACCACCAGACGGGCGTGGTGCGCCTCTGCAGCCTGGCGGCCTGCGCTATCCTGCGGCGCATGGGGCTCGACGCGGTAATGCAGATGCTCTGCCGCGACGCCAACCGCATCAGGCTGCAGGGCGACATCCTTGGCGCCGTGGCGCTGGATATAAAGAACGTCCTCTGCCTCTCGGGCGACCACGTGAAGTTCGGAAACCACCCCGAGGCCAAGGGGGTTTTCGACATCGACTCCGTGCAGCTGGTGCGGGCGGTCAAGGATATGAGAGATGAGAGGAAGTTCATCTGCGGCGAGGAGGTGGCGGGCGAGGTGCCCCTATTTATCGGCGCGGTGGAGAACCCCTACGCCGACCCCTTCGAGTTCCGCACCGCCCGGCTGGCGAAGAAGGTGGAGGCGGGAGCGGATTTCATCCAGACCCAGGCGGTCTACGACGTCCCCAAGTTCCGGCGCTGGATGGAGGAGGTGTGCGAAGCGGGGCTGGACAGGAAAGTCCACATACTCGCGGGGATAATCCCCGTCAAGTCGGTGGGTATGGCGAGGTACATGAAGAAGTACGTTTCCGGAGTTGAGGTGCCGGACGAGATGATAACCAGGCTGGAGGGCGCGAAAGACGTGAAAGAGGAAGGTATCAGGATGATCCTGGAGATAATCGAGCAGGTGATGGATATCCCCGGGGTGCACGGGATCCACGTCCAGGCGGTAGGCTGGGAGGAGATCGTGCCGGAGATCATGGAGAGAGCCGGGCTCCTGCCCAGGCCCGTAATTTAAGGAGGTTCGGAAGATGCCCCCCAAGATACTGGTGATCGACGACGATCCCGACATCGTGGACGCCCTTTCCGTCCTGCTGGAAGGAGAGGGGTACGAGGTGGTCTCCGCGAGAGACGGCGAGGAGGGCCTTGCGCGCATCAGGGAGGAGAGCCCGGACCTCATCATCCTCGACCTGCTCATGCCGAAGCTGGACGGCTATGGCGTATGCAGGACCCTCACCGACCCTCGCTGGTCCAAGTGGCGGGAGACGCCCATCATCGTCCTCACCTCGGTGCGGGAGGAGGCGAGCCAGCGCCGCTACGAGCTGGAGACGGGCATGCGCATGGACGTAGACGATTACATAGAAAAGCCCCTCGACCCGGACGTGGTCGTCGACCGCGTGCGTAAGATCATGGCCAGGAGAGGGGATTGAGGTTTGCCGCCCCTTTGGGCGGGGAAAGTAATCATTAAAGGTCCGCTTGCTTGGGGCGAAAGGAGGGGGCGAGCATGAAAAAGGTGCTGCTGGTGGACGACGACAGGGATTTCGTGGAGTCGACGCGCACCCTACTGGAGGAGAAGTTCGAGGTGGTGGTGGCCTACGACGGGGACCAGGGGATCGCCAAGGCGAGGGAGGAAAAGCCCGACCTCATCATCCTCGACGTGATCATGCCCGTGGAAGACGGCTTCACCGCGGCGGACGAGATCGCGGGCGACGAGGAGCTCAGCAAGATCCCGCTGATCCTTCTCACCAGTTTCGGCTCCCGCATGACCAAGGAAACGGAGATACCACGCAGCCGCGGCATGGAGGTTTCCGCCGACGACTACATAGAAAAGCCGGTGGAGCCGGACGAGTTGCTGGAAAGAATAGCCAGGCTGATCGGGGAATAGGTCTCCCCCGAAATCCAGGCGGGGAATTCGGCGGCTTCCGGGTGTGGGGCGGACGCGTCCGCGGGCACCGGCCTGAAACGCGGACGGCTTCGCGATGCCGGCTCCCCTATCGCTTCGGCGCGGTCTCGATATCCCTTCCCTACCGAGAAAGCACGGTTTGTCTGCGAGGATTATTATATATATAATTTCACCGTTGCCGGCCGAAGCGGGATAAGGAGGGAAGATGCGCGGAAAAAGGTTTCTCATCGTCCTGACCCTCTCTCTCGCCCTCGCCCTGGTGGTGGCCCTGTTGGCCGCCGGATGCGGCGAGAAGGATGAGGAGAAAAAAGACGAGGGAAAGAAGGAGGAAGTAACCGTCACCACCATCCAGAAGGGCAAGCTGCTCATGGGCAGCGACACCACCTACCCGCCCTTCGAATCCATCGGCGACGACGGCAAGCCGGAGGGATTCGACATCGACATAGCCACCGAGCTCGCCAAGCGCCTGGGCCTGGAGCTCGAGGTGGTGACCACGGCCTGGGACGGGATAATCCCCGGCTTGAAGGCGGACAAGTACGACATCATCATGTCCGCCATGACCATCACCGATGAGCGCAAGGAGGAGATCGATTTCAGCGACCCCTACATCGACTCTAACCAGTCCATCGCGGTGAAGAAGGGGAACACGGAGATCAAGAGCGAGGCCGACCTCGCGGGCAAGGTGGTGGGGGTACAGGTGGACACCACCGGCCAGTTCACGGCGGAGGAGATCCCCGGGATCAAGGAGATCCGCAAGTACGACACCATACTCCTCGCCTTCCAGGAGCTGGAGCTGGGCAGGATCGACGCGATCCTTAACGACTATCCCGTAAACGCGTACCTGAGCAAGATGCGCGGCCAGACGGAGGTGGTCGCCACCATCAAGACCGACGAGCAGTACGGCATCGGCATCCGCAAGGGCAACGACCAGCTCAAGGAGGCCATAGACAAGGCGCTCGCGGAGATGAAGGCGGACGGCACCTACGACAAGATATTCGAAAAGTGGTTCGGCAAGGAGTAGGGCGCCGGCGGTTTGCCTGCATGACCTGATGCGACGGATTGCGGCCCGCGCGCGAAAGCGTGCGGGCCTTTCGACTTGAATGGAGGTGATGGGGATAAACGGAAAAACCAGGATCGCGCTTTGGGTGATAGGGATCGTGGCCGCGGCGGCCCTGGTTGCCTTTTTGGCGGTTTTTTTCACCAGGTTCGAGGCGGGCAAGAAGTTCGTGGACGAGTTTTTCAACTGGCGGGTGTTCGAGAAAACCATGCCCTACGTGGCGAGGGGCCTCTGGGTCACCGTGAAGCTCGCCGTGATCTCGGAGGTGTGTATCCTCGCCGCGGGCCTTATGGTGGCCATGGTGAGGATATCGAAGGTGAAGCCGTTTCGCTTTCTCGCGGCGGTTTACATCGACGTCATCAGGGGCATGCCCCTCCTGCTGCAGATCTTCATCGTCTATTTCGGCCTCGCCTATATGGGGCTCAACCTCAGCCAGTTCGTGGCGGGGGTGATCGCTCTCACCATCTGCTACGCGGCCTACGAGGCGGAGATCTTCCGCGCCGGCATCGAGTCCATCCACAAGGGGCAGATGGAGGCGGCGCGCAGCCTGGGCATGGGATACCTCAAGGCCATGCGGTACGTTATCCTTCCCCAGGCGATCAGGAACGTCATCCCGCCGCTCTCCAACGAGTTCATCGCCCTGCTCAAGGACACCGCACTGGTGGCGACCATAGGGCTGGCGGAGGTCTTCTTCCGCGGCAGGGAGATGATGGGTAAGTACGCCAGCGTGACCCCGCTCATGGGCGCCGCGCTGTGCTACCTCATCATCACCCTCCCCTTGATGAGGCTGGTGCAGTACATGACCACGCGTCTCTCCATGAAGGATTGAGGGTGTCGGCCGGTCTCCGCGGCGCGCCGGGGCGTCTTTCGTGCCGCGCGGGGCCATGGGTTAATATAGTTATTCGTTGCGTGACCGTGCGGTATTCCGGGAGGGGATCTTGAGCGGAGAGTACATGGTGGAGATCGTGGACCTCCACAAGCGGTTCGGCTTCCACGAGGTGCTCAAGGGGGTGAACCTCAAGGTCAAGCCCTCGGAGGTGCTGGTGGTGGTCGGGCCCAGCGGCTCCGGCAAGAGCACCATGCTGCGCTGCGTGAACGGCCTGGAGCACGCCACCAGCGGGCACGTGTTCATCGAGGGAGTGGACATAACCCAACACGGGATAGATATCAATGCCATGCGCCAGAAGGTGGGCATCGTCTTCCAGAGCTTCAATCTCTTCCCGCACCTCACCGTGCTGCGCAACGTGACCCTCGCCCCGGTCAAGGTGAAGAAGATGGACGCGGCGGAGGCGGAGGAGAAAGCCCTCCGCCTGCTGGAGAGGGTAGGCCTGAAGGAGAAGGCCGAGGCCTATCCGGCGCACCTTTCGGGTGGCCAGCAGCAAAGGGTGGCCATCGCCCGCGCCCTGGCCATGGACCCTGACCTCATGCTCTTCGACGAGGTCACCTCGGCCCTCGACCCTGAACTGGTCAAGGAGGTCCTGGACGTCATGAAGGACCTGGCCCGCGAGGGCATGACCATGATGGTGGTCACCCACGAGATGGGCTTCGCCAAGGAGGTGGGAGACCGCCTCATCTTCATGGACGACGGCGTTATCGTGGAAGAGGGCCCCCCAGAGGATATTTTTACCAATCCACGCAGCCCCCGGGCCATCGACTTCTTCTCCAAGATCCTCAGCCACCTTTGAGCCGCCGGCTCCCTGCAAGGCGGCCGCGAGGCATGTGCCGACCCGGGCCGAAAGCGAAAGAGGCCGTCGGCGTCGGCAGCCTCGAATAGGTCGTGGGTGAAGTCCATCTACGTCTTCTCCAAGATCCTCAGCCACCTTTGAGCCGCCGGCTCCCGGCAAGGCGGCCGCGAGACGCTGCCGTCCCCGGGCCGGCAACGACAGGGGCCGTCGCCGGCGGAAACCTCGAATGGGCCGGGGAGGCGGCCAGCGGCGTTTAATCGGAGGCGAGGCTGAGGGCACGTACTACTCGCTCCCGGGCGGCGCCGTTTCGGGTTTGATCTCGGTGATGAACATGGCCGCGAGCATTATCGCGCACCCCAACCACCCCCGCCAGGATAGCCTTTCCCCCAGCAACCATATGCCGAAGAGCACGGAGAACACCGGCTCCATGATCAGCACCACCGAGGTGCGCACCGGGGAGATGACCTTCTGGGCCCAGGCCTGCACGAAGAAGGCGACGGCCGAGGCCAGGACGCCGCAGACGGCGATGGTCATCCACACGAAGCCCCCGGTGGGAAAGCTGAAATCCTCGAAGATGAGCCCGGACGCGGTATGGAGGAAGGCGACCACTCCCATCTGGACAAGGGTGAGAAGCACCAGGTCGTGGCGCTGCACGAAGCGGTCCATGAAGATAATATGCAGCGAATAGGTGAAGGCGCACCCCAGGACCAGCGCGTCCCCGAGGTTTATCCCCTCTCCGGGTTGCAGGGAGAGGAGGGCGAGCCCGGCGGTGGCCAGGACCACGGAGATCACGGAGCGCGCGCCCGGCCGCTTGCGCAGGAAGATGGTGGAAAGCACGGGGACGAAGACCACGAAAAGCCCGGTGATGAAGCCGGCGTTGCCCGCCGAGGTGTATTTAAGCCCTATGGTCTGCAGGGAATAGGCCCCGTAGAGGAAGAGGCCCAGCAGCGACCCCGCCGCCAGGGTACCGCGTTTCATGTCTCGTACCCGGCGCAGGGAAACGGCAGCCATGACCAGGAAGGCCAGCGCGAAACGGTAGGCCATGAACACGAAAGGGGGTATCTCCTCGAGGCTTTTCTTGACCAGGGAAAAGGTGAGCCCCCACACCACGGTGACGGCGATGAGGGCGAACTCCGCCTGCCTCTCGCGGGAAAAATACCTTCGCTTCACCGGCATGAACCTCGCTCCTTTTCAGCCACGTGGGGCGCCGTATCGGGTCCTTTGAAGCCGGACGGCGATAGACGCAAGGTGCGGAGTCGCTTGGGCGCCGCCGCTTCCTCGGCCACGCGATGCTTTCCGTTTCCTTTCGAGCGTCCCGCTTTCGCCCGCCTGCAGGAGGCCGGCGCGCCTGCCCGGAGGCGGGCGAAGGCTCGCTCGACTCGGGCGAGATCCGGTTCCCGTCAGGAGCGCGCTGCGCGGTACGCGTGGTATTCCGCCATGGCGCTCACGGCGCGGCAGGCGGACTCCACGTCGCTGAACACCAGCGGCCGGCAGCCGTCGTCCCGGCTTCCCCCGGAGTCTGTGCTCAAATCTATACTGGTGGCGACGTAGAGTGGAACCTGCAGCTCATGCATGAGGGAGCTCAACTCCCGGTGGAACTCCACGAAGTGCTGGTCCATGATTTTCCAGATGGCGGAGATGTCCATGCCCCGCCCGCGTTTCGCCGCCTCGATCTCTTCCGCGCGGCGCGGAGCGCCTATCCAAAGGAACATCACCGCGTCGACCTCGCCGCTTTTCATGAGGATCTCGATCACCGGCTTG
Organism: Actinomycetota bacterium; assembly: GCA_013178005.1. Lineage (GTDB taxonomy): Bacteria > Actinomycetota > Geothermincolia > Geothermincolales > RBG-13-55-18 > Solincola_B. The sequence goes on from JABLXL010000031.1 coordinate 43,358, forward strand.
AGGATGGTGAAATCAAGGCCGGCCACCAGGTCCACCGGGTTTCCGGGCACCCACCAGTCGGGAAGAAGCCGCTCGAGTTCGCCCAGGGTTCGTTCGGAAAGGGCGGCCACTTCCAGGCCGATCTCGGTGCAGAAGTCCGAGGCGATGACGCCAAGCCCCCCTCCGCCGGTGATGATGCCCACGCGCTTGCCGCGCGGCAGGGGGCGATTCACGAAGGCCGCGGCGGTCACCCCGGCCTCCTCGATGGAATGGGTAAGGATAACCCCCGCCTGGCGGCAGGCGGCCTCGAAAAGCCTGCCGCTAACCGCCATGGCCCCGGTATGCGACCTGGCCGCTTCGACCCCTTTCCCGGTCCTTCCTCCCTTGAGAAGGACCACCGGCTTGCGGGCCGTCACCTCGCGGGCATACTCCAGGAAGCGGCGGCCATCGGGGATGCCTTCGACGTAGGAGACTATTACCTCCGTGTCGGGGTCCTCCGCGAGGTAGGCGTAGTATTCCTCGGAGGCGACATCGGCCTCGTTGCCGCTGGAAACCGCCTTGGAAACGCCGAGCCCCGCTTTGACTGCGTGCCCGATGAGCATGTTGAGGATGTTCCCGCTCTGGGCCACGTAGCCTATCTTGCCCGGCGAGGGATGAAAGAGGATGGGCATCCAGGGGTAAAGCCTGTTCTTCGGGCAGCACACGCCCTGGCAGTTGGGGCCGACCAGGATCATGCCCGCGTCGCGGGCCATTCTCACCATTTCGGCCTCCACCCGGGCCCCGTCCTCGCCCAGCTCCTTGAAGCCGGCGGTGATCACCAATCCCGCCTTGACTCCCTTTTCTATGCATCCGGAAAGGGCATCCAGGACCTGGCGGGCGGGGACCGTGAACACCGCCAGGTCGATTTCCCCGGGGATCTCCCGCACCGAGGGATAGGCGCGCAGGCCGAGGATGGTCTCGCGGTTGGGGTTCACGGGGTATACCTCCCCCTCGTAGCCCCCGGTGAGCAGGTTGTTGAGGATGAGGAATCCCCATTTGCGCATGCTTTCCGTGGCGCCGATGAAGGCCACGGAACGGGGTCCGAAGACGTAATCCAGGTTCTTCAGGCGCTGGTCCATCTGCCGTGCAACTCCTTCTGCCTCGATGTCGCCATGATGGCGGTGGTGCCGCGCGGTGGCGTAAAGATTACGGCGTTAAAATTATAACCAAATAAGCGCCGGTGGCGAGAAGGGCATGGTGTCTCCATCTCCGGCGGCGCTTCCCATAGCGTCCCGACCTCATACGGCTTTGTCGGGACGAAGACCCTTCCAGCGTTCTCCGACTGGGCATGCCTTCATGCAGGCGATGCAGAAATCCACGTCGGTTATGAACAGTTGTCCCGATTCCACCAGGGGGTCTCTTCGTTTCAGGTGACGAAGCAACATGGCTGTGAATGCAGGCCACTCCGAGAGGCGTCGAGGGCGCGTGCGCTCGAAACCCATAGACCAGTAATCGAAGCAGGGGTCAACGGAATATCCCGACGGGCTCAGGGCATTGACGGGACATGCGTCCAGGCATCTCGTGCAATTTTTTAGGCAGAGGTTCCATTCGCGGTAAGGGTCCGTTTCCAGGGGGGCTTCGGTGATGATGCCGCCCAGCCGTTGATGGGGTCCGAATTCGGGCGTTAGGAGCAGGTTGGAGCGCCCTATCTGCCCCATGCCGGCGCTGAGGGCGGCATGCTTGAGGGAGATATGGCCCACGGTTCGGGTATGGGGAAGTTTTTCGCCCGTTTTCGGATCGTGTTTGTGTATCTCTACCGGCTTATCCGAGGAAACGGGCAGGCTCAGGTAACCTTCCTTTTCCAACATCCGCCCGTACTTTTCGGCCACCTGGTCCAGCAGGCGCGAGGTTTGCATTTTGTTGCGCGTCCATATCCTGATGTCCGGCGCATATACGGCGCCGAGACTGTGTGAAACCGCCATTACGATAACGGTACGGGCGGTAGGCATGAGGTCTGTCGCGGGCCTGGGAGGCGAGGCGAGGATTAATTCTCGCGCGTTCGCGATTCCCACCAGGTCGATGCCCTCATCGAGGAGGGCTTTCTTTATCGAGGAGGACGAAATCTCCATTGGCGTCTCCTTTCTCCGTGCTTATCCTACACATCCAGGCGTGGCGATCCGATTCGTAGGCTTCTCCCTTTTATCTTGCCAACCACGTGTCTATCGCGAGGCGTTGGTTAAGGCAGGAGTACTTCACAAGCGCCGTTTCCTCCTCTGCCGGTTTATGTTTGTGCCGCGCAAGGGCGACATAACGGGCACATGCGAGAATCGAATAAATCGATCTGCGCATGTACGTTCATACGGTTGACTTTATGGTAACACGTGATTATAGTAATGACATGTCAGTACTAAAACGGCTTCGAATGGGTTTTCTCCGGGGCGTAAAGCAGGGAAAAACCCGGGTCGGAAGCAAAAGGAACGTCAGAAGGAGGTAAGGATGGAGATCAGCGAGAACATCGGGGTTAAGGAGTACTTCGAGGAAGTGGTGCCCAAGATGGTGGAAGAGCAGCTCTCGGGAGCCACCATCACCGGTATGGAGGGAACGGTCTTCACGGTGGAGTTCGACATCAAGGGCGACCAGACCTACGTGTACGGCATCACGGTGAAGGACGCCAAGGAGCTGGAGGTCAAGGAGGGCGCCCTCGATAACCCCATGATCAAGGTGGAGATAGACGAGGACACCTGGCGCAAGGCCGTGACCGGGAAGATGGAGGGCGCCATGGACATGTTCACAGACATGGGCCAGAACGCCAACCGCAAGAGGTATGACACCCTGAACTCGACCAAGGGCACCATGAACGTGGAGCTCGGCATGCCGGACGGCTCCTCCGTTCCCCTGAAGGTCGTGTTCAACGGAGCGTCCTCTCCCGAGGTCACCTTCAAGATCGGCCTCGAGGACTGGGCTCTCATGCAGAAGGGCGAGCTCGCCGGCCCAACCGCCTTCATGACCGGCAAGCTCAAGATCGAGGGCGATATGCCCTTCGCCATGTCCCTGGGCAACCTCATGATGTAACCCTCCTGAGCGGGGCGAAAGACCCGATAGGGCAACCTCGCAAGGGCGAACCCAGCCGGGGCGGGAGGCCAACTTCCCGCCCCGGTCGCTTTGCGATTCAGCATCTCCGGCGCGAGGGTTTAGAATATGCTTTTGAACGCCCGGTTCAGAGGCGGCGCATGTGCGCGATCGTTGCACCGGTTTCGGTGTTGAGTGGGCAACGGGAACCGGGTTCTTGCGGCCTGGCGTGCATATACGTGATTGTGGCGTGCATATGCGTTATTAATTACACGGGTTTGGACGTCGAGGTAGCAGGCAACTGGAGCCAGGTCTCGCCCCGGGGTGCTTATGAGTGATTTTTATTACGCTGGTTTCGACGTAGGCACGGGAGGTTGCAAGGGCATCCTTGCTTCCGCCCACGGCGATATGGTCGCCTCGGCCTTCCATCCCTATCCCTTGAGCTATCCGAGGCCCGGCTGGGCGGAACAGGACCCCGAGGATTGGTGGAAGGCGGCGTGCGCGGGGATGCGTAGGATGCTCGAGCAAAGCGGTGTAGACCCCGCGAGGGTCAAGGGGGTTGGTTTCGCGGGTCAGATGCTGGGCGTGGTGCCCGTGGATGATTCGGGCGCCCCCTTGAGGCCGGCCATCATATGGCTCGACAACCGCGCGGAAAACCAGGCTGCTTCCATCATCCGCCGTTTCGGAGGCAGGAGGGCGATAACGCTTCTGGCGGGAGCGGCGCCCTCGGGGAAGGACGTGGTGTGCAAGCTGGCCTGGTTGAGGGAGAAAGAACAAGGCCTCTACGAACGCACCCGGTACTTTCTGGACGCCACCGGGTACCTGGTCGGCCGTGCCACCGGCCGGTTCGTCATGGACCATACCGGCGGCGGCGGAACGGGCATACTCAAACCGCACAACAGGGAGTGGTCCAGGCTGTTCGCAAAGCTCCTGGGCCAGGACCTGTACAGGCTGCCCCCCTTGCGTTCGAGCATAGAGGTGATAGGGGGTTTGAGAGAAAGCGCAGCGGAGGAGATGGGGCTGTCTCCGGGGGCGCCGGTGATTGCGGGGATGGCGGACATTCCCGCCGCGGCCACGGGCTCGGGAGCCCTGCGGGACGGGGACGCCCACATCAATATCGGGACCTCGAGCTGGCTATGCCTCTCGGTGAGGAAGAAGCCAGGCCTGGGAAAATATGGTATTGCATCCGTGGTTTCGCCTGACCCGGAGATGTTCCTCGTCATCGGCGAGTCAGAGACGGCGGGGGCTTGTCTGGAGTGGTTTGCCGGAAAGATGGCGGTCGCCCTGCCGCGCTCGGCAGATGACGTGGAGGCCGAGCTCTTCAAGCGCCTCGACGCCGTGGCGGCGGAGGTGGAACCGGGCGCCGGCCGGCTGCTTTTCGCGCCCTGGATGTTCGGGGAGAGATCGCCGGTTCCCGACACCCTGGTGCGCGCCGCTTTCGTCAACCTCGGGCTTGGGCATACTTGGGAACATATGTTGAGGGCGGTTTACGAGGGCGTCGCCTTCAACCTGAGGTGGCTGCTGGACGCGGTGGCTTCGGCGGGTTACCCCTGCGACCCCCTGCGGGCGATCGGCGGCGGCGCCACGAGCGACGTGTGGATGCAGGTGGTTGCGGACGTGACCGGGAGGAGCGTGGAAGCGGTCGAGCACGCCCGGGAAGCGGGGGCCATGGGTTGCGCCCTCGCCGTGGCCGTGGCAACGGGGGCCATACCTTCTTTCAAGGACATAAGGAAGGCCGTGCGCGTGAGGCGGGTGTTCGAGCCGGATCCCGGCAGCCGCCGGACATACGACAAGCTTTACGGCGTCTTCCGCGGCCTATATTCCAGATTGGCGGGACCCTGCCACAGCTTGAACTCCGGCCTCTCGTGCGCGATGGACCCCGGCAGAAAATCTCGGCTTGCCGCTGGGGCGCCCGGGGCGACCTGAGGGCCAAAGGACACGAGAGCGAAGCGGAGAAGACCACACTGCATATCATGGTGCATTCTGACGCCTTCGGCGACGATACAGGAGGGGGCAAAGTCAAAGCTTTGCGGTTTGGGCAGGATGAGGTGAAAGAGTTCTGCGGAAAGGCAGGATAGTGAGAAGACCGGTCAAGATAATCGCGTGCGCCACGGTGGCCGAGGAGCTAAAGCTCATGGGGGTGGGAGAAGGCGAGCTCGTGGAGTTGGAGTTCGGCCTGCACAACGAGCCCCGGGCGCTCCACGAGGCGCTGCAGGAGAGGATCGACTCCATTCCCGGCGAGGGAGAAATTGTCCTGGGCTACGGCCTCTGTTCCAACGCCGCAGTGGGGCTCTCCTCGCCCACACGCCGGCTGGTGATTCCGCGCGTGGACGATTGCATAGCCCTTTTCCTGGGCTCGAGGTTGGAACACCTGCGCAGGTTGAAGGAGGAGCCCGGCACCTATTTCCTCACCAAGGGATGGATCAAGGCGGCGGAGCTCCCGGTGGCCGAATACGAAAGGCTGGTGGAGAGGTACGGAGAGGAAAAAGCGCTGCGCGTGGCAAAGGCTATGCTCGCGAACTACCGCCGCCTTGTGCTCATCAACACCGGCAACTACAGGCTGGAGGAATTCCGCGCCGCCGCCGAGTCCATGGCGGAGACCCTGGGGCTGCGCTACGAGGAGATACCCGGTTCGACACGTATGTTGCGCAAGATGCTGGAGGGGAATTGGGACTCCGAGTTCGTGGTGGTGGAACCGGGGCAAGAGACCACCCTGGAGATGTTCCTCCCCTAGCCAGGAGAGCTCGCGGCGGGAGCCTTTTCCCCATGGAGATATGCCTGCCTCACGAACGGTCGCGGAGCCGTTCGATACCCGCTGCATGGAAAAAACGCCCCGCTCGCTCGTTGTGTCGGGAAATAGGTTGTTGTAATATTATTAGCGCGCTTGCGTGTGAACGAGCCCGCTTAGCTCAGTTGGTAGAGCACATCCATGGTAAGGATGGGGTCAGCAGTTCGAGTCTGCTAGCGGGCTCCATTGATTAAAACGCGTGGCGGTGTAGCTCAGCTGGTAAGAGCGCGCGGTTCATACCCGCGAGGTCAGAGGTTCAAGTCCTCTCACCGCTACCAGCCTTCAACGGGTGAAGCCCGTTGATATAGACCGGGAGGCAAGAGCGCACGGGCTCATGCCGCATGCGATTTCCCCGCCTGGCGCCTGAGGATCGGGCGGGGTCGTTTTTAATGAGCGGTGCCCTTACGTACAAGGCATGGCCAGTCTTCATGCGTGGATCAGTACGCTCCCGGACGGCGTGAAGAAGGGACGAAACGGATAAGGGACGGAGGAAAGTCAAAATGGCCAAGAAGAAATTCGAGAGGACCAAGCCCCACGTGAACGTGGGGACCATCGGCCACGTGGACCACGGCAAGACCACCCTGACCTCGGCCATCACCATGTGCCTGGCCA
>JABLXL010000032.1 GCA_013178005.1 Actinomycetota bacterium
TCTCCGAACTCGGACTCATCACCTTGGAGGCCCGCTGCTCCGCTTAACCTTGCCGAACCGCCGTGTACGGACCCGTACGCACGGTGGTGTGACAGGGACAGCCCGCGAGGGCCTACCTATGTCGATTTAGGTTACTACAAGATGGCGGGAAGCCTGGGAAGAGAGATGGACAGGCATATGAGGAAAGGACTTGCGGGCTTCCCGCTTTCGCCTGGCTTTCAAAGCCATCAGTTGGGACAAAACGGAGGGCCGGTCGGAATCGCTTTCTCCGGCCAGGATGTTTGACAATTCGGGTTCCCCCGCATCTACGCCGGGCGCGCAAGAACGGGGCGGATCTTGCGGGATCGGACCGATGTTTGATGCGCATATAATCACGCGCACGGCAATAGCCGGCTGTAAAGACCGAAAGGCGACACAGCAAAGCTAGCTTTTTCCCTCAAGCCCTCGCTTGCATTGTTATCTCCGGATGTTATGGTAACGGAACGCGAGATCTCTGCGCTGGACGGAACGACGGCAATGTCCTGAAGGTCAGCGAAGTCCTGGCGCTTGGTAACGGATCGCTAGATCTCGGCGCCGGACGGAGCCCGCGATGAGTCGACGGGCACAGCCATATTACCATATAAAAACCCTTGCGATGTTCATATATTGCGTGTTATAAATATCCTGAGTCGCAATGAGGGGTTGCCGGTGGATACGATATACCCGCCGAGCTTCGTCGTCTGAAGGGGGTAACGATGACGAGATTTTTTCGCTTTCGAGCCAACCTTTTCCTCGCCCTGATCCTGGCCGCGCTGCTCGTGTTGCTTCCCCTGGCGCCCGCGATGGGCGCGGGGACGGCGGCCGGATCCGGCGGCGGGGTCGCGGTCGATGCCCCCGACCACGACTCCTCCCTTGAGATAACCAGGGTCGACGAGCAATGGACCATGGAGGACGGGGTAAAGCTTCCCGTCTCGGTGTTCTATCCAACCGGTGATGCGGGTGATGGGCCGGGCGAGTGCTACCCCGTCATCGTCTTCGTGCATCCCTGGGATTGCGACAAGCTCATCTTCGAGAAGATGGCCGAGGAATACGCGGGCAACGGCTACGTGTGCGTCACCTTCACCATGAGGGGATGGTACGGCGCCGAAGGCCAGATAGGCTGCATGGACCCCGAGAAAGAGATCAGGGACGTGCGCGACATCATCACCCTGGTGTCGGAGGACGAGCGCTTCCCGGTGCTCTGGGACGACAAGGGACCCGTGGTGGGGATCACGGGATATTCCATGGGCGGCTGCACCTCCTTCCTGGCGGCGCCGCGCAAGGACCCCCGGCCGGGCGACCCCGGCGACCCGCGCATACGCGCCGTGGTGCCCATGCACGGGGGCGCGGACCTGGAGTTCTCCATCCTTCCCAACGGAGCCGCCAAGGCCCTCTGGGGCGTGTTCCTGACCGCCGGCGCATACATAGGAAATATCTCCGGGCTGATGATGCACGCCCTCGATATCCTCATGAGAAACGACATGAACGCCTGGCAGAAACTGCAGGCTACCCTGGACGCTTTCTGGAAAGCCATGCCACCGGTGAACAACGTCACCGACATGCTGGTGTGGATCACCGGGGCCGCCATGCAGCGACGGGTGGAGGACGTCGAGATAGGGCGCCAGTATCTGCGCACGCGCTCCGCCCGCTACTGGTGCGACGAGGAATACGACGGGGTGGTGGAGCACCCCATCATCGCTCCCACCCTCATCCTGGCGGGATGGAACGATGACATCTTCTATGCCAACGAGGGGCTGCGCATCTTCTCCACCGCCATGGAAGCTCCCGCGCGCATGATCATCACCAACCACGGCCACATCGGGGGCATGGGCGACAACTTCTTCATCGACCTCCCCGAAAGCCCCGAATACCTCTGGGTTAGCGAGCAGATAAGAGCCTGGTTCGACCGTTTCCTCAAGGGCGAAGACAACGGGGCGGACAGGGAGCCGAAGCTGGTCTTTTACCGCGACCGGGATCCCGAGAACTACGGACGCGCGTATTCCTACCCCCTGCCCGGAACGAGGGAGGCTTCTTTCTACCTGAACGCTCAAAACGGGAACCTCCTCCTCTCCAGGGCCAAACCGCGCAGCGCGAACGGGGATTTCGAGCTGTTGGTGAACATCGGCGTTACCGGATCCGTCTCCCTCCCCTATTACCAGGACGTCCCGAACATGGTGGGCGGGGAAACCATGCAGGTGCCCTCGCGGATCAAGCTGCTGGGCATCCCCCTCACCGAGCGGAGCTACCTCTCGCCGCCCCTGACCTCCGACCTCACCATCATGGGGGCGCCCAAACTCGAGCTGTATTACAAGAGCTCCCAGCCCTTCACGCAGCTCATCCCCTGGATATACGAGGTGGGACCGGACGGGACGGAGACGCTGGTCAGCCGGGGATATTACGAGGGTTACAACCCCGCCGTCTGGACCATGTGCGACACCGCGGCGCGACCGGTGGAGATGCAGGCCTGCTACCACCGTTTCCCGAAGGGGAGCCGTATAAAGCTGGAGATATCCACTGCCGACCTGCTCATGACCTGGCCTTACTTCGGCCTCACCTTCATCCAGCTCCAGCGCAACCGCGCGGCGGCAACGCGCTTGATCCTGCCGGTGGTGCCCAACACTTACTGATTCTTGTTCGCTGCTTTGGGGGCATCCCAAAGCAGCGAACCCTTGTTGCCGGCGGTGCCCAAGACTTGCCAAACCGCCGGCAAGGCGTTTGGTGTGGGCCGCCGGGCACGCGCGGCAGCTTTCACCCGCGACTGGAAAAACGGCCGGGTGCGTGCGCGAACACAGGGAAGCCAGAAGCTTATCGTTATCGACGCCCTTCGCAGCTGCGCCAAGCGGGACGCGGACGCGCGCGGGAAACGCTTCGCACGGCGAACACCCGGGGCCATGAAATCGAACCGCTACCCCCGAAGCGGGAACACAGACGCCGGAAAGCGAAGATGCATATGTTGAAGGACGAGCCAGGAAACCGAAAAGCGACCTCCGAGGCGGTGGATGCCTGGTGGGGGAGCATCTCATGCCGTAAACCTTCGGCAACCATCAGTGTTCCCGCGGTATCTCCACCAACATGCGCCAGTACCTTTCCGGCATAAGGTTTTTCTGCAGCCTGGGATTGCGCCGCTCGGCCACGGCGATGGCCCTGAAGTAATCACGCCACAACCCCTGCACGCGCCTCTCGCGCTCGCAGAGGTCCACGGCGAGCTCGGGCATCTCGACGAAAGACGGCTCCCCGCCGCGACAAAGGGCGGCCCACCCCCGAACGAGGTCGTGAATGATCCAGTCCTGCCCCTCGAGGCGGCGCGCGAAATGGGGCGCCACCAGTCGGAGCACGTCGCACCTCGCCTCCATGGGCGCGTAATACATTCCACCGTCCAGGAGGCGGAATCTCAGGAAGCCGCGCATACGGTGCGCTTCGTGCGCGGTTCGCCTCGCCATGTCGCGCACGGCGCGAACGAAATCCCTGTGCAGGTGGGAGTCGACTTCGGCCCCCACCTGAAAACCCAGGCGCAGGTACTCCAGGATGCGCACCTCCCGGCCTTCTTCCTCCGACAGAAACGCGTAAAGGCATTTTCTCAAGGCGCGCCGGGATACGCATTCGCATACCCGGGAGCACATCCTCATGGCGCACTCGGGGTCCGCCTCCACCACGACCTGATCGGCGAAAAGGCTCCCCTGCGCGCCCGCGCCCACCGGGAGGATATCATCCGGCGCCTCCCCCTCCTCAAGGGAGCGGGAGAGGGCGCAGAGCAAGCCCTCAAACCCCCCGTCATAGACCAGGATCACTCCCATAACTCATCACCGCACAAGATCCCGAAACGTCCCTATACGACCGCGCTCTCGTCGCCGGGAAAAGGCCTGCCCCACCCTACACCACCGCCTCCTATTTTCTTGTTTGGCACAATATGCCAACCACAGGCACGAAGGCTTCATGGGCGCCCTGCCAGGCATGAGGCACGGGCCGTCCCCTTCGTGCTTAATATCCGAGGCCATCGCCTCTCTTCCGATCGGCATCATCCGGAAAATTCAGGCACGAAGGCTTTATGGGCGCCCCGCCAGGCATGAGGCAAGTCTCGACTCCTATATCTCCCCGCTGGCGCTGGTTATGGCGTCCTCCACCCCACGCAGCCCACCGTCGTCCCCGAATAGTCGGAGCTGGTTGGCCTTTCCAGCCCTCCCTCGCGACGTCCCGCAGAGGGTGCCGATATTGCGCCGGATTTCCTCCTCGCTCACCCGCGCGCCGGAATAATACCTGCCTCTACAGGTTATGAAATAACGCGCCCGCTTCAACGCCACCCCGATCTTCCCTAGGTCCTCGAAGTCCAGGGAATGGACGCGGCGGGCCTGGATAATCCTGCGCGCCGACCTCACTCCCAGGCCGGGCACGCGCAGCAGCTCCTCGTAGTCGGCGCGGTTGACCTCCACAGGGAAGAACTCCGGATGCCGGAGCGCCCAACCCGACTTGGGGTCGAGCTGCTCGTCGAGCTGAGGGCGCTCCTCGTCCAAGAGTTCTCCCGAGGTGAAGTGGTAATGGCGGATGAGCCAGTCGGCCTGGTAGAGCCGGTGCTCGCGCAACAAGGGCGGGCTTTCCAGGCGCGGCAGGCGGGGGTCGTCGCTCACCGGCACGAAGGCGGAATAGTACACTCGCTTGAGCCCGTAACGCCGGTAGAGCCCCTCCGCGAGCTCCACGATACGCAGGTCGCTCTCTGGGGTGGCCCCCACGATGAGCTGGGTGCTCTGGCCCGCGGGAACGAAGGCGGGAGCCCGGCGGAAGCGCTTGCGCTCCTCCCGGTTGGCGGAGATATGTTCCGCCACCTCCCCCATGGGCCCGAGGATGTCCTCCTTCCTCTTGTCCGGAGCAAGCAGGCGCAGGCTGCCCTCGCTGGGCAGCTCGATGTTCACGCTCATACGGTCGGCATAGATACCCGCCTGCCGGATGAGCTCAGGGCTGGCGCCGGGGATGGCCTTGAGGTGGATGTAGCCGTTAAAACCCTCCTCCTGACGCAGCAGGCGCGCGGTGAGCAGGAGCCGCTCCATGGTGTAGTCCGGGCTCACCCACACCGCGGAGCTCAGGAAAAGTCCCTCGATGTAGTTGCGCCGGTAGAAATCCATGGTGAGATCGGCCAGCTCCCGGGGGGTGAAGGAGGCGCGCGGGCGCGAAACCGACGCCCGGTTGGCGCAGTAGGCGCAGTCGTAAACGCAGTGGTTGGAAAAAAGCACTTTGAGCAGGGATATGCAACGCCCGTCGTCCGACCAACTGTGGCAGACGCCGTAGCGCGCGCAGTCGCCGAGCTTTCCGGCACGCGCCGGCCTCCTCACCCCACTCGAGGAACAGGACACGTCGTAGCGCGCCGCGCCCCCGAGTATCCTCAGTTTCTCCTCCAGGTCCATGGCTCACCGTCCCCGACTTAGCGCGTGTCCATCCACCATGATTATGAAACCCCGCGGTGACACCGGGACCTCGCGGCGGGACGGGAACGGCGTCTCTCTCCCGCATACGGCCGGGGGCGTCAACGGGGTTGACGATTCTACCCCGGGCGCAATGGGCATGGGGCAAGGGCCGTCCCTGTATGCCCATGAGGAGCCGCGGTTGCACCGGGACCTCGCGGTGCGACGGGAACGGCGTCCCTCTCCCCGGGCGGGAAGTCTGTCCTCTCCCGCAAGCATTAAACCCTTCCTCTCACACGGGTGGTGAGCCCTTTTAATGGACGAGACGAACATGTCCCCGCCAAGGGATAGAATGAATACGCGGTCGTGGAAGGCCTTCCGGAAGGCGAAACGGAGGCGGGGATGGCGGCCAGGGGCGTCGACCTCTTCAGCATCGGGGAGTTCTCGCGCGTGAGCAAGATCAGCGTGAAGGCGCTGCGGCACTACGACGAGCGAGGCCTGCTCAAGCCGGGGCACGTCGACGCCAGGAGCGGCTACCGCTACTACAGCTCCGCACAGCTCGCCGAGGCCAACCTCATCCGCCTTCTGCGCTCGCTGCAACTTCCCCTGGAAGACATCCGGCTCTTCCTGCGCGAGCGGGATCCCGGGCGGCGGCGGGCGCTGCTGGAGGGCCATCGGAAGAACATGGAAGAACAACTATCCCGCTATCGCTCCATCCTCTCCTCCATCGAGCGCATCATCGCGGGCGGAGGCGAGGGCATGCGAAGGGAGGTGGGGCTCAGGGAGCTGGCCGGTCAGAACATTTTGAGCGTGCGCCTGCGCACCGACTACGACCGCCTGGGGGGGTCCATAGTCAAGGCCTTCGGCGACATCCACGCCATCCTGGGAGAGAGGGGGGAACACCCCTCCGGCCCGCCCTTCTCCATCTACTACGGCGAGGAGTGGGACGAGAAGGACATCGACCTGGAGACATGCGTGCCGGTAGCGAGGCCGATGGGAGGGCGGGGACGCGTCCAGGGAAAGGAGCTCCCGGGGTGCCTGGTAGCCTTTACCATGCACAACGGCCCCTACCATGAGCTCGCCGAGGCATACCAGGCCCTGGACCTGTGGATAAGAAAAGAGGGCTACGCTTATGCCGGGGCCTCCAGGGAGGTCTACCTGGTGGGCTTCGACCAGGTGCGGGACGAGGCGGACCTGCGCACTGAGGTGATGTTCCCGGTGCGCAAGGCCTGAGGGCGGAGACCTCGCGGCGATGTCTGGGAGGTGGCTCAGCCTGGCTGGATAACCGGACACGAATGGGGGGTTGACTCTCCCCTTGGGGGAGACCCGACCATGGAGCTGAAGGCAGGACTTCCAGGGAAAGGAGCCGGAGATGGAGAGGAAGATCGAGCTCAAGGAGCAACCCCCGCAAATGGTGCTGGGAAAGCGCTTCCGCAGCTCCATGGCCAAGGTGGCGGAGGACGTCGGAGCCGGCTACGGAGCCCTATTCGCCTACCTGGGCGAGCTGGGCGAGTTCCCGAGCGGGGCGCCTTTCGCGCTCTTCTACGGCGACCCCGAGGGGTTCGACCCCGAGGACTTCGAGATGGAGCTCTGCGTCCCCGTAAGCCGCGCCCTGCAGGGGCGAGGCGAGATCGTGGCCAGGGAGATCCCCGGGGGGCTTGCGGCGGTGACCATCCACAAGGGGCCCTACTCCGCCATGGAGCCGGCCTACGGCGACCTCAAGGCCTGGATGGCCGAGAACGGCTTCCGGCATGCCGGACCGGCGCGCGAGGTATACCTCAACGACCCCGGCCAGGTGACCGAGGACGAACTGCTTACCGAGGTATCCATCCCCGTGGTGAAGACTTGAGGTGTGAGCGAGGCGGGATCCCGGCCGCAAGCCCTCGCGGGAGCATCGCTCCCACATGTCGCGCCGGCGGCGGGACGGGGGGAAGCGGCCGGCGGCCATCACGGTCGGTGGCCGGCCGCGCCTCGTTTGAAAGGACTGCGGCCTCGCCCCCCAGGCCACGCCCGCGCACACGAAAGGGCATGGCCGGAAGACGTCCCGTGGTGTAGAGTCAAGGCACGTGGACGCATGAGGAAAGGGGGCCGAGGTGGAAAGAGACGAGGACCTCCTCACGGACTTGAGGGAAGCGGCGGGCACGGAGCTCTTCGGGATTGCGGACGCCCGCGCCTACGGCGAGAAAGCTCCGCCGGGCCACCGTCCCGGCGATTACCTCAAGGGCGCCTGCAGCATCGTGCTCCTGGGGACGCGCATGCTGGACCTTCCCCTGGACGGGCTCCCCGGGACGCGCAAGGAATACACGGTCAACTTCCACGTGGCCAATACCAGGCTGAACCAGGCGCTCTTCGCCGCCGCGGGCTTCCTGCAGGAGCGGGGACACAAAGTCTTCCCCGTCCCCTACCTGGAGATGCCGGGATGGAACCTGGACAAGCGGCCGGCCTGGGCGCTCAAGCTGCTGCGGCACCTCGCCGCCATCCCGAAGGTCCATGACGTCCTCAACGCCAGGGTGTTGTGGGAGAATCTCTCTTTCCGGCACATGGCGGTGGAGGCAGGTATGGGGGAGATCGGCCTCAACAACCTCCTGCTCACACCGGATCACGGTGCCAGGGTGCGCCTGGTCGCGCTGCTCACCAGCGCCGAGCTTCCGGGGGGGAAACCGCTTGCGCCTTCGCTGTGCCGACCCGAGCGCTGCGGATACGCCTGCGTCAAGGCGTGTCCCGTGGGCGCCCTCGACCGCGAAGGCGGGGGAACGGACAAGGCGGCCTGCCTGAGATACTACATCAAACTCGGCCTGCCGGGCATAAACGGCCTGCGTTGCGGGATGTGCGTCGCCGCCTGCCCCATGCACAGCCCCCGCTTCCGGGGGGAGACACAGCGAAAGAAATCGGAATAGCCGAATCCCGATTTCAACGCCCGGGCTTCCGAGGGAGGGCGCTGTAAGCCGCCGTAGCCGTCAGGCCGCCATTGTCACCGCGCGCTTTCGAGGCAGGCAGCAAATGGAAGCATCGTTTGAAGGCGAACCGTGACCTTCGCCCATACCTCCGTGGGGAAAAGCGAGCCAGAGGACCGAAGTCCTGAGGGGTAACAGGATCGAGGCAGTCAAGGGATCTTTGCAAGAACGAGAGAAAAAGAGCTTTCCTTTCCCCTCCACCAAGATGCGATATGCATGGAACAAGCGCTGTCCCCATATGCCAGGGCATGGGCTTTCGGCAATTCCATGCTGATTCACCGGACCAGGGCTCCCCCGTCCGCCCGGGCATGGGGCAAGGGCCATCCCCATATGTCTAATCTATAATGGGGCTGGCATCGGGATCCAGGGGGTTCAAGCGCACCGCCAGGGAGAAAAGATAGGGATAGTTGCTCTTCAGGTGCTCCAGGTAGACAAGCCATTCCCTGAGCAGCAGGCTGTAGGCGCGCGCGATGTCGCTGCACAGGTGCTGGTGGTCGGAGTCGGGCAACCCCGCGATGATATACCTGTATTTCAGCTCCTCGGTGAGGTGAAAGACCGCCCACAGCAGGTCGGTGAAGGTCTCGTGCTCGAGCAGGGCCGGGTTCTCCAGCAGGGTGAGGAGGAAATCGCGCTTCGTCTGCAGATATTCCCGCATCTCCTCCAGCAACTGGTCGTCCCTTCCTATTGCGCACTCGTACTGCTCCATCCTCCAGCGCGCGCGGCGGAAGTCGTCCTCTTTCCACTCCGAGCCGGCGGCCAGGCAATCCTTTATCTCCGCGCAGGTGGCGTCGAACTGGGAGAAGGAACGCAGAAGGTGGATGCCCATTTCGCTGAAAAACGCGCCGATGACCATGTTCAGCTTCTCCATCCTCAACTTTCTCTCGCGCGAGTCCAGCAGGCGGTGCACGATGATGGCCACCAACAGCACCTCTATGGGCATGAAGGCGATATCCCCGAGCATGTAGATGAAGATATGGTGAGCATCCCGGAAAATGGCGTAGTGGACAAGGTAAAGGGCGGCCGAGCCAACCAGGAGGGCAGCCCCCAGGATCACATACCAGCTTTCATACCATTTTCTTCCATATTCCCGGTATATCCCCATCACCTCCCTCCAAACGCGCCGCACCTTAAGCCATGAACAGATTTTATACCATCCCGGAACGGGACGAAGCGACGAAGATCACCTCCCCGTGGAACCAACTCCATCGGCTTTTACGTTTGCCAGGCCCATCCCGGAACGGGACGGGGTGGCGGACGTCATCCTCCTTCGGCCCGACCGCGGGAACTCCACCCCGGCTCGCGGGTACGAACGAGCGCCTGCCTCCCTCCGGGCGGCTGTAAAACCACCAGGAACACGCCGCCGCCTACCACGGCCGGGGGCTCCGCGCGGATATCACCTACCGACGTTATCCCCGGGATCCCTCGGGCGGGAGTCTCGCTTGGAGGGCATTATCACCCTCGCGTCGTGTTTCAATCACCCGCGCGCCCTATCCGGAACGAGCGCCTCGTTTCCGAGAACCCGAGGGAGACATGGAGAGGAAGCGCGGAAAGAGGGCACGACCATGGCAAGGACCAGGACCAGGGACGGTCAGCTCACAAAGGACTCCGAGCACACGAGAGAAGCCCTGGTCCTGCGTTATGCCCCGTTGGTGCGCAAGGCTGCCCGCTATTACCGGCTCCGCGTTTCACCCCACGTGGATTACGCGGACCTGGTCGGCTACGGTTTTCTCGGCCTGCTGGACGCCATCGACAGGTTCGATCCCAAACGGGGCGTGGAATTCGAGGCCTATGCGCGCATCCGCATCAACGGCGCCATAAGCGACGGCATCCGCGCCGAGGCCCGCCTTCCACGCTCCATCCAGGAGAAGGCGCGCAAGCTCAACCATGCCTATGAGGTGTTGTGTGCCGCGTTGAACCGCCTGCCCACCGAAAAGGAACTGGCCGACTACCTGGAAATCAACCTGGCCGGATTGCGGCAGTTGCTGGTGGAGGTGGACCAGGCCTTCGTATCCTCCCTCGACGACGCCATATTCCTCAACACCGGCGAAGAGGGCGGCCTCAGCCTGCTCGACACCCTGCCGGACGACGGCTCGTTCGACCCATCAGCGCTCTCAGAGACACGGGCCACGGAGGAAATGGTGCGCGAGGCGGTTAACGACCTGGCGGAAAGGGAGAAACTCGTGTTGCTCCTCTACTATTTCGAGGACCTCACCATGCGGGAGATAGGAGAGGTGCTGGGCATATCCGAATCCCGGGTTAGCAAGATCCACTCCACCGCCCTCACCCACCTCAGGTCACGCCTCGCAAAAGCAGTATAAGCGCGGACGCTGTTTGGCGCTCTCGCTGGACCTGGAACGCGGGATGGAATGCAACCTCGCTTCGCTCGCGAGGACTCCCTTGATGATTGTTGTTCCGGTTCCCATTTTTCACATGGTACGCGACCTGGCGCCCCTCACGCACGATCCTGCTGACTCCGGGGCCTCGATGAGCTTGAAAAGCTAGCTAGTGTCCGAAAGCGCGTTTCCCGTACGTGGAACTTTGTCATTCCATTACTTTCAATCGCCGGTATGGAGAAAAGGAGGGCAACCACGGGGATTTATGGGCCGAACAATCGTTCTCGGCCAGCGACAACGAGCTCCGGCGATGCGCGGGAAGCACGAAAAACGGCCCTCAAGCAAGGACCCTTCTCACCACCTCCATGACCTTTGAGGCCTGGAAGGGTTTAGCGATGAAATCCTTGACCCCGGATTCCAACGCCTCCAGCATGAGCTGTTTCTCCCCCAGGGCGCTGCAGATGATGATGCGCGCCTGAGGGTCCATGGCCAGGATGTTCCTCACCGCGGTCATGCCGTCCATCTCCGGCATGTTGATGTCCATGATCACCAGGTCGGGCTTCCAGCGTTCGTATGCCCAGATAGCCTCGGCTCCCGTCTCCGCCTCCACGATGGCGGTATAACCGTGCTCAGAAAGGATGTTGCGCAACATCATGCGCGTGAAGAGCGCGTCGTCGGCGATGAGTATGGTCTTGGCCATCTTTCCTTCCCGTCGTTCGAACTGCATTTACCCGGCTCGCCGGCTACATAGACCAGCGCCGCGCCAGGATATCTATCCGCGACGTTTTATGTATCGGTAGCGGCGCGGGTGTTATTGAGGACGAGGGAAAGGAAACGTGGAGTATCGCGAGGCGAGCAACGTCGACCTCCTGGAAGGTGAAATAGGGTGTTGTTGAGGACGAGTGAGATGAAGCGTGGAGAGGGACGCGCAAACGGCCGAACATAGACTCCTGCCTCGAGGCGCATGCTCTAAACCATGTCCTTATCTCCAAACCCCGCTTTGTTTTTCCCATAAAACGCCAGGATGCAGACGAGATCGAGACACCTTTTTTCAGGCTTCCGCCGTTCTTTCCGATGCGTGGGAAACGGACACACTCGCCGCCGAAGAGAAGCATGCATGATAAACAAGCGCCAAAGGAAATGTCGGCCAAGCCAATAATAATAACGCGCAATCATGCTCGGGGCTTGAGATGGGGATCAACGAGATATGGGCGGGGTGGCGTCGCGCAGGGTGGACTCGAAGCAGGCTTTCCCTTCGTTGAAGGCCTTGATCTCCCCTCCGTATGCCTCCACCACCTTCTTGGCGATGGCCAGCCCGATCCCGGCGTCCCCCCGGGACCCCTTGGAGAAGGGCTCAAACAGGGCTGGCAGGAGGTCTTCGGGGATGCCGGGTCCGTTGTCGCATAACCGGTAGACATGCGCCTCATCGCGCATTCCGAGGTAATCGACCCGCAGCTCAGGGGAGGGTCTATCGTTATAGCGAAGGGAGTTTCCCACCAGGTTTCCGAAAAGCTGGTAGATCTGGATGGGGTCCGCGCGCAACCTGCCCAGGTCCTTGCCCATGATGACCCTGAGGCCGCGTTTCGACACCTCCTCGGCGTGTTCGGCCAGGACCCTGTCGATGACCTCCCTCACCTCCACCGAGAGCACTTTCTGAGGCACCTGGCCCGCCCTGGCCAAATTGAATCTATTGCAGCTGCAGGAAGAGCAGCTTCTCTCACTGCTCCTTCCATGCGCACGCGATCGCTGACGTCGAGAAAAGACCACACCCTCCCCCGGATCTCACCGTCGATGACCAGGGGGCGGAAAAACGCTCGAAAACCCTGCCGTCCTTGAACCCTATAAGGTCATGGCTCTTCTCGCTCGAGTGGTAGAGCTCGCGCGCCCTCTCCGGAAACGCCTGTGGCTCCTCGAGCTGGTCGCATACGAAGTCGAGGAGAACAGCATCGTCGGAGGTCTCCATGAGCCTCGAGGGAATGCGCCACATCTCCTGGAAAAGGGCATTGGCCATCATTATCCTGCTCTGAAAATCCACCACCAGGATTCCCGTGCCAGCGGATTCGAGCACCGCCTTCAGGATCGCCTCGCTCACGCCCTCAATTCCGTGGTTAATCCCGCCAATCCTCATTTCACCTTAACCCTAACGCCCCTTTCCCGTCCTCTTATGGCTTCTTATATGTGTGGCCTACAGAAACAATTTGTATTTTTCCGGGCCCGCTATCACCCCCATCGCGTCTTTAAAACCTAAACAGCGAATTCGATTCTTTCCTCACCCGATTTTCGCTTGCTTCGCCAGTAAAACAGAATCGTCATACACGTATCCCTTGCTATGAGTTCGTAAAATCAACGATTCTATATGGCCGTCGTTCCCCTCCCCCTCGACGTTCCCCGCCCCTCCAGCTCAACCACCTCGCGGTATGATGAAGTTGAAGGTAGTGCCTCCCCCTTCTCGAGCCTCGCACCATATTCTTCCACCGTGGGACTCGACTATATCCCTCGCGATGTACAGACCCACACCCATGCCGGGAATGGAATGGTGGAGGGCATCCTCCACCTGGTAGAAACGCTCGAAGATCCTCTCCCTTTCGCCCTCCGGAACGCCTATTCCGCGATCCATAACCGAGAAGAGCAGACCTGCATCCCTCTCTTCCACCATCAGATCGATGTCAGAGCCCTGAGGGGAGTACTTCGCCGCGTTGTCTAGGAGGATGGATAGCAGCAGGGAGAGGCGGTCGCCATCCGCGATCACCTTATCCTCGCCCACGCGTGAGACGACGTTCACGACATGCAGGTAACCGCGGTTGGAGAGTTCGGCGGCGGCGGCGCGCAGCAGCGGTTCCACGGGGACCTCCTCCCTGCGCAGCGGGAAATAGCCCCTCTCGATGCGCGACAAGTCGAGGAGCTCCTTCACCAACCGCTCCAGGCGGTCGGCGCCGTGCTCCACCGCCTCGAGCAGCTCTAAACGCTTTTCGGATGGGATGTTCGGCCATAGCTCCCGCAAGGTCTGCGCGTAACCCTTGATCACCGTGATGGGGTGCCGCAGCTCGTGGGAAGCCACGTCGATGAAATCCTTCAGGTCCTCCTCGCGGTCGAGGCGCTCCTGCTCCACGGAGACCGCCTGGGCGAGCATCCCCGCGAGCTCTATCTCCTCCTCCGTCCACTCCCTGGGACGGGTGTCGAAGCACCCCAGGCAGCCAATGGTCCTCCCCTCGACCACCACCGGGTACAGTATGAACGACGCCAGGCCGTATTTCTCCACCAGTTTGTCCCTGGCAATGCCGGGCTTGCCTGTCATGTCGGGGACGACCAGGGGAGATCTGGCCTCCCCGGAGATGAACGCATAGCAGAGGTAGTTCTCCTTGTCCGTGGCCACGGTGAATCCCTCCTCACCAGGGGCGGTGGTGAGGATGGAGAGTCGCTCTCCCACCAACAGGCAGTATATGGCCAGGCGACAGGCGAGTATTTCCTCCGCGCCCTCAAGGATGTTCTCGATGTTCTCGAGGATGTCGGATCCCAGGCGCATGAACACCTGGTTCAGCTTTTCCCTCCTCTCCCGGGCGCGCTTCGTCTCGGTGATGTCCAGGGCGAACTCGAACCTAGCGTCTCTTCCGTCGGGCCAGCGTATCATCCTGTCCACGATGAGATAATCGCGATTCAGGATGGGGTTGTGATATTCCCAGATATAGGGCTCCATCGGATTCTTCAGCAGTATGGAGTTGGTGCAAAACGGGCATGGCGCTTCCAGACCCTGGAATTCCTTGTAGCAAATGCCGCCGGAGGGATCCTTCCCGAAAAGATCCTTGACGGTCTTGTTGACGTAGAGTATCTCGTAGGTCACGGGATCCGAGACGTAGATAACCTGATCTATGCTCTCGAATATGGATTTTGCCTGCTCCCATTCCTTCCTCAATGCCTCCTGGGCGCGTTTCGTCTCGGTGATGTCCAGGGCGGTGAAGACGGTTCCGGCGGAGGGGTCGGAGGGATCGACCCGTACGGAGCTCAGGAGAACGTGAATCACTTCGCCGTCCCTGCTTTTCCAGCGCGTCTCCACCGAGCCCACCCCGCGCTCCTCGATCCGGACGTATTTCTCCCTGCCCACGAAATCGAAATCATCGCGGGAGGGATAGAGGACCAGGGCGCTCCTCCCCACCAGCTCCTCGCGCGAATAACCCAGCATGCGACAGAGGTAGTCGTTCACCTCCAGGAGCACCCGGTCGGCGCTCACCAGACCGATGGCCAGGGGAGCCGCGCGCATCAGGCTTTCCAGCCTCGCAGCCTTTTCCTCCCTGTCGCGGGCGACGTCCTCGAGCTCGCGCACCCGGCGGCGAAGCTTTTCCAACTCCGCCTCTGATCCTCGACCAGTTTTCCCTTGTTCCTCACGCATGCTAAGCCCCCAGGGCAGTCGCCTTCACCGGGATGATCGCCAACCCCCGGCACCGCCCATTACCCTTTACGACCTTCAGCAAACGGCAACGTACCGAGGTTTATATCACCTGATGTCAAAGCCGAAAAACACAGCGAGTGGCATCCACGCCATCCCGGCGACCTCGACAAACGCCATCTTGTATTCCGCCTTGCGTCCCCCTTCATACAACCACATATTATTCCAACCCGTGTTTTTATTCCATCCAGGAAGCCCGACAGTGCTTTATAGCATCGCGCAGAGTAGACATTGGCTATGGTTGCCAGCATAAACGGCGGGCAGTGCTCCCCTTCCTTGTCATTGAATTAGCCTGGCTCGCCAAAATGATCGGGTGGCCTCCAAACCTTTTCCAACCAGGAAAGCATCTGCCGATACGATAAGGCATATGTGCGACTGCGGCGCGCATCGGCTATTATATGCATACAGGGCTTTTCGTCCGGAGGACGCGCCACCAGGGCACGCGCCGGAAAGGGGAGGGAAGGTGGAAGTAGAGAATCCCGGAGGCGAGGGAGATTGCCGGGACGGCGGTAGCGTTTCCGGTGCGAGCGGCCGCGGCTTGATTCCTGGTATGGGAAGCGACCGGAGCGGTGATTTCTACCGCCTTCTCATCGAAAACACCCTGGACCTGATAACCGTGCTCGACGCCGAGGGCAGGGTGACCTACAACAGCCCTTCCATAAAACCCCTCATGGGATACGAACAAGGCGAGCTGGTGGGCAGGAACGGCTTCGAGCTGGTGCACCCCGAGGACCGCGAGAGGGTATCCCGAATCTTTATGCGCGGCAAGGAAAGCGGGGGGACCACGGAACACGTGATCTACCGCATCCGGCACAAGGATGGATCCTGGAGGGACTTCGAGTCCGTGGGCATCGGCATGTTCGACAACCCCCACGTGCGCGGCATGGTCATCACCTCCCGGGACATCACCGACCGCGTGCGCGCCGAGACCGAACTCAAGGAATCAGAGGAGATGTACCGGGCGCTGGTGCTCACCTCTCCAGACGCGGTGACCATCTCCGACCTGCAAGGAAGGGTGGTATATGTCTCTCCCTACGCCCTGGAGATGAACGGCTACGAGGACGAGGGCGAAGTGATGGGGAAAAACACCTATATCTTCATCGATCCCCGCGACCACGGGAAAGCCCTGGAGGCTTGGCGGCGGGTGCTCTCGGAGGGCACGGCGCACAACGTGGAGCTCATGGGGATACGCAAGGACGGCAGCAACTACGTCGCTGAGCTCAACGCCGCCGTCATCCGGGACGCGCGGGGAGAGCCCAAGAGCCTGGTGGCCTTCATCCGCGACATCAGCGAGCGCAAACGCATCGAAAGGGAGCTGAAGGAGCGCAACGAGGAGCTTGAGGCCTTCGCCCACACCATATCCCATGACCTGCTCACCCCCGTGGCCATCGTGGAGGGATACGCCAAGGCGGCCCTTGAGGCGGACGCGGAGGGAAGACCGGAGGCGGAGAGGGAGTGCCTGGAGGCCATAGCCCGCGGCGCGCAGCGCATGAGCGACCTCATCACCTCCCTGCTGCAGTACGCCCAGGCGGGACACACGGCGCTGGAGGATTGCCGAGCCGACGCCGAGGAGGTGCTCATGGAGACGCTCCTGGACCTGGGAGAGCAAAGCGGCGATAGGCGCGTGCGCATCGAGACCGACGGAGACCTGCCGGCGGTGCGGGCGGACGCCGTGAAGCTCCGCCAGGTCTTCTACAACCTCATCGGCAACGCCATCAAGCACATGGGCAACCGCGAGGACCCCCGGGTGAACATCGGCGCGGAGATCCGCGGGGACACGGCGGTGTTCTGGGTGCGGGACAACGGCAGAGGCATCCCGGTGGAGCTGCAGGAGAAGATCTTCGAGCCCTTCCACCATTACTCCGTCGAAGGCACCCCGGGGCTGGGCATCGGGCTCTCCACCGTGAAACGCGCCGTGACCGCCTGGGGCGGCCGGGTCTGGGTGGAATCACGGCCCGGCGAGGGGGCGACTTTCTACTTCACCGCCCCCCTGGCCTGAGGGCCGTTATTCTCCATGGAGAACCTTCGCGCCGGTCTATCGCCAAGCCACCGCGGCCTCCGTCCACCCACAGGAGATCAGAACTTGAACCCCTCGGCGAACATCAAGGTGGCGGGGCTGGTTACCTTGGGATCGGTGATCGCTTTGTTGGCGCGCCGGTCTATCGCCAAGCCACCGCGGCCTCCGTCCACCCACAGGAGATCAGAACTTGAACCCCTCGGCGAACATCAAGGTGGCGGGGCTGGTTACCTTGGGATCGGTGATCACGTTGACGCAGGCCGGTCCGCCGCAATCCAGGGCCCTGCGCAGGGCGGGCAGGATGTCCGCCTCTTTTTCCACGAACTCCCCGTGCCCCCCCAAGGCCTCGGCTATCTTCTCGTAGCGCACCACGCCCAGCTCTGTCCCGCACACCCTGCACTCCTCGTAGCACAGCTCCTGGTGGTGCTTCACCATGCCCCAGGCCTGGTCGTTGCAGATCACCACCACGATGGGCAGGCCATGCCGGCAGGAGGTCTCCATCTCCATGGCGTTGAGCCCGAAGGAACCGTCGCCGGTGACCAGCACCACCCTTTTGTCCGGCCTGGCCGCCTTGGCCCCGATGGCGAAGGGCACGCCGGTACCCAGGCACCCGAAGAGGGTGCCGCTGCCGATGACCCCCGACATCTCCTTCGCCCGCAGGCCCATGAGCCCGAAATAAACCGTGTCCCCTCCGTCGATCACGAAGATGGCGTCGTCGCGCGTGGCCTCCCTTATGCCCTGCATGAGGCGGAAGGGGTGTATGGGATCGGCTGGGGTCTCCCGCGCCTGCCTTTCTCCCTCCGTGAGGGTGGCGAAGGTGGCTTTCAGGGTCTCCAGCCAACCCGAGCGGTCTTTTTCCTCCAGGTCGCGGACCAAGCGCTTAAGGGTCGCCTTCGCGTCTCCCACCAGGGCCACGTCCGCCCTGCGGTTGCGGTCCACCTCGGAGGGGTCGATGTCCACGCGGATGACCTTGGCGTTGGCCAGGGTGTCGCCGTAGTTGAGCACCCAGTTGAACCTTATGCCCACGGCGAGCACCACGTCGGCCATGGAGGTGGCCGCCAGCATGCCCATAAGGCCGCCGTCCCAGAGGGATAGAGGGTGCTCGTCGGGGATGGCGCCGCGGCCGTTGTCGAAGATGAGGGTGGGAATGCCCGCCTTCTCGACCAGGTCTTTCACCTCCTCAGCGCAGCGGCTGTGGGCGATGCCGCTTCCCCCTATAAAGAGGGGCCTCTCCGCGGCGTTGAGGAGCTCGACGGCCTGGGTTACGGCATCCTCGTCGGGAAGCACGAGGTGCTTGCGAGCGCCCGCCGCGGGGTATTTGACCTCGGATTCCTCCATGGTCAGGTAGAGGGACTCGGTCGCGAACTCCAGGAAGACCGGACCGGGCCTTCCGGAAACGGCGTTGCGGAAGGCCATCTCCAGGTACTCGGGTATGCGCTCCACCTGGTGGCACCTGGCCGCCCACTTCACCACCGGCTTGATCATCCCCTGCTGGTCCATGTCCTGCAGCGCCCCCTTGTCCAGGTCGCGCAAGGGCACCATGCCGCTCAGCACCACCACGGGGACGTTCTCCAGGTAGGCGTTGACCACTCCGGTCAGTGAGTTGGTGAAGCCCGGTCCCGCGGTGACAAGGCACACCCCGGGCTTGCCGGTGAAGATGGACCAGGAATGCGCCATCATCACCGCCGCCTGCTCGTGCCGCACGTCGATGATGCGCACTCCGTGGTCCAGGCAGCCATCGAAGATGGGCGCTATGTGTCCTCCCGAAAGGGCAAAGATGGTGTCGATGCCCTCGACTTCCTTGAGGTATTCCGCTACTATGTGCCCTCCGTGCACCTCTCCCATTTCAGCCTCCCTTCTCTCCCCTCCCCCGCCTTACCTGGGGGGCTTGTACTCCTCCCGTACCCATCTCTCGATGGCGGACCTGGCCTCATCCCAGGACACCCTGGTGCTCCAGCCCAGCTCCTCCTTTGCCCTGCGGTTGCTTATATCCAAGTCCCGCCCCATGATCCCCACCGCCTGGGCGGTGATGGGAGGACGGACCTTTAAGGGAAGGTACAGCGTCTGCACTATCCATCCCAGTTTCCAGGCGAGGCCGAAGGGAAGCGACCCCGCGGGCTTTTTCCCCACCAGGCCGGCCAGCCACCGCAGGTATTCCCCCCAGGTGACCCGGTAATCGTCGCGCAGGTTGTAGGTGCGCCCCCGGGCGGCCTCGGCGTCCATGGCCGCCAGGATGCCGTCCACGAGGTTCTCCACGTAGATCAGGCTGGCGCTCCACTTGCCGCCGTCCATGAGGGGGAAGGGGCCCTTGTGCATCACGTCCAGGATCTCCCTGACCCATACGCTTCCCGGGCCGGTGACGTTGGCGGGGCGGATGACCGTGGCCTCGAAGGCGCCCTTCCCGGCGTAAGAGCCGACCAGCTGTTCCGCCTCGGCCTTGGCATCGCCGTAATGGATGCCCGTTTTCACCAGGGGGATGTATTCGTCGAAGTCCCGCATGTGAACGCCCAGCCCGTAGGCGGCGACGGAGCTGAGGTACACGAAGCGCTCCACCTTTCCGGCGCATTCCTCCATGAGGTTGCGCGTCCCGTCGACCCCGATGGAATAGAACTGCCTCCGCGTCCCCCAGTCGATAGTGCGATTGGCGCAGTGGATGACCTTGTGGCAGCCGTCCGCGACCCCCACGATGCTCGCCGGATCGGTGAGGTCGCCACGCGCGATCTCCATCCCCTCCGCTTCGAGGCCGCGGTCCGCCTCCTCCGGCATGAGGAGGCCGCGCACCCCGTCACCCCTCTCGAGCAGCCTCCGCGAGATATGGAAACCTATGAAGCCGGCGGCGCCCGTGACCAGAACCTTCACCGCTTATACCCCCTCCAGGACCAGAAGTTCTCCCGCACCATCGCGAACGAACATCCCGATTATAGCGCAAGGGAAGGGATGCGGTCTTCATCCCGGGATACCGAGCATTGAAGATGGATGGATAAGCCGGCGGGAACGGCGACCATCGCCCCGACTTCGTTCCGGCCATGGCCACAGACGGGAGTGGCATTATTTGGCTCTTGCTCCAGGATTGAAGAACCGGCTATCGTGCGCGGATGTACAGGCGGGGCGGCAATGTCGGCGACCGCCTCATCGACGTCACGGTTCAATCATGGAAGATATTGGCTATTTATGGCTCTTCATCACGGGTTCAAGGTCCGTCTATCGTGTGCGGATGGACAGGCAGGGCCGGAACGGCGATAATAGCTTCGTCGACGTTCCGTCCTCGACCTTCGATTTAGTTGGTATATTATGGCATATTCACGGGACTTGTGATATTTACCTTGATGGGAGTGGTTATGAGCACAGAAATCCGAAAGTTGATGAGGATGGCGGCGGCCAACGAAGAGGAGGTCGACGCATTCATAGAGTGGTTGAAGAAGCGGGACCTCTCCTCGGGAAGGCTGGACCGCAAGCTCAAGAGGTCGCTCAACCGGGCCATGTCCGAGCTGGACTGCACGCGTTGCGCCCGCTGCTGCAAAGAGGCGTACGTGGTGCTGCAGGATGGCGATATCGGGCGGCTCGCTGACCGCCTGGGCATGAGGCGCTCGGATTTCCGCGCCAGGTACGTGACCCGGAACGAGGACGGAGACACCTGCCTGAGCGTACGCCCCTGCCCTTTTCTGAAGAAGAACCTCTGCACCGTCTACGAGGACCGTCCGGACTGCTGCCGGGAATACCCCCAGTCCCTGGCCTCGGAGGCGGCGGACAACCTGGATAACCTCGGAGCCAATTACCTGGTGTGCCCCGCCGTCTATGACGCCCTGGAGCGCTTGCGCGACTTCATCTGAAACCCCATGCACAGAGCCTACGCACGGGGCGCCGCAGGCGGCGGTATCTCACCTTCCCACGGGCAAAACCAAATATGCGAATCCCTATAGATCGCCACGCCATGCCGTGCTTTCCCGGTGAGCGGATTCACCCGGCGCGGTTCAGAAACAGGCCGGTCCAGTCCACGGAACGCCGCGCGATTGTGCGCCACGATCGGTTTTGTCCGGGATAGGTTATAAAAGGGGCCGGGAGATTCGTCCCGGCCCGTCGGTTTCGCTTGAAGCGGCTTTCAGATTCCGCTTACTCGCTCTTTATCTGGTCCTTGATGATCTCCTTCAGCTCGCGCTTGAGGATCTTTCCCACCCCGCTGGTGGGAAGCTGGTCCATGAACTCGATGACCTTGGGGACCTTGTATGGCGCCACCGTCTCCCGCAGGTACTGGAGGATCTTCTCCTTCTCCTCCTCGCTCTTCTCCACCCCGGGCTTGAGCACGATGGCCGCCGCGACACGCTCCGATCCCGGCCGCTCCGGGTCGGGGTACCCCACCGAAGCAGCCATCTCCACGTCGGGGTGCTTGACCAGCACGTCGTCCAGCTCGCGCGTGAAGACCTTGAAGCCGGAGACGATGACCATGTCCTTCACGCGGTCCACGATGTAGAAGTAGCCGTCCTCGTCCATGTAGGCCACGTCGCCGGTGTACATCCAGCCATCCCGGATGGCGTTGGCCGTCTCCTCGGGCTTGTTGTAGTAGCCCTTCATGAGCTGCGGTCCCCGCACCGCTATCTCGCCGGGCTGCCCCGGCTCCGCCAGCTGCCCCGTCTCGGGATCGACGAGCTTGAACTCGGTGTCCGGGAGCGGCATTCCGATGGAGGCGGGCTTCTTCTTGCCGTAGCGCGGGTTGCAGCAGGTGACCGGCGAGGTCTCGGTCATTCCGTATAGCTCGATGAAATTGCCCTCGCCGATGACGCTCTCGAGCTCCTTCATGCTCTCGGGCGGGAAGGGGGCCGCCGCGCTGAGGCAGAACCAGATGTTGCTCAGGTCGAGCGCCTTGAACTCCTCCTGCTTCATGAGCTCGAAGAAGACGGTGGGGACGTTGACGATGATATTGGGCTTGTACTTCTCGATGCACTCGATGAGGAAGTGGGAGTCCCGGGGGTTGGGGACGCAGATCTGGGTCGCGCCGTTGGTCATGGAGAACCCCCCCAGGGCCAGTCCCGCGATGTGGAAGAGCGGGAAGGCGGAGAGCGCCCTGGTCTCGGGCGTGAGGTTAAGGTAGGTGAGGGTCTGCTGACGGTTGCACATGTAGCTGCGCTGGGTGAGCATGGCCCCCTTGGCCGGCCCCGTGGTTCCCCCCGTGTACATGAGGAAGATGAGGTCGTCCATGCTGCGCTTGACCTCTACCCGGTCCGCGGGCATACCCTTGATGGCGTCCATGAAACGGATCACCGTCTTTCCCGGCAGCGGCTTCACCTCGGCGCTGGGGATGGCGCTGAGCTTTTCTTCAAGCTTCTTGACCTTCTTGAGCAGCTTGCCGAGGGCGGTCTGCCTGAGATATGCCTTGGCCAGCTTTTCCTTGATCCCCGGCAGGAAGTCGGCTATCTCCGAGTAGATGATGGTGGTCAAGCCCGTCTTGTCCGCCACCGCCGCAACGCTGCCATAAAGCAAGTCCACGGTGATGACCACCTTGACCTTGGCGTCGTTGATCTGGTGCTCCATCTCATGCGGCGTGAGCAGGGGGCTCAAGCCGGTGGATACCGCGCCGGCCTTCTGCACCGCCACGATGCTGATATAATGCGCCGGTATGTTGGGCATGCACAGCCCCACCACATCGTCGGGCTTGACGCCGATCTTGATGAGGTAGGCGGCCAGCTGGTTTGAAAGCATGTCCAGCTGCCGGTAGGTGATCTCGTTCTCCATGTAGATGATGGCGGTCTTGTCGGGATATTTCTCCACTGTCTCACGGAATTTCTCCGCAAACGTCTTCTCCTCGTACTCCAGCGTGGGCGGCACGTGGTCGTCGTAATTTTTCAACCACGGCTTTTCGGCGTAGACGTCACCCATTTCTCCCTCCTTGTCCATTGCCTTGACCGGATTCCCCTACTGCAACTCACCGCCGCCCATGCACGCGCACGGCGTACGGCTTTTCCGAATGGACAACAGCACCAACCTAACCGAAATAGATTTTAACAGAAAAGCATGCCGTTTTCCTAACCTAAGAGACAACAGGGCGCGCCGGCTGGAAAAAGTCAACGGGATTACTTGCAAGTAATTTCCAAAACCGCGGTAACCATCCACGCCGCCGGATGTTGGTAAGGGGAGAGCGCCGGATACGGTAACGCCGCGAGAGGGAATTCCCCCGGCGCGATCGTAAGGAAACGTTCGAGAGAGGCCGAGCGCCGGATGCCGGCGACGGCGCCGCTCATCTTCCGTTTCCATGGGACCAGAGAAGACGCGATATACGGTTGACAGGAGGTTGAGGCCGTATGGACGCATGGAACGTGGTAGCCTTTTCGCGCCATCCCCAAAGGCCGACGGCGGCGGACTTCATCGAGCTGGCCTGCGATTATTTCTTCGAGATCAAGGGAGACCGTTCGGGAGCCGACGATCCGTCCGTGATCGCCGGCATGGTTACCATGTGCGGCGAGCGCCTCGCCGTGGCAGGTCATGAGAAAGGGTCCGGGGCAACCGAGAGGAAGCGCCGCAACATGGGCATGCCGGGTCCACGTGGCTTCGCAAAGGCGTTAAGGCTCTTCAAGCTGGCAGAAAAGCTCTCCCTACCCGTGCTCTGCCTCGTGGACACTCCGGGGGCGTACCCTGGGGTCGAGGCGGAGGAACACGGGCAGGCCTTTGCGATTTCGCGCAACCTCGCCGCCCTCGCGTCCCTGAAGACACCGGTCATCGTGGCCCTCATCGGGGAAGGAGGAAGCGGGGGAGCCCTGGCCCTGGGGGTCGGCGACGCGGTGCTGATGATGGAGAACGCCACCTTCTCGGTCATCAGCCCGGAGGGCTGCTCCTCGATCCTCTGGAGGGACGCCGGGAAAGCGCGGGAAGCAGCCGAGATGCTGCGCCTCACCTCGCGGGACATGCTTGAGCTCGACCTTATCGACGCCGTGGTCCCCGAAGGCCCCGGGGGCGCCCACGCACAACCCGTTGCCGCCGCCCTCAACTTGAGAAAATCGGTCCTCGAGCACCTGCGCGCCCTTTCCGCCCTTCCCATCCCTTCCCTGCTCGAGCGCCGTAAGGAACGGTATCGCCGCCTCGCCTTCTTCCATGAAGTTCCGGGAGACGAGGCGGGCCTGAGCGTCTCCGCGGGCCGGCTCCCTTGAGCCGCTCAGACATGCCGTTATGGTGAGGTTCTCGCGCCAGGAGGAGGTTTCACAATCATGGACAACACGGACAAGCTCATTGACGATATGGAATCAATTACCAGCGTCTTTTTAAGGTACCAGGTGACGGAGGCCGTATTCCAGGGTTCATTCTGCCGCGTGGAAGTGAGGCTCCACTCGCGAGACACGGTTTGTTCCGTCCGGGAAAGCGCGGCGACGGGCGTGGCGAGCGATCCGGGAGTCAGGAGGGAGGAAAGACCGATGGGTCCAGCCCAAGCGCCGGGAAAGAGGCGCTGCGTCCTCCTCCGCTCCCCCGCCGTTGGCCTCTGGCATCCCGCCTCCGACGGCGCCGCGGCGGAAGGCGGTGGGGGGAAGATTCGCGTCGCCGGCGTGGTGCGCGCCATATTGGGCGACGAGATGGTAGCCGCCCCTAGGGAAGGGCGCCTGCTCCTGGAGCTGGCGGAGGAGGCATCCCTGGTGGGTTTCGGTGACCCGCTGGCTTTCTGGGAGGTGGCCTAGAGATGCGCACGGCGTTCGTGTTCCCGGGGCAGGGAAGCCAGCACCCGGGCATGGCGAAAGAGGTCCTGGAAAGCGAACCCGCGGCGATGGAGATCTACCACCTCGCCCGGGAGATATGCGGAGTCGACCTGCTGGAGCTCTGCGCGGAGGGCAATCCCGAGGCCCTCGCCCGCACGGATCACTGCCAGATCGGCGTCGCCGCGACCTCCCTGGCCTGGCTGGAGTCGCTGCGCCGCCGGGGGTTTGTCCCCCAGGCCGTCGCCGGACACAGCCTGGGGGAGTACTGCGCCGCCTGCGCGGCGGGCTGCATGAGCGTTACGGACTGCCTGCGCCTGGTCTGGCTCAGGGGCCAGGCCATGCTGGAATGCTCCCGGAAAAGACCCGGGGGCATGCTCGCCCTGGTGGGCGTGGATCACGGGCGGGCCGCAAGACTGCTGGAGGAAACCGGCAGGAGCGAAAGAGTCTCCATAGCCAACCTCAACAGCTCCTCACAAGTGGTGCTCGCGGGCGACCCGGAAGACCTGCGGGACGTCGCCGCCCGTCTGCGCGGGCACGGCATAAGGGCCATACCCCTTAAGGTCGGCGGCGCCTTCCACACCCAAGCCATGCGCGAGGCGCAGGAGGAGATGGCGGAACACCTGGCGGCGGCCCGGTTGAGCGCGCCATCCACCACTTTTTACTCGGCCTTCACGGGGAGGCCGGTCTCCAGCGCGGAAGAGGTGGTGGACTGCCTCTCCCGCGGCATGACCTCGCCGGTGCGCTGGCACCAGGTGCAGGGAAGCCTGGTGAAAGAGGGCATCGCACGGCAGATCGAGGTCGGCCCGGGAGACACCTTGAGCCGCATGGGCCGCAGGGACCATCCGCATATGCTCTTCATACGCGCGGCGGAAGCCCTGGGGGAATAGGAGGAGGCAGTCTTGTTCGATCGCGTGCTCGTCGCCAACCGTGGGGAGGTTGCGCTGCGCATACTGCGCACCCTGCGCGAGATGGGGATCGACGGCGTACTGGCATCCTCCATGGCGGACGCGCGCCTGCCCATGCCCCACGCGCGGGCAAGGGTGTGCATCGGAGGTGACGACCCCACTTCGAGCTATCTCAATCCATGCCGAGTCATCGGCGCCGCGGTTGCGTCGGGGGCGGACGCCATCCATCCCGGATATGGCTTTCTCTCCGAGGACGCGGACTTCGCCCGCATGTGCGCGGAGATGGGACTTGCCTTCATCGGCCCCTCTCCCGAGGCCTTGCGGCGTCTCGGAAACAAGGTCGAGGCCTGCCGCCTGGCCGCGGAGGCCGGCCTGCCAACCCTGCTCGTGGGGGTGGCGCGCGATGAGGCGGAGATCGCGGGCATGGCGCACGAGGAATTATTTCCCATCGTACTCAAACCGGTGATGGGAGGAGGGGGTAAGGGGATACGCGCCGTTTTCCGCCCCGAGGACACCGGGGAGGCTTGGCGCCAGGCGCGAAAAGAGGCGAGCACGGCCTTCCGCGACGGGGGCCTGTACGTCGAGCGCTACCTCCCCGGCGCCCGGCACCTGGAGGCCCAGGTAATACGCGACACGAGGGGAAACACCGCCACTTTCCCCTTGAGGGAATGCTCCATCCAGCGACGCCACCAGAAATGGCTGGAGGAAACCCCGGCACCCTCCTGTCCCGAGCGGCTCGAGTCAAGGTTGCGGGAGGGCGCGGCGCGCCTGGTCGAGATATGCGGCCTGGTGGGAATAGCCACGGTGGAATACCTGGTGCGAGGCGAGAGCTATTTCTTCCTGGAGGTTAATCCACGACTGCAGGTGGAGCACACCGTCACCGAGATGATCTGCGGCATCGACCTGGTCCGGGAACAGGTGCGCATTGCGAGCGGGGAGGAGCTGGACCCGCTTCCCGCCCCCAGGGGCCACGCCATGGAGGTGAGGCTTTACGGCTACCCCGCGGGCGGAAGAGCCTGCCGGCTGACGCTTCCGGGAGGAAACGGCATCCGCGTGGACGCCGCGCCCACGGGGACCGCGGCCGCCTCGTCCAGGTATGACGGCCTGCTGGCCAAGATCTGCTCCTGGTCCCCTACCCGAGAGATGAACGTGCGGCGCATGCGGCGAGCCCTGGAGGAGACGGAAGCGGCGGGTTTCCGCTCCAACCTGGAGGAGCTTCGATCGTTGCTGGAAAATAAGGACTTCCAAAGAGGCACATACGACCTCTCGACCTTCGATGATCGTTCCGGGGAACCGAGGCGCTTCCGCCAGACCCGGGGACAAAGCTGACACGGGAGCGGGCGATGCGAGGCGATGAGCGCGTGAGGATGGATCTCCTGGAGGGCATGGGCGGCTTCATGGCCCGCGAGGGCGTGGGGACGGAACGCGATTGGAAACGGGTTCCAGGGAGGACTTAGGGATGGATTTCCTGGAGGGCGTGGGGGGCTTCATGGCCCGCGAGGGCATCGTGGAGCTCGAGATACTGGACGGCGACCGCATTTTGCGCATACGGCGAGGACCGCTGGATCCGCCAGGGTCCCTTAAAGAAGAGGGCCCCGGCCTGGTCCGCGCACCCCTGGGAGGGATCCTGCGCCTCTCTCCCTCCCCGGAAGAGCGGCCTTTTGCCCCGGTGGGCGAGGCAAGGAAGGAGGGTGACGTGCTGTTCTGCGTCGAGGCGATGAAGCACCTGAACGAGGTGAGGGCGGACGGCGACCTCGTGGTCGAGGAGGTCCTGGCGGAGGAAGGCGACGCCGTCCATGAAGGCCAGGCGATTATGCGCGTGTCGCGCCTGGACGGCAGGGCTGAGGGGGAGGGTTGAGGGCGTGGGCGGCATCGCCATCAAGGGTTGCGGCAAGGGCATCCCGCGTTATTCGCTCCACAACCGGGACCTGGAGGAATTCCTGGACACCAGCCATGACTGGATAGTTTCCCGCACGGGGATCGAGGAACGCCGTGTGGCCGCTCCGGATGAGGACAACGTCTCGCTGTCCTTGCTCGCGTGCGGGCAAGCCCTCGAACGGGCGGGCGTCGAGGGGCGGGACGTGGACCTGATAGTGGTGGCAACCGCCACCCCGGACCGCATGGTTCCCTCCCTGGCCTGCACGCTGCAGAGGGAGCTCGGCTCGCGCGGGCCCGCGCTGGACATCAACGCGGGTTGTTCGGGGTTCATATACGCGCTTGCCATCGCCTTCCACCTGATGCGGGGGGGCATCGCCACTCGCGCCCTGGTAGTGGGGACGGAGACGCTCACGCGCATCGTGGACTGGAGAGACCGGTCCACCTGCGTGATCTTCGGCGACGGGGCGGGAGCGGCGCTGCTCGCTCCCTGCCCCGAAGGAGAGGGGATAATCGCCGCCTCCCTGGACGCGCTCGGGGAAGGCGACGGCCTCATACGGGCCGAGGGCGGCGGCGCGCGCATGATGGCCTCGCTGGCGGGAGGCCTCGTCCCGGGGAACCACCTCCTCCCCTCTCCCCTTCCCCACCTGCACCGCACCTGGAACGGGATAGACCCCTTCCTGCGCATGGACGGAAAAGAGGTGTTCAAATTCGCGGTCAACAAGCTCTGCGCCACGGTAAAGGAGCTTTGCTCAGCCGCCGGCGTGGGCACGGAAGAGGTCTCGCTCATCATCCCCCACCAGGCAAACCTGCGCATCCTGGCCGCAGCCGCGGAGAGGCTCGGGGTTCCCAAGGAATCGTTCTTCACCAACATCCAACGCTACGGCAACACCTCGGCGGCCTCCATTCCCATCGCCCTGGAGGAGGCGCTACGCGCCGGGATGATCCGTGAGGGCGACCTGGTGATCCTCGCAGGGTTCGGGGCGGGCATGACCTGGGGAGGCGCGCTGCTGCGCTGGCAGGACGGCCAGGCGATCGAGGGAGGGAGGACGGCTTGATGGGAATGGAAGGGAAAACGGTGCTGGTAACGGGCGGTTCCCGCGGCATCGGGCGCGCCATCGCCCTGGCCCTCGCCGAGGACCACGAACGAATCGCCATAAACTACCAGGGCAACGCGGCCGCCGCCGCCGAATGCCTCGAGCTCCTGCGCGGGAAGGGAGTCGAGGCCATGGAGTTGAGGGCGGACGTGGGCGACCCCAAACAGGTGGAAACGATGTTCGCGCGCCTAGCGGAGGTCTGGGGCGGAGTGGACGTCCTGGTCAACAACGCCGGGGTGCGCCGCGACGGGCTCGCCGTCACCATGAGCGACGAAAGCTGGGAGGAGGTCATGCGCACCAACCTGCGCGGGGCCTTCAACTGCTCGCGCGTGGCGCTCAAGTCGATGCTGCGAAGGCGCTGGGGAAGGATAATCAACGTCTCCTCGGTGGCCGGCCTGAGGGGCGTGAAGGGCCAGGCCAATTACTGCGCGTCCAAGGCGGGCCTCATCGGGCTGACGCGCAGCATGGCCCAGGAGGTTGCCGGGCGCGCCATCACCGTGAACGCCGTGGCTCCCGGGCTGATCCTGACCGATATGACCGAGGACCTGCCCGAGGAAAACCTCGGCCTCATCCTGGGAACCATTCCCATGCGCAGAGCGGGACGTCCCGAGGAGGTTGCGGGCGCGGTCGCCTTCCTCGCCTCCGAGGAGGCCTCCTACATAACCGGGCAGGTGATCTGCGTGGACGGGGGGATGCTGGGTTGACAGGGCAGGGCGAGATCAGGGAACGACGCGCGGAAGGCTCCGCCGCCTCCGAAGTGACCTCCCACATAACCGGGCAGGTGATCTGCGTGGACGGGGGGATGCTGGGTTGACGGGGCAGGGCGAGATCAGGGAACGACGCGCGGAAGGCTCCGCCGCCTGCGCGGACTCGCGCATCGTCTCCCTCCGGGACCGGGCCAGGCGTCTCTGGACGAGATGCCCGGGCTGCGGGCTGGAGGTGGAACGCTCCGGGCTCAGGGCCTCTCTCGGGGTATGTCCCCACTGCGGCTTCCACCACCGCATCAGCGTGGGCGAACGCGCTGGATACTTATTCGACCCGGGCTCCTTCCGCGTCGCGGACGAAATCATCCTGACCGCCGACCCCCTTTGTTTCCAGGGCGGCGCCTACCGTCGGGAAGCCCAGGAGCTGGGGCGGGAGGCGATGGCCTACGGAACGGCCGCCGTGCGGGGCTCATCCTGCGTGGCCGCATTGATGGACTTCTCCGTCTTCGGCGGCTCCATGAGCGCGGCGGTGGGAGAGATTTTCCGCCGCGCCTGCGCCCTCGGCGTCGAACACGGGCTTCCCCTGCTGGCGGCGGTGTGTTCCGGCGGGGTGCGCGTTCAGGAGGGGGCGCCGGCGCTGATGCAGATGGCGAGGGTGATGTTCGCCCTGGAGGAGCTCTCGGAAGCCCGCCTCCCCTTTATCTCCCTTCTCTGCGACCCGTCGTGCGGCGGGGTCGCCGCGAGCTTCGCCACCGCCGCGGACGTCATCCTGGCTGAGCCCGGGGCGCTCATCTGTTTCAGCGGACCCAGGGTGGTCGAGCAGACCCTGGGGATAAAGCCCGAACCGGACTTCTCGCGCGCCGAATCCCTCCTCGAGCGGGGGCTGGTGGACATGGTGGTGCCCCGTCCGCGCCAGCGCGAGGTGATCGGCGGCCTGCTGGCCTTCTTCTCCGAAAGGGGGTGATGGGGAAATAGACAGAAGCCCTTGTAGCCCGATAAACGCAGGGCGTCACGTACGGAAAAGAACAACGGCGTAGGAAAATAACGCCATCCCGTAAGGCGTGTTCCCCGGAGCGCCCCAAGACGCGGGCGCGGGCTGGAGGAGGCAGCGCAGATGAGGACGTTTCTCCCGTTGCGCTCGGATTGGCATGGCACAAGGCATGACAATCGCTCCCCCTTTTGCTCCCCGACCGAGGTTACGCACAAGGGAGGCAAGGAGGAAAGGAAGGAAGCGTGGACGAGAAACAAGTGTTCATGAGGATAAGGGAGATACTGTCCGGGAGGCAGGCGATACCGGTTGAGGAGATCGGCCCCGACACCCGCCTCAAGGAGGATCTGGAAGTCGATTCCCTCGACCTGGTAGAGCTTTCCATGCTGGTGGAGGAAGAGTACGGGATCGAGCTCTTCGACGAGCAGCTGGGCGCGGTCAACACGGTGGGTGACGTGGTCCGCCTGATACTGGAAAGCGTATCGGCGAGGGACTGACCGGGCGAGCGGCGAGCGAGTGGGCGGCGACGCGGCGCAGGAGGGGTCGCCCGGCCGCCGCTCGCGGAGTCGCCGCGCCTCGCGGCACGAGACACCTTGCCGCGGACGGAACGGGGGTGGGGTCGCAAGAACCCGTGAGGGCGGCCGGATCGCCGCCCTCACGCGCGGCGAAAATGTAGAGGCTTGAACGAGGAAGGTGAGAGAGCATGAAACGCAGAGTGGTCGTAACCGGCCTGGGGGCGGTCACCCCACTGGGCGTGGGAGCGGAGGCGTTCTGGACGGCGCTCAAGCAGGGTCGCTCCGGCATCGGCCCCATATCCTCCTTCGACGCCGACGGCCTGCCCAGCCGCATAGCCGGAGAGGTATCGTCCTTCGATCCGGCCGAATACGTGGACCCCAAGACGGCCATGCGCATGGACCGCTTCTGCCATTTCGCGGTGGCGGGAGCCCGCCTCGCCCTGGAAGACGCCGGGCTGCCGGAGGGAAGAGAGCTCGAGGCGGCGGGGGTGGAGGCGGGACGTGCGGGCATAATAGTGGGCTCGGGCATCGGGGGGATGTCCACCCTGGAGAACCAGCACCGCGTGCTCCTGGAACGCGGATATGCGCGGGTGAGCCCCTTCACCATACCCATGATCATCCCCAACATGGCCGCGGGGATACTGGCCATCAACCTCGGTTTCACGGGGCCCAACGCATGCACCGTCACCGCCTGCGCCGCGGGCGCCCACGCCATAGGCATGGCCTACGATCTCATCGCCTCGGGAAGGGCGGACCTCTGTATCGCGGGCGGGAGCGAGGCCAGCATAACCCCGCTATCGGTGGCCGGTTTCTGCTCCATGCGCGCTCTCTCCACCCGCAACGAGGAGCCCGAGGCGGCCAGCAGGCCCTTCGACGCCGGCAGGGATGGCTTCGTCATCGCCGAGGGGGCGGGGATCTTGGTGTTGGAGAGCGAGGAAGGGGCGCTTGCCAGGGGGGCGAGGATATACTGCGAGCTGGCCGGCTTCGGGATGAGCTGTGACGCCTACCATATAACCGCCCCCGACCCGGAATCGCGGGGCGCATCCGCGTGCATGCTGGAGGCCATGCGTTCCGCCGGCCTCGGCCCCCGGGACATCGGCTACATCAACGCCCATGGCACCTCCACCCCCTACAACGATCGCAGCGAGACCCAGGCGATAAAGATGGCCTTGGGCGAACACGCCCATGGCGTGGCGATATCCTCCACCAAGTCCATGACTGGCCACCTCCTGGGGGCGGCGGGCGGGGTGGAGGCCATCGCCACCGCCCTGGCCATACACGAGGGGGTCATCCCACCCACCATCAACCTGGAGGAACCGGACCCGGAATGCGACCTCGACTACGTGCCCGGCGAAGCGCGCGAGGCGGCGGTCGAGGCGGCCTTGAGCAACTCCTTCGGGTTCGGGGGGCACAACGCGTGCCTGGCCTTCAAAGCGTGGCGCGGGTAAATCGCGGTGCAGGCCGCCGAAGGGGCCGCTTAAACGGCAGGATGCGGCGCAACTCCTGGGGAATCAAACCCCATCAGTCCAGGGGTAACCCGCCGAGAGTTTTGAATGCTTGCTCTCGAGACCTCAACATGGATAGAGGGCTATTGATCACGGCGCGCCGGTTAGTACCAATCATGCTCGTGATAACTCGGCCGCGAGGCAAATGAAAGCCTCGATTATAAAGGCACGGTCCGATAGCGGGCAATGGACACTGGGGCATTGTCTTCGACGGGCAACGAAAATGCAAAGGATGTCGAAAGCGGATGCCGCCCGCGTATATCATCTTATAGAGTCTATAGAGTCGTGAACAGGCCGGGCTATTAGCTCAGGCAAGGGATCGAAACAGGGGGATTATGAACATGTCGGCAAAAGGGGAAAGCGAGCTGAGAGAAAGGCTGGAAATACCATCCAGCGCGTCCAAGGTGCTGGTGTTCGCCGAATCCAGCCACTGGGACCCCGACTGGCTCCTGACCAGCGAGGAATATTACCGCCTCCGCATCCGTAAGATCCTGGACCGCATGGTCCACTGGCTCGAAAGGGAGCCGAAAAGGGTTTACAGCCTGGAGTCCATCTTCTTTCTCCGCATGTACTGGGAGAGAAGGCCGGAGAACCGTGACGCGATAAGGGATTGGGTCAACGGCGGGCGCGTCCGCCTGAGCGGCAGCGGCATCAACACCCCGGACACCATCCTTCCTCCCCCGGAGGCCCTCCTAAGGGACTACCTGCACGGCCAGGAATGGCTGAGGGAGAACGGCATGTTCCAGGAACCCCGCCTCGCCTACCTCCCCGACAATTTCGGGAACACTCCCAACCTTCCTACCTTGCTCCGGGCCATGGGCTATGAGTACGCCGCCTTCAGCCGTATCGACGGGATCCTCTTCCCCGGCTCGGACTACCGGCCACAGGGGAGATACCCACTGCCCGGCTCCAGCGCCCACCTGCTCCTGAGGGAGAAGCGCAGCGCGGATTTCACCTGGAGGGACGCAAACGGCGAGGAGGTCCTCTGCCACCTCAACCCCTTCACCTACGGCCAGGGGGACACCATCGTCCACGGGGGGGCGGCCAGGTGGATGGGACTCAAGGTGGGGCTGCCCTCCCGCTCGCCGGACTTCGCCCGCTCCCTGCGCATGATCGCACGCCTCATCCGAAGACTCGAGCCCCTGTCTCCCAGCCCCTACATGTTCTGCCCCATCGGCATGGACTTCAACGATCCCCTGCCCCATCTGGCCGAGGTCATCGAGGAACACAACCGCGCCGCTTACGGCAGGAGCGGGGTTTTCGCGGTCATAGCCTCCCTGGAGGACTACCTGGACCTGGTCTCCGCTTACCGCTCTCGCCTTCCCGTTGTGCAACTCGACCCAAACCCGTATTTCATGGGCTTCTACTTCTCCCGCCCGGAGGCCAAGCAGCTCTGGGACTCGGTGGTTCGCTGCCTGGTGGCGGCGGAGAAGATCCTCGTGGAGCGGGAGTTGGAGGGAGCCCGAAGCCCAAGCGGTTCATTATGGCGGAGGCTGCGTGACCTCTGGGATCGGGCGCTCATGGCGAACCACCACGATTTCATCACCGGCACCGCTCCGACCCGGGTCTGGGAAAAGGAACAGAAGCCCCTCCTGTTGCGGTGGCGGAGGGAAGCGATGGAGATCCTGGAGGAGATCGCCGCCGGTGAACGGCGCGCCGCTGAGATCGCGGCAGCGGGAGGCCGCCTGTATGACCTTGGTTCCCCGCGCTCCCCTTCCGCCCCCGGGAAAGCGGGAACCATTGCCGGCACTGATGGAAGCTCGCGGCCGGCCTGGAAATGGATGGAAGGCGTATTGCGGGTGAAGACGGAAAGGTATGAGCTGGAGATCGACCCGCGGAGCGGCGGATGCATAAGGTGCCTGATGGACCTGGATAAGAGCCACGATGTACTCAACGGTCTCGGTAACGACGTGGTCCTATACAAGGACAGCGGGGGCCTCTGGCGCATGGGCCACGAATTCCTGGGGGGGACCTTCCGCGAGTTGGAGCGCAGCTCCGCCCGCGAGGCGGCGGTGCGGGTCATGGAAAGGGAGGATTTCCTTCTGGTGGAGGTCATCACCGAGTTCGAGGGGCTCGCGGTGACCCGGAGAATATGGTGCCGGCTAGGAAGCCCGCTGATTCGCATGCGGCTGGAGGGACGCGTGTCGGACCACCGCACGGCGGTCGTCAGGTTCCCCCTCGCGGGCAGCGTCTCGCGCTTGTTCATGGAGGCCAACGGGGGCATGGTCAGGCGTCCCACGGTCAAGCTCTACGAGCCGACTTTCTGGGCTGGCGGCCGCGTGGTGATCCCCGAGGACGGGGAGGGAAACGTGGGGGTCGCTTTTCTCCCCGGCGTGCCCTCATGCGTGGCCCACAACCCGAGCCGGGGCCTGGAGCTGGTGGCCATGCGCAACGCCCCGTGGGAGCGGGCTTTCGGGGTGTTACCCCTTCTTTCCTTCCCGGCGTCGGGCCCGGACCGCGGCGTCCAGGCCTTCGATTACTCCCTCATGTTGCTTCCCGGCGACGCCGGCGAGGATCCCGTCGCCGCCAGCCTGAAGGCGGTATGGGAGGGCGATCCGCTCCCGTTCTCGACGAAGTGGGACATCTCCCCCGAGGAAGTGGAGATCCTGGCCGTCAAGCGGCCGCTCCGCGGTGAAGGTTACATAGTCCGCCTCTATTCGCCCTCACCGGGTCCGCGCGAGGTCTCGCTTTTCCGGGAGGACACGGGGATCGAGAAGGCTTTTCTCTGCGACGCCATGGAAAGGGACGCGGGGGAACTGACCGTCGACGGGGGCAGGGTCAAGCTAACCATGGGCTCTACCCTGGCCACGGTCAGGGTGTTCGTGGCGCGGGCTTGAACCGATATCTGGTCAGCGCCATCAGCGCCGTCACCTCCGGCATCAAGGCGGCGGTCAGGGTTTTCACCATGCGGATGTGAACCGATACTCCTTTCGATCCCCGCGGCCCGGGAGAATCCCGTTTCCGCGTGCAGCCTCTTTTCATCAAGTGGCAGGTGGTACCTGCTTCGATCCCCGCGGCACGGGAGAGTCCCGTTTCAACAGCACTGAGCGGCAGACGCATGTGGGAAATCTCGCCATATTTACCTCACGAAAATCCGGCCGAAGAGGAAGGCTCCTCCGAAAAGGGGCCTTGACCTGGTCTTTTGCTGGTGGCGAGAGAGGGATTTGAACCCCCGACGCCAGGATTTTGAGTCCGATTCAAGCGTTTCAGTAGCTGCTAGTCGACACCCCTATTATGACTTTGACCTGCCTTTAAGTAAGCATATTTGTGAACTATAAAGCGTATCTCCGCAGAACCATTTACGGCGCGTGATCTATTCTTGATCCACCTATTCCTTGAACTCGAAATCGAGGGTCACGCCAAGCGATGGGGGAAACCCCGCTGTGACAGCTATCGAGAAGCCCTTGAAATGATTGCTTTGCGCAAACTCCTTTACCTTCTCGAACCACTTCTGCACCTTATCCTTCCAACCCTCGTCCTTTGCAAGCCCTCTGATATCTTGCTCCGTTGCCCCTGCCAGAGAGGCATTGATTTCTGCAAGCTCATTCAGGATTTCATCGAAAGACGCCAACTTTCCCATCCCCTTTCTCCGCATCAAATGCCGGAACAACCCGCCCCTTCTTGATATACCCTGGGTCTCCCTTCCTCAAACAAACAATGGCCCCGCCTGACCGGTTGCTCTTTCACATACCGGTCAGGCGGGGTTCTCTTCAATGTCGTCGATCTACAAGCCTTTTGCCTTGAACGTTGTCGGTCGGTCCGCGTACTGGCCAAACCAGAAACCTCCCACCATGGTGAGGATCCCTACAGCCGCCACAGGCTCCTTACCGAGGATGAGCATGGCTATGGCTGCGCCCACCACTTTTTGTCGATTCTCTCATTGACATTAATCGAACATGTCAAGGTAAAATTAGATTGTGAGGCTCGGTGAAGAAATCCGCCGGCAGAGAAAAGAACGTGGGCTATCGCTCAGGGACATGGAACCGCTCACAGGTCTACGCTATGTAACGATCAATGATGTTGAGCTCGAAAAGGGCAAGAATGGGCCTTTGCTTAACACCATCAAATTGATTGCACGGGGCGGAAAATTTGATATACATCGCATCGCTCATGCCGCCTTCGACCTCCCCGAACCCGAACAGCTCGGCGAGCTGGACGACCTTCTCAAAGAGCTCTGCGATAGAGTCATGAACTTGAGCGAGGAGGACCGCAAAAGCGTCCTCACCTACGTAAAGACTTTGACCCGCATGAGGCAAGAGGAGCAAGGAGGTGGTGCCGATATCACAACCCAGGACGCACAAGCCGGGTTCGGCTGACCAGGGCGGCCCGGTGCGCACGCGGAGGGGACGGGCCGCCGGCAAAGGTGATCGAGTTTGATAGGTATAAATGAACGGGGTGGGGCTCCTTGGTAAGGAGCTTCTTTGTTTGGCAAGGTCGTCAATCTTGAGGGTTTGCCTGGATATGATTGCGAGGTGAGGAGTATTATGCAACAGCCACCCATTCCACCATCGACCGGTTCTGCGGGACCGCCGTTACCTCCCCCGAAACGACCCTTGGATGTAAAAAAGCCCGTGATGCTCATACTCCTGGGGATCTTCATCTTTGTGCTGATCATAACAATAGCAATCGGTACATCGAACAAAGGGACGAAGAATGATACAAAGCCAACGACATCAACGGAAAAAACAACAACCGACACCCAAACAAGCAAGCCTCCATCCACAACCGTGACCCCTCAAACCACCCAGACAACTCCAGAACCCGCACCCCAGTCATTCTCCGGATCGGGGGATTCGGCGATACAGGCCGTAAACCTCAATAGAGGACTTGCGCATTTTGAAATGACGCACAATGGAGGAGCTAATTTCGCAATCCAGTTATATTCTTCTGCTGGTGAATATATTGATCTGCTTGTAAACACGATCGGTTCCTTCAACGGCACGAAGGTGATAAGCCTGTCAAATTCTGGGCAATACTCGATGAACGTGACGGCATCCGGGAAATGGACAATCACCGTAACCCAACCCAAGCCCATAAGCGTCGGCTCTCCTCCGATATCTTTCTCCCAAGGAATACGATTTGCAACACCGTATTTTACGTTGAATTCAGGCGTCGCCACATTCAAGATGACGCATAATGGCTC
This sequence comes from Actinomycetota bacterium, assembly GCA_013178005.1. Lineage (GTDB taxonomy): Bacteria > Actinomycetota > Geothermincolia > Geothermincolales > RBG-13-55-18 > Solincola_B. Next base: position 37,559 of record JABLXL010000032.1, read on the forward strand.
CGGAAATTTCGCGGTCATCCTTTATGGAAGCGACGGATCATATATCGACCTTCTCGCCAATGAAATAGGCTCATATTCAGGGTCTCAGGTTGTCCCGGTTCGAGCGGGAACTTATATTCTGGACGTGGAGGCAGATGGCAAATGGACAATCGACATCACACAGTAATAGCCGCCAAGATTATTCCGATTGTCCTTCTAATGTTGTTCATAATCACAACGAGCATCGGCTGCGGTTCGTCGACCAATAATGGCGATGCAGAGATCGCTGACGTTGTGATCCATTCTTTTAAAGAAGACCCCGGCACCGAATTGGATCGCCCTGGTAGCGGCAACACATATCTCGTGTTGGATCTAGAAGTAACGAAGAAGAGCGGGAAAGTGATCAGCACGAAGTCAGAAATAATGCAGCAAGGGATAACATACGTTTGGTTCGCACTCAATCATCCAGACGGCTACAGATATTCTGAATCATTTCTACAGAGTCGAGCCGAACCTGCCCAGAGTGACGATTGAACCAGGAGACAAGGTGCGTGGAAATATCGCATTCGAGGTGCCAAAGGATTGGGAGAGACTCGATCTCGTTATGATGAGTGGCGAACTGCTTAAGCCAGACAAGGAAGTTCTCGATATCGAGATTTCAAGGCAATAGGTCCGGATGGGAGGTGAAAAAAGAATGTATTCTCTAAGCATGCGAATTCGTTTCCGGCGAATCCTCTTTGTCGCTCTAGCTCTAATCCTGACATCCATTCTCTGTGTGGTTCTTGTGGGGTGTGGGACAGCAGAGAAGCCGAAAACGAAAGAATCTCGTGGCAACGCTGAGAAAACGACGACTCAAACAACTGCGGGGTCCGAACAACAAAAGGTACCGGCTTCAACCGCAACAAACACCCAGAAGCCGCAACCTAGCGGGATACCATGGGATGAAGCCAAATACCATATCGGCGAGAGGGCGACCGTTTATGGGCCTGTTGCCAGTACGAAATGGGCAACGAGCAGCCGGGGGCAACCTACTTTCATCAACATCGGAAACTCCTACCCCAACACCAATAGGTTTACGGTCGTCATATGGGGAGAGAATAGAGGAAACTTCCCGTTCGCACCCGAGAGCCATTACAGCGGAAAGACGATATCTGTTACCGGCTTGATTACCAGTTATGAGGGAATCCCAGAGATTGAGGTCACATCGCCGAATCAAATTCAGGAATGGTAAAGCGGTTGCCGTAATCTGCATCGCAGTTGCTGCCGCGGTAGGCTTTCTGATCGGATATATTACCAGGCCGGCAGATAAGGACGGCGATGTTGGACCATGCTTTGAGCAGGCACTCGTCACTAGCGTAATAGACGGAGACACCATTGTCCTAGATGACGGAAGGACAAAACGTTATTTAGGCATTGACACTCCCGAATCTGGAGAGCCCTTCGATCATGATGCCACGGAGAAAAACAAAGAACTGGTCGGGGGAAAGGTCGTCGAACTCATGACCGGGCAGAGAGACCTAGACGAATACGGCCGGCATCTTAGGTATATATTTACCGATGGTGTATTTGTCAACGCGGAGCTTGTTGCGCAAGGTTATGCAAAAGCGTGATTGAAGGATGCCGGCGCGTCCGAATAGAATATCTCAGGAGGAGGTATTCAATTCGGAAATCGGGGTTTTTTCATAGGAAGGACGAAGAACCCGGGTACGGATTTTCACATTAAGCCCATGAAAAGAAAAAGACCACTTCTTAGGCTTATCGACGCCTACTCCGGAGCAGGAGGAATGACCCTCGGCTTTACCAAGCTTGGTCATGGATTCGAGCCGGTATGGGCGAACGACATCAACGAATACGCGGTACGGACCTACAACGCCAACTTCGGCGATCACTGCGTTCTGGGAGACATCGAAGTCCTTCTGAATGATCCGGACCTGGTTGCATTTCACCAAGGGAGGAGCAACGGGCTATGCGTACAAGTGTTGAGGCACTTGTTACACCCTCTGTCTTGAAATGGGCAAGAGAAAAGTCAGGCTACGATTTGCAGACGGCCTCCAAGAAAATCGGAAGGCCGGTTTCCGATATCGAGGCCTGGGAGTCTGGTGAGAAGCGGCCGACACTTGCCCAAGCAAGGAAGGCAGCGGAAGTATATAAATATTCTCTTGCCGTATTTTACTTGCCGGAACCTCCAAAAGGCTTCTCCGTCTTGCGCGACTTCAGGAATCTCCCAGACGAAAGGGAAAGAGAATATTCTCCAAAGTTATTATTCTTAATTCGCAGAACACAAGCTAGACAAGAATGGATGAGAGAGCTTCTTATAAGCGAGGGAGCCGATAAGCTGGAATTCATCGGCTCGGGGAAGATGGACGAGCCAGCCGATAAGCTAGCATCTGAAATACGTAACTTCCTTAAAGTTGCTCCCGAAGATCAAATCGCCTGCAGAGATTATCGAGAAGCGCTGAATATATGGATTGACGGTGCCGAAATGGCTGGGATCAATATCTGCAGAGAAGGTGGAATCGACTGCGTAGAAGCGCGAGGTTTTGCCATAGCGGATCCGTATGCTCCTTTCATATTCATCAACTCTGAAGATGCAACCGCTGGCCAGATGTTCACTCTTGTTCATGAACTGGCGCATCTATGGCTCAATGAAAGCGGCGTATCGAACCTCGAGCAACTCGAAGCAAGAAGCAAATCGAAAACAATGAGGATAGAGGTCTTTTGCAACCGAGTGGCAGGATTGGTCCTCGTTGAACCCGGCGTATTTAATGAGCTATGGGCTGAAAAATCGTTTGCCGAATCAATCGAGGAAAAGATCGAGGAAACCTCTAAACGATTCAAAGTGAGCGAGGAAGTAATAGCTCGCCGTCTGCTAGACATAGGAATTATCGACGATGAGAAATATAAATATCTTCGCAAGATATACATGGATAGATGGATAGAGTTTAAAGCAACGAGACGCGCAAGTGGCGGATTTGTGCCACCAAATCTTATGACTGTAGTTCAATATGGTCGCTCGTTTACGCAAACTGTGCTTTCAGCATATCAAAATGGTGTGATATCCGGAGCCGATGCTTCATATTTGCTTGGCAGAAAGATAGGGTATTTTAAGGGGATTGCGGAATATGCATACAGAAGGCCGATTTAGAGGAGCCTTCGCAAATGGCTAGACGAAGATATTCGTTGGATACTTGTGTGTTGATTGAACCATGGAATTCCTATTATTCGATGGATAAGTGTCCTGATTATTGGGATATCATCGATGAGCTTGCGAGAAAAGATGTCGTATTCTGTTCTGAAGAGGTTCGCAGAGAGATAAAGAGGATCGACGACAACCTTTGGGCTTGGGTGAAAGCAAGAGATTATCTCTTCAAGAAGGCAGACGAAGAAGTCCAAAATCATTTAAGAATGAAGCTCCTCATAAGAATTTGTGGGTCGTTTCCGGCATTGGGAGGTCACCTAATACATGATATAAGGCCAGCTGGAAAGTGGGGACGGACCCGTAGCCGTAAGCCCTCTGGCTGACCACCTTGGCCTTGCGGTTCATGCCCTCCACGGAAGCGTTGGTGACCCTTGCTCGGAAGTAGTTGAGGATGCCTTTCTTGTGCCTTTTCACCAGCCAGGCGAAGTCGCGCATGGGCGCAAGCCTCGAGTGTGTTTTTCGTACACTGAAATTCCCTGAAATGAGCAACCAAAATTCCCTGGAATGAGCAAGGGGAATTCCCGGGAAAAAGCGGGACAGTTGAAGGAAGACTGTCCCCCCGCCTCTAACCTTTGCTTTG